>JAXINV010000080.1:0-1026 GCA_034190465.1 Asbonarchaeum danakilense (SeqCode) | reverse complement strand
TCAAGGGCGGTGAAGCCGATCTGGAGCTGGAGGAAGAAGGCAACATCGACTCCGGTCTTATCATCTCCGCCCAGCCGCCCGGCAAAGACCCTGCCGTCATCGACTCCCTGTCAGGCGGTGAGAAGACCCTGACCGCCATCTCGTTCGTCTTCGCGATTCAGGAGTACAGGCCGTCGCCGTTCTACATCATGGACGAGATCGACGCAGCGCTGGACGAGAAAAACTCCAAGACCCTGTCAGAGCTGCTGAAGGACTACGCACAGGAGTCACAGCTCATCTTCATCTCGCACAACAACGAGACCGTCCGCCACGCCGACCGGGCGTACGGCGTCTCGATGACCGACGGCGTCTCCAAGGTGCGGAGCATCGAGCTGGACGAAACAGGAAACGCCGATGAATAAGCAGAGTCAAGCCAGGTCGTCCCTGAGGCACGGGCGCAGGGCTTTTATACGGCGGAGTGACAATACTGTACCGGGGTTTCGGGGAAACGGCAGTCACAAGAGCGATGGACGCAGAGACCACCACACCAGACGAATTCTCGTTCGACGAGCTGCAGGGCCGCAACTGGGAGCGTGTCATCGACAGGTTCACCGAGGACATGGATCCCTGGGCCATCGACATCGTCGAACTCGCCGACCGGTACAAGAGCTACATCGAACGCATGGACCGCCTCGACCTCGAGGTCCCCGTCCGCATGGCCGTCGTCTGCGCCACACTGCTCCGCATGAAGACCGAGCTCATGGGCGAGCCACCCGAACGCGAGGAAGAATTCATCGAGGAGCCGATGGACGAGGAGTTCGACGACGGGCACGACGAATGGATGGACGAAATCGAGATCCCTGAACAGACCATCGAGCCACCTGTCAAGAACAGGCCGAAGCGGCGTGTCGGACTGGACGAGCTGAAGGACGCACTGAGCAAGGCCGTCAACATCCAGGAACGCCGCAAGGAACGGCGGACACAGCGCCGGGAGGAAGAGGAGGACTTCCTCGACATCGAACAGAAAGACATCACCGAGAAGCTCGA
>JAXINV010000066.1:0-1226 GCA_034190465.1 Asbonarchaeum danakilense (SeqCode) | reverse complement strand
TGGACGTGTACCGTCGTCAGCGAGGACAAGGCGATGCAGAACATGATCGACGAGGGCGAGGAATGGATGGAGCCCTTGCTGGAGTTCCGGGACTTCCTGAAAGAGACGCAGGACCCGGAGAAGAAACCGAACTACCGGCAGGTGAAGGGCCGGCAGCACGGGAACGTCCGGAAGAAGGACAACGGTGACAGCGGTATCATCCCCCGCGCCTACAAGACCGAGTTCCTGAAAGACCTGCTCGAGAAACTGCTTGAAACCCAGCGCGAAGTGAACGAGCGCATCCCGGACGACGAGGAGGAGATGACGTTGATCCGGGACGAGGAATTGCAGGAGATTCGGCGGTTGTGGCGGAAAGAACGCGCTGACTGGCAGGATTCGGTGCCGAAAATCTACCGTCGGGTCATGGGCGAAGATCTGGACTGGGTGGATGACGACTTCGGCTCGTTCGGCGAGACCGAGGAACAGGTACTGAAGGAGGTGTGTGAGGAGCACGATATGCAGCCGGAACTCATCCAACGGTTGATGGATACGGAATTGCAGCACCACGGAATGAAGCGGCGGGCGTCAATCTACAACGAGATCGACAAGGTGCTGAAAGAGGATTGGCGTACGCGAGAGGAGATTGTCGCCGAGATTGAAGGTGAGGAGAACGTGGAAAAATGGCAGTACACGCCGGATCTATAGCCAGTCTACCCTATCAGCATGAAACTCCATAAAATCGTTATCGAGGATTTCGGTCCATACCGTGGACGGAACGAGATTGATCTGACGACTACGTCGGAAAACCCGGTTGTCCTGTTCGGTGGACGGAACGGCGCTGGGAAGACGACGTTGTTCAAAGGCGTGCAGGTGTGTCTTCACGGCCGCAGTGCGTTAGGCCGGCGGACCAGTGAGGACGAGTACAAGGACTTCATCGGCAGCAAGCTCCACGACTATCCGGAGAAGACGGCGGAGTCCGCGTCCATCCGGCTGGAGTTCGAGTATGCGCACATGGGCGAGGTGAACCGGTATACGGTGATCCGGTCGTGGCGTGATCGGGGGAAGAGCATCGTCGAGAATCTGGAAGTGCGGCGGGACGGCGAATTGCCGACCGGGCTCGATGAGGATCAGTGGGAAGACTTCCTCAAAGAGCTTATCCCGCCCGGCCTGTCACAGCTGTTCTTCTTCGACGGGGAGAAAATACAGGAACTGGCGACGGCGATCGAGGATGACGACAGTTTCGAGGA
>JAXINV010000028.1:0-1313 GCA_034190465.1 Asbonarchaeum danakilense (SeqCode) | reverse complement strand
TCGACGGCATGGCCCACAGCCAGCTCTACTTCATCTGAACGACAGCTTTTTTGCCTCGCGTCCCGCACAGCGAGGCATGACCGACCACCTTCTCACACCGGAGGACGACCCCGCGTTCGACCAGGAGGGGCTGACCGGCTACAGGTACCCGCTGGACAACGACGAGCTGGAGCTCTACCGCGTGGACGTCACACGCGGCCACGACACCTACATCGTCAGCAGGGAGATCACCCACATCTACCGCGTCCTGGACGGCCGCGGCGTGTTCACGATCGACGGCGATGACCAGCGCGTCGAGGCCGGCGACACGGTAGAAGTCCCGCCCGGCGTGGAGTACACGTACAGCGGCAGCATGGAGCTGCTCCTCATCATGCAGCCGCCGTGGTTCGAGGGCAACGAGGAGGTCACCAGGCCCAACCCGGCGGTCCAGTCCTGAACCCTTTAAAAAGAATTGGCGACGAACAACACCGTATGCAGAAGTTCTGCCCGCAGTGCGGCAAGGAGACTGACCAGCTGTTCGGCAGCAAGGGTCTCTGCAGGGACTGTTACAGCGAGCACGCCACATTCGTCGACCTGCCGGACGAGATCAGGTTCGACCAGTGCTCGGTCTGCGGCAACTACAAGGTCGAGAACGTCTGGAAGGAGTTCGAGAGCGACGAAAAGCTGATCTACGACCTCCTCCGGAAGCACGAAAAGGAATCGATCGAGATGTCGGCGTCGTTCCGGAAGCAGGGCGAGAAGTACGTGGTCAACGTCCTGATGGAAAAACAGGAGAGCGGCGAGATCGTCCAGCAGACCCAGGAGGTCGTGCTCAAGCCGCAGAAAACCCAGTGCAAGAAATGCTCCCGGTTCCACGGCGGCTACTTCGAGGCCATCGTCCAGCTCCGGGGCAACGTCTCGGAGGCGATGTTCGGCCGGGTGATGGACCATGCCGCGGACAAGACCAACGAGGACCGCAGCGACTTCGTCTCCAACGTCGAGGAGCGGGACGGCGGCTACGATGTCTACGTCTCCAGCAACACGATGGCCGAGGCCATCCTCGACTTCATCGACGAGCGGTTCGAGCTCGAGCAGGAGCGATCCAAGGAGCTGGTCGGCGAGCAGGAAGGCCAGAAAGTGTACCGGACCGTGATTTCGGCACGGGTCGGCGACCAGCTGCACCGGTAGCCGCGACCTTTTAAAACTCTTCGTGCCGTAGTATGCAGCGATGGCAGACGACGAAGAAGAGGACATAGGACGAGTACGGACCCCTGACGACGGCGAACACCTGGCCGTGGTGCTGAACAAGAGCGGCTACGGACGGTTCAAGCTGT
>JAXINV010000046.1:0-1404 GCA_034190465.1 Asbonarchaeum danakilense (SeqCode) | reverse complement strand
GCGAAGATGGAGAACTTCGAGGGCGCCTCCGAGCAGAGTGACGGTGATATGAGCGGAGGCGACTGGGGGACATGGGTGAACGGCTATGATAATGATGGAGGGGAAACCGATCTTTCGGGGAACTACATCGGCTCACAGGGACTACGGTTTGACTGTTCACACTGGTACCGGTCACCAAACATCAATAACGATGAGCTGCAGGATAGCGTCGAAATCGGCCGGGTGTACCTACAGGCATGGGTCCGACAGTACAACGACAACGAGGAAACATACATCGACATATCAACGGACGGCGGTTCCAGCTGGCAGGTCCTCCAGGTCAACGACAACAACGACGCCAACAACGAATGGGCGCGATGGAGCAGGATCAGCATCGATATCACCTCATATGTGAATACAAACCCTGCATCAACAATCTACATCCGTTTCCGCGAAGGTGGCGGCGGATGCGGCGACCAGATGAACGTTGATGCCGTTCAACTCATCCATAAACCAAACAGCGGACCCTGGAACTACGGATTTGACGGCGACCTTTCATATAACGGCGGGAACGTTGGCATAGGAACGTACAACCCCGGATCAAAGTTAGATGTAGCAGGAAACTGTGTTGAGACGAACGGTGCCTGTGCTGACATCGCTGAAGTGTACAACGCGTCGGAACCGGTAGAATCAGGCGACATCGTGATGACTGACACCACAAAGTCCGAGACGGTCGAAAAGGCAACCCGAGCAGGACGGGATAACATGCTAGGTGTTGTCACCACGGCGCCGGCGATGCTGTTCGAGGAGTCCCACCAGCTGATCGGGACAGGGACGAACTACTCCGTCGACCCGATGCAGCCAGGCGTGGCGCTTGTCGGCCGCGTCCCTGTTAAGGTCAACCTGGCGAACGGACCCATCGAGATCGGTGATCCGATCACAGTGTCGCCCGAAGACGGTGTTGGCATGGAAGCCGAATCAGCTGGTATGGTGGTCGGCACCGCGCTCGAACCGTACAACGCGTCTAGTCCCGACGAGAAGATCATGGTCTTCGTGAATCCGCGGTTCCACGCCGACGGTGATACAGTAGAGGGGCTCAAACAGAAGGTCGCGAAACAGCAACGCACGATAGAGAACCTCAAATCACTCGTCTGCCAGGACCATCCTGAAGCAGCCGTATGCAACTGAGGAATCGTATTGGTTCTCACGTTTCACCCCGTATTTGGAGTGCGCCCGTGCAGTCAGCATTAAGTTAATAACCGTAGTGTACCGGAAGTGAGCCATGCCCTCCCGCGAGTTCCTGCTGATCCAGAACGAGACACGGACCGATGCCGAGTTCTCGACGAACGGTGTCATGAACAACGGCCGGCTGGACATCGGCTGCCGGCTGCTGAACGCCGCGTTGTTCACCTCGTACGACCTGCG
>JAXINV010000063.1:0-1411 GCA_034190465.1 Asbonarchaeum danakilense (SeqCode) | reverse complement strand
CAGCGCGTCCAGGTAGTACAGCGTCGGGACGGCAAGCCCTCCGAGGAACGCCAGGCCGGCGACCTGGGTCCATGCTGCGCCCTGCCACAGTCCGTAGAGCGTGAGGAGCATCGTAAGGATGGTGAAGTCGCCCTGCAGCTTGAGCCAGACGTTCTTGGAGATCCCGAGCTTCTGGGATGGGTGTGTGAACAGGTTGCCGCCGCGTGCATCGCCTTCGCCGTAGGTGAAGAACTGGTCGAAGAAGCTGCGCCAGCTCGGCCGCATCCGCCAGTAGACGACGGCGTCCTCGGCGATCGCTGGCTCGTAGCCGGCTGCCATGACCTTGGCGTTGAACTTGGAGTCCTCACCGGTGTACAGGTCCTCGGGATAGCCGCCGGCGTCCTTCCAGGCCTGCCTGGAGAACCCGACGGACCGGGAGCTGGGCCCGCGGTTACCTTTCTCCAGCTCCTCGACGGTGTGCGGCGAGCAGACGATGTAGCCCTGCACCTTCTCGAACAGGTTGTCGTACAGCGGCCTGAACATGCCGATGATGTACTCCGCATCGTCGAACGCTGCCGTCATCTCGCTGTACCAGTCCTCGTCCAGCACGCAGCCGCCGTCGGTGCCGACGATGTAGTCGTTGCTCGCTTCCTCGACGGCGATGTTCCGTCCCTCCGCGATGTTGCAGCCCGGCTCCTGCAGGGCCCTGATGTAGTCGTACTCCTCCGCGTACTCCTGCAGGATGTCGTACGTGCCGTCGTCCGACCCGCCGTCCACGATCACGACCTCGTCCGGCGTCTCCGACTGGTCGACGATCGAGTCCAGCAGCTCCCGGATCGTGTCCGACTCGTTGTAGACGGTCGTGATGAGGGTCGCCTGTCTCATGGTAGTTTCTCCTCGAGTCTGTCAACGATTCGCTTCGAAACGCCTGGCTCGCCGTACGGGTTTTTGTAGTCTTTTTTCTCTTTCTTCACGAGCTCTTCTGCTTTTTTTCTCGTTTCTTCAACTTCAAATTTGCTGAGATAGTTGATTCCTGTCGCGAGACCTTCTTTACGTTCTGTGCGGTTTCGCAGGATGACGCAGGGAACGTGATACATGAGGCTTTCTTCCTGCATACTGCCGCCATCAGTGTAGAGGATGTCCGCATTCTTTAGCATGTTGATGAAGTCGGGGTAGTCGATGAGTTCATGAATGGTGACTGTGTCACTTTCCTGAATCCGGTGTAGGAGCCCGTATTTTTCAAGTGCGTCACGCGTGTTGTCGTGAAGTGGAAAGATGAGTTCTCGTGGACTTTTTTCGATGATTTTGACGATTTTTTCCATCCTTTTACGGGATTTGATATTTTCATGCCGGTGGACGGTGACGATACCATATCCTTCCTTCTCATAGGGTTCACCGATTTTCTCTGCAGCCGTAGCGCTATCTACGATAG
>JAXINV010000011.1:0-1465 GCA_034190465.1 Asbonarchaeum danakilense (SeqCode) | reverse complement strand
ATGCCCTGCTCTACATGGAGCACAAAGAGGCGAACCGGACGATCACCCCGTCCCTCGTCACGAAGATCGACGGCGACGTGGCGTACAGCCGGGGCCAGATCAGGACGACGGCAGTGACCAGCGGCCGCAACCTGGGTGAAGCCCACGCCGCGCTGCTCGTCAAGCCCCAGGACCGGCCGAAATACGTGATCCACATCCAGCTCAGCAGCGGCTCCGACTTCCTCAACATCAACATCGAATAGGAAGGCGGATCGAGCCGGCGCCAGGTGGCGACCTCTGACTTCCTCAACATCAACATCGAATAGGAAGTCGGATCGAGCCGGCGCTAGACGGCGACCTCTGATTTCTTGAACACCAATATCGAGTGACCTGCTGGAGCCGACACCGGTTTTTTATAGCTCCACGTGACTGTCCTGACCACCATGCCACCCTTGACCACCGATGTCCTGGACGCGATCGAGGACGAGGAGGACGCGTCCACCGTGATCCACATGCTCGAGGACAGCGACAGGTACACGCCGGACCGGGAGCACGAGGGAAGGTTCTACGACACCCTGTACTCGCTGGACATCGAGAACACGGGAGAATGGAAGTACGACCACCGGTTCAGACCGCACAGCGTGGTGTACGACCCGGAGGAGGACGACTTCGACGTCAAGCGGCCGTCGGCAACCGATGTCGTGAAGGCCGGGGCCGGGACGCTGCTCGACCGTGGCCGGGAGCTGGTCGCCGGGCTCCGGGACGACGAGGCCCGGGAGGAGTACGGCTACGTGCTGGACCGGGAGGCGGCCGGGGAGTACGAGGAACTGCTCCGCGAGGAGGGCTTCGAGCCGGATCACAGCCTGGGTCAGGACGGTCATGTGCACTACCTGGACGATGAAGCAGCCACCGTTGTCATCGAACAGGACGGGGTCGAGGAACGGGGCCGGACATATCTGGACGTGGAGGTCCGCATCTCGGATGGAAGGCCGATACCTGGCGGAGAATTCCTCCTGGAGAAGCAGAGAAAGGTTTCGTTCGAAGGTGAGCTGGAGGCGGAGGCAGTGTACCCCAACACCCCGCCCGGATACGAGATCGATGAACAGGCGGAGACCGAGCAATGACTATCCCTCTTACTAATGTAGCTGCAACCCCCCGTCTCGCAGCACACCCCTCACAAACGAACCCACACAGCACCCTTTCCGCCAGGCAGAAGCAGCGTCAGAGAACCGTGCACAGCCCCACACAATCGCCGCACCACATCGCTAAAGACATAAAAACGTCGGGGATCCCCGCAACAGCCCAAGACATATAATAATCGGGGTTGAGCGGCCAGCCCAAGACAGATAAAAATCGGGGACCGCCACACCCCGCTCAACAGCCGAAATACCCCGCACACACCCCCTGTTTGCCCCCAACGGGGGTATATGCAAGGGGAAGATTGCGGGGGCGTTGAGTCAACAGCCCCGGGGACGGGACTCGGCCC
>JAXINV010000023.1:0-1625 GCA_034190465.1 Asbonarchaeum danakilense (SeqCode) | reverse complement strand
TTCCTGGTTCACCGCGAGCACGGTCACGTTGACCGCGTCCGTCGCGTCCAGCGCCGCCGCGAGGTTGTAGGTGGACCAGCCGCCGCCGCTGTCGCCGGGCGGCCACAGCTCCGTGACCATCAGGATGTCCATTATATCACAGGTAACCGAGTTCCTTCAGCCGTTGCTTCGTTTCTGCATCCGCATCAGCGTACTCCTCCTCATCCTGCCTGCCATCGACGGTTAGAGCGGATGATTTCGATGCCAGATTCTCGGCGATATCTGGATGGCTATCGATGATGTTCTGCGTCTCCCCGGTATCCGATTCGATATCGTATAGTTCGTTTTCCATCCCGTACCGGCGGATAAGCTTGTACCGCTCGGTCCTTACTGCTACTGCTGCACAACTCTTCTTTCTCCGAATCAGTGAATCGCCGATGGGTTCCGAGCCGCCGCGCTCAGCAATGATATAATCTCGGCGGAACTCGTTCAGAGGAAGTATTGGCGTCCCATCCATGACTTCCGGCACATCGATTTCCGCCAGCGACAGGAGCGTCGGCGCGACATCCATATGGGAGACGAGACCGTCATATTCGGCGGAGGGAACGCCCGGACCGGCGATCACGAGCGGTACGTGGATGTTCGTATCGTACATATATCCGTGAGCGAACCCACCATGTTCGCCGAACTCGTCTCCATGGTCACTTGTCACGATGATGACTGTGTTCTCGTATTCTCCCATCTGCTTCAATTGTTGGATGATTCGACCGATGTAGAAATCCGATCGGTACAGTTCGGCACGGTGCCAGCTACGCATCATCCGCCACTCCTCCTCGGTAAGCTCCAGATCTCCATCAAGGTATTCGTCCCCGATTTCCTGTCCGCTCATGTCCATCAACCGGGTCACCTTTTCCCGGTCGCCGCCTCCTTCCTCGAATCGCCGCCGGAGCCAGAACGGTGGCCGATACGGCCGGTGCGCGTTCTGAATGTTCGCGAAGAGAAAGAACGGCCGTTCGGCGGCCTCAATCTTGTTCTTGATACGATGTGTCTGGTAGAGTGTCCGGTCCCGGCGCCCCCAGATTCGGTTCAGCAAGGTATCCAGCATCATCGTGGGATCGAGACTGTACCGTGAGAAATCAGGATGCACCTGGATGTAGGCATCGAAACCTTGCGCATATCCGGCGTCCCGAGTGATGTGAGTAGCGGTGCTGACCCCGAGCGTCTCGTATCCTTCCTTCTGTAGTTCCGCGGCGAGCGTCGTTCCTGCATTTAGCTCCGGACTGGGGGAGAGACTATCTGTCTCAGATGCTAGTTTCCCTGCGAAAAGTGGTGCGTGAGATGCGGGAGTCCATGTCCCGGCGGCAAAGGCGTTCGTGAACGTTGCACCCTCTCCGGCTAGCTCGTCAATATTTGGTGTCGTGTCACGCTCCCCAGCGTAGCCAAAACTGTCGTACGGAACAGAATCGACGACGATTAGCAGGATATTCGGCCGCATGGAACCTGCCTGTCTGCCTATTTTAATAATCCTTTACCCCGCATCCACCGTTATGAGGGTCGCCATCGTCTCCCGCTCCGTCTACCCTCTTCACGGTCATGGAGGGGCGGAGAAGCACGTCTACCATGTTGCCAGAGGGCTTGCCGAGAAA
>JAXINV010000005.1:0-1664 GCA_034190465.1 Asbonarchaeum danakilense (SeqCode) | reverse complement strand
GCCTCCCGGAGATCGGGAGCGGCGTCCGCACCCCGGGTTTCCAGCCGGACATCCAGCATATCCTCCCGGATCCCGGTCTCCGTCCCAACCCGGAGAAAATCCTCGAATCCCTGCTCCCGCAGCATCTCCAAGGCGTTGTCCACTGCCCGGTTCGTCAAAGCCGACAGCAGGACACGGTCACCACGCTCGACAAGTGCCCGGATCAGCCGGGCGATCGTGTACGTCTTCCCGGTGCCGGGCGGCCCATGGATCAGTGCCAGATCGTTGGCGTTGACCGCCTTATTCACCGCCCGGTTCTGCGCCGCGTTGTTCGCGATGAACGACTCCTCACCATCGTCGAACGCCGGGTCGCTCCGGTTGAAGAGGATGCCCTTCCGGCGGTCGTCGCCTGTCAGGATGCAGTCGTAGACCGCGGTCAGCATCCGGTCGATCGTGATCTCCGACGGATACACGTCCAGCCGCGTCAGCGCCACCGGCTCATCCGTCGTCACCACAATCTCCTCGTCACCCAATTCTTCGACACGAGCCACCTCCCCACGGATCGGATCCCCGCTGCTTGCCAGGACGAGATCACCTTCTCGAATCTTCGACACCGCGTCACGCCGACGCTGCGCCCGCAACTCCCACCGGCCGTCCGGCAGCTGCTGTTGATCCACAGGCTCCAGGTCGATGAGCGCCCGGTTGTCGGCGGCGCGTTCCGCCGCAGTCTGCTCCCACAACTTTGCGTACTCGTTGTGGATTTCCCGGCGTTCGTCCTCGATAAATACGTATTGCTTCGCGAAGTAGTCCTGTTCTTCCGTCGGTACTGCGGTCCCGACCTTCCCGGCTTTCCCGTCTTGGTCGAGGCGGCCGGACACCACCATGCAGTGATCCTGCTCGAAGCAGTAGTCACACGTGGCGTCGGCCTCGTGGCCGGTCGGCACCTGCTTGTCGAACGCCATCGCGGCTAGCTCGTTCCGCTTCCGGACCACGAACTGCAGCAGGCCGTCCGTGATCGAGAACTCCTTCGCCGGCGACAAGTCACCGGATTCGTCACTCCGATCGAGGGTCGCGTTCTTGGTGTACAGCACCGTCCCGGTAGTGATCCGGCGGTCCTCCTGTTCCCGGAGCAACAGGGCGTAGCAGGCGGCCTGGACCTTGTCATGGAACCGGGCCTCGTCCTTGGTGTTCTTGCCCGTCTTGAGCTCGACCGGCATGTCCCGACGGATCGCGTCACACCGACCCTTGATCCCGAACGTCTCACTGACCAGCGTGTACTCGCTCCGCCACTCATCCTCCTCCGTCAACGTCCCTTGCTGCAGCCACCGGACGAGTGCCTGCCCGTGGCGGCGGACCTCGTCGCGGACAGTCGCCGGCTCCCGGTCGAGAAGCCCGAGTTCGAGCCCGGCCTCAGCAACCCGGTCCGCGACCGCGTCCTCGAGGTCACGGCCGCGAAGCAGATCGCCGAACACCTGGTGCACGATCGTCCCCCTGACGACCGGATACTTCAGCGGCGTCCCCGAGATCGTGTTCAGGTAGTCCATCCGCGGACACTGCACCCACGACCGGATGGCCGTCACATTCACCAGGAACGACGGCTCCACCACGACGAACGACTCACCGGTCGTCGCGTACTGCTGTTCGCCGTCGAACTCCGACGTCTCGGCAGCCGTGACGAGCAACTC
>JAXINV010000040.1:0-1720 GCA_034190465.1 Asbonarchaeum danakilense (SeqCode) | reverse complement strand
CCAGAAGCTCGGGATCTCCAAGAACGTCTGGCTCAAGCTGCAGGGCGACTTCACCCTGCTCGCACTGCTCGCCACCCTGTACGGCCTGTGGCAGGGTGCAGCATGGACCCCGGTCGCCGGGCTGGCGTTCCTCGGAGGGCTTGCCGTGCCGATGCTGTACTACTTGGACGCGCTGCGGGAGGCGGTCGCGGAGGATGGCCTCCGAGCACTCGGACTCGGACTCCTGCTCACCCAGGTCAAGAGCTGGGGCTGGTACCTCGGGTTCAAGAAAGAACTGCTCAGGCATCCGAAACTGTTCGTGAAGCAGGTTGCGGAGTGGCGTAGATGAAACTGGCGCACCTCCTGACACGGTTCAGCCCTGATGAACATCCCGGCGGTGTTGAACGGGTCGTCGACGAGCTCGCCACCAGGCAGGCCGAAGAGCACGATGTCGAGGTCATCTGCCGCAACCAGTTTGACGATCCCGCTGAAGAGCAGCGGAACGGGTACACCGTCAGACGAGCAAAAGTCGTCGACTTCAGCGGGCTCCGGACACTGTCAAGCTTCCCCTCCATGCGGAAGCTGATCCAGCAGAGCGATGCCGATGTCTTCCACATCCACGACTGGTCCCCCTACCTCAACTACCGGGTGGCCGGGAGCCCAGCAAAGAGCGTTCTCACGCTCCACAACATCAATGAAGGCCTCCCGCAGCGCATACTGCAGCGCAGGTCTATCATGCATGCCGATACCGTAACCTGCGTCACACAGGAGCTTGCAGGACGAGTAGAATCGCGTTACGGACGGGAGGCGGCCGTCATCCACAACGGCACCGACACCGAGACCTTCACACCCGGCAACGAGGGAGACGGCGTTGTCTTTGTCGGCAACCTGATCGAATCAAAAGGTATCAAAGAGCTGTGCGACGCAGCGACAGCGCTCGACCTTGAACTCACCGTCGTCGGCGATGGACCGCTCAGAGCAGAACTGGAAGACTCCTTTCCGACGGTTGACTTCGTCGGGGAAGTCCCCTACAGCAGCGTACCGGAGTACCTGGAACGTGCCGCCTATGTGGCACTGCCTTCCCGGACCGAAGGCTTCGGCCTTGCCTGGATCGAGGCCCTGGCAGCTGGCAAACCCGTCCTCTGCACCGACACCGGTATCGGGGCAGAGATACCGCCCGACTGCGGTGTGCGTATCCCGGCGGACTACACCCAGCAGGAACTCGAAGAGGGCCTCCAGGAGCTCGTCGGCCAGGACTTCGACCCCGACACCATCCGCTCCTACGCAGAAGACAATTTTGACTGGGACAACATAGCGGAGCGGTACGAAAACGAGTACAGAGAACTCGTGTGACCTTACTCCGCCAGCTCCATCAGCTTCTCCTCATACTGCCGTGCCGCCCGCTCCCAGGAGAACTGTTCAGCCCGGTGCCGTGCCGACTCGCGCATCGATCGGTCGTCCCCGATAAACTCCCTGAGCACGGCAGTCCAGTCATCCGGATCACGGGAGAGAAGGAACCCTGACCTCCCGTCCTCCACCAGCTCAGCCGGTCCCTTGTGGTCGATCGCCGCCACAGGCGTGCCGCACGCCATCGCCTCCACGATCGGCACACCGAATCCCTCCCACAGCGACGGGAACAAGAACAGATCCAGGGCAGCGTAGAACGCCGGTAGCTCATCCTCCGGCACGAACCCGAGGAACTCAGCGTTGACATCCAGCCGTTCCGCCTTCTCTTCAAGCA
>JAXINV010000055.1:0-1751 GCA_034190465.1 Asbonarchaeum danakilense (SeqCode) | reverse complement strand
CGCGGCTACCCGGCCTACACGGACAATCGCGTCAACGTCAACGCGATCTGCCGCAACTACCAGGTGAACCCGCGGACGGCGATCAGGAACGCGAAGTTCTTTGTGGAGGGGACGACAGGCATCCCGGCCAACCACCGCGCCACGACGGCCGGTGACGGCACCAACATGACGCTGGAGAGGCTGTACGGCCTTTCATGGCTGCAGAACGCGACGTACTTCGACTATAATGCGGCCGGCAACCTGTCGACCAATGATCCCCGTGGTGTCAACAGCACGTTCGCGGTCCAGTGCCAGGACAGCAACACGCCGTTCAACTACTGGGGGCCGTTCGAGAAGGACTGGCTGGTGACCGACACGAAGGCCCCGATCACGGGCAGCGGGTTCGACTTCGCCAGTGACAACCTCGAGTTCGGTGAGAACTACACAAACACGCCGGAACACAACCTGACGGTCAAGTTCGGTGTCCTGCCCCGGTACAACCCTGACTTGGTCCGGTTCTCCTGTCAGCGGGACGGTCCATGGACGAACTGGCGGTTCTACAACTACACCCAGGAGTCCCAGACGTACCGCTTTGACCTGACGTCTCCGCTCAACGGCTGTCAGCCGACCGACCGGAACGTGACCGTCCATGCACAGATCCGTGACTTCGCGAACAACACCGCCAGCCAGCTGGCGACGGACTGGATCGTGCTGGACCGGAACGATCCGTCGGCGACCTCGCTGGAGCCCCAGAACAGGTACATCAACCTGACCGATCTGATCCGGATCAACGGGACGGATGACCGGGCGCTGTCGGTCGGTCTCGAGGCGCCGAACAACACGTTCAGCACGGACGCGCTCTATGACGGGTTCGAGGACGGGAACGACGACAAGTGGACGGCCCAGTACGACTGCGGCTGGGGGGTCCAAACCCAACATGCTATCGGGCAGTACAGCGTCGAGATGGGCGACGGGAACAGCTATATCGTTCGGTCACTGGATATCTCCGATCTTCAGGATGTTAAGGTAACCTACTACGGTGACACCAGTTCGATGGATAGCAGCGGTGAGAATGGATACGCGGAGTGGTGGGACGGTGTTTCATGGCATACGCTGGTGACCCACCACAACGACCCGTTCGGGAAGCACGTTGCGGACATCCCGAGTTCTTGGATCGATCAGGGCGGTAACAACAAGATCAGGTTCCGTCTCGACGGTTCCGACTGCGGCGACCACTTCTACGTGGACGAGATCGCGGTCCAGAACCAGGTGAATGGGACGTTCATAGCCAATGTCAGCTTCAATCCGGGATACAACTATTCGTTCGCCGAGTCCGGGTCGACGCAGCTGACGTCCTGGCTGTACGACAGGGCGTCCAACCTCGCGCTGAACACGTTCGACCTGTTCGTGGATGTGCGGTCGCCTGCCGTCGACCAGATCACGACGAACGCCTCCTACATCCGCCCGGAGAAGAACATCTCAATCAACGTCTCGGACGACCAGTCGTTCGGCTTCATGCGGCTGAACAACGGCACGGAGACGACGCAGTTCACGTCGACGAGCGTCTCCTACGAGCCCGGCTGGACCCAGGAGATCTGGAAGAATCTGACGCTGCGGATGAACGATTCGGCCGGGAACCCGACGGTGCGGCGGTACTGGTACTACATCGACGGCACGCCACCCACGCTCGACACCATCAGTGACAGCAACACGTCGTACATCAACGACTCGATCCTGACGGTGACGGCGTCCGATGCCCGTGCAGGGCTGGG
>JAXINV010000052.1:0-1772 GCA_034190465.1 Asbonarchaeum danakilense (SeqCode) | reverse complement strand
CCCGCAGTGACCACGTTTAAACAAAAATTAACAGAACATCTTGAGAACTGAGAATTACAATCCTTTACTCTACCTGATGGAACGAAGTGTTATTTCTCGTTCCTTTGAATATCCATGTGGTGACATCATGTTTCTTCAGGGCGCTTGCCATAGCTTGTTGCTCTTGGGAGAGTCTGCTGGTGTTGTATTTGACTTCGACGAAGGCGTATCGGTTGTTGGGTTCCCAGCGTCGGTTGAGGCCGGGGAGGAATTCGGTCAGGGTTGTGGGGTTCTGTTTGTCGATGAGGTAGTCGGGGAGGCCGCTGAGTCCGTCCTGGTCGTTCCTCACGGTTTCACAGACATTTGGTAAGTGCCTGGCGAAGGCGCGGTGCGGTCGGTCGTAGTAGGTGAGGCCGAGCTGGTCGCAGACCTGTTCGAAGAACTGTTCGAACGCCTTGCCGTTTTTCCCGTTCTGGAGTGCGCGCTTGCTCGCGTCGTTCAGCTGGTCCTGTCGGTTATTCTTAATCCAGGTCCAGATCGTGTCCTGCAGGAGCTCATCGAGGCCGTGAGGATGGATGGTCGGGAACCGGGTCTCCAGGACGGTCTCGATATCATCTTTCTGCCCGATGTCGTCGAGGCAGTCCTCTTCTCGGAGGCGGCAGAACAGTTCCTCGGTCACCGTTGTGCGAGTCTCGTCCGTTGTGTGGGTCCACCAGTCGATAACGGCGTCGTCCGCGCAGCCCTGCCAGAGGTGGTAGTTCATCGAGTCCGCTGGATTGGCGAGCTGGTTGCGGTACCGGTCGTCCAGGCCGTACCGTGAGCCGAGCCGGTGGTCGTCCACAGCGAAGTCGTGGCTGTCCCCTGCACCGAGGTGGCCGGCCACCGCCGCTCCGAGGTCGCATGCCTCCTCCTGGTCCGGTGCGGCACAGACGATCATGTCGCTGCGGTACGGGACGATGCTGACGTGGGTCATGGTGTGGCCTCCAAGTAGGAGCGAAGGTTGTGCGTTGTGGTATCGCTAAGGTAGGTTTCGATGTCGTCGCGGTCCCAGCCGAGCGGTGACAGGATGCTTTCAGCGGCGCGGATGAGATGACTGCGGTAGAAGGCAGTGTCGTAGGTTTCCAGGTCGTCGTACGGGAGCCTGACGCGTTCGATTCCCTGTGCTTCGTCGTTGTGGACGATGTACTCGACTGATTGGCCTGGGCCGATGTGGTGGTCGTGGAGCTGGCGGGCGCGTGTGACAGCGGCCGCACTCTTAATCGACTGGGTGTACTCGTCCGGTTCCTTGCTGATGCGTTGCTCGATCAGGAGGTCCTGTGGGTCAACATCGCCTTGTTCGAGCCGGTGGATGTGGTGGGTGAGGCAGTCACAGACCGGGCCTGGCTTCCGGTGCTGGTCGAAGGTCTCGAGGAGATCTTCCTGGACGTCTTTGACGAAGGCCGGTGTGCTGTGTTGGCGGAGCTCGATGCCCCGGACCTTGAACCCGCCGTCGTTCTTCTTCCCGAAGTACCTGGTGAGTGCGCCGCCGCCTGTCTCGCGTTTTGGGCAGAATGCGATCCAGTCGTAGTGGGCTTCGAAGTCGAGGCGGATGTCGGTCGCCTCGGTGATTTGGTCGCAGAGGTCCTGAATGTCGGTCGGGTTCTCCTCGTGTTGTTGGAGCCAGATGGAGTCGACGATGCCGTGGACGACCCGCCACCCGTGTTGTTCGAAGACCTCCTTGGCGGTGAGCAGGACCTCCCGGGCGTAGGCGTTGATGGTCTCGTGGTTGCGGAGGACGCCCCACTTGGCGTTGG
>JAXINV010000025.1:0-1839 GCA_034190465.1 Asbonarchaeum danakilense (SeqCode) | reverse complement strand
ACCCGTCGCAGTGGCACGAGCCCCTGTCCCGCGTCACCATCGAGTCCATGGCGCTCGGCACCCCGGTCATCTCCACCCCAACCGGTGGAAGCCCCGAAATCGTTAAGGATGGAGAGAACGGCTTCATCTTTGAAACACGCGAGGAGCTGGTCGACGCGATCGGAAGGGTGCAGGACGACAAAACACGGAATAAACTTGGGGAAGGTGCAGAGGAAACTATCGAGAAGGAGTTCGACCAGGAGGCAATTGTCAACCGATGGCGCGACATCTATACAAGGCTTTCCGTTTAAGTGGTTAATATCTCAAAGAAACACTCGGAATATGACGCGGTCGACCTCGGCTGCGGCCGGGACAAGGTCGCCGACGCCCTTGGTGTCGACATCAACCCTGCCACCGACGCCGATGTCATCCACGACCTGAACGAGACACCGTGGCCGCTTCCCGACGACCAGTACACCGAAATTTACTGTCGAGACATCCTCGAACACGTCGAACGGCCACTCGAATTCCTTGAGGAGGTTTACCGCATCGGCAAAACCGGTGGACGGGTGTATATCCGCGTTCCACACTTCACCAGCAACGATGCCTGGGTTGACCCCACACACCACCGCGGATTCTCCGTCCTCACATTTTTTGACTACACCCATCCCGATGGCCACTTTTCCTACTACACCGACGCCGAGTTCGCCGTCGTTGACTGGCATCTCGGATTTCCGCCTGGCCGAGTTCAGCCGTGGAACGTTGTTGTTCGGGCCATCGCAAACCGATGGCCGGAGCTATACGAGACAACCGTCCTCCGCAGCTTGTCCCCGGCCAAAAATCTGTCCGTCATACTTGATATACGATGACAGTAGATGCAAGCACCGTTGGCCTTCACTACTTCGTCAAAAACAGTGCCATCCGCATCTTCACCGACCAGCTGTACGACGCCGCCGGCATCCCGACACGGGAACCGCCGGAATCGTCGCTACCCGTGCTGCAAGGCACTGATCGACTACGGCGGCAGATTCCACGCCTCGTTGACAGCCTTGCACAGGAGTACGACTCTATCGTCGTCCCGTCCTACATCATGCTGGCGAACGTCAATCCAACAGATTACCCCGACACCACCATTATCCCCGTTATCCACGACCTGTACAAATACTTCGATCCAAGCCACAGCCGGCTCGCCCGTTTCAACGCCAGTCATGCAGTTCGGAACGCCCAACGCTGCACGTCCGTCATCGCCAACTCCGCGACCACGAAAACCGTGCTGCAGCATACGTTGTACGCGGAACATAGAAGCCGCATCACCGCCGTTCCTCCTGGCGTCGACACCGATGTATTCCACGACACAGACGACCAACCACAGTCCGTCGATACCGTCGACTACCTGCTGTACGTTGGGTCGTTCAACCCGCGGAAGAACCCGAAATTCCTCGTCAACGTTCTTGCTGCAGCCGACATTGACTGTTCACTGGTGCTAGCAGGGAATTACTACAGTGACGAGTACCGAGATGAGGTGCTGCAGCACGCCGTTGAACGCGGTGTCCGGGACCGCATCACGCATGTCGGCCGGGTATCCGAGGATGAACTGCGGCGTCTGTACAGCAATGCGGCCGCGTACCTGTACCCGGCAATTCGTGACGGCTACGGGATGACCCCGGTGGAAGCCGCGGCCTGTGGGACGCCGCCGATACTTCACCAATCGGTTCCTGCGGTTGATGATCTCGGCGATGCCGCAGCGACGTACACCGATTTCGACGCTGCTACTGTCGCTGACGTTGTTGCAGACGTCAGCGGTAAACGCTTTGATTACTCGCCACGGACATGGCAGGATGCCGCAGCCGAGTTCCTGAG
>JAXINV010000029.1:0-2036 GCA_034190465.1 Asbonarchaeum danakilense (SeqCode) | reverse complement strand
CAAGACCGTCAAAGCACGGGACGTTTAAAACGCGTCCCGACGTTTTCCTTCTTTCTTTTTCAGCACAGTGAGGTGTTCAGGATATCTGTGAGGAGGGGCAGCACGCGTTTCGATGCCAGCAGGACACCAAGACCTATCAACGTGTGCTTGAACAGCCGCTTGCCCCGTTCATCGAACCCGATAGGGAGGAGGATCAACAGCCCGCCGATGACGAGGAGCGCAACCCCGATCTCAGTGCCGAGCGTGTAGGCGACCTGGGTGACGGTATTCGCGATACCGACGACCGGACTGAGCGGGCCGGCGTTCCCGCAGCCGATACCGCCGGAGGTAAGTGCGGAGAGCGGTCCACCGCTGGCGATCGACTGGTTGAGCGTTCCCGCCATGGCGGCAGATGGGGTGCGCTGAACTCAAAGCTGTGCGGTCAAGACCTATTTTTAAGTGTGCGGCTGGGTATAGTGGAGGTAGGATGTCGACAGTGGAGCGGAAAGGCGTTATAGCGTTCATCGTCATCGGTTTGCTTACCGTTCTCGGCGGCAGTGCAGCCGCTGCGCCGCATCATCCGCTGTCGCAGATCTATCCGATGGACGTGGACCTGAACCTGTCGGGGCAGGATATCAACGAGCTGGGCGACCTGCGGCTTGCAGGCGGCAGCGCCACGGTCGACGGCACGATCAACATGTCGGGCAACGAGATCGTGGAGTACGTGACCGACGCCCGTTCAGGCGCGCCGACGAGTCCTGCTGCGGGCCAGATGTGGTTCGATTCGGGGCAGAACGTGTTGAAATACTACAACGGGACGAACTGGGTGATCACAGCATCCGCTTCCTCCGTCTCCAGCGACCTGCAAAGCGTCCTTGGCGCCGGCAACAGCGCCGGCAGCTATGATCTGAACATGAGCGGGAACTCCATTCTCAGCGTGGAACACATGACCTCCAAGACCGGCTCCCATATATACGTCCGGAAGCGTGAAGCTGAGAACCAGGCATCGAACTGCGGTACCGATGTCACGGACACCAATGCATCAGGAGGCGCAGCCCGTTCAAGTTCGGGGTGTGGCAGCGGAGGAGGGCTTTTCTCATGGGGTCCGTACTGGCAGGTCCCTCCGGGCAACTATCAGGTGATCTGGCGGCTGAAAACCAGTGACGCAACCAGCTCCAGCAGGCAGGTCTGTGTCCGGGCAACAGGCGGGGATGGAAAAGAGGCGTGCCTTTCAGGGAACGACTTTGACGCCGCCGGCCAGTATCAGATCGTTACCACACCTCTCCGGTTTACGACAGATTCATCAGATATAGAACTGTATGCACGCGATTACGGGGCCGCGACAATCACATTAGACGCTATAACAATCCGCGCAGCAACTTCGGGGCTTGGCGCCCAGCATTTCGGCAACGTTGACCTCAACAACAACGATATCAACTCGGTAGGACGTATTAATGCCGATGGCGGTCTGCTTGCCGGCGGTACTGGCCAGTCCATCGGCATCGGCACCAACGAGGTCGGCCGCGACCCGATCGGCAACCTCAGCGACTGGCAGACATCCTGGGTCCTCGCCGACGGCGGCCTCGGCGGCTACAAACGCAACCTCTACTTCCAGGACAATCAGGGCAACGTCGTCATGCGGTTCGGTGCAACAGGCGGCATCAACATGTACGGCAACCAGATCAGCGGTGTCAGCCAGGTAACACTTAATAACGGTGCGTACATCGACGAAGGGACTGCGGACTACGGCGACATCAGGGTCGGCGGACGCTGCGAGAGCGGCTGGTGCGGCATCAACATCCAAGGACAGAGCGACTACGTCCTCATGACCGACGAATCAGGCACCGACGACGTCGGCCTCTACGCCGACGACCCGAACAACTGGCTGTGGCGGTACGACGCCTCCAAGAACCACAAAGACAACTATAAAGATATCGACATGAACAAGAACCAGCTCAAGCGCGTTACGTCTGTTAGCTCCCGAATCATTGAAGTCAACGGAGCGAAGATGGAGAACTTCGAGGGCGCCTCCGAGCAGAGTGACGGTGATATGAGCG
>JAXINV010000068.1:0-2077 GCA_034190465.1 Asbonarchaeum danakilense (SeqCode) | reverse complement strand
CGGGTTCGAGCGCACAGGCTTCCACGATGTCGACAAGCCGGAGCGGGTGCTGCTCAGCAGGGAGCTGGACCGTCGACCGTGAGCAGCTGTCACCGCTCCCACATACTCTTTTAACTGCCGGACGGGGAAAACACGGTAACGGTGAACAACCGATGGAACCGACACTGGAACTGAACGGTGAGTGCGTTCACCAGCGGCAGCGATGCCGCTGAAGCGGGGCAGACCCGCGCACAGGGTGGGCGCGTTCACCCGTGCTGACTGTACGGCAACGCTTGATTCTCGCGGACGCGTGGTGATCCCTGCGTCCGTCCGACGCAAACTTGGACTGAGCAACGGCCAGCAGGTCCGGCTGCGGGTGGAGGTGATCGAGGATGATCGCTGACGACTACCCGATCGCAGTCCTTGAGGAACGCGGTGGCCCGGACCGGCCGCAGGAGGCGCTCGACCCGCCATGGATCTGGCGCATGGATGATGGCGAGGCGGTGAAGGAAGACATCGTCGATGCCTACCGGACCGTCTGGACCCAGGAGCCGTGGAACGAGGTCTTCGACGAACAGGCTGCCCGGGAACAGGTTGAAAAGGCGCTCGAGATTGAAGGCGCGGTGGCGCTGTACGCGACACCGGAGGACAGGGACACCTCTGTCCTTGACGCGACTGATTACCCGGACGACCCGGCCTACATCACAGCCGACAGAGACCCGACGGACGAGGAACGGTTCTTCGATGAGCTTGAAGAACCGACAGCGGTTGGCTTCACCTGGGCGTACGACGCCGAGGAGGCGCAGGATCTGATGCCTGACGACGAAGGCTTCCAGGATCTGCTCGACAACGATGCCGCGTACATCGCGGAGCTGGGTGTCGTCCCGGGCTACCAGAGTCAGGGTATCGGCTCACGGCTCTCCGAGGAGCTTCTCGGGGAACTTGAGGAGGAGTATGATCAGGCGGTGCTCCGCACAAACCCTGATTCAGTGAAGGCGATCAACCTGTACAACCAGCTGGGCTTTGAACGGACCGGCTACACGGACGACGAGTTTTCGGACCGTGTCTACCTGGTCAAGGAGCTGGACGGTAATGGACCGTGAACGTCGAGGATCTGACACAGGAACTCGTCGCGATTCCCAGTCCCTCGGGGGAGGAGGCAGCGATGGCGTCCTTCCTCGAGGATCTCCTCTCCTCCCGTGGCTTCGATGTGGATCGCCAGCAGGTCGTTGACGGCAGGGACAACATCATCGCTACAAGGGGCGAGCCACGACGTATCCTGACGACGCACATGGACACGGTCCCCGGCCAGCCCGACCGTTCGGAGGACGGGGACTACCTCTACGGCCGTGGCAGCTGTGACGCGAAGGGCCCGATGGCGGCGATGATCACCGCGGCGCTGCAGACAGAGGCAGACGACATCGCGCTGGTGTTCGATGTCGGTGAAGAGGGCGATTTCTCCGGTATCGAACGACTGATGCAGCGGGAGTGGGATCCAGAGCTGGTCGTGGTCGGTGAGCCGACCGAGATGCAGCGGTACGTGGGGCAGAAAGGACTGCTTACCGTGGACCTGGAGGCGGAGGGCGAGCCAGCGCACGGTTCGAAGCCATCGAACGGTACCAACGCCATCGACGAAATGTTCGCCGCTGTGCAACGGCTCCGGGGACTGCAGACGGATGACCGGTTCTTCGGGGACACCCGGTTCAACCTGGCGACCATCGAGGGCGGTGAATCGGACAACGTGGTGCCATCGACCGCATCGGCGACGGTACAGTTCCGGACGGTACGCCCGAACGAGCGGATCAGGAAGAAGCTTGCTGAGCTGGAGGTCATGTACGGTCTCAGGCACGACTATGATCCGTGCAGGTTCGCCGACGTGACGGGTGCTGTCTTCCCTGGATTCACGGAGGCATTTTACTGGGCTGATGTAGCTGAAAGCGCGGTACTGCAGGGGCCAGGCAGCATGCAGGACGCGCACACGCAAGGGGAGAAGATCGCGAAAAGACAGTTAAAAGATGCGGTCGCAGTCTACCGCCAGTACCTCGAGGACGGTGTCGACCAGTGAGCGATGACGAGACCAACATGCAGAAGCTGAAAG
>JAXINV010000014.1:0-2119 GCA_034190465.1 Asbonarchaeum danakilense (SeqCode) | reverse complement strand
GACGGTGAGATCGACGCCGAACTGCTCGACGGCCATCCCGTCGACGAGCTCGACGCCGAACCGTGGTGAGCCACAGTCAGAGCTCCACGACCCATGCCACACCCCCGGTCCGCGACCGTGCTTTAAAAACTCTGGCGCGAACCGCAACACTTTTTAGTTGTCACTCCCAAATAACAACCATGAGTTACCAGGTCAGCGGGGGCTACCAGACCGGGCTGCTGGACGCCAGCATCACCCCATACGAGCAGCCGGTCACGGTCGACGAGGACGTGACAGTCCAGACGCTACAGCAGACCGGGCTGGACCGGGTCGAGGAACTGGCACGGAACAAAGGCCACGACTATGCGGAGGCGTACCTGGACCAGGCCGTCGACACCGCAAGCGACTTCCTCAACGACCTCGGGATCGACATCGGCGCCCCGGACATCGTCTACACACCGGAGGCACAGGAGCTGGAGGACAACACACCGCTCGCCCGGTACAACCCCGGCGACGACCAGGTCGAAGTCATCAGATCCCCGGACCGCGACAAAGACCGGTCCTTCAAGCCAAGTCTGCTCGGCGTGCTCAGCCACGAACTCTGGCACCGCCACTTCGAACAGCACCTGCGGGACCGGTTCGGCTTCATCGGCCGATCCGGGCCCTCCACCACCTCAATCGAACCGGCGTTCAACGACAGCTACACCGGAAACAGCTACATGGAAGACAGCACGTTCAGCGATGCCTACGACTACCTTAAAAACAGCGCCATCCACGACTTCAGCAACGCTGAAAACATCTACCAGTCAGTGAATGACACTGCCACGATGTTCGACAACCTCAACGACCAGCCACTCGACGTCGACGACACCGTGCCCGACGTCAACCTCAGCGGACTGGACGAAGCCTTCGCCCACGTGATCAACCTGACGATCGACGGCGCCGTCGACGACCCCGGACTGCGGCAGGACTACTGGGAACGCGCCGAAGAGAGCTACAACGAACAGGACGAAGAAGACGGGATCTACGACGACAGGACCGGTGAATTCGGCAGCGAGATCGCAGTCCTCGGCGAATACCTCGCAGCCGAGATCGCCGACATGGACGGCGGCACCGACCGGCTCCAGGCCCTCCTCACCGCAGAGGACAAGATACTCGACCAGGGCCTGCTCGCCTTCGACCCAAGTGATCCAGCATGACAGACGACCTCAACGACCTGGCAGAACTGGCCGAAAACGCGGTCGGCGACGCCCGCGAACACTACGACGAACTCGACGACGCACTCGCCCTGCGGAGCCACGACCTCAAGGGCGGCGAGGACACGGTCGACAGCAAGACATTCGACGGATTCACCGACGACCTCTTCGACGAACTCGACGACCTGTACGGGGTCGAAACAGATGAAGGCCTGCGCGACTACATCGACAGCCGGATAAGCTACGACTGGAGCACAGGGGAGCGAGTCAAGCGCACCGGCAGGAACGCGCTCCTCGCCGGATCGATGCTGGCCGCCGGCGAACGCGCCTTCGATCCCGACGGCAGCATGCTCCAGGCAGCAGTCGAGACAGCCCAGCACGAACCACTGCTCGGACTCGCAGGCGTTACCGCAGCCGCAGGAGGTATAGCGGCCGTCGACACTGCCACGCGACGCGTGGGCTCCGGTACCTACGTCACCGTGCCGTACCCCGGGTTCGAGCACGAACATCGGGACATCAACATCAGCCCTGACGACGAACCCGCCGACTACACCTACCCCGTCACCGTCGCCGAGGTCACGCACGCCTACCAGGACCTGTGGAACTCCCCGAGCTTCGACGACCCCATCTACGAGGAAGGACTGGACGTCGGCGCACAGCTCGCGGTCGCCGACCGGATGCAGGACCAGGACCTGTTCAGCCCAGAGGACAGCTCCTGGCGCAGGTGCCACACCCTCGTCTTCGCCTACGGTGAACTCGCCACCGACGGTGATGGCATCGACCCCACGACACTCGAGGACATCGGGCTCGACGAAGACGAAGCAGAACAGGCAGTCGAACGGTACCAGGAGCACAGCGGACTCCGTGACCGCCGTTCAGCATTGATCGGCGGGGCAGCGCTCTACACCACCGCACAGAAAAACGGCTACGATGTCTACGAAGAC
>JAXINV010000058.1:0-2138 GCA_034190465.1 Asbonarchaeum danakilense (SeqCode) | reverse complement strand
GATATCGTCTCGATCTGCGTCACTGCCGATTTCGTAGACGTGGCCGCCGATCTGCTTGACCAGGCCCCGGTATTCCTTCTTTGGATCGACAACGATGAACCGGGCGTCCTCGTAGAAATATGCAGATCGCAGCAGCTCGAGTTTCGTGCCGTAGCTTTTCCCTGACCCGGTTGCACCCAGCTTGACGGTGTGGGGAGCCTTCCAGCTGAACCGGTCAAGGAGGACAGGTGCTTCGTCACGACTGTCTTCCCCGACGACGACCCCGCTTTTCGGGAAGGGGCGTGTGCCAAACGGGAAGCCGGCTGCCGCGGAGCTGCTGGGCATCACATCAGTGTCGGCTTCCTCGACACCGGCATGCGGCGCTATCGTTTGCTGGACGGTGAACGTCTCAGCGACCGGGACACGGTACTCGAACTGCCGCATATCTAACTGAGTGGTGACCTGGTCCATCACCCGGTCGCACGCTGCTTTCGTGTCGCCGCGAGCAGTGATGTATGCCTTGTACTTGACGGGGAGGTCCTCGCCGGCGGTGAACCGTTCCAGCATCCACTCCGCGTCTTCCAGCCGGGATTCGAGGTCGGTCGTCCCGAGGTACCCGGCATTGATCCAGGAGCTGATTTCTGCGGAGAGTTGCTCAACGGCGCGGTTCAGTGCTTTCACTGTGGTGCCGGGATCCGCAGGCTCCACGATTTGTGTGATATCGACTTCGCCGTCGCAGCGGGCTATCTCGGCTGTCCATCCAAGCTCTACTGTGTCCGGATATTCTTCGATAACAACGGTCTTCATCCACGGACCGCGGGTGTCGGTGTAGAACGGTTCCGGAGTCGTGTCTTGGTACTTGTTATTGATAGCTGTGTCAAAGTTTGACCAGTTGATCCTGGCAGTTTCAAGCTTGGCGGTGTCCAGAGCGTTCTCTATTTCTTGAAGACGTCTGAACAGGATCCGCTGCTGTTCTGTTTCGGTTCTGGTACCGCTGCGCCATGGGAAGAGCGAGCCCCACACGCCACCAGTGTGTTTCTTGACGGGGACGGAGATTACCGGTACCGCGATATTGTGTCCGTCGGCGCTTTCAGCATACGTATCAACGTAGCTTGCTGCGGCGTTGTATAGCTGGTCGGCGTCGAAATCGTTGTTTTCGATGATGGTTCCTTGGGTAAGTGAGCGGGTGTCCTGGATGATGTGGAGTTTGACCGGGTACGACACGGTCTCCAGCACGTCCTGTAGGCGTCGATGCAGTGCTGCCTGTTCATCCTGGTTTTGCAGCGACAGGTTGACGGGATAGACAAGCAGATGGCCTGTGAGGACATCACCATCCTCTGTTCGCACACCGTGTTTCTCCGGATTCTGTCGGAAATCAACAGTGGCGTTCCTGTGGACCTTCCACGCCCACGTCACGGTATCTGCAGTGAATTCATCGAGGTGCTTCCCGTGAACCGTGACGCGGTACAGCACGAACCCGATGACGAGCCCGGCGACCACGCTCCCCGCCAGACCGATCGGCGTGGTCAGGTACCCGATCAGGACCGGGATCCCGATACGGGCGATGTCTTTTGCTGTGAACTGGCCGAAGAACCGGGTCTGGATGTCCGGGCTGTTCGGGATGCGGAACTTGATCATTGCCGGTCACCTCTCTTGTCGTCGATGTCGAGGTAGTCGAAGTGATCGCTGAACTTGTTCTCGCTGCGGGGCTTCTGCCGGCCTCGTTGACTGCGTGGGACACGAGGACCGCTGTTCATGGCCTGCTTCGACGGCTTGGTTTCGCCGGTGGTTCGGTAGGCGGGAGCAGCGAACGAGTAGCTCTCCTCTTTCATGGTCGGCTTATCGGGGAGTTTTTCACCGGCTTTGCTGAGGCTTGACAGAACCAAGCCACCGGCAACCCCGGTCATGGTCCCGCTCGCCGAGAACACGATGTAGGGAACGATCAAGAGGAGCGTGAGCCCGGCGAAGGCGTAGATGTAGTGCGGGATACCGTTCCCGGGGTCAAGCAGTGCGAGGAGGAGCCGGAGGATCATCATGTCGAGCGGGCCGATGAGCAGCGCTGCCCACCACGCACTGATCAACGGGTCTGCGTACCGTTTGGCTCCGGGGATCGCCCAGGCGACAGCCAGTAAGGGGGCGATGGCGGCTCCAAACATGAG
>JAXINV010000072.1:0-2158 GCA_034190465.1 Asbonarchaeum danakilense (SeqCode) | reverse complement strand
AGTTCCCCGCGTATTGAGGCGGTGCAATGCATTATGTCCTCCGTGCCCTGATGGGGGTGCTGGGCCTTGTGCTGACGTATTATCTGGTCCGCCTGGTGCTGGGCCTCCGGGCGGTGAAGCATGATCCGCAGCGCGGGCTGAAGTTCACACCCGGGACGCTGTACGACGATCTGGCGTACATCGGGGTGGGGAGTCTGTTGTTCATCGCGGGGTTTGTTGTGTTCACTGCGGCGACGTATACTGGAAACTATGGGCTCAGGGAGATGGGCGAGATCGTGATTTTCTCGTTCTTCCTGCCCGTCACAGCGCTGTTCAGGAGGTGGAACCTGCGATTACACCGATCGATTACGAGCTGACGTTCGGCGTGCTCGGGATCGCTGGCGGGCTGATCATGGCGTACTACGTCCGGAAGGCGCGGCGTGTCCTGGGCAGCCACAGTCAGGCGTCGGCGACGATGGTGTTCTCGGGGGATGAGGTGTACCGGTCGCTGCTGCTGGTTGCTGTGACGACGCTGCTGCTGGCTGGCGGGATGCTGGCGGGAGCGTTCGGGATGTTTTATTCGGTGCCGCAGCTGGATCTGTTGTCCCGGCTCGGTGTGGCGGCGGGGATCCTCGGTATGATCACGTTCTTCCGCTCGGTCGCAACGTCTGCCCGTGGCAAGGAGTTCTCCGAGATGGTGGGTGAGATCGCACGGTTCCGGGATGAGAAGGCGTGCCACGAGGAGGTCCGTGCCGGGGCGGAATGACGGCCGAGAGGAGAAAGTTTAAAGTACCCTGCGCGCGCACGTATTGGTGAGGTATCTCCCCAATGCAGGTACGCAGTACTATCCGGAAGGTCTCCGCAATGCTCGGTTCAACGCTTCTCATCGGATCAACACTCGGCGCTGCCGCCACGCTTGCTGATTTCCCCGGCATGTTCGTCGCGGACGACGGCACGCCGACCGCGCAGATCGTGGTCGGCAGCCAGGGCAAGATCTCAGATGTTGTCAGCGCTGTCAATGTGGCTGGTGCGCTCGGCCAGGCGACGATGGGGCTGGAACAGCGGACTGAGCAGGTCACGGCGTCGGTCAACGGCGGTGTGGGCTGGTCTGCGACGGACGGGCGGACGCTGGATACGCGGAATGATAACCTGTACTTCGGCGACCAGATCGATGATGTGCGGCAGACGTTGACCGGGGACCATCTGGATGTGCTGCGGACGACGACGTTCCAGGACGATGCGGGGAACAGCCAGGACGTGGAGCAGTACCTGTATGTTGGGAGTCAGGCGACCGGGTTCGGCAATCCGGGCGATACCTCTGACCGGGACCCGTTCCTGTACGTGGATAATCCGTCCAGTATCTCTGCTGGAAGTGGAACGGGCTACCTGTACAAGCTGCAGGCCAACTTCGGGGAGGGCCTGACGCTGGACAAGTCTGGCACGGAGTCGGACGGTAACGCTGACGGGAACGACGATGTGCTGGGCCAGGAGGTGGAGCTGTTCGGGAAGACGTTCACGATCTCGGAGGATAGCTTTGATAGCAACAACCCTGGCCAGCTGGTGCTGTACGGTTCCAGTCAGGAGTACGACCTGGAGACGGGGCAGTCGACGACGGTGACGATCAACGGGGAGGAGCATACACTTGAGGTCCGCGCTGTGACGGACAGCAATACGACGGCGTTCTATGTCGACGACCAGTTGAAGGAGAAGGATGAGGGCGCGACGTTCTCTGTGGATGGCCAGGATGTCCGTGTGAAGGATATCATCCAGACGGCGTCCGACACGTCGTCGGGTCTGGTGACGTTCGCGATCGGGTCGCAGAAGTATGTGTTTGAGGACGGCCAGCCTGTGCAGGACGGTGACGGCGATGAGATCGAGGGCACGAAGGTCCAGCTGTCCGGCACGGGGCTGGATGCTGTGCTGTCCGGCCAGACGGAGATAACGGTCTCGTCGCTCGAGGTCGCGGTCGGTGCGGCTGACTCGGGAACAGGGTTCGTGGAGGCGGGTTCGATGTTCCAGGACCCGGTGTTCGACAGTCTTTCGTTCCGGTTCGGCGGCCTGTCCCCGGATGCGTCGGGTGACAGCTCCATGGTCGAGGAGGTCTCGTTCCAGCAGAGCGACGATGAGACCGCCTCGGTCACGTTCACACCCCGCGGCCAGTCCCAGACCAGTGTCGGCT
>JAXINV010000009.1:0-2260 GCA_034190465.1 Asbonarchaeum danakilense (SeqCode) | reverse complement strand
AGATTTTTCATCACGAAGTAGATACAAATCGGTTTCCCACGTCCCTCCCACGCCCATATTTAAGCGTTGGAACCGGTTCATGTAGGCAGTGGTCGCAATGGCAGGTGAGTACGTTCACCCCGGACTGGAAGGATTCCGATAGTCTGAGTTCTACCTCAGGTGGTGACGTTCACGTTTGTGGCGTCACTGGATTCTAAAGGACGGCTTACGGTTCCTTCAGAGGTTCGGAAGAAGTACGATCTGGAGAGAGGCGACACGTTCCGCATTTCGCTGGAATCTATCGAGGTCGAGGAAGTCGAAGTAGCAGGTGTCGAAGAAGCCCAGGAAGTCCTCCAGGAACTGGAAGACGTTGAATGGTTCTTCTACAGAGACGGAGTACTGGAGGTGGTTCTCGATGACTGACTTCGCCGTGGAGCCGGAGCTTGCGCGTAATCTTCGTTCCATCCCCAACACTCGCGGCTACGCTGTCCTCGAGGAGATAGAGGAAAAAGAAGAGGTGGAGAAGGAGTTCCTTGTAGACAACGAGTGGGTCCCCGAACCGGCCGGCCAGCCGGGAGGCATCCGTTATAAATTCGAAAATCCTGATGACGCCAGAGCCGCGTACGAAGCTACGCAGCTATTGACAGCTCGACAGCGTGCCCCTCCACAGAACTGGCAGCGCGTTGCCGAGGGCATTGTGGCAGGAGCAACCGATGGCGTGATGACGCTCGCCTACCCGTATAATGTCCCGCCAGAAACTGGCCGTACGCTCGACAGCACATCGCCAGCCGGCACCACTCTCGATGTCCTCGATCAATATCTGCAGGAGCTTAGTGCTGCAGGGGTCGATGCAGAGCTTATCATCTATACGCTGGACCCGTATAGCGAAAATATGGGCTTTGACCGCTCTTTGTTTGACGATTTTTACAGCGAGCTGGTGGACGGGGTGGCGCGGCGTGATGGATGCATGGAGGTGGTTCGCTGGCCCACCTTTGAGCAGCGATATTTGGATGGCTACACACAGAAGAAGGATGAGGTGCGTGCGTCCGTTGACCAGTACGTAAGCGCGGAGTTGGTCGATCAGGCACGTAATCGGGCCGCTGCGATGGGCGTCGACCCTGAGAACGGCGAGGAATATCTGGCCATGCGGATCGCCGAAGATCGTACAATGGAAAGTGCAATCGATGTCAGACTGAGTCCAGGCGTCCCTGAAGACGACGTAACGGATACAGAGGAAGCAATCCTTTATGTGGCTGGCGTAGGAAAACCCTGGAGTTGCAAGATATACTGAGACACAACGATGAATCTAACGAACGCTATCGACGCCCACTTCCACATCGGGCCAGAACCCATCCCTCGCAGATTTACCGCCGACGAACTTGCCGAGCGGGAGGAGGGACAGATTGCCACGGTGGTGCTGAAGAACCACTTCTATCCGACCACGTCTTTCATCCAGCAGGCGGATATCGGCGAGAATCTCGGGCTCATCGGATCGGTAACACTCAACAATTCGGTTGGTGGACTGAATCCCGAAGCTGTACGAGGAGCTGCCGCGCTGACCGAGGATCCTATTGTGGTCTGGTTCCCGACTATCAACGCCGAGAACTACCTTGAGAAGAGTGACTGGGAGATCCGGCCGGAATGGGTGACGGACGACAGTTTCGTCTCCCGCCGTTCTGACGATGTCGAACCTGTCGTAACGCTAGAGCACGGACAGCTGACAGAGGCGTCCGAGGCCGTTTTGGAGGCTGTCAAGGAGACGGGAAGCATCCTCGCTACCGGCCACATCTCCTGGAAGGCGGCAAGGGTACTCACTGAGCGCGCCAAGGACCTCGGTATCGAGACAGTCATACTCACCCACCCGATCTACCAGCTCATCGACATGCCTGTCGAGGTACAGCAGGAGCTTACTGCATACGACGGCGTGTACGCTGAGCAGCTGTATGCCATGAACACCATCGACGACATCCCGATGGAACGCATCGCAGAACAAATCCGAGAGGTCGGACCGGAGAACATCGTGATGGGGACCGATATGGGCCAGCAGGGTAATCCGTCCTCCTCCGAGGCTATGGAGAAGTTCTGTGCACTGCTGAAGGCGGAAGGATTCGACGAGGAGGCACTCCAGCAGATGTCGGAGAAAAATCCATCCCAACTCCTCGGGAAAGATATAACAAGGTGTGACAAGTGAATTCCGACATGCAAGAGTTCCAGCGGCTCAAAGGCTTCCGCGACTTCCTCCCCGAAGAGATGGAGGCACGGACCGAGGTCTTCGACCGGA
>JAXINV010000067.1:0-2432 GCA_034190465.1 Asbonarchaeum danakilense (SeqCode) | reverse complement strand
AAGTGGTTTTTCCACCCTGCGACGTATGGCACTTCTTCCTTTGGATTATACGTGATATCGCCGATCTGTGCTTCGTCCCCGCTTTTGAAGTCGATGGCTGTGGCGGAGATGCCGAGAGCGCCTGCGGATTTGAGGAAGGTTCGTCGATCCATGTCGAGGCCGTTGCCGGTTGCGTCGTCAGTCATCGTTACCTGCCTGATGAGGGGTGAGGGACACCGCGGTAAAAAGTCCCGGGAAAACTTCAAGAGCTGTTTAACCTTTCCGACGCTGCCGGGCAAGGCCGTACAGGATGACCAGCAGTCCAAGCGTCACGAGGTAGAACGGGAGGAACAGGCTGTCACTCCCGTTGGCGGACTTGGACGGGGCGAGGACGGTCCACAGGATTCCTGTGCGTTCAAGTATCGTCCACAATGCGGCAGGGGAAGCGAGTATCCCGGTGATACCGAGGAACAGCCTGGCCGCCTGTTTCAGCCGCTCCACAAAGCTGGAAGGGCCAGCGACCACGACGACTGGTGCAGCGGTGAAGAGGTGGGCGTCGGCACCGTCGGACTTCCGCCTGCCGGCCTCCTGGACGAGGTCGGCGTCCTGCAGCTGCCCGATGTGGTACTGCACGTTGGGGAGCGAGACGTCGAGCCGGTCAGCGATCTCCGACATGCTCAGTGTCTCGTCCTGCAGCTCGTGAATGATGTCGAGCCGTGTCTCGGAGGTCAGCGCGTCCACCCGGTCCGTCCCGTCTTCTGACAGGTCGATGACCTCCGGCTCCTCTTCCGACATATACCCATTCTACTCACCGCCCTACTTGAGCCTGCCGGTGAAAGGTTAAAGAGCCGTTTAAGTTTTCCTGCAGTTTGAAATACCGGTCCTGTGTATGGCTTCCCGATGGAGCGGAGCAGACAGGTGGTCGGCGGCCTCGTCCTCATCGTCGCCGGTGCGGTCTACGTCGTCGCCGGCACCGGTCCACAACCACTGACACTTGAACCGACGCGGACCTCGATGCCGCAGAACGTCAGCTACACCGTGTCGGCGGAGCTGCCGTCGGTGCCGGAGCGTCTGCCGGTGTATGCGAAGGGCTCGATGCCGTTCAGCCAGGAACAGTTCGTCGCGATGGGCAAGCGACTGGGCATCGGCAGCAACGTTGTGCAGGGCTACGAGCAGGGCGAGAAGCGGATGTACGGGAACGGGACGTCCCTGCTGTTCAGCGAGTGGCATTTGAAGTACCAGCCCTCGTTCTCCCGCCGTCCGAAGGACCTGCCGTCCGACCAGGTGGCGAAGCAGGCGGCGCGGCGGTTCCTCCAGCGGCACGGACTGCTGTTCGACACCGCAAGGTTCGAGGACGTCGTGAAAGGTGGGTTCGTCGAATCAGTGAACACCTCCAGCGGCGAGACCCTGAGCCGCCACGCCACGTACAAGGCAGTCAACTACGGCAGGACCCTGCAGGGCTACCCGATCAAGGGGATGCACGGCATCCACGTCTTGATCGGTGAGAACGCCTCCATCATCGGCGCGGCCATCGACTGGCCGACCTTCGACCGCACAGGCACTGTCGCCGTCAAACAGCCGCAGCAGGCCATCACCCAGCTCAGGCAGGGTGACGCCATTGTCGGCCGGATCGACTGCGCTGACGTTACCATCACCGACGTCTCCCTCACCTACTGGAACTCCGCCGCGAACGACGAACGCGTCGAACCCGTCTACCGCTTCACCGGTACCTGTGCAGGCGAACAGGGCTTCGTCGCCACACTGCCTGCACGGGCTTCATAAACCAGCAGGGCGAACCCGGGCATGATGGACAGAACGATCGTCCTTGCCGGCCTTGGACTTGTCCTCCTCGGCGCAGCCGTGTCGTTCCTGCCGGAAGGCGGGCCACGCGGGACGCCAAGCGGTCGGGTCGGGGTTGATGGCCCGCAGGAGGCGGCGTATCGGGAGGCGATCCGCGGCAACATAAGCGCGATAGTCTTCTGGGACCACGGCAACAGAACAGTTCTTGGCTCAGATACATCGGCTTACGACGAGATCGAATATTATCTCGCCACTGCTGCGATAAATGCTGGTGTGCCGTCGGGGCGGGCTGTTGATTGTTCTCGGTTGCGTGAGACGCGGTATGCGGTGCAGCTTGAGCTGGCGCAGAACGTGACGTACGTGCTGGGTGAGGAGGCCAGTAGTTTCCTGTTCACGTTGCAGCCCGACCAGATTGATGACCCGACCAATGCGTCGATCTATCCTGACTGTACTGGTAAGGTCCGGCCGCGGCCGATCGACTACACGCTCTGGCACGACGGCGTCCTCGGCTGGCTCCAGGAAGCAGGGCTCCTTCCGCGGAACCCATGATCACTCGTCCCCCTCGCTCTCCTCGTCGCCGCCTGTATCGTCTCCGTCGCCTGACTCGTCGTCCCGGTTCTCGGCTTTGTCGCGGAGCACACCGGCGTAGGGCA
>JAXINV010000020.1:0-2917 GCA_034190465.1 Asbonarchaeum danakilense (SeqCode) | reverse complement strand
ACGGTGGTCGGTGCCCGGGAGTTCAGCGCGTTCGCGGACGCGATCGCGGCGGTGCAGCGGTGATGCGACGGCTGATGGTGCTTCTCGCCGTTGCAACGGTGCTTGCCGGCTGTCTTGGTGGCGGCGGTGCGCTCCGACTGTCTGAGGGGCATCACCTTGTCTATACGACCCCGGAGGGCCGTCTGGATCTGTATGTCCAGGAGGTCAACCGTTCCGGGGGGACGAAGACGCTGCACGGTGTCATGAAGTATGGCTCGACACCGGAGGTGGCGGGGTTCAGGGTCCGCGGCGACGATCTTGCGGTGACGAACTGGAAGTATTCCGTCCCGTCGAACGTGTCTGAGCGGAGCTACGGGGATGTGGTGTTCAGTTCAGGTATCAGGTACGTCTTTCCGCTGACCCAGGTTGGCGATGGAACGGCGGACCGCCTGTTATCTTCCAGGGGCTCTGCGTCTGTCGCTGAGAACCCGTTCACGGGTGCCGGGGGTCCGGCGTGGTACTGGCGGAATGCGTCGACGGTCCATGGCTATGCTGCCTTCAACCTGTCAGCGGCCGAGCCGCACAGCCTGCTTGGGGACAGGCCTGCGGATCCGGCTGAACCGCCGTACATCATCTCGGTCAGTGACAGCTGGCCCTACCCGCTGCTGCGCTGGGTGAAATGGGAGCAACGTGCGGAACTTGTCAACGTCTCAACCGGGACGCCGTCGTTCCTGGACAAATCTTCATAAGATTCGGGGGAGCGGTCAGCATCATGACACGGTCGTGGTTGCTCATTGTCCTGGTCGTTGGCGCTGTACTCGCCGGCTGTCTCGGCGGCGGGACGAAACAGCCGTCGGGATCGTCGTTCGGCCCCGGCACCGTGCTGACCTACGAGGGCGGGCACCGGATCTACATCCAGTCCACCGATCCCTGGACCGGGGTGGTTGACAACACCTGGCAGGGCGGTGCCAACGGGTTCAAGATCACCGCCAACGGCACCGTGCTGCGGACAGGACCGGTCAACGCCTCTGCTGTCGAGGAGGCACGATACACTGATACGCCGCACATCAGCCCGTTCTTCTTCGGTGCATCGGTCGTCCCCGAGGATCTGAAACATGTTGCGACGACGGAAGCCCATGCTGCCGGTATCATCAACGTCTCTGAACCGTTCACCTTCCGTGGAACGTACCGTGCGGTCAATGTGACGGCGGAGGGGTCGGTGCAGACTGTTTCTCTGCGTGAGCCGCATGTGTTGCTGGTGTCGTATCAGCCGGGCGGTGGCGGGTTCGAGCTGGCGAACGTGACCGAGGGGAGCTATGATCCCTCGACCGTCTCCCCGCCGACGCCTGCCGGCGCCACCGATGCCGGTTCGCGTCGCGACGGGGACGGGGCCGGCACCGACAGGACACCGGACGGAGACACGGCGACCGGTGAGGGCCCGGACAGCGCAGGGTTTGAGCCGGGGACGGTCCTGGAGTACCGCGACTATGCGTTCAGGTTCCTCGGCACCGATCCGTGGACCGGGGTCGCGGTGGAGCAGACGACGGACGATACCGTTGTCCAGTGGGTCCGCGCCACCGCTCCCAGGCAGATCGCCGCGACAGGGACGTTCCTGGCGTCGGAGTACCGGTCCACCATGGCGTACAGCAGCAACTCGTCGAACTACATCTCGTTCGCCTGGGGGCTGTGGAACGCCACTGCGATGGAACGGGTCCGGAACGGGCAGGATGTAGCGGTGACCCGGCGCGGTGTGACCACGCGCTTCACGGTCTCGGACAGGTTCACCTTCCACGGCCTGTCTGTGCGCAATGTGACCCTGGTCTCGGACATGACGACGGGCACGTTCACGGTCGCGATGCAGCCACCGTACCCGGTCGTCGCCGGCTACCGGAACGGCCGGGTTCAGGAACGGCTTGTCGCGGTGAAGGAGACCGCGCAGCTGCCGCCGGTCGCCGACAGGCCAGCCCCGCGACCTGCGTCCACGGCGGGGGGAGAAGGCCCGATCGGTCCTGACGGCGATATCTACGGCGGCGCCCGTGTCACACTCCGGTTCACCGGTGTCTCCAGGAGCCAGGTCAACCGGTCGCTGTTCCGGCTGCACCGGTCATCGATCCAGGGCTACGGGGAGTATGTGATCGACGGCTCCGGCCCGTACACGGCGACCGTCGAGCTCGCCTCCACACCGGCCCTCGCCAGGGATATGTTCCAGGAGCTTGCCGGTGACCGTGTATCGGTGGTCGGGGTCGAGGCGTTCGGCCCGCACCCGGACTTCGACGCGGTCAACATGGTCGTGGGCGGGCTGACGTACGACCTGCCGACGGACAGCCCTGATCCGGCGAAGGGCAGGGCTGCTGCACCGGTCACGGTCCATGTCTGGACCGCGCTCAGCCAGGACTGCACGGCGTGCGAGACGTTCCTGACGTTCCGGCTGCCGGAGCTGGTGGATCGGTACGCGACCGATGCGCTGGGCAACGGCACGGCGACGTTCGTGCTGCACGACCTGCCGACACGGGAGGACACGGTCTTCGCGCGTGCATCCCAGTGCGGCTGGCGGCTGGCCCCGGACAGGTACTGGAACAACCTCGGCACCATGGTCGATGTCGTGTCGCCTGAGCCGACCCCGGCGTCAGCGGCGGCGTACATGGCGGCGTGGCAGGGCTCGCCGACGGCGTCGGACATCGAGTCCTGCATGGCGGCGGAACGGACCCGGTCCGAGGTCCAGGACGACATCGCGGCCGCGGCCGGCTACGGTATCACGCAGCCGCCCGGTGTCAGGGTCACGGGCCCGGACGGGGAGCAGGTGCTGACCGCGAACCTGACGGTGCCCAGGATCGGGGACGCGATCGCGGCGGTGCGGTGACCGCCTGCCGTTCCTTTTAAAACAGTTCCCCGCGTATTGAGGCGGTGCAATGCATTATGTCCTCCGTGCCCTGATGGG
>JAXINV010000007.1:0-3080 GCA_034190465.1 Asbonarchaeum danakilense (SeqCode) | reverse complement strand
GCCCTCTACCACGCCCCGACCGCCGGCTGGCAGACCGACCTGGTCGAGGTCCGGGCGCGGGGATCATTGCCAGCACCGTATCAACGGACCGGGAGCTTCGCCTTCGAGGCCACCGGACAGACCGTCGTCGACGGCGCCGGTCAAAGGTCAGGCGTGCTCGGTCGGAACGCCTCCGTGGCGACAGACGATCCCGCCCGGGTCGAAGGCGTCTCCGGCCAGGCACTCCAGTTCGACGGCCGGAACGACATGGTCGACGACATCGACAGGACGTTCACCGGGCCGCACACCGTCAGCTTCTGGTTCCGCACCGACGAACAGGAAGGAACGGACAAAAAAGGCATCCTCGGCACCACGAACTACGAGAACCTCGTCTCCGTCCAGGACGAATACGACAACATCATCTGGTGGACCGATACAAACAACAACGGTATCCACGCAAGCATAGACAAGAACACCTGGTACCATGGCGCCGTCGTCTACGACGGCAGCACCCGGAAACTGTACATCAACGGCAACAAGGTCGACAGCGTCAGCGAGTCCCGGGCAAGCTTCAGCTACACCCGGATCGGTAGCAACGTCCACGGCTCGTTCAACGGCACCATCGACGAAGTCAGCTTCTACCGGACAGCCCTGAGCACAGCCCAGATCAACGACCTGTTGCAGATCGGCCAGTTCACCGCGCCGCTCCACAATGCCAGCGGTTCGAGGTTCCAGGTGGCTGCGGAGAACCCGCTCGGCACCGCGTTCGACCCCGAGCACTTCCAGTACCAGGTCTCCACGTTGACGGGCGACAGCACCAGCCTCGTGCGGCTTGACACCGTCGAGACCGCGACCGTCTCCTCCTGGAGCCAGTGGACCAGCAACGCCTCCGTGCTCGACCTCCCCGACAGCCGGTGGATCCAGCTCCAGCTCCGGCTCGTCGGCAACGCGACGCGGGCACCGCTGCTCGACATCACACGGGTCAAAGCCGCCCACGGCCTCATCAACCCCGAACCCGACCCAGGCCTCACCACCTTCACGAACTCCTCCACCGAGCACGCCTTCAACGTCTCCACCCCCGTCACTGACCTCAACGGCGCGAAGGACGTCACAGGCTGTACCGTGTTCGCGACCGAGCCGGACGGCACCACCGCAAGCTTCACCGGCACCATCGACGAGAATGTCGGCGGGGTGACCGACGCCCGCTGCCAGTTCAGCAGGATCGACTCCACGTTGTCCGGCTTCCAGCCTCTGGAGCGGATTAACGTCACCGTGCAGTTTACCGACACCGCCAGCAACCAGGTCAACGCCACGACAGCGTCGAACACGATCCCGAACCGACCGCCGAAAATCGTCGACATGACGCGGTTCCCGCTCGTACCCGAACTCAACGACGACGTCACCCTCCGGATCGAGGCCAACGACACCGAGGAAACAACAGTCTACGCCAACTTCACCGTCAAAGAAGACAGCACGACAATCATCGACAACGTCAACGGGACGTCGTACGATTCACCAGATGGTAAATACTGGAACAGCACCGAATTCACACTCGACGACAAGAACGCCACGTACAGCATGACCGTGGTCGTCTCCGACAGGTGGAGCACCACAAAGAAGACAGTCCTGCTCTCCCTCGATGCCAGGCCGCCGAACGTGACCGACGTGGCGACGCGGATCCCCAAGCCGTGGAACCTCCCCGCCACCCACTTCCGCCCCGGCGACGACATCCAGGTCAGGGCAACGGTCACGGACATCAACACCGCCGCCAACCTGGACCGGTACTACTTCAACGTCACCTCCCCGCGCGGCCGGGTCGCAGCCTTCCAGCCGCTCAGCGAGACCGCGTCCATCTTCAACGGCCACAACCTGTCCGGCCGGTACGAGACCGTCGAGACGATGGCGACCGGCATCTGGAACATCACCGTCGTCGCGGTCGACGACCAAGGACTCATGGAAGCCAACACGACCTCGTTCACCATGCAGCGGTTCGATAACACGACACTCGGCATGAACTACAGCATCGACCAGAGCACAGCCTACGTCGACGACGAGACTGTCTCCAGCACCGCTATCCGTACCGACCTCACCTTCCCGTACTTCGTTGCAGAGGGGAGTGAGGTGCTGGCCGGTGTGGTGAACTACGGCGAGTTCCAGCAGCTGACGTACAAAACCAGCGATGACAGCTATCAGGCGAACATGACGCAGCGGTACGGGACGAACCGGTACTTGGTACCTGTTGCCAAGATTTCGTTGTTCGAGTTGGAGCAGTTGGAGGATGCATTCACCGGCGGGTTACTTGACGGCCGCAACTTCCTGCAGAGTACCACCTCCAGCTTCATCGGCGGGCGCAGCAACGAGAAACACGTCGAAGTCACCCTTTCCTACCGCAACCGCCCAAACATCGAGCTCACCGGCTTCACCGGCCAACTCGCCGGCATCCAAACACTCGTCATCCAACGCGGACCCCTCACCAATGAAACCATCCACGTGCGTCTCACGCGGTGAGCTGGCCGCTGTCACCTACCTTAATATAGCGTCAACGTCAAAGCTGAACATGCTACAGAGGTCAGAGCGATGAACAGGAAAGGCGTCTCACCACTGATTTCGTATGCCATCTATGCTGGCATCGGTATCGCAGCGATTGTTATCGTCATCCAGACAGGCCTTCCCGCCATCAACAACATGCGGGACACCACAGCGATCCAGCAGGCGATCCGGGATCTCTCCAGCATGGAGGAACAGATCAACGCCATCGCCCGGCAGGGTGAAGGCGCACAGACCACGCAACGGCTACGGTTGTCACGGGGCCAGCTCCACATCGAGAACGAGTCCATCGTCTACACGATCACCACCGGCAGCGGCATCATCAGCGCAGGCAGTAAACGCCGGTTCGGTAGTATCATCCTCTCCGCCAACGCCCAGGCCTCACTGACCAACGCCACCTACAACGGCACCGACTGCTACCTGCTACAGAACCAGTACATCGAGGCCTGCATCAGGAAGTACGGCAGCCCGACCACCTTCGAACAGGGCGACATCGGCGATGCCCTGCTCTACATGGAGCACAAAGAGGCGAACCGGACGATCACCCCGTCCCT
>JAXINV010000012.1:0-3209 GCA_034190465.1 Asbonarchaeum danakilense (SeqCode) | reverse complement strand
ATGGGATAGTCCTCTGCTACTGTTTCGATGGTGTGTCGGGCTGACTCGCAGCTCTTGCAGCCGGGCGTGTGCAGCATCGTCACCTCAACCGTCATCCGTCTCGACCTCGTAGCCCATGTCTTTGAGGCGTTCCCAGCACGCTGCCAGGTCGGCGTCCTCGGTGTAGTCGATGTGTGCCTGTTTGTCGTCGTAGTCAACGTCGGCGGACGTGATACCGTCCTGTGATTCGAGAAAGACCTCGATCCCGGAGGCACAGGAGGCGCAGTGCATATCGTCGATGCGTACGGTCGTCTCCATCATATCACCAGTCGAACGGGTTCAACGGCCGGTCATGGGTTTGCACGTAGAGCAGGTAGGCGATCGTGGCGAGGAGGAGCCCGATGCCGGCCCACAGCCACAGCGGGAGGTGGTGCAGCGCGATGCCGGCCGTGTTCCTGTCCGTGTGGGCGGTCGCTGCTGTCGTGTACAGGAGCAAGAGAGCGGCTGTCAGTGCCCGCTTCACGGGGTATCCCCTCTGTCCCAGTACCAGTACAGCAGCGGAAAGCCGAGGACGGCGAGGAAGAATATCCAGGCGATCGTTGTCCCTGCTTCGCCGGTGACCCCGGCCCAGAGGTTGTTGACGCTGATGCCCTGGACGCCTGCTTCTGCCGGGAGAGGTGTTGCCGCGATGAATTGGTTCCATGCACGATGTGCGATGCTCTGCTCCCACCACGGCATGCCGAACACGCCGAAGGTCAGGATGAACGCTGCGACGGGGAGCAAGAACAGCCCGGAGAGGGTCTCGACGAGGTCTTGTTTCCCTTTGAGGCTGTTCAACATGTTCACGCCGAGCATCGCCATCACTGTCAGGAAGATCAGCGGGACAGCCCGGCCTATGCCGTGGATGAAGCCGAGGGAGGCGCCCATGACGGTGTTCCCTGAGGCGGCGATGAACACACTCATCCACCAGAACAACGGGTTCGGGCAGCCGATACCGGCGTTGCCGAGGAAGAGACCGAGCAGGAAGCTCCGCAGGTAGTCACCGTGCTCTGTCACGACATCGGGGTAGGAGCCGCCGTACTCCGGCAGGGAGTAGGGGAGGAGGTCCAGCTGCTCCAGCCCGAAGACGAGGGCGATGATCCCGCCGAACAGGAGTGCGACCTGTGCTACTTTGTTGAAGCCGAAGGCATCGCCGAGGACGGCGAAAAGTGTCGTGTAGACGGTTATCGTTATCGTCAGTCCTGCGCCGAACAGGACCGCCATCAGCATTCCTTTCTTCCGGTTCTCGCCCATCGCCAGCGGCACGATGACGAAGGCAAGCGGCAGGGTGCAGGGGAGGAATATCATCGTCAGACCGGCGGCGTAAGCGAACAGCACCCACGCGGGGTAGGACAGCCCCAGCGCTGCCTGCTGCGTCGCCGGGCCTGCGCTGATGATGTAGTAGAGGCCGACCAGGATGACGGAGAACAGGAGGAACGCCGTGAGGCCGAGATACTTCTTGGCATCGTTCATCCCGTGTACCTCCTGTCCTGCTGGACTGTCGCGCTGTACACGCCTTGGAAGATGTCGGAGTTCACGATCTCGTTGGTCGAGACCGTGTCTGCGTCATAGATGACGGTCGCCTCCTGTTTCGAGAGATCGACTGATACTTTCCTGGTTCCCTCCATTGACTGCAGGTAGTTCTTGACTGTCAGCCGGCAGCCCTGGCATACCATCCCGTCCACATGGAGTGTGGCGACACGGAGATTGTCTCCCGAGAGCTGTGTCGGCCCGCTGTTTGAGGAGAGGGAGAGGGCCACAGGCGTGGTGGCGTACCCGAGGCCCCCGAAGACGAGGAACGCGGCCACGACCGTCGCGACTGTTTTTCTCGGAAGAGAAAGCCGGTTTCCGCGGTATTCTGTGCTGAGTAGTAAGGTTCCCAGACCGGCCGTCAGTCCCGAGAAGATGAGCAAGGGGCGGAACTGCATGACTGCGCCTGCCAGGTTCGGGCTGAGGAGCAAGGGGAGGAAGTTCCACGATGTTGTCACCAGGCCGGCGATTGCGCCGCCGATCACTGCTGTCATGTTGATGTCCAGTGTGATGGTGTCTGTCATGGTATCACCCGAGGGGAGCGATGATGTTGTACAGTGCGAGCGTGTAGTAGGTCAGGTACAGGCCGACCAGGACGAGGAGCAGGCCGCTGCCCTGTTTGACGTACTGGAACCGCTGTGATTGTTCTGTCAGTAACTGTTCTCTTGATTTCGCCGTGAGCACTGTGCCGCCCACCATCATGCTGCTCTTCCCGGATGCGAACGCGGTGAACGTCAGCAGGCTCAGCGACAGGTTACCGGCCAGGAGCGGGGCCACGATGAGCAGGAGGAAGACCGGGAAGATACAGGCGATGGAGCTCATCGCATAGCCGAACCCGAACAGGAAAAGGTTCCGGTCTGTCTGCTGTTCTGTGTCGACCAGCTGTGTGCTGATGCCTGTCAGCCACTGTGACTGGACCGTCTTTCCGGCGAGGAAGTAGATGCCGACAGCAGTCAGGACGATGGCCATGACAGGGATCCCGATCCGGAGGAGCTGCTGAACACTGGCCATCCCGCCTATACCTGCGATGAAGACACCGAGTAGAGCGTAGAACAAGATCATGCCTATCGATGCAATCCCACCACACCGGATAGCCTTCCGGTACTGTGTTTCCTCTGCTGTAGACACGTAGTAACCCATGTAGCTTGGAAATATCGCCAGCGAACACGGTGCAAAGAAGGAAAGCATCCCTGCGGCGACACTGAACCCTGCGAGGGCCGCCAGGGGGAGGGCTGCGAGGGCGACAAGGCGGGGGACGATGAACGTATAGAACCCGATGAAACCGGCGACAACGATGCCGATAACGGCGATGCCACTGATAGCGGCAGCTGTCCGGGTTGAGATTTCAATCTTCACAGCTATCACAGAGGTTTGAGCAGTAGTTCTCGACGTGCTCGTCGATGATCTCCATCAACGGTCCTATCGTATCTTCGTTGATGCGGTAGATACGCTGCTTCCCGTCCTTTTCCCGTTCCACGAAACCGCAGCTTTCCAGTCGTAGAAGGTTCTGTGAGACGGTGGACTGGTTGAGGGAGAGGGAGTCACTGATCGTTGTGACGTTCGCCTCGTCGTGTTCCTTCAGATAGTCGAGGATGCGGAGACGCTTGCGGTTCGCCAACGTGTTGAAGAAGGTGTCGTACTGGTCCTCCAGCATACTACCA
>JAXINV010000031.1:0-3232 GCA_034190465.1 Asbonarchaeum danakilense (SeqCode) | reverse complement strand
CGGAACGCGAAGTACTCCAGCAGATCGCTCTTCTCCGCGTCCTCGATGACCTCCGTGTAGATCGGGATACGGACCGTGTAGGCAACCATCCCGTTGATGAACGAAATCACGAACGCCTGGACCGGTGTCGTGATGAACGACATCGCGAACCACGTGAACCCGAACACAAGCCCGCCGACGGCCAGGACGGTGAACCGGTCCCCGCCATCCACCTCCTTGCCGATCAGCACGCTCACAGCCGCGCCGCCGAGCGCCATCACGCTGCCGGCACCACCGATATTCAGGGCGCCTCCCACCACCAGCGCCAGATATAGCGGCCACAGGACCATCTTGCCGATGCTCGTCACGCCCTGGAAGAAAAACGTCAGGAACTGGGACAGGTGTTCTCTGTTGAACACCGTCGACAGCGCGTGGTCCCCGCCTTCGAAGTGCTCATCTGAGAATATGAACGGTACAAAAGACGCACCCATGACCGTCGCCCCAAGCAGGAACAGCGCCTCGAAGCCGTACACAGCGATGACTGTACCGCCGAAGAACGGGGCGATGACAGCAGCCAGCGCAGGCATCGAGAAGAACACTCCTGTCTCCGCGCCACGGTCCTCCGCGTGGCTGTTCCGCGCCATCTCCGAGTTCATCCCCATCCAGTACAGGTTGAACCCGAGGCCGCCCAGGACCGCTGCCAGGAACACCATCGGGCCTGCCGTCTCCATCATCCGCAGCCAGATGTAGAACCCGAGCAGCAGCGGGGCAGCCAGCAGCGACGACCGCTTATAGCCGAACCTGGCAACGACGTACGACAGCGGTAGACTGGCGGCGATGAACACCGCGAAGTACAGCATGAAGAATAGGAACACCCCTTCCGGCCCGTAGCCCAGCTGGTGGACGTACAGCGGAAGGAATATCGCGACCGAGCCCATCGCCAGCTTGAACAAGAATCTGTGCACGAAGATCTCCTGGATCTCACTCCGGAGATCGATCCGGTGCGCCCAGTCGAACAGTCGCATCGCGGCACCGTATGCGGGCACAGCGTTTAAATCAGCCAGGCCCGGCCCAGACCGTCGCTCCCACACAGGCGTTAATATTTAAAGCCTCACCGCGTGAGTCATGCACACGTGGTGAGGGTAGGTTAGCTGGCTTATACTGCTGGACTGTGGCTCCGGTGACGCGGGTTCGAATCCCGCCCCTCGCCCTCTCCGGTTGCTGCCTCACGGATGCGAACGGTGGTACGGTTCTCGAAATTATTTAACCCGGGCCGGATAATGTACAGATATGTCAAAGGTTCAGGATGCGTTTTACAAGCTGGCACCCCACATCCTCGACAGCGAGGTCAGCGACGATGGCACGATCCTGTTCGCCGATCGACGGTTCGTCTACTTCCACACCCAGATGTTCTCCCGCCTCTTCGAGAACATGGAAGACGTCGCCGGGCCGATCATCAAGCGTAAGATCAAGAGCTTCGGTGAAGACGCCGGCAGGCAGATCGCAGCCAACATGGACGAGGAATTCAAGGACATCAACACCCGTGACGCCCTCGGACTGCTCAAAGACTCCGGGTTCGACATCTCCTCCGTCAAAGAACTTGGCAAGACCGACACACTGTCCCAGCTTCACAAGATCTTCGGCTACGGCCGGTACGTCGGCTGGATCGGGGAGGTCGAAGTCCGCGAATACCAGGAAGAAGAACGTCTCCGTTTCGCAACGCCGAACACATTTGAATCAACAAGCTACGGCCAGACAGGCGACAAAGAATGCAAATTCCTGGAAGGCGTCGTCAAAGGCATGATAGGATACTTCTGGGACACCGAAAACATCATATCCGAAGAAACACAGTGCGCCTGCGAAGGCGAACCCGTGTGTGAACTGGTGGTCACCCGTGACGATGGAAGCTGAGACAATCGAACAGTACAAAGACGAAACGTTCAGGAATCTCAAGAAAAACGAGAGCATGCACGGTGATGAGAACGGTAATGTCACACTCAAAGACAGCCGTTTCAACATCATGGGTGCCGACTACTTCATGTCCGATATCCTCCACATGTTATCCCAGACCTACGGAAGCGGCGCCGGCGGCATCCTCAGAGAAACAGGCGAGGACTACGGACAGGACCTCCTCGACATCATGAACGCCGGCGAAAACTTCAACGAGGCATTCGGCACCCTCCTCGGACTCCTCAAGTTCCTCGGGTACTCCGACCCCCAGATCAACGACGACAAAATCGTCTTCCCCTCCTCACCGACCGCTGTCGAACACCTGAAAAAGGATTACGAGCAGAAAAGGACCTGCTATTTCCTCACCGGCGTCCTGTCCGGCGCCGCGAAACAGCTCGACGAGGGCATCCGTTTCATCGAAGAGGAATGCCGTGCGAACGGCGATGAAAACTGTACATTCCGAGTGAAAGAAAAATAAGGATGACAGAACGGCAGCAGGCATTCCACGACCTTGCACCCCGTATCGTCGACCTGGACGTTGCAGACAACGGCATCATCTCATATGCAGACAGGCGCCTCGTCTTCTTCCACACAAAGATGTTCGCCAAGCTCTTCAAAAACATGGAGGACGTCGCCGGCCCGGTCATCAAGCGCAAGATCAAAGAATTCGGAAGCAACGCCGGTCACACAATAGCCAGCAAGCTCGACGAAGAGTTCAAACAGTCCAGCCGGTTCGACGAACTCAAACTCATCCTCCAATCCCGGGACATGGACGCGCTGAGGAAGATCTCCGACATGGACGACCTCGCACAGATCGAGAAAATCCTCGGCCTCGGTACCTACGACGGCTGGGTCGGCGACGTCACGTTCGATACCTACGAGGAAGGCAAGAAAGCCATCTTCGAAGCCGAGAACACCTTTGAATCCTACAGCTACGGCGAAACAGGCGACAAAGAATGCAAATTCATCACCGGGGTCGTCGAAGGCATCCTCGGCTACTTCTGGGAGACAGACATCACAGCAGAAGAGCTCCAGTGCGCCTGCGAAGGCCACGACACCTGCCGTATCAGGGCCGAAGCAGAGAACGCATAAAAACGTTGCGTGGCATCACCCTTCTGACCGGTTGTCCCGCTACCGGCCAACGTGATCGAAAGCCGCTGCGTTTGGGCTCGTAGTTCAGCCTGGCAGAACGCTTCCTTGGCATGGAAGAGGCCCGGGGTTCAAATCCCCGCGAGTCCACTCCCTTCGGTCGTTCCCTCTCAGGATTTTCACACTCCGATTCTCCTTGAGAACGCTCCGTGGT
>JAXINV010000045.1:0-3284 GCA_034190465.1 Asbonarchaeum danakilense (SeqCode) | reverse complement strand
TCTGTAGTGCCTGCGTCCACAGCAAGCAGAAGGCGCTGTTCAGTTGATCTGCTTTCTTAGAGGTCGCGGGGTTGGACCGTTTTCCGGTCGTTCGCTTCGGCTCGCCGTGCAGCGTCCTCGAGGAGGTCGGCGACTTCGTCGTCAAGTGCGTCGTAGAAATCAGCGGCGACGTTGTTGTCGTCCAGTGCTTCCTTGACGTTGGCTTTGACAATTAGATCCGTCATACAGTGGGTACAACCACCTGAAAGCCGGATAAACGTTGCTACATAGCTTTTTTCAATAGTGTGGTCGCGTGGCTCACCCTCTCTCTGTTAGAGCCACGTGTCACTCTCAGGCCACGCGTCCTCCTGCATCGCATCCATGCCAGGCAACATTGACTCCCCTTCGCTGGCAGCAAATCCACCACCGCCCAGGGCAGTGGCTTCGATGTCATCAGCGCCCTCACCGAATCCGTTGAAGCCGCGGGCTTCATCGACCGGTTCCGCCGCTGGCAGCAGGCCAACGTCTCGCGCATCAGCTTCGGCGGGGAAGCCAGTCTCACTGCCCCATTCGGGGTCGAAGAGACTGGATGCGGCATCCGAAGCTCCCCACGACGTGGACAGGCCCGGATCAGGACTGTGAGTGCTTTGCTGACTCTGGCTTTTGCCACCACCGTTATCTGCAGGGGTGAGGTGTGGCGCCGCCACTGCTGGTTCGCTGTCCCCAGTTGTTGTCCCCGTCTGCGGCTCCCATGGCTGCTTTCGTTCCTGCTGGAGGGGGTCGATTCCGACGGCCGCCAGTTCTTCTTCCAGGCGACGCTGCATGTTCTCGACGCGCTCGTCGACAGCGGGTATCGCGCCGTCCGGCAGGTCATGTTCCCTGGCAGCAGGATCGTCGGTGGCTGCGGTGAAGCGCTCACTGGCGCTCGCCGCCACCCCGTCGTTGCTCCTGGACTGGAGCCTGTCGCCACGCTGTTCCTCGTCTACCGAATTGAGGCCAAGGTCTGAGGCCAGCGGTTCGTCCCATGTTAGACCGCGGTCCTGGCGTGACCAGTCATTGGCTGCTGGCTCCGTATTGTATCTGTCACGAGGTGGCGAAGGGGTGTGGCGGGGTGCTCGCTGCGTCCGTTCCTGCTGCTGGTGCGGTCGGCTCCCACCACGTTGTGAACGTTGCTGTTTGTCCGGTGCTTGGTGCGTGCCATCGGTCGTCGTGTCCGTGGTTGGTTGTGATGCTGCCCGGAGGATGCGGCGGAGGAGTGAAACCGTGCTGACGTCGACAGGACTGTCGGTGAAATCATGGCCATACGCGGTTGGCACCAGGTCGAAATAGAGCAGCTCGCCGCCGACGTCAACACTGCCTCCATGGACACCCAGGCCGAACTCAGCGATGTTCCACGTGTAGTCAGACGTGAACCCGCCGACCCCGGTGTTGATTTCCACCGGGTCAACCATGTGCCGCAGTACCCGTCTCGACGGTGATGGACGACCACGGGCTTGGTTGAGTAGGCGTCGCCGCGGTCGAACAGACGCATTCCGATCCGTCCCCTCGGTCCCGGTTTCATCGACTGCGTCGGTGACGTGGTCCGTTCGTTCGGTGACAGTGCGGGTGCGAACCGTTTCACCGTGGTCGACTGTGGATCCAGCAACGTGAGGTTGGTGCTGGGCGGGTGACGGCTGCTCCTTCTGCACAGGCTCGCCTGAGGAACTGGTTTCCTCCGTCGCTCCTGATGCAGGTGTCTCTTCCTGGCTGTCAACGGGTTCCTCCGATGGTTCGTCGGCGGGTGACGGCGCCGCACTGCTGGATGACGAAGGATGCTCGGCCGACGCACCGGTTGTCACGTCGGTGGATCCGCTGGGTGTGCTGCCCCGCGACGGAGAGGGCCACACCGTTGCGAGGAGGGAGAGACCGAGAAGGGCGGCGCCACCGAAGCTGAGGGTGGGATGTGCCACGATGAACGCCCAGGCGTGGTGGAGTAACGAGCTGACCGACGCGACGCCAGCTCCGAACATGGCTTGTGTTTCACCGTTTCGAGCGACAACGGCATATATCTGCTCCCGTCACACCACAGCGCCAGCTATCGCCATGTCTTATCCATCGTTTGCAGCCGGTTCAATACGCATCGTCCCATCCTCCGTAACTCTGACAATAACCTTGTCGCCTTCGGTGATCCCCATTTTGCGTCGCTCGTCCTTGTGAAGGGTGATGGCGGCTGAGTTGCCGACGGTGATGACCTTGCGTCGCTGCAGTTTCCACAGCTGGTCATCGGTCTCGTCCGTCATCTCGCTGCCTCCATGAGGAGGTCGGGGCTCGCCACCGTGCATCGGTTCGATCCGTGGTCCTGCATCCTACCGTACCTCGACCTGCAGGAAGTCGGAGCCGCTGCGGAGTTTGATGTGGAGGGTGTACGTCGGCCGGTCCGGGGGCTTGACCAGGAGGGCGATGTGGCCGGTGCCGAGGTGCTGCCCGGTCGCAAGCGGCCGGGTGCTGACCAAGGCTGTGCCGGTCGCGGCACCATCCAGGGCAAGCGAGCTGTTCACGGGGAACTGGCGGTCTAAGCGGCGGTTCCGCAGGAACAGGACCGCATCCTCCAGCGTCGCCTGCTCGAAGCTGGTGTTCGTCCCGTACTTCCGGATACAGGTGGCGAGGTACTGGTTCTGCATCCGGTAACACCGTGTCCCATTGACCGTGGTCAGGTTGACACTGGTCTGGGCGTTGGCGGAGAGCCGGATGTTCCCGATCCGGCGGAGGCTCCCGGCGGAGATGATCCCGCTGCCCGTCTGGATCCGGTACATGATCGTCTCATTCCGTACGATGAGCTCGCCCTGATCGATCCGGATGGTGTGCAGCAGCTGCGTCCCGGTCCCGCGGCGGGCCACGGTCTCGACCAGCTGCGCCAATTCCGCGATGTCGTCCATGTGCTGCTGGATCGCGGCCGTCTCCTGCATCTGCTGCAGATACGGCTGCCCCGTACTGATCACCAGGTAGATCGCGGAGAACGCGATCCCGGTGTACAGGGCGTAGGACAGCAACGCTGACTGCCCCTGTTTCACCGTATCACCTCCACGACGGCGGAGCCGTTCACGACCCCGGTCTTCCGGACGGCAAGCTCGTAGAGCCCGCTCCCCAGGCTCTCATTGAACCCTTTCAGTGTGACGCTCATGCCGATGAGTCGTAACTTAGGATTGCGTCGAACCAATCGCTCGCTTCATTTTGCAAGAGGCTGAGAAAATCGAGGTAGCCTTGGAGATAATGCTTGGAGACGCCTCTAAACTTCGCCAGCCACTGGCGAATGAAGCTGTGACGGT
>JAXINV010000048.1:0-3418 GCA_034190465.1 Asbonarchaeum danakilense (SeqCode) | reverse complement strand
CTCCGCTTCGCCACGCCGGACGGGACGCAGCTGGACTACTTCCACCGATACGATGACGAGGTCTGGGTGGAGCTGCCCCGACTGGCGGCGAACGAGCAGCGCCAGATCCACATGTACTACGGCAACGAGGACGCCAGGTCACGCAGCAGTGCTGACGATACGCTGCTGTTCTATGACGATTTCGAGGACGGCACGATCAACGACTCATGGACTGCCCCGATCGGGCCTGTCGAGGCCGCTGATGCGGACGGGGACGGCGATCTGGAGATGGTTTCGGGCAATAACAACAACTATGTCACCGTCCGGGACCTGCAGCTGCGGAACGGCTACGTCGAGGCGGCGACCAACTCTGCCGGGGGAGGGGTAAACTGGATCAACGTCAGGCTGATCAACCGGACGGACTGCTGCGGCGGTAACTCGTTGACGTTCAGTATCAACGAGAACGGGGACGAGACCTGGGACAACCTGACTGCAAGCGACTGGGTCGGTCCCGGCGGCTCGTTCACGTCCATCCCGGAGGAACCGTCCCGGGTACGGTTCGGCGGCTGGTTCTTTGAACAGGACGCGGAGGCCTTTGTCGACACTGATCAGGACAACGACGCGGACTACACGGCGACCACGAACGACACGGTGATCGAGGCGGGCGGTATCGGCATGACGGACTTCGACGGCAGTGTCTGGTATGACAATTTCCTGGTTCGGAACTATACGCGGCCGGAACCCACCGTTTCGATCGGAAGCAGGCAGCGGCGGCCAGGGCACAACGTTACAGCCGGTTCCAGCCACAGCCTCGGCGGCTCCCTCCTCACCACGGAGACGCAATCGCTGCTGGGGACTGCACGGCTGGGCAGCCGGGAGCAGGACAGCTCACTGGTCGGCTACTGGCCGATGGACGACAGGTTCGGCGAGGTGGAGGATGTCTCCGGCAACCACAACGACGGCCATTTCGGCTACTCCGCCCTCCAGTTCGACGGCAACGACGACTACGTCCGTATGAATGACAGCGCCAGCCTGGACGTCTCCGAGGTCACGATCACCGCCTGGGTGAAGCGACGACAGCCCTGCAGCGACAACGCCCAGGTCGTCAACAAGCTCGGTGGAAGCGCGGGATACCGTTTGATCGCCTGTGGCGGCGGTAATGCAGTACAGTTCAGCTACGGGGACGGCAGCACGCTCCATCACGTGTCAGGGACCGGTGGAGCACGCCGCGGGGAATGGAGCTTTGTTGCGGCGACGTTCAACGGCAGCAAGATCGGGTTCATGACGGACGGGAACTACACGGTGGTCGATGCCCCGGCAAGCACCCTGGCGACCAACAGCCAGCCGGTCGACATCGCGGATCCATCCACAGGACTGGGATCCGGGCCGTTCGAGGGCGCGATCGACAGCGTCAGGGTGTACAACCGCGCGCTCTCGAAGCAGGAGCTCCTCGATCTCTACACCAAGAACTCGGTGACGAACGGTCTCGTCATGCAGCAGGCGTTCGAGGAAGGACCCAGCCAGTGCGACGCCACGTCCAGTAACTTCTGCCTGACGGATGACTCCGGGACCGGCAACGCCGGCGAGCCACGCGGCTTCAATAACAACTACTGGAACACCGGCTCGGGCTGGGCGAATGACAACCCACTGTGGACGGTCCGCGGCAAACAGGGTATCCGCGGCGGCAACGCCTTCCAGTTCGACGGCGAGGATGACTGGATCCGAGTCCCAGATCAGGACCAACTCGACATCAAAAAGGCTGTGACGGTCTCAGCCTGGGTGAAACTGGATGGCGCTCAGGACACATGGAAGGGGATAGGGATCAAGAATGGCGCTTACCGCTTAATCGTCGCCGCTGGAGAGAACGCAGAGTGGAATATCTACGACAGCAGCGGCGCGCACAAAATATTTGCCGACCAGAACCTGAACGACAGTCAATGGCACCACCTTGTCGGAACATATGACGGCAGCCGGAGCTTGTTGTACGTTGACGGCGATATCAGGGCCAACATGAGCCTGAGCACGACGATTCGGACGAATAACAATGATTTCTTCATCGGAGCGGAGCAGGCGAATCAACAGCTCTTCGATGGCAAGATTGACGAGGTCCGCGTCTACAGCCGGGCTCTCAGCCAGGAAGAGGTAAAGAGCCTCCACTCACCCTCTCCAGGCCTTCTCTCCACGTCGCTGCTGGACGGCGGCCGGTACACTGACTGGACCAACCTCAGCTGGGACGGGACCACGCCGTCAGGCACCAACATCGAAGCCCGGGTCAAGACCGTTGACAACGTTGAACACCGCAACAGGTTCGAGGAAGGAGCATGGAGCTACCGAAAGCCGATCACCGTGACAGAGCAGGCTGGGACGACGTTGAACAACTACCCTGTCAAGGTGACGGTTGACACCGGCGCCCTCATCTCGGCAGGCAAACTCCAATCAGACTGCGGCGACCTCCGGTTCTGGTCCCCGACGCACGGCACGCTCGATTACTGGCATGCCTCCAGCGAATGCAACACGGCCACGACAACAGTATGGGTCGAGCTTCCAAGACTTGACAAGAGCGCTGAAAGCACCATCTACATGTACTACGGCAGCGAGCAGGCCGACAGTCAGCGTGACGGGACGGCAACGTTCAGGTTCTTCGACTCCTTCGAGGACGGCAACATGGACGGCTGGAGCGATGAAACCGGAGAGTTCCGCATCAATGCAAGCAGATCCTACGACGGCACGTACGGTCTGGCGGATACACCCGGGAACGACCAGTATCTGCACAACCCGGCGAACGACGGGACCGCCGACAATGTGGCGTTGACAACGTGGGTCAATGCCCGCGATGCATGCCACTCAGGGCTCTACATCGACAACGACCATAACAGCCGGTCGCCGATCGAATACCAGACTGGCCCGACCTGTGAGCTCAAGGTCTACGACGGTGAGATCGATAACAGACTGGAGATCGGTAACGGTTCGCTGTCCTGGGGCAACCTGGATACATGGTACCGGCTCTTCCTGTACTACGAGCCCTCGACCGGCGATATCAACATCTCGGTCTTCGACACCTCTAACACAATGCTTGCATCGTACAGCGGAACGGTGGAGACGGGACAGGATCGCTGGGGGATCTTCGGGTGGGACACCGACTACATCTACGATGCCATGGTCCGGCGGAGCTACGTCTCCCCCGAACCAACGACGACCCTGGGATCGGAGCAGAAGGTCGCTACACAGACCCTCACCAGCGGCAGCTACCTCTCCGACTGGATGCGTGGTTCGTTTGACTTCGCACGGTGGCAGAGTCACGGCGGCTCGTCGATGGAGCCGGTGGCGGGGTGGCGGTTCGATACTGGGAGCGGGACGACCGCTGTTGACAGTGCCGGGAGCAACGACGGCAACCTTGTCAACGGCCCGGCGTGGGACGATTCGTGTAAATACGGCGGCT
>JAXINV010000042.1:0-3451 GCA_034190465.1 Asbonarchaeum danakilense (SeqCode) | reverse complement strand
GAGAGCACTCGACTGAAGATCGAGCTGTCCCTGGTTCAAATCCGGGAGGCGGCATCGCAACTCAAGTTTAATGCCGGGATTCACATCCCCCTTGTTTTCATCGGTGAGCGGCAGTTGTCGGGGTCGCGCACGCACCCCGCGCTCAAATATATAAACCCCACTTAAACGCCGCTTCTATCAGTAGAAATTCCGGCCGCTACTCGTGCGCGGCGACTATAGCTTCACGGCGATGGCTGCGCGCGACGACTACCCGAGTCCCGACGAACTCGACGAGCTCGAGGACACGCTGGAGCGGACCGGGCTGCCCAGCGGGCAGATCGAGAAGCGGGTGAAGGCCGCGGCCACCAGCCGCCGCCGGTACGAGAAGATCCTGCACCACGCCAAGCTGAAAGCGGTGGGGGAGCGCGACCGGGACTGGCCGCTGCCGCTGCCGGACTACCCGGGCCGGTTCACGGTCGGGCAGGACCCGGATGGGCGGCCGGTCGGCCTCACCGACCGCCAGCTCAACGAGCACATGCTGGTGGTCAGCCGCAGCGGCGCAGGGAAGACCACGTTCTTCTACAACGTGATGGATCTGCTGAACGACGACGGCGTCCCGTTCCTCGCGTTCGACTTCAAGAACGACTACCGCGCGGTGGCCGACGACCTGGACCTCACCGTCATCAACTGGCGGGACCTGAAGTTCAACCCGTTGCAGCCGCCGCCCGGCGTCTCCACGGCGAAGTGGGCGGAGGTCATGGCGGATACGTGGACGCACGCGATGGGCCTGCTCGGCCCGTCCCGCAACTACTTCCTCGGCCGACTCCGGAAGCTGTACGACCTCTACCAGGAGGCGATCGACGAGGGCCGATATCCGACGCTGTACGAGCTGCGTGACCTGGCGCGGGCGCACGACATCCCGTACGCCAGCCCGCGGTACAACTACAAGGAGCGGTTGATCAACCGGACATCGGGGATGTTGGCGTTCTCCGGGGACATCTTCGACTGCAGCCGCGGCCACCCTATCGAGGCGTTGCTGGACCGGAACGTGGTCCTCGAACTGCAGGATCCGAACCGGGACGTGCAGACGTTCATGGTCGAGGCGTTGTTGACGTGGATCTTCTACTACCGGGATGCGCAGGACCACCGCGACCGCGGGTTGCGGCATGCGGTCCTGTTCGACGAGGCGAAGCACGTGTTCGACGTGCAGCGGGAGCAGAACCAGGACATCCCGCACCCGCCGGTGACGACGTTGATGGCGCGGATCAGGGCGTTCGGCGAGGCCCTGGTCGTGGCGGATCACGAACCCAGCAAGCTGTCGGACTCGGTGAAGGCGAACACGAACGTGAAGCTGTGGATGTCGCTGGGCAGCGGGAAGGATACCGGTGAGATGGCGGAGACGTTCGGTGTCGAGGACGAGAAGGTGGACTTTACGCGGACGCTGGAGCGCGGCGAGGCGGTGTTGAAATCGGCGGAGCAATCGCCGGTGCCGGTCCGGTTGCCGCCGTTCACCGTGGACGCGCCGGCGGACGCGGAAGCTGTGCGGGCGCGGACCGAGGCGCTGTTGGATGGGCTGTCGTTCCGGGAGCGGGTGTGGCCGGACACGTATCTGGATGAAGTCGGGGGCGACGCCGCTGCTGAAGAGGACGAGGAAACCGAACGTGAGGTGGACCCGGTGGCCGAGGCCATACTGGCGTCGGTCGTCGAGTCGCCGTTCCTGTCGATGTCGGAGCGGTACAAGGCGGCCGATGCCAACCCGGACCCCGGCAGGGAGGCGGTGAACGAGTTGACGCAGCTGGGCATGGTGGACGACGTCGAGGTGGACACGAAGAAGCCGGGCCGCAACCCGACGTACCTGGAACTGACGCGGGACGGCGTGGACTGGCTGGAGGACCACGGGTACGAGGTACCGGACTGGGGGCGGCGGTCGATCGTGCACCGGTACTGGCAGCGGCAGGTGGCCGACCACTACGAACAGGAGGGCTACGACGTGGAGATCGAGCGCGGCGTGGACGACGGCTGGATCGACGTGTATGCCCGGATGGGGAACACGGCGGTCGCGGTCGAGGTGGCGCGGTCGCCGGAGCACGAGGTCGAAAACGTGCGGAAGTGCTTGAACGCGGACGTGGATCTGGTCAAGGTGGTGACGCTCGACGAGGCCGTGCAGGAGCGGATCAGGGAGCATGTGGTCGAGGCGTTCGATGGGGTGCCGGACCGGGTCAGTTTCGTGGACGCCGGCGAGTACGCATGATAGCTGTCCGAAAAATTCTAGCAGTTCAGGCCCGTACTGTAGTGTATGTCTGAGTTCCACGTGGTGCTTCAGGGGGAGCGCGTGGAGGTGCCGGAGGGCGAGACCGTGGCGGAGTTTCGGGAGCGGTTCGACCGCGACCCGGATGGCGGTATCGTGGTGTTCGATGAGACGGGGCCGTGGCGGTACCTGTACCCGGAATACGAGGTCCAGGAGCACATGCCGTCTGGACACGATGTGGAGTTCGAGGACGACTGACAGCTGTCAGATACGTCGTGCCCGACAGGGTGGCGGTGATGATTGTTTGCTGGGCGCGAAGTTCCGGGCTCGGGGCCTGTGCGTCGTGTTCCGTCTCGCGGATGCTGCTAGCGCGAGAGATCCCCTGCTGTTCGTTGCGTTCGTTACTCGTTTGTTCGCCAGTCTCGCGGAACGAGAGAGCACGATACGGACGCTCGTATATCCTCCATATTTCTTTGCTGTCGAATAGAGAGGGTGTGGAGAAGAATTGAAGATGAGGGTAATGGTGTGGTGGATGGTTGTGTCGGGGATGTGGGGTGACCGTGGCGGGTGCCGGTGGCGTGGCGGTGGTGGGCGGTGAACCGATCGTGGCGATCGGTGGCCGTAGATGGGTGGCGGCGGCCCGCGCCTGGGCCGGTGGCGCCGGCCGCCTTGGGGGTGTGGCGCGGCCGTGTTGGACCGGTCCCTGTGCGGGACCAGTCCGCCTAGGCGGCCGCGGTTGGTGGGTCGTGGTCTGCGTGGTGCTGGGTGCGGTTGTGGTCGTGGTGGTCGGGGCGGGTGCCGGGGTGCGTGGCGATGTAGCGGGGAGTGTGTGCGTCCGGTCGGCCCGACACCTGGCGGTGACAGGCCGTCGCTGGGACGCTGGGTTGGGTGGGGGTATTCTGATAGGGTGGTGGGCTGGGAGTCGGCTGGATCTGTGTTGTAGATACTTAAATGACGGATGTTGGGGAGGGGATATGGAGCTTGAGAGTCCGGTGATCGCGTATCCTGCGTATGCACTGGGATGAGTCTGTTCTTCAGTATCTATGGATATGTCGGGGTCATGTTCTTGGACCAGCTTCCGACGGTCGTGGTTCCCACGGTCACGCTGACGTTCACGTTTTTCCAGGTGCCGTTGGTGTTCGTGTCCACACTCCTGATTGCGGCTGGTGCCGTGTACGTCAGGTTCAACCGGTACGATGATCTGTCCCTGGGGAAAGAGATTGG
>JAXINV010000062.1:0-3621 GCA_034190465.1 Asbonarchaeum danakilense (SeqCode) | reverse complement strand
AGTGACAACCTCGAGTTCGGTGAGAACTACACAAACACGCCGGAACACAACCTGAAGGTCCAGTTCGGTGTCCTGCCCCGGTACAACCCTGACCTGGTCCGTTTCTCCTGCCAGCAGGACGGGCCATGGACGAACTGGCGGTTCTACAACTACACCCAGGAGTCCCAGACCTACACGTTCGATCTGACGGATCCGCTCAACGGCTGTCAGCCGACCGACCGGAACGTGACCGTCCATGCCCAGATCCGCGACTATGCGAACAACACGGCCAGCCAGATCGCGACGGACTGGATCGTGCTGGACAGGAACGATCCCTCGGCAACCTCGATTGAGCCGACGAACAGGTACATCAACCTGACGGACCTGGTCCGCATCAATGCGACGGACGATACGAAGCTCTCGATCGGCCTTGAAGCGCCGAACAACACGTTCAATGCCCCGCTGTTCTACGAGGGCTGGGAGGACGGTGACGACGATAAGTGGACGACGGAGTACGACTGTGGCTGGGGTGTCGGCAAGTACAGCGGCTACAGGATCGGCACATACAGTGTCAGGATGGGTGACGGTTCCAGCTATGTCGTGCGGTCGATGGATATCTCTGACGTCGCGGCCGCGAACATCACGTACTACGGAAACACGACATCCATGGACAGCAGCGGTGAAAACGGCTACCTGGACTGGTACGACGGCTCGTCGTGGCACAACGGGCTGATTGAGCATCACAACGACAAGTTCGAGAAGCACACGTTCAACCTGCCGAGCTCCTGGATCGATGCTGACGGCAACAACAAGATCAGGTTCCGGCTCGCTGGCTCGGGCTGCGGTGACTACTTCTACGTGGACGAGATCACGGTCAAGCCGGCGACGAACGGGACGTTCATCCCGAACGAGCGGTTCGATCCGGGCTACAACTATTCGTTCGCCGAGTCCGGGTCGACGCAGCTGACGTCCTGGCTGTACGACAGGGCGTCCAACCTCGCGCTGAACACGTTCGACCTGTTCGTGGATGTGCGGTCGCCTGCCGTCGACCAGATCACGACGAACGCCTCCTACATCCGCCCGGAGAAGAACATCTCAATCAACGTCTCGGACGACCAGTCGTTCGGCTTCATGCGGCTGAACAACGGCACGGAGACGACGCAGTTCACGTCGACGAGCGTCTCCTACGAGCCCGGCTGGACCCAGGAGATCTGGAAGAATCTGACGCTGCGGATGAACGATTCGGCCGGGAACCCGACGGTACGGCGGTACTGGTACTACATCGACGGGACGCCGCCCACGCTCGACACCATCAGTGACAGCAACACGTCGTACATCAACGATTCGATCCTGACGGTGACGGCGTTCGATACCCGTGCCGGTCTCGGGACACTGTACCAGTACAACGGCAACCGGAACGAGACGTTCACCTCGGGCAACAGCTTCGATGCCGACTGGTCGGGCGAGGGCACCAAGCCGCTGACACTGTTCCTGTTCGACAAGGCGGGGAACCTGTTCAAGCAGTACTACGAGTTCACGCTGGACACGACCGATCCCTCGGCGTCGACGAACCACAGCTTTCCGCCGCCGGGCGCGGTCAACGGCTGGATCGGCCATGATCTGGCGGTCGGTATCAATGCCACGGACAATTTCCAGACGGACTACATCAGGTACTGCACCGGTGCCAGCACCTGTACGCCGGACAAGCTCTCCGGGCAGGGGCTGAACGTGTCGACGACGGTCAGCTGTCCTTCGGGTTCGACCTGTGTCAAGTACGTGCGGTTCCGGGCGAACGATTCGGCGGGGAACAACTATCCGACACCGACGTCCGCGGCCACGTCGGACAACGTCTCGATCGACAAGGAGGTCGAAGAGATAACGTTCGAGAACCCGTCTGACGGCGGTGAGGCGACTGGTGTCGTTGATCTCCGGACGTTCATCGATGACAGCAACGGTGTCGGGTTGCAGGATGCCAATTACAGCGTTGTCAACAAGTCGAATGGCGTTATCTACCAGAGCGGGGATCTGAACGCGTCGAAGGACTGGGATGCGGTGTGGAACTCGAGCGAGGATGTCCCGGTCACGCACAGGGTCACGTTCAACGTGACGGCCGAGGACCTGCTGGGGAACACCCGTTCTGAGAATATCACGTTCCGGGTCTCGAACGCCGGTGTGACGAACACCATCAGTCAGCCCGCGGCGACGTACGTGACCGCGGACTTCGATCTCCTGGTCACGGCGAAGCGGCCGGGGATCCCGAAGCTCGCCAACCACACGTACTTCATCTTCAACGAGTCGACGGGCAGTGTCGTCAATTACAGTCAGGTCACTGGCCTGGACACGTCGGAGCATGCGTTCAACTTTACGGTGGATACGGGCTCGTGGTCGAACGATGGCAACTATTCGATCAACTCGACGGCGTTCGACAATGAATCTGAGCGGGGCATCGCCGGGTCGTGGTTCTATCTGGACAGGGTCGATCCGAAGGCGGATGTGGCCGGGATCACGAACAAGAGCTGGCAGCGCGGGATCATCGATGTCGGGTACACGGCGCTGGATGCGGTCAAGAACGGTTCCTGTTACTGGAGGTTCAACGATGAAGGGTCGTGGAGTACGAACAACTCCCTCAGCTGCGGAACCGGGACGTTCAGGTTCGATACGTCGAACTGCAACGATGACAGCACGGCGGACTGCCGGCTGCAGGTGATCGCGGAGGACGCGGCTGGTAATATTAAGCGGGACAGCGTCTACCTCAAGGTCGACAACTCGCCGCCGAACGTCTCGTTCGTTGCGCCGCCGAAGGCAAGCTGGCAGAACAGCGATTTCGATGTCAAACGGAACGATGAGGACAGCACGGTCGCGCAGAGCCTACTGACCTGCCAGTGGCGGAACGGGACAGGGAGCTGGATCGATGTCTCTGGATCGTGTGACGGCAACTTTTCGGTCGATATCTCGACCTACTGTTCCCAGGAAGGGGACACGGAGTGCGAGATCGAGATCAGGACACGTAACCCGGCAGGATGGACGGTGAAGAAGACCCGACTGTTCTCGATCGACACGCGGTCCCCGAATGTGGGCTCTGTCGATCCGCTCCCGTCGGAGGAACCGGTCATCAACGGGTCGAGGAACTTCACTGTCACGTTCAGCGACCCGACGCCAGGTTCGGGTGTCCAGTACGCGTTCCGCAACAACGGGACCCGGAAAGAGGCGCTGAGCAGCGGTGTGGAGTTCGACCCGGACTGGGAGGACAACGGCCAGGAGACGCTGTCGTTTGCGCTCAATGACTCTGCTGACAACCTCGTCACTCGGAGTTACACCTTCGATGTGGATGTCAGTCCGCCGCAGTTCACGGGGCCGCGTTTCAATGTGTCCTACGACACGTCGTTCAACGGCTACCGGATCTACCCTGGGCAGCCGATCACGTTCAAGGTCAATGTGACTGACAACTATGAGATCAACACGGTGACGGCGACGCTGAACACGTCGAGCAACGGTGTCGACGGCAAGAACATCACCATGTCCCGGACGACGGGTAACACTACCGACGGCGTCTGGGAGTTCGAGTACACGGACACCGGCTCGGTCGGGACGTACAACGTCACTGCCCTGTACCTGACTGACGCGGTGAGCAACAGGAACGCG
>JAXINV010000074.1:0-3803 GCA_034190465.1 Asbonarchaeum danakilense (SeqCode) | reverse complement strand
GACGGCAACCTTGTCAACGGCCCGGCGTGGGACGATTCGTGTAAATACGGCGGCTGCCTCGTGTTTGACGGGACGAACGACTATGTGCAGATCAGTGACTCAGGGAAGACACCGCTCGATGTCACGCATCTCACCGTTTCTGCCTGGGTGAAGACGACCGGCACAAGCACCAGCAACATGGTGCTCAACAAGGAGAACACCTACGAGCTGGCCGCTGGGACGGAGGGCATCTCCCTTGCCGTCTCTGCGACAGGCTGTAACGAACCGTGGTGCAACGGCTGGATGATCCAGGATGCAGGCAAACTTGAGAACAACTCCTGGCACCATGTTGCGGGGACGTGGAACGGCGATGTCGGCCGCGTCTATCTCGACGGGAGACTGATCGCCGAGAACGATCCTGCAGAAGGCGACGGGCCTGTGAACAACACGAACGAAGACACCGGTATCGGTGCACGGGACGTTGAAGGCAGTCCCTCCTCGTTCTTCAACGGCCAGATCGACGACGTACGGGTCTACAGCCGCGCCCTCACAGGCGAACAGATCCAGACCCTTGCCAGTGCACCGAGCCAGTCCTGGAAGCCGTTCACGTTCCAGGTCCGCAGCGGACACCGGCCGTCCCCGGCCAGCCTCGTCGGCAGCTACAGCTTCGAGGGCACCACCCAAGCGGTGCGCGACACCAGCGACAGCGGAAACAACGGGCAGATCCCAAGCCGGCAGGACATCGATACCCTGCGGTGGTCCACAGCTGCCGCCTGGGACCGGGCAGTCTCCCAGTCCAACGTAGTCCACGACAGCGAGGGCGACCACCCCGGCGGTGGCACCGTGCAGCTCGGCTACACGTACAACTCCGAATCCAACATGCTCACCCATCTGACGTTTGATAGCGGGTGTCAGGACGTGAGCGGGAACAACAATGACTGTTCCGAACAGTCCGGCAACCCTACCTCGGATGCCGGCATCCTTGGCACGAATGGCTACTACTTCGACGGCAGTGACGGGATCGCGATCAGCGGCATCACGGCAAGCAGCACCGATCCGTATCCGAGCGGCGCAACGATGCTCGCCTGGGTCAAGCTGACAGGGTCCTCAGACGGAGACCGTATCTTCACTTTCGACTGCTCGGAATACTGGTGCCTGACGACGAACTCAGGTACCGATTTCACCGCGTGTATTGACTCCGCTACCTGTCCCAGCACGTCCCTCGGAAGTCTCAACTACGGTAACTGGCAGCTGGTTGGGTTCCGGTACGACGCGGCAAACAACGACATGGAGCTGTGGATAAACGGCAACTATATTGGTAAATTCGGCAATACCGCCGATCCGCCTGGCTCTGGCAGCTGCAGATCGTTCACGATCATGTCCAACACCGAAGGTTGTCCCGAGGCCAGCGGTGGCGATCCAAGCGGCTACGTCGACGGGGCCCGGTTCTACGATAATGAGCTGTCCGGCAGCCGGATGTCCGAGATCTACAACACCGCGTTCTCCGGCAGCATCACGACGGACTGGCGGACGTTCGACGACAGGATCAGCCTCCAGTCCCTCCAGCTGACTGATGTCAACGCCAACCTGAACAACGACCAGCTGACCGTCTACGTCGAGGCCGATACCGACGGCGACGGGAACGTGGAGCAGACCAGCAACGGGATCAGCCTGGACGGCAGCGGCGGCCCGTACGATGTCTCCGGGCTGACAGCGAACGCCAAGCGGTTCAGGCTCCGGGCGGAGTTCAACTCGGACTCGCCGGCGACCACCCCGCAGCTGTCCGGGTTCTCGCTGGAAGGCGAGCCAGCATCGCCGGAACGCGTCACCGGGTACAGCGGCCGTGCGATGCGGTTCGACGGCGAGAGCGACTACGTCTCCCTGGGCACGGTCGAGGGACTGCCAACCGGCGACAGGGCGCGGACCATGTGTGCCTGGACCTACACGACCCAGGACAAGCGCGGCGCGATCATCCACCAGGGCCCTGACGGTGTGACCGATGGCAACTTCGACCTGGAGGCGAACGTCTACGCCAACGGCGGCTCGACGAACTACTACGGCATCCATTACTGGGGCGGCGGCGTCAGGTTCGATCAGCAGGTCGTCCTGGACGAATGGGTCCATGTCTGCATCTCCCATGAAGGAGGTAACCTGAACAACACCAACACCGACGCCTACATCAACGGCGAATCCGTCCCGCTGCTCGACACAGCGTCAATCAACACGGCAAGTGCCAACGTCGACATCGGCAACGAACCGCAGAACGATGCCAACGACGTCTGGTACGCCGGCAGGATTGACGAGGTAAGGCTGTACAGCACAGCGCTCAGCCAGCAACAGATCAGCCAGCTGGTATCGATCAGTGACTTCACCGAGCCGCTGACCAACAGCACCGGGATCTCGTTCGGTCCAAGCGGCCCACAGACCCAGTTCAAGCTCAACCTGTTGACCGGGGACTCGGCCAGCCTCCCGGCAGTGGAACAGGTGACACTGGCAAAGACCAGCGACTGGAGCCAGTGGTTCGACGCCGGCAGCAACAATGCGCTGACGTTGCCGCCGGGGCGTTTCGCGCAGGTGCAGACACGGATGACAAGCAGCGATCCAACCGAGACACCTGTCCTCGACAGCCTTTCCCTCGGCAAGGACCTGGCCCTGGGCAGTCAATCCCTGTTCCGGCGCGGCACCACGGTCAACACCCAGGCAGACACCAGCCCCGGCTTCCTGGCAACAGGGGACAGCAACCGCACCGACTCCTCCCTGGTCGGCTACTGGCGGTTCGAGGACATCGACGGCAACACCATCCTCGACGCCTCCGGGAGCAGGCATCACGGCACGTTCCACGGCACGGAGATCAACGGCACACTGGGCACCGGGAACTCGATCGATCCCAGCGATCCGCGGTGGGTGCCAAACTGTAAGCGGGACGGCTGCCTCAGCTTCGACGGGACAGATGATTTCATCAATGTCACCGGTTACAGCATGCAGAGTGACACGCGAAGCTTTGCATTCTGGTTCAAAGGAGACACTGTAGGAAATGCTTACCGCGGCAATGACGGTTCCAGCTATTCCGCAGCCCTTCTCGGGGAAGGATCGTTCGGCGATGATTGGTACGTGGAGTGGCGGAGCAACGGCAACCTCGAACTTGGACTCCACGAAGGAGGCAGCTACACGAACTTCCTCATTAGCGATAACTTCACCGACACAGACAACTGGCACTTCATCGCCGGCACGTTCCAGTCAGGCGGGCAGGTCAAAGTGTGGCTGGACGGCAAGCTTAAGGTCGACAGTACACTCGGGACGTGGAACGCCGGCTCCAACCACTTCTGGATCGGTAAATGGACCAGTAGTTCACAGACAAGCCCCAACAGCTACAACCAGTACTTCGACGGGAAGATCGACGAGGTAAAAGTCTACGACACAACCATATCAGCTGAAGATATTGAAAAACTGATGCAGGGACAGCCCGTCGGAAAGCCAGTCCTGTACACAACCCTCGACGCCGGCTACGGACAGACGGCGTACAACACCGCGTTCCAGGCGGGCGGGATCAAAGCCGGCAGTGCCATCAAGTTCGACGGCAGCGATGACTACGTCACGATCGATACCAACGTCAGCGGCCGTGGGGACTTCGCGGCGTCGGCCTGGGTGAAGTTCAACGAGATCAACACCGATCCGGGCAACCTCGGATCCACGGTCATCCGCACCAACAACGACGACTTCCAGTGGGCGATCTACGGCGGCAACAATGACATCCGGGCCTACCTCAACCCGTGGACCGGGAGCTCGGACTCGACCATCCTGACGTACGGCGGGGTCCAGCCGGG
>JAXINV010000057.1:0-3987 GCA_034190465.1 Asbonarchaeum danakilense (SeqCode) | reverse complement strand
GAGAGCGCGAGACTGAAGATCTCGTTGTCCCCGGTTCAAATCCGGGCGTTCCCATATCAAAGATATGCTCATACCCGGATTTGATACCTGAGGAAATCGGTTTCCGACGTTCAAATCCGGGCGTTCCCACTTCCCATTCTGTCAGGTTCCGGACACAGGAACCGACCACGCACAGCAATCAGCGATGGAACAGAACACGTCGACCTGCTCCGGGCGTCCATTATACAAAGTGTTCGGTTCTTTTCTACTTATTATACAAATAGAGATTAAATAACCCTAAATCTTGAAACCTTACTCAGCTACGTACAAAGATATCAAAAGGAATCATAAGATATCATAAATTTTCACAAGATATCAGAAGCGATATCTAACCCAGCCCTCTAACCTAGAGAGATATCTACGTGTACTTCATAAGGAATCATAAGATATCATAAATTTTCACAAGGTATCATAAGCGATATCTAACCCAATCTCTGAACTTAGGAGATTCTGTGCATCTGATTTAAAGAATTAGGCCATATAACAACCTTAGGCGGTTAGCGGTCTGCTCCGCAGACCGGTTCAAATCCTGGCTTCTCGAACACGGTGAGAGAAGACGGGTGCAGAAGATCCCCCTGATCTTCAACCAGGCGTTCCCATCGCAAATCGGCGATGACGATAGGCCGGGGTCGCTCTGCGACCCGACCAGAAACTTCGCCCGTCCTTCGCGACCGGTTCACATTCTGGCTTCTTGAGTGCAGTGGAAGAAACGGTCACGGGCGCTGGCCGTTCGACGGACCGCCGGGAGTGCTGTCCGGTGCGCCGTTCTGACCGGACGGGCCGTTCTGCTGGGCCGAGGGCCGCCTGTTCTTCGCCTTTTGGATATTACCAAGCGCGGTCTGGAGTCCGTGCTGTGCCTGGGCCGGAGCCCGCTGCATGACCCGCTGCAGGACGGCTTCTGCCTTCTGCAGACCTTTGATGCTCTTGTTCGAAGCCCGCTGGGCGACACGGTTCATCGCCCGCATGGTACGGTTGAACGCTGGTGTATCCGTCAAGTTCTTCCGCTGGAGGACGCCAAGTTCAGAGGCACGTTCATAGGCCACCTGGCCAGGGCTGGTCAGACCGACCGCCATCATAGCGTTGTCGAACGCCACGTCAAGCCCGTGCAGTGGGTTGCTCGGACCGATCATTCCCGGCCTGACATCGACCTGTGTGGCCGCCGCTGTCCCGGCTGACAGCACGAGCACCAGCGCAGCCATGATCGTCCATCGCATAGGTCTGTCTTACACCGGCCCCTACTTAAAGAATGGGCCGGCCGGGACACCTCCCGAGGAAATATTTATCTACCCGGAACCCCCAGTCCTGGTTTATGCACATGCGACGCGGAGCCGGGGCGGCCGTCCTGTCAGTCCTGCTCCTGACCTCGCTCCTCACAACGATGGGGTTGGCTGCAAGCAACGGCGGGGACGGCAGCGGTAACAGTGAGAGCCTCAAGCCCACGCCCGGGATCGTCACACCGTCGCACCCGCTCTACAACCAGGACAAGGCGTTCGACTACTTCATGACCTCGTATGGAATCATAAGCCCTGCAACCGCCATCTATGAACGTGTCTCAGAGCTTGGAACTATCGAACAGGACAGCCAGTACAAATCCCAGTACTACAGATCCGTCCTCCAGGGCATCCAGCAGGTAGAGGCCTACGCAAGCAGCAACCAGAGCGAATCCCTGAACCGTGTCCTCAACCTCCTAGAGAATATGGAGGTGCCGAGCGGGACTGCTTCCCGCGCCCATTCCCTGGTCGAAACAGCGAAGACCCGTGACCCTTCAGAAGCAAAAGAAGCAGCACTGTTCACAGGCAAGAACAAGCTCAAAGGATTTGCCGGGTTCGGCAACAGCATCATGGACTTCCTCTCTGGATTTGGTGACTTCCTCGGCCCCGCAGACAAGGAGAACCAGCAGAGCGGGAACAATCAGCAGTCAGGGGACTGAGACTCATCCGATACCGAGCAACGACCGGATCAGTCCCTCGATGAAGTCACGGATCGGGCCGATGATCGGGATCGAGCTCGACTGCTCTTTCCTCCCTTCCGACCCACCATCAGAACCGTTGCCCCCCTGCTGTTCCTTCTTTACGGTGAACGAGGCATTCGCCGTTGCGGTGGCGCCGTCATGATCCGTCACGGAGACGTTGAACGTGTAATCCCCCACGGAAAGATCCGTTGTGGCGATGTTGAACGTGGAGGAGGCATTGGTGAACGTCTCACCCCTGAACGTGTAGCTGACGGTCGCGATCCCGGTATCGTCCCTCCACTGCACCGTGACCGGGAGCGGCTCGCCTTTCACCGTGGAAGCATCGGAACTCAGATTGATGGACGGACGTCTGTTAACAATGGTTGTGGTGACGTTCCTCTGAAAAATAAGGCCTGTAGACGTCTCTATCATGTACGGGATCTCCTCAGGGCCGGGTGTCAGGTCGTCGGGTAGTAGGGGTACGCGACCCTGGAACCTGCCGGCCTCCACCTGGAACGTGGAACCCTGGATCGTGACACGGTCGACACCCGAGGTCTCACCGGTGACCCAGATCTTCCTGTCCCGGAACGCCTCGGAGACGTTGGTCGAGAAACTGTCCAGCGTCTGGTTCGGCGGCTGCAACGACAGCGATATACCGCCCTGCAACCGGCGGAACACCTGTTCACCGCTCGTCAACACCGCGGTATGGTTCAACCGGAACCGGAGCCCTGTCACCCTGTCAGGCCGGACCGGGATGGTGAACCGGGCGTACCGCGGCTCGGTGAGGCCGTCCTCGATGACGAGGTTCTCCGTGCTGACCCGTTTCCTCGTGACGACGCCCGACCCGTTCCTGACCAGGATGTGGAAACTGTCGACCTTGGTACCGTTGAACCCGTCGTTCACAATCTCCAGCCGGTACTTGAACACGGTATCAACGCCCTGCCGCTGGTAATCCGGCCAGACCGCACCGGTGATCCGGAGGTCCTCGGTCAGGTCATCGGTGTACAGCACGGTGTCGAACGTGGAAGCGGCACCGAGCGGGAGGAGGACGACAAGGAAGATGAAAACCGCTGTCCTGCGCATGGTCCTGTCTGGACGTCAACGAGATAAAAGCGTAACCCTGCCCGGGGATCAGTCCCCGGACGGTGTGTACTGCGTCTCGCCCTGCAGCGCGGCCTGGTGCTGGCCGTAGTCGCTGATGTACTCGGCAGCCCGCGCGGTGTCGTCCGCCATGTAGCCGGCGACGATGAGCGCATGGTTGCCCTGGCTGAACGCGTCCTCCACCAGCTGCAGCAACGCCTCGCCCTGATGCTGGTTCCGCCACTCCTGCACGGTCCACGTGTCACCCTGCGCGGCGAGGTCGGCGACCAAGGTGTTGACCGCCGGACCACCGACCAGGATCAGGTCAGCGTTCTGCTTTGTCTGCTGGGAGACCTGGGAGTCGACCGCTGCGACCGCAGGCATGCTGCCACGGATGTCCTGGTTGGTGACACCGGTGTAGGTCACGGAGACCTGTTCACTGGACGTGCCACCGGTCGAAAGCCCGCCCGCAGCACCGGTGAACGCTGCACCGGCGACCGCCTGCTGGTCGGGGTAGTTGATGGTGACGCTGCCGGTGCCGGACGTGTCCTCCTGGACGAACGTGCCGAACGAGTCATAGCTCTGGTACACGTTGTCATCGGTGTTCAGCTGCGCACGCGACCGCGTCCCGGTGAACGAGACAGCGGCACTGACGTCTTCACCACCGACCTCGACCTCGGAATCGGTCCCGTCCCAGGCCGGCTCGACGACATACGCCTCCTGCTGGTCCTGGCTGTCCTTCTCCTCGATGAAGAACGCAGCAGGATCCGACTGCGGCAGGGTCGAGATCAGTCCCGACACACCCGAGACCGTGGAACTGTCCGTCGCCCAGTACTGGACACCGGTGGCATCCGTCAACGTCCCGTACAGCACCGCGTCATCGCTGGTGTAGTCACCGGACGAATCCTTGTCATCGA
>JAXINV010000073.1:0-4230 GCA_034190465.1 Asbonarchaeum danakilense (SeqCode) | reverse complement strand
GTCAGCTTCCTCGGCGTGGAGAACAAGGCGCTCGTGAAAAACCTGCAGCCCGACATCGCCGTATCAGCCGGGTCAGCCTGTACCACTGGACAGGTCGAGGCCTCGCACGTCCTCCAAGCCATCGGCGGCGACGAAGACCGGTGGCACTCAGCCGTCCGGTTCGGCTTGGGGAAGGACAACACAGAGAAGGAAGTCGAATACGCCGTTGACGAGGTCGTCGGCGCGGTAAACCGGCTTCGAAGCCTCCAGTTCGGATAAATCGGCGGCGGCTATCCTTGGAACTCTTGCTCGATCTCCTCGAGGACGCTGATCCGCTCTTCCTCCGTCTCGGTGTCCCGGTTGCGGCGGAGGAACTCGATCATATTGTCGAGCGGGTCGCCCGGCTGCTCAACGACCTGTGACCGGATGACTTCGATGCCTTCGGACGCGTACTTCTGCAGGATTTCAACCTGCTTCTCCTCGTCGATTAATGCCTCGTAGTCTTCGGTGTGGGCGTACGCGATCGAGCTTGCTACCACCCGGTTCTGCGGGTTGTTCTGAAGGATGCGCCACGGAATCTCGTCACTCTTTCCCGGGTTGTCATCCCATCTACCCCGGTTGAACCCGACTGAGGCAGCGAGCAGGAACAGGTCTTTGTACGTATCGAAGATAGCATTCTCTCCGTCAACTAGGATCTCGTAGGTCTCCGTCTTATCGTAGCGGATGCGGGGCATAGATTATTCCTCCACGCGGATTTCCGTGTACTCGTATTCGATGTCCTCTTCCTCCTCAGGGTCGTGATACTCGAGATAATACTGCCTGCCGGCGGTCCGCTCAAGGTGTTCTTTCACCTCAGCTTCCCACTGCGGTTCCGTCACCAAGACCACGACTTGGTCAGCAAGCGTCGGAATCTGCTGGCTGACACCTCGCTGATACTCGGTGCCGAGATAGCCGAACGGGGCGTCCATCACCATAGGGTAGACGCCGCCCTGAAAGTACACGTTGTCCTGATTGGACTTGTACTGTTCCCGGGTGAGGTACGTGAGGGCGCCGATGAACGCGAGGCTTGCAACCTGCCGCTCGCCGGTGGAGGTCGGCACCGCTGACACCAGCTCGCTGCGGCCGCCGACCTCTTTGAACACGTCCAGCGAGTAGTCCTCGCTGATCTCCGTCCAGTAGTTCTTCGAGATGATCTCGTCGAAGATGTCCTTCACCTTCTCGTCAACCTGTTCGCGGACCTGATCCTGGTATGCCTCGAATTTGGCTTCAAGCTCCTCCCGGGCTCGCTGGGCGGCAAGGAATCGGCGTCGCGCCTTCTTCGACTTCTCCTCTTCCTCCCGGGCTTCCTGGATGTCGTCTTCGATATCCGAAATCTGGTCCTCGATACGCTCGATATCGTTCTCAACTCGGTTTTTCTCCTGTTCCAGGTTGGTAATCCGCTCCTCCAGTGTACCGCGGCGACGCTCCAGCTCCTTCACGTCCTCCTTCTCTTTTTCAGAGATTTGGTCGCTGATCTCGTCCAGTCGCTCTGCAATCTCGTTGATTTCGTCCAGCCGCTCCCGACGCTTTCGGAGATCGTCTTCGATTTCGTCGAAGAGTTCGGACCGGGAATCGGCGATGCCGCGGAGGCGGCTGGTGATGTTCGTCGCGGCCTGATCAAGGTCGTTGGTGCCTGCCCGATTCTTCCAGTTCTTCACGTTCTGGTACGGCTCGGTGTCTTCGACAAGATCCCGGCCACAGATGCAGACACCCATCTCCAGACGGTCCTCGACGAACCGTTCCTTGATCTCGCTCGGGATTTCACCTTTCTTTCGCTTCTCCTCTAATGCTTCAGCCGTTTTCTGGACAGCTGGCATCGCGAACACAAGATAGCCATCCTCGGAGCAGGTTTCCCTGATGCTGTCGTTGATATCATCGATTTCATCACGTAGCGCCTCCTCCCGTTCCTCCAGGTCGTCACGTTCCTGCTGAAGCTCCCGCGTATCCTCCAGCTCCCGCAACCGCGCCTTCACCGACTCCAGTTCACTCTCGGTCTCAGCGATACTCTCCTCGATATCCTCCTTCCGGTCCTCCTTATTCGCCAACTTCTCCTGTTTCTCGTCGCGGGCAGCGATATACTCCGTCAACTCCTCGCTGCCGTACTCCTCCATCTCCTCTTCGAACTCGTTCTTCTGCACCCATTCCAGATGCCGAATGGAGCGTTCCAGGATTTCCAACCCCATCAGGTTCCGGATTGCTTCACGAACCTTGTCTTGGTTGTCCGATCGGGACAGTTGGTCGATCTCCTCGCCATGGAAGAAAAACAGGTGGCTCAACCGCTCCGGGATGAACCGTTCCAGCGACGTGTTCGGGTTCTCCGGAGTCACCGTCTTCCCGTCGACGTCCCGGTACTGGACGTGCGCTCCCTCGTCAACTAACTCGCCGTCCAAATCGTCGCTGGCCTGCTTCTCGTATTCGGCATACCGCTCAGTCCAGTAGTGCCGTTCCTCATGGTCGAACTCGAGCTCGACTTCTACCCGAATGCGATCACCTACGTCTGCCTGCGCCATCGCCCGTTCATTTGCGATGTGCTCGGGCTGCGGCAGATCGACTTCGTTGTAGAACAGCCAGAGAAACGTGTTGCGCAACGCGGATTTGCCGGCGCCGTTCGCGCCGTGGATGACAGTCACGTTCTGGTCATCGTCCTGTGAGAACTCCACCGACTGCTCATCGTAGTACTGCCGGAAGTTCTTCACCTGCAGTGTGTCGAACTCCATCCCTATTCCACCTCCTCACGGATGATATCCTCAATCTCGCCGCGTATGCCACGGGGGTTCTTTAGGTGCAGCTTATCCTGCTCTGCTTGCAAGACACGCTCGATGATTGTCGCGATTTTCTCGTCTTCGACCTCAGTGTCAGGGTTCCCGCTCATGGTTCTATTAGATCCCGAGGAGGTTGAAGTCCTCCTTCAGTTTCCTTATCGAGCCTTGACTGGTAGGAAGCCCTTGAAGGTCCGCATCCGGGTGGTTGAGGGCGTCCTCGGCGAACACGGACGCCCTTTTAAGTTCCTTTGAGATAAGTTTTCGCTCCATATTGAACTGACTGTCATCCATCGTGTTCGGATTGACAGATTTTGGCGGGGCTACGATAAAGTCATGGATAACTGCCCGTTCCTTCCCTGGGTACTGGCGGAGGATGCGGCCGCGGCGCTGAACGAACTGGATCGGGTTCGTGGAACTGGCTAACAGGTACGCGGTCTCCGTCGCGGGCACGTCCACGCCTTCATCCAGGCAGCGGATTGCGACCAGTGCCTGCAGGTCGCCGTCCTCGAACTCTTGCAGCAGTCGTTCGCGTTCCGACTGGGTTTCCTGTGCGGTGAACGGGTGGACCTTGAGCCCCATATCTCGTCCCAACGCTTGGACCGTGGCGTCGACGTGGCGCTGGGTTTCGTCGTGGACATCGTCGGACTCGACACTGCCGTCACCACAGTACACCAGCGTATGCCGGATATCGTCCTGCTGCGGCACCAACTCCTTCAGCCGCTTAATCTTGTTCTCCGCCGTCCCAATAAGTCGGGCTCGCTTGATGAGCAACGTCTTCAGCCGGTCGTCCTCAGTCAACTCCACGTCATCATCGACAACGTGCGACAGCTGGCCGATGCGCTCCGACAGGTTGAGGTACCGGTGTTCCTCGTCTTCGGTGAGCTCAATGATGTGCGGGATGTAGTAGTATTCGCAGAGGAACCCGTTGTCGATCGCTTTCCTGATCCCGTACTCGAACACGACCCCGTTCTCGAAGTAGTTGAACAGTTCCTCCGTCCCGGTGTCGTCGTAGTACCGTTCCGGTGTCGCCGACAGCCCCATCCGGTTCTGGATGTTCTCCGGCAGCTGCTCCCGGTAGTGGCTGGCGCCCATGTGATGCACCTCGTCCAAGATCAGGAGGGATTCGTCGCCTTCCAATCTGCTGAGCACGTTCTGGAAATGGTCGGAGGAGAACGTCTTGTGGGTCGTAATGACCGAAAAGTGGTCGTTCGCACCCCAGTTGAAGTCCGTGACGGCGCGGGCGAAGTCATCTTCCCACCGCGACCGGGATTTGTACGCGAGGATCGGATCCATATTGAAATCCGTCATCGCGTCCTTCCACTGCTCCACCAAGTGCTGGTACGGTGCAGCCACGATCAGCCCCAGACGTTCGCTCTGCCGATCGTACAGTTCGTGGGAGGCAAGCAGCGAGGTCAGGGTTTTCCCGGTGCCGGTCGCCATCTTCAGGATG
>JAXINV010000049.1:0-4316 GCA_034190465.1 Asbonarchaeum danakilense (SeqCode) | reverse complement strand
GGGTGCGACGGCTATCCTGGCTGCAAGAAGACCATCTCCATCAAAGAAAGTCTCCAGAACGAAGAATATCGACCGGACGATGTCGACGTTCAGCTCGACGAGTGATGGGCGCGCAGCCAGATCATGAAAAAGACCGCCGCCACCATCCACCCCAGCAGCCACAGCGGCTGCGACGGAGCTGGCCGCTGGACCGGCCGCCGAGACGGCCTGACCTCGACCGGGGCGGATGCGTTGAAGCTGAACGATCCTGTATCACCGCTCGCCGAACCACGGACCGTCACCGACTGCGTGCCGACCCGTTCCGGCAGATCGACCCGGAACACCACGCGCCGTGACGCATTGACCGCCAGCCGGCCGATCGAAACATTGCTGGAGCCATGGACGCGCCAGCCCTGCGGCACCTCCAGCCCCACCCAGACATTGTCCGCGGCCGCCGTCCCGACATTGGTGGCACGGACCGGGATCGACACGTTCCGCTGCCCAGCCTCCAGCCCTTCGATGAACTCCTTCTCTATCTCGAACGTGATGAGCGGGCCCGAACTCGTGAAAACCGCTGTGCTGTCCGTCACCAGGCGCTGCCCCGGTTCATCCGATGTCATGATGACCTGGAACGGGTAGACGCCGGCCGGCGCTCCCTCCGGCAGCGAGGCGACAGGAGCGAACCGGTGGGTCGCACCGGCAGGGACCGTCACATTGTCCGGCACCTCGACCCTGAGCCGGTCCGAGACCGTGCTCACAGCCACATCGACCGTGACCGGTGTGTCGCCCGTGTTCTCCAGCTCGATCGGGTCGAACGTCAGGCGTTCACCGACAGCGCCGACCTCACGGTTGAGCCGTACCGGCGTCCGCGTCCACGACGGCTCGAACCCTGCCGTGATGACACGTTCCATCGTCGACTCCCGGCCGCCCGCGTCCCGCGCCACGATCCTGACCGTGTAGACATCCTCCGTCTCCGGGACGAAGCTCACCCTGTACCTGCCATTGCCCTCAGCCGTCACCTGCATCGCGTGCCACGTCCCATCGGCGAAGTACTCCGCGCCGACCGTGACAGGCGAGGCATCCGACACCGCGAACCGGATCGTCGCCACCTCTCCCGGCTTGAACCGTTCCTCAGTCGTCAGGTCCGTGATCTGCGGCGGAGTCAGGTCCCGCGGACCACCGCCCCCGCCGCCATCGTTTGTCGCCGGCGAACCGATCGTGAACGAGCGGGTGGCAGAGGCACGGGTGGACAACGTGCGGTTGCCGTACCTATCGGACACCAGCACGTTCCAGGTGTACGAGCCCGTCGTCAATGTCCGGCTCAGCGACGTCCCCGCAGCCGTCGCCTCGACCAGGGTCCCGTCCCGGTAGAGTCGGAACGTGTAGTTCAGCGCGTCGCCCTCCGGGTCGCTGCCCGTCCAGATGAACGACACATCGTTCGACGTGAGTGAAGTATCCTCCGGTGGGCTGAGCAGCGTCACGACCGGCAGCCTGTTCGGCACCGTCCCCGACTCGTTGCCCTGCTGGACCGTCACTGATCCGTCGGTCACCTCCAGGCTGCCGTTGACCCGCGTCCCGACCCCGATCCAGGACCGCTCGCCGGCCTTGACCGTCCCCCGGCAGACCGCGGTATCGTTGAACCCGGGGCCGACGGTGAGCGATGCGTTCCCCGCGTACCAGTGGCTCTGGTTGCCGTAATGGAAGCTGCACGCAAGGTCGGACAGCCCGTCCTCGTCTTGGACCGTGGTCGTGAACCGGACCGCGTGCTCGCCCGAGACGTTCACCGCTGTGATCGGATCGACCAGCGTCACCGGCGAGTTCTGGATCGTCACAGGGCTGCTGTTGACCGGTGCCGCCAGCCCGCCGTACCCGTCGATGCACCGCACCTGGACCAGCCACTGCTCGCCCTTCGCCGTCAGGTCGTCGGTGACCGTCGACTGGGCGCTCACCGTGGCACCGTCACGGAACCAGGTCACGTCGTTGCACGTGACGGGGTCGCCTTCCGCGTCGGTCACATTGACGACGAACGAGAGATTATCTGCCGTCGTCGGGGACTGGGGCTGGACCGCCACACCTGTCACGACCGGGTTCCGGTTCGGGAGGGTGTGTGACGCCCCACTGGTCGGTGTCGCGTCGCCGCTCGTATCCCGGAACGTCATCGTCACATGGATCACCTCACCCGGCTCGAAGCCAGTGAGGTGGAGCGAGACATTGGAGAAGTTCGCAGCCGCCTGGTACTGGTCCCCGAACGACCGGTCCAGGTCCCGGGTGAAACTGTAGACGTTGCCGTCCGTGTCATCGAGCGTTATCGTGTAGTTCGTCAGCTCCGTGTCAGAGGTATCGTTGACCACCGCCGAGACGTTGAACGCATGCCGGTCCGGATAGTCGGTGAACGTCGGCCCCGACACGACAACGGGCGCCAGGTTCCCGACATCGAACGCTCCCGTGACCGGCATCGCGTATTCGTAGCCGTCGTAGGCGGTGACGGTGTAGTTGTACGTCGTGCCGCTCTCCGCCGTGGTGAACGGTGGGGAGGTCCAGATATCGCCCGTCTGCGTTCCGTTCTGTTCGAACATGAGCCGTGTCCCCGCGGTCTCGTTCCAGACCGTGAACCGGACCCACTGCAGCGTGCCCTCCAGGTCCGTCACGTTCGCCTCGATGTTAATCTCCGTCTGTGGTGTCTGGGTCGTGCCGTTGAGATCCACGGCATTGATATGCGGGAAGTCGTTGACATGGAAGCTGATCGGTGCCGTCAGGGCCGAGCAATCCCACGCATCACAGGCCTGCAACGTGACGTTGTAGTCGCGGCCCTGTACCAGCTGGACGGTCTCACCGATGACGGAGATGGTGCCCGGGGCGGGGACGGTCGCCTCCAGGACTGAGGGTTCCCCCTCCTCCTGGACGTAGATGCTGACATTGTAGCTGTCCCCTTCAACGTCCCCGGCATCCGTCCATGTCACGTTCGGATGGTGCTCCGTGACGAAGTCCAGGTCCGGGACATCCAGCTGCGGTGCGAGGGGCGTACCAGGCGGTCGGTTCGGTATCGTGTGGGCTGCCACCGTGCTGTTGCCCCGGTTGCCCACCACGTCCTCCGCCGAGACCTTCACCGAGATCGATTCGGTCGGCTCGAAGCCCGTAAGACTGTCATTGATGGTCGAGTATGTGCACAATGCCTCTGAAGCAGTTCCATAGCCTTCATCCAGGGCCCCGGCGAAGCTGTACGTGTTGCCGCCCCCGTCGTCGGCGTGGACCGTGCAGGAGCCACCGGCGATGTTCGGATCGGTGACCACCGCCGAGACGTTGAACGCATGCCGGTCCGGATAATCTGTGAACGATGGCGTGCCGACGGTCGGCGCGGTCCTGTCCACAGTGAACGTGCGCTGCTCCGCCGCACCGACCTGGCCTGTCCCGTCCGTCGCGAAGACGCGGAACGTGTGCTGCCCCTCGGACAGGCCGGTCATGTTCAGTGTGCAGGTCGCGGTACCGGTCCCGGTCTTCACCATCGTGGTGTTGACGCCGTCAAACTGCAGGGTGCAGCTGCCCACGGTCAGGTCATCGGTCGCGGTGGCGGAGATGTACGCATACTCCTCGTACTGCACCGAACCATTGACCGGTGTCGGCGCGTTGTACGTCACGTTCGGTGGTGACGCGGTGTAGGTGATCTCCAGGTATGCCGCATACACCCTGCACTGCGCCTGGCCTCCGCCGCTACATCCTTCGAACCTCGCCCGAAGATCTGAGAGCTCGTTGCCGGGATCGATACCGTTCCACGTGCAGCTGAACCAGGCAGCGGTCTGCGAGCTGACATACGTCCCGCACCGGTAGAAATCCTCGTGCAGGTTGAAGTTGAAGCCCTGATTCTTCGGTGTGGAGGCATAGACCCAGAGACGGATGCTGGACGGGTCGTACAGTACCGTCGGGAACCTGACCTCAGAGATACTGGAGGACCCTGCCGGGTTGTAGATGTAGTCTGCCGTGTCCGGCACGTTCGGCTGTCTGGTCCCGTCGTCGATAGCCGTGTACTCCCCAGTAGCGCAGCTTCCGCCGACACAGAGCCAACCTGTCTGGACATCACTGGTGGGGTCCTCGAAGGCGGTCGCGGCCGCACCTCCCGCCGTCAGCGCCAGTACCAACAGGAACAGTGTCAATACACGGCAACCAAGAACATATCGCATACCTCACACCTTGCCGTCCAGCCGCTATAAAAATGTCGGTCCAGACACCGCGGCTGTGTCCTGACGGGAAATGATAAAAAAGCTGCCCGTCAACCCCTTTATCCAGCAAGGGCCCGTAGCTCAGTCCGGACAGAGCGCTCGGCTTCGGTAGCCAGCTCCGTG
>JAXINV010000050.1:0-4331 GCA_034190465.1 Asbonarchaeum danakilense (SeqCode) | reverse complement strand
GATGCAGCAACAGGTCCCGCAGCAGGCGTTCGACGGCAACTACATCGGCTGACTGCTCAACCGACAGGGTATCCGTTCTGACCCAGCAGTCGCTGTACCGGTTCTGTGTAGTTGTAGCTTGAGATGAACGGGCTGCAGCTGTTCCCTGAGAACTGGAAGACTCTGTTGACCTGGCTGAATGTGAGGAGGTAGGCGCTGCTTGTGAGTGAGTAGCCGTTCTGCATGGTGTTGAGCGGCCGTTCAAATTCGACGTACAGGCCTCGCGTGTCGTTGAGGTAGGATCTGCAGCCGTTCTCCGCCAGGATTGTCCTGCGTTCGGCGACTTTGAACCGGTCGATGGCTTCTTTTGCCTCTGCTGCCAGCTGGCTGAACAGTGGTGTGCTCTGGTTGATCTGGAGGTGGGTCGTGGCGTTGTACCAGTAGGTGATGGTGTCGAGGTCAGGGAGCCGGTGGTTGACGGGGACGGTATTCCTGCTGTGTCTCACGCCGATGAGCTGGGTGTCTGCTGGTAGCTGGAGTGAGACGTTGTACTGGAGGGCTTTTGTGCCGTTGATGCAGTCTGCTGCAGGCGTTCTGACCCCTTCGTAGTGTTGCCGGTTGACGGTGAGGATGACGCCGTCGCTCTGTCGCTCAAGCGCGAACTGGAAGTCGTCCTTGACGGCGAGGATGTAGAGGTCGATCGGCCAGTAGCCGGTGACATGCGTCGCGTTCTCGCTGGTCCTGACGGTGGCGGTACCGATCTTCGTGTGGTCGGTGCAGGCGTTGCCGATCGTGACGTTGGTGATCTGGGGGCTGTCGCCGCTGGTGACGAGTGCGACGGTCGCCGGCTGGAACGGCTGGAAGACGAGGACGTAGAGAATTGCGATGAGCAGGAGGACGACCGCTGCCATGAGGTACGCGACCGGGTCGCGGTGGTCTCCTGTCACTGTCGTGCACCTCCGGGGCTGGCCGATGCTCTGACAGCTGGACAGCCGACCGCGGCGACGTTGACCGTGTCGGGACGTTGCTCGACGCTGAACCGTTCTGTCGCTGTCTCTGACGGCTTGAGGACGCTGAGCTGCATGGTATCACTGTTGCTGGTCTTTCGCGGCTGCCGGGTTTGTGACGGTGCCCATGAAGAGGATCTGGTCGGTGCGGTCGTCCTGGATGGTGAAGAAGAACGGCCGGTCGACGTGGAAGGTGTTACGTGTGAGGAGCGCGCTTTTGTTGCCGACGGCGACTCCGGTGGCGGCCGCTGCCTCTGTGCCTTTCTCGTCGACCTGGATGACGGCCTTGTGCATGACGCGGGAGATGAACGCTTCCTCCCTGGGGAGCATGTCGTCGAGGTTGGCCCGGGCCCTGTCGAACGCTGTCTCCATGCCGAGTGCTTTGAGCTGGTCGTTGAGCAGGACGGTGCCGTACTCGACTTTGAACCGGGGCATGGAGAGTTCGACGGCGCGCTCCTTCATCCAGGGCTGGCTGAACCAGTCGGTGTAGTTCTGGAGCTGTGCCGGTGTCAGCTGGTCCATGAATTCGTTCAGGGAGCTGTTCCTGTCGGGGAGGAAGACGTACATCGCGGTGTCGCCGCCACCGTACGGCAGCCGGATGGCTTTGAACTTGTCCCGGGCGAGGACCTCGAACCGCTCGTTCTGGTGCATCATCGGCACGGTGACGTTGCCAGACGGTGTGGTGAACGGCTCCTGTTCGGTGTCCTCCCGGTCGAACGTGCTGCTCCACCGTGCCTTGAAGTGGATGGCGTTGAGCAGGAACAGGATCTCGCTGGGCTTGATCTTGTCGATGAGCTGCTTGATCATGCCGTCGGTCGTCCGGTTGACCCAGTCGTTGATCGCTGTGACGGTGGCGGGGTCGCGGAAGTCGCGGCGGAAGACGCCGGCGTCGTAGGACTGTTCGAGCCGGTCGATGAACGACTGGCTGACCTCGTTGAGTCCGCTGTGCAGCCAGAGGGAGTTGGCGAGGGCGAGTTCGACCTCGGGGCTGACGTGGTCGAGGGCGGTGATGAGCTGGTCGAACTCCTGGTTGACGGTCTGCCGTGACAGGTTGCCGACGTTGAGGACCTGCGCCATCTCCTGCCGTGTCTGGCCTGCGGCGCCGTTGTACGCCATGGCGAGCGCGGTGGCGATGCTGAACGGTGAGATGAAGGTGTTGGTATCGTTCCGCGTGGCCCGGAGCTGGCTGAACAGCTGGTAGCCGAAGGTGTTGGTGCCGTCGACGAGGACAGGGCTGACGTTGGCGGCCAGCCGGTCCGCCTCCGCCGGTGAGATATCGTCCTGCGGCTGGGACCAGAGGGAGGAGATGTTTGCCACCTGTGTCAGCGCCCCGACCGTGACCAGGAACAGCACCCCGGCGGCGATCAGGACAGCGGTCTGTCCACGGCTGAGCTGCATGGTTCTGTACTGCTGTCTGCTGGTTTTTAGTTGTCCGTGGTCAGGTTCGTGGTCGCGAGCGGTAGGTTGCCGCAGGTGGGGAGGCTGAGGTGGAGTTCGAGCGGTGCTGTCGCGTTGATGGTGTAGGTCTGTGTCTGGTTGGGGGCGGGGCCGTCGCGGCGGTGGAGGGTTGTGGTGTCGTTGTGGGTGGTGGCGAGGATGATGACGGGTAGCGGCTCGGTGCCGGTGTTGGTGATGGTGGCGGTGAGCTGGCCGGCTGTCCAGTTGTAGGAGACGGTCTCGATGCTGGCTGCGGCCTTTTGGCAGTCGATGAGTGTCTTGACGGGGATGTCGCTGGCGTCGGGGTCGTTCTGGAGGAGGGTGAGGTTGTGCTGGTGGATTAAGGCGGTACCGCTGCCCTCTGTGGCGAGGAACCGGCCGGGGAGGTCGGTGTCGAGGAGGATCGACGGCAGGGCGGTGAGTGGCTGGTCGGGGCCGCAGGGGAGGATGGCGTTGGTTCCGGGGTTGAAGGCCTGTGGTGGTTCGAGGATGCCGCAGTACCGTTCCGTGTAGGCCGGGGTGACGCAGCGGGCACCGGAAACGTTGGCACCAGCCCTTTCAGCGGTGAAACGGCCGCCCGGCCCCTGCGAACAGACCAACTCACCGGGACACTGCCGGACGGATGTCCCCGCACCACACGGCAGGTTGGAGACATGCTGCGAGGCATCGACCCGTGTCGCCTTGTTGATGCTGTCGACGATCGGTGCCTGGAACAGGGCGAGGAAGCCAGTAAGCAAGAGGAGTACTGCGAGGATTTTCCCTATCGTCTGGTGTGACAGGATTTGGGTCACTGAGCATCCCACTGGCCATCAAGATACTCTTCTACCGTCTGTGCAGTGTTGAAGTAGGTCTTGTATCCCCATTCATCAGATGGGCTAGCCTCTCCAACAATAACTCCGCACATATATGCTTCTCCGTTGATTTCGTGGAAAACAGGTCCGCCTGAATCGCCATCTTCGGTGTAGCTGGCATCAAGCATCCCTGCGATTACTTCTCCGTTACTGTCATAGACCACAGTGTCAACATAGGAGTCATTCCTACCCGTGGCTTGGCCCTGAGCCTTTAAATTCCAGTTTGAATCCCCTTCCACATTTTCAAGTTCAACATCTGCGATAACCACGGTAACAGGTAAGTCCTCATTGTCCAGATAGTCTGGTCCCGCAATCCACTCGTGAGGTGTTTTATCAGGTTCCGTGTCTCCGACAAAAGCAAGGTCAATGGGTGCTGATGTACTCGTCTGGGGACTGCTCTCGTCTTCATCCCACCAATATTCCAGTTCACCAATTTTCTCGTTGCTACTGTAAAAACTGGATGGTCCCGCTGCTTGTGCGACTACATTGCCATAATTGTCTTCGCTTGACGTGTCTTTAACTACGTGGTAGTTCGTCACCCATCCTTTTCCTTGGTTGCTATGAACAAAAGGACCTGCTGTACAGCCGGCAGCTACGTTGTTGTCAACGGCTAGTATTGGAGCGCCTCCTGAGACATCGTCGAACAACTTGTAGTCGCCATTGGGTTGATCATAGCTGTCCTGTGTATGTAACTGGCCCTGCTTGATGTCAGTTGCAAAATCAACATCTTCATCTGCTTCCGGTTTATGGCCGGTTACACTGTCAGGAAGTCTTTCTTTAAGACCTTCTGCATCGAAGGAATTGTCTCCAAGATAGTTAATCTCAATCTTCCGTTCGTTATCATTTGAGGAGAGGAAGACGAACTTATCTTCGTTCATATAAGATTTTTCAAGTTCTTCGCCCAGAGCTTTGATGGCGTTACGCTTGGCTTGGAGTTGATCCCAGTCATCGATGGACATAGAACTATAGAGAGGTTCCTGCTGTTCAAGATCCTCTCCATCGAAGTGGTTTTTCCACCCTGCGACGTATGGCACTTCTTCCTTTGGATTATACGTGA
>JAXINV010000043.1:0-4561 GCA_034190465.1 Asbonarchaeum danakilense (SeqCode) | reverse complement strand
CTTAACAGTTTATTTAAATCCTGCGTGCTAGAGGCGCTGCGGGTAACAACAATGCCCAGCGACGAACAGAACAAGTTGGCAACGGAGGCCGCACTTCATTAACAGTTCACGTTTCTTCCGCATTCGTCAACCGGATATCTCAACCCCGCCAGTCATTATCACAACTCCCCGTATTCCTTCACGTACGCTGTGACGGACGGGTCGTCGGGGTAGCCGCCGTCGAAGTGGAGGTCGTGCCTGCCGTATTTCTCGACCTCGATGGTTTCCTCCTCGAAGCCGTCATCCCGGCGGACCACGTCCTGGAAGTCGCGGGCCGCGGAGTTGTGGCCGTCCATGCTGTAGATCAGGCCCTCCACGTCCGGCTCATCTGGGTCGTCCGCCACCGTCCTGGTGTACTCGCGGAGCGCGTCGTCGATCGCCTGGGAGACACCGGTCGACGCCGTGATCCCGTCGTCGGACTCCACCGAGTGCAGGAACAGGTACTGGTCGCCGTCGTGCTCCACACGGTTCAGCAGCGCGGCACCGCTCTGCTCCTCGGTCTCGATCGTCAGGACCTGCGTCTCCGGGTCGGCCATGTAGCCCAGGAAGTTGTGCTCATAGCTGTCCATCCCGCCGGGGAACGTGCACGGCACCTGGCGGTCCTTGTACGGCAGCGTGTCCAGGTCCTTGTCCCACGCCGACACCTCGACAGCGTTCCCGCCGACGTCCGCGTCCACCACGATACTGTCACTGACCTGTGCCGCCGTCTGCCTGATGTTGCAGTCGTCCAGGTACTCCTGCACGAACTGGTCCAGCGCATCCCGGACCGTGCCCGGATCCAGGTCGCCGTAGTCCGGGTCGTCGCCGTATTCGAGCCCGACCTCGTCGAACGCCCGTTCACGCTTCGCCCGGTCCAGCCGTTCCTCGTACTCGTGCTTCGCCTCCTTCAGCTCCTCGGCCAGCTCCTGGTCGCCGTCTTGGTAGGCCTGGCCGATCTGCTCGCCGATCTGCGCCACGACGTGCTCCTCAGCCTCGACGTCGATGGCGTCGACCGCCTCCTCCGGCACCACCTCGGCCAGGACATCCTCCTGCCGCTCCGTCGACAGCTCGAACGCGAACCTGCCCGCGTTCCGCGCCAGGCGTTCCAGCGTCGCCACACCGTCCTGGTAGGCCTGGGTGGCCGCCTCGTCGACGTCGTCCGTGACCTCGCCGTCCGTCGTGATCAGCTTCTCCGCACCGTACTCCGGCGCCATCGTCAGGTCGTCAGGTGCGCCGCCCTGGAACGTGTCGATGAACTCCTCGATCGGCATCTCCGCGGCCTCCTCAAGCTGCGTCGCGTTCCTGACAAGGTACCGTCCCTCTTCGTCGTCGACCAGGCCATGGAGCAGGTCCTCGTGCTCCCGGTACAGCTCCTGGACCTCCTCGTCCGTGGTGTCGTAGCCCTTCCCATCGTACAGCTCCTTCACCGTCCTGGCCTGCCGGCGCAGCGCGTCGTCGTCCTGCTCGACCAGCTGCTCCCACGCGGTGTCCGTCACCGTCTCCAGCTGGAGCATCGGCTCGACCAGGTCCGGGTCCTCCCGGGCCAGTTCCCGGGTCCGGTCCGTGGTCGCCCGGTACCGCTCCGCCACCGCGTCCCTGGCATCATCCGGGTCCAGATCGGTGGCGTGGGTCGCCGCTTTCAGCGCCTGCACCACGTCCAGGTCCTCGCGGTAGTCGCCCGATGCCAGCCAGTCGTCGAGGTCCTTGTCGAGCAGCGCCGGGATGTTGAACAGCTGCTTCGCCACATCCCTGCGGAGCTCGTCGTCCAGACCGAGCAGCTGCTCCCGGTAGTCCTCCATCACCTTCCTGGCTTTCTCGGTCGCTTCCTCGTCCGTGTACTCCGGTACCAGCCCGGCGCCAGTGTGCATGAGATCCAGCGTGTCGATCACCGTCGCCGCGTCGCGTCCCTCCGCCCAGCGCTCCGCCGTGTCCAGGTCGACATCGAGCTCGCCGAGGAGCGGGAGCGCGGTCAGGAGACTGTCCTTGTCCTCCGCCACGAGCCGTGCAAGGTCGTCGTGCTGCTCCTGGTAGGCCGCCTGTACTCGTCCAAGCGCGTCGTCGACGTCACGGTCGTACTCGTCGTGGGCGTCCCCCAGCGCCGCCACGATCTCCAGCTCGTCCCTCACACCGTCGACCGTGCCGTCGCCGTTCGCCACGATCTCGCGCCAGTTAGCGCCTGTCAGGTCCTCGATGTATGCCATGTTCTGCGGCGCCTCGCTCCATTCTTCGTCTTCGTTGGTGACGAGCGCGCGGAACACGTCCTCCGTCGCTTCGAACTCGTCGCGGTAGTGGTCGATAGCCTCACTGAACTCCTCGTCGGCGTCGCGGGCGGACTGCATGACCGCTTCGGTGACCGCCAGATCCTCAATGACTGTTTCCTCGTCGCGATCGCCCATGTAGGTATCAATATCAGTGTCGAACACCTCCTCCAGCGCGATGGCAGCGCCCGTGAACCCCCTGCGGGCGGAGCGGTCCCACTCCTTGAGCTCGTCGCGGTACTGCAGGAAGACATCTGCCATCCGGTCGGCGACCTCGTCCCGATCACGGCCGATGCGGTCGCTGTTCTTGATGTTCTTGTAGAGATTGTCGAGGATGTCGAAGTCGTCCTCCTCCAGGTCGTCACCGTGGTCCTGGTAGAACGTCGTCCAGTCACCGAACAGCTCGTCGATGACGAAGAGTGAGTTGGCGAAATCGTCGCCGTACGGCTCCGTGACGGCGTCGGTGAACGTGTCAGGGTGCTCCTCGTACTCCTCCTCCAGCGCGTCATGGCTCCCCTTGTCATCGGGCGTTCCCGGGGCGAACGACACCTGGCTGATGACCGAGAGCGCTGTCATATCGTCGACGAGCTGGTCAGGGTCCTCGAAGACCCGGTCCGTGAGCGGGTCCATCCTGAACGCCTTGTTCTCCACCCCCTGCTCCAGCGCCGGGGTCAGCCGGTCCCAGTCGCCGGTGTACTGGATCGTGCCCTCGCGGTCGTCAGGTGTGATGACCGTTGTCTCGTCGCTGACACCGTCCATATCGCCCTCGAACTCCTGTGCCGCGACGACGACGTTGTAGGCGCCGTCACCGATGCTGGATGCCTCGAGATAATCCGCTGCGAGTGATGTATGGCGTGCATCGTTCAGCACCTCGTCAGCCTGTACAGCGCCCGCCTCGATACTGCTGTCCTCCGCGCGTTCGTACAGCTGGTCCGCCTCGACGGTACCCGCGTCGATGTGGACGTCCTCCGCCCAGTAACCGAGAGAATCCGCCCTCAGGTCGTCGACCTTGACCGTCACGTCCCAGGCGTTGTCCAGGACATCGCCGCCCTCGATCCGGTCCGCGTCGAGGTCGATCCCCGCCGATCGCTGGAACAGCTCCGCATCATCACCGCCGACATACTGCGCCTCGACGGTGCTATCCGTGAGCCGGCGGCCGATCCGGGGTCCTTCTATCCTGTCTGCCGCGATATCAAGCTCGGAAGCGTCGTCGAACATCCGGCGCTCCGCGCGCAGGTAGGAAGCGTCGACAGATGTCGTACTGCTGTCATTGAGGATGGAAGACGCCTCGATACTGTCGATCGTGATCGTCTGTTCCTCGGTCTCGGTGAGCATACTGTTCCTCGTCGCGACCGCGACCCCTCTCTCCGTGCCCTCGATGGAGGTGATCGAGCCGGGCGAGGCGAACAGATCCTCGACAACGGCCTCCTTCTCATTCAGTAGGCCGGCGATGGTCTCCTCGTCCGTGTCGTAGACCTCGGCGAGGACCTGGTATGTGTCGTCGTCATGGTCATCAGTGACCGTGCCCTCGGTCAGCTGCTGGTCGATCCGCCGGACCCGTTCGATGTCCTTCTGTAGCCCCATCGGATCGTCGTAGCTGTCATCCAGCCGTTCCCGCAGGTCGAGGTGGTCGGTGCTGAGCCCAGCAGGGTCCAGCTGCTGGAGCTCCTCCCTGAGCTGCTCCCACGGCCCGTCGTAGGTGATGCTGCCGTCGACGTCCTGCGGCGTGATGAGGAGCGCATCGGTCTCCAGCTCCGTGTGCCTGTCCGCCGTGGTGAGCGGTAGTTCGTAGTCCCGGACCGTGCGCGGCTCTGGCGTCGTATAGAGCTCCCTGGCTGCGATCAGCGTACTGTCAGCCCGCTCGCCGATCTCGTCGGCATAGACCTCGTCCGCCACGAGCGTGGAATCGCTGCTCCTGTTGAGGAGTGAGGAACTGGCGACGGTGTCGGCGGTGATGGCGGTGTTCTCCACCCCGGTGAACGCCCTGCCGTAGGACGTCCTGTCGAACGTGTCGTTCTTGACGGCGATGGTGTCCGCGGTGACGGTGGCGTCCGCCATCCCCCTGCCGAGGCCGTGGGTCGTGTGCAGCGTCCCCGCGTTGATATCGATATCAGATCCGTTCTCCGCCACGCCCCAGGCCGTGATGTCCCGCGCGTCGACCGTGACGTCCTCCGCGCCCTCCAGAACCGACCCCTTGGCCTCGATCCTGTCGGAGCGGACGTCGACGCCGTGTGCGTCCTCCAGCACGTCGAGCCACCCCCTGCCGTCAGTGTCTTACCGTGTCC
>JAXINV010000081.1:0-4686 GCA_034190465.1 Asbonarchaeum danakilense (SeqCode) | reverse complement strand
CGGAAACTGACCGACCGCGGACTGCGGGACAACGTCACGATCCACCAGGACGACACCCGGCCGGCGAAGGTCCACGAAGAGACCAAGAACGTCATCGAACAGTACTTCGGCACCGAGCCTGAGGAGCAGACCGGCAGGCCCGATGTCATCGTCCTCGAGGTCATCGACGAGGCAGCAGACGAATACGACTACCTGATCACCGAGGTCAAGAACTCCACACACCAGGACACGATCCGGCAGGGCGTCAAGGAGACACTGGAATACCTCGCGTTCCTCCACATCGACGACAGCGGCGACGAGACCGACTACGTCTTCGAACAGGACAACATGTTCGGCTCAGGCTACAACGGCGTCCTCGTCGTCCAGGACCTCGAGCAGGACGCAAAGGCAATCGAAGAACAGGAGGAACAGTCCATCAAGATCCTGCAGGCCGGCGAGCTCAAGGACGGATATGGACCGCTGCGAGACGTGGTTGAGGAGATTATCTGATGCATACCAGCTGATTCAGCCGGTAAAAAGTGAAAGATACGTAACTTTATTTAAACGTCCGGGCAATGTGTAGGGTAACAGGTGCCTATGATGGAAGAACGCGACAGGCAGATTGTCCACGAAATCCTGGAGGAGAACCAGGAAGGACTCAAGCGGCTGGCAGAGGAAGGGCCAGCGGAAGAGCGGCGGAGCCTGCTCAAACAGATTATGGGCAAGATCGAATCATTCTTCGAAGATGAGGACAAAGTCGGCCACATCTCAGCATGACTTCATCCTGAGAGCCGGTCGGTAAGGTAATCATACAACTCCTCCCGATCCATATCAAGCGTTGCCACAGCTGAGAGCGTATCTGTCAGTTCCTTGTCAAGCATCGGATAGATGGCTTCCTCCTCTCCCGCCATCAACTGCGCCTTGATCAGAAACAGAACGCCTATCACGTAGGCCGTCCGTTTATTGCCCTCATAGAACGCCTGACTGCTCGCCAGCTGACTCATAATGACACAGGAAAGCCAGAGTGCATCGTTATCAGCCCGGCATTCATACGGTAACTGCTCATAGACAAGCGTCTCGACGATACCCGGCTGGTTGAGCTGATGGTAATCCTCCTCACGCCCGATATCCATCTCAGGACTCACCCCAAGCTCCAGCGACGCGACACTGTCACCCTCCCCCAGCTGACGCGGCTCCTCAAACGAATCCGGATCCGTGATAACATGGTTGATGTCAACGATCTCATCCGGATGCAACAGCTCATCCAGACGATCGCAATCAACATCGACCTCCGGTGCCGGCATATCCTCCCACTGGAACCCGCGTCCTCTTAACGATTACCGGAAGTTCCACAACCAGTCGACGCGATGAACCTCCCGCCCCGCCACCACCTATATAAAAACCAAGACCGAACGTGTTGCCTCCCATGAGCGATGAGGCGTACATTGTCGGGCGGTTCCAGCCGTTGCATCTGGGCCACGAGGACCTGATCGCGTATGCCCGGGAGGCGTACGACGAGGTCACCGTCATCACCGCCGAGGGCAGGGACCAGCCCTCCGACCGAAACCCGCTGTCCCTCGACGAGCGCGAGCAGCTGCTGGACGAGGTGTACAGCGACGCCCAGGACCTCAACATGGACCAGCTGCCCGGCGACAACGAAGGCATCCACACCGGCGAGGACGAAGTCTTCTCCATCCTCGACCGGTACCACGGCCAGCCGTACGACGTGACATGCATCACCGAGAACCCGGAGACCATCGCCGCACTCGGCGACGACTACCAGATCAAGGCACCGCCCGACACCGAGTACCGCGACAAGCCGTACCGCGGCGGGCACGTCCGCGAACTGGCAGCAGAGGGCGACGACTGGACCGTCGGTGTCAGCGACCAGGTCGCCGACGAACTCGACGAACTCGGGTTCGAGGAGCGGATGGAGGAGCTGTGGGACTGAGCACCTTCTTCCACCCAGCCCCGCCCCGTGAACACCTGCCGACCTCAAAAGCACCGTTCCACAACACACCACCAGGCAGGCCGCCCGATAGTTTTTAATAGAAACCAATAGAAACTATTGGTCATGGCCATCAGCGCAGAACTGCCGGACAACCTGGAACGGCTCGTCGAATGGGAGATGGAACAGGGCAACTACCGGTCGAAATCAGAGCTCATCCGGGACGCCCTCCGCGACCACTTCCAGCGCCGGGGCAAGATCGAACACCGCAGCCTCAGCGACACCGTCACCGACGCCATCGACCAGGCCCAATCCGGCAACGACACCGGGCACAATGCCAGCGATTAACACCCGTTCACCAGCCCCGGTCCACACCTCAGGATTTTTAAGCTTCTCCAGTGACAACACCTCCCATGCAGATCGGCGTACCCAAGGAGCGGAAAGACGAAGAACACCGGGTCGCACTCACCCCGGACGGCGTCGAAACACTGGTCAGCGACGGCCACGACGTCATCGTCGAACAGGACGCCGGCACGGGCGCAGGCTTCAGCGACCAGGACTACCGCGACGCCGGCGCCGACATCGTCGACCAGGACCAGGCATGGGACGCCGACCTCGGTGTCAAAGTCAAAGAACCGCTCGAGGAAGAATACGACTACCTCGACGACGACACCACCCTCTTCACCTACTTCCACCTCGCAGCCGACGAAGACCTGACCGACGAAGTGCTCGACAGCGGCATGACAGCCATCGCCTACGAGACCGTCGAAGACGACGGCGACCTCCCACTCCTCGAACCCATGTCACAGGTCGCCGGCAGGATGGCACCGCTCATGGGCGCCTACCACCAGTCACGGCCCGAAGGCGGGAAAGGCGTCCTCCCACCGGGCATCGACGGCGCAGACCCCGGCACGATGACCGTCGTCGGCGGAGGCACCGTCGGCAGGAACGCCGCAGAGGTCGCCGCAGGCATGGGCGCCGACGTCACCGTGCTCGACATCGATCAACAGCGGCTCGACGAACTCGACCAGGAACTGCCCTACGACATCGACTACCGCGAATCCACCAGAGAAGCAGTCCACGACGAAGTGCAGGACAGCGACATCGTCGTCGGCTCCGTCCTCGTCGCAGGCGCCGAAGCCCCGACCGTCGTCGAAGAGCACGACGTCGAAGCCATGGACGACGGATCCGTCATCGTCGACGTCGCCGTCGACCAGGGCGGCTGCGTCGAGACCACATACAGGGCGACAAGCCACAGCGACCCGACATACGAAGAACACGGCGTCCTGCACTACACCGTCGACAACATGCCCGCCGCCTACGCCAACACCGCCACCGAAGGCCTCGAAGACGCCACCCTGCCCTACATCCGGGAGATCGCCGACAACGGCTGGAAGCAGGCGATGGCGGCTGACGACGGACTCAAGCAAGGACTCAACGCCGCCGACGGCGAACTTACCTACGAAGCCGTCGCCGACACGTTCGACCTCGACTACACCGAGCCCGGCGACCTGTACGACGAACTCCGGTGAACGCGTGCTAACTTCTCACCAGCCACACTGAACGTTTTTTAAGCCAGCCGGACGTAGTCCCGGTCATGCAGCGGTACCTGGACCAGGCAACGGACCTCGTCGAGGAGTACATCGAACCATCGTTCAGCGACGACGAACCGCATCCCGCGGTCGAGACAGTCCTCGGCCTCACCCTGGACCGGTACATCGACGAGCCGGAGGAAGCCGTCCTCAGCAGCGACGAGATCACGGCCGCCGACAGCCTCGACGACCTGGAGCAGCGGTACCGTGAGCAGGGCCACACCTTCGACGAACGCGAAGAGCTCTACCGGCAGGCGCGGGACGACTGGTGGCTGCACAACCAGGAGCGGGACAGCGACCCCACCGAAACCGTCTCCATCAGCTACGACGACGGCGACCAGGTCCACCAGCTCGACGTCACACTGCTCGGCTTCGCGCACGGCCAGCGGAAATACATGGCCCTCGAGGACGACGTCAGCGACTTCCTCCACCAGCAGATCACCGGGACAGCAGAGGAGGCCGACGTCACCTACATGGAGGAGAACCTGCCCCGCCTGCTCAAACTGCCGCCCGGCACCGTCCGCGAGATGCAGGACCACGACCTGCTGGAACGGTTCCCCGACAGGGACGGGGACCAGCAACGCACGGAGACACCGCCGAACCCGTACATCAAGAAAGCGGGCGGCGTGTTCAACCGCGTCATCAAAGGACTCGACCACCGGTACGACACCCCCGGCCTCGACAGCCTGGCAGCCTCCCAGCGCGCCCTGGAGCAGCCGGAAGCGGTCGGCGAGCTGCAGGACGTGACCGCGAGCACCGACCTGCCGTACCACCTCGAACTCGAGCGCAGCGCGGAGCGGACCCAGGAGTTCATCGACTGGCTGGACGACGCCATCGAGGAACGGGTCGACGACCTCGGCGACAGCACGAAGGACGACCTCAAAGAGCTCGGCTACCGCACCGTCCAGCTGGAACTCGCCTCATACGCGGAGAAGGCAGGCGAGACACTGCAGCGGATCGGTGTGGGTCGGTCAGAGTACATGGCCGCCACCGCGCTCCAGCACCTGTTCGACGACACCGACGAGGTCGCACTCGTCGTCGGCGCCGGCCACCAGTCGCACATCGTCGACTTCTACGAGGACCTGGACCGGGAGCAGCTCGAGGCCTTCAGAGACGGTGAGATCGACGCCGAACTGCTCGACGGCCATCCCGTCGACGAGCTCGACG
>JAXINV010000038.1:0-4817 GCA_034190465.1 Asbonarchaeum danakilense (SeqCode) | reverse complement strand
ACCGACCACGAACCCGAAACAGGACTCGTCCTCGGCTCAGGCATCGGCCCGCTGGCCGACCAGATCCAGGACGCGGACACGTTTCCCTACAGCGACCTGCCCGGCTTCCACGCCTCAGGCGTCGAGGGCCACGCCGGACAGCTGGTCATCGGCGAGCTGGCAGGCCGGACCGTCGTCGCGATGCAGGGCAGGACCCACTTCTACGAGACCGGCGACATGGACCCTGTCGTGCTGCCCGTCCGGGTCATGCGGCGGCTCGGCGCAGAGGAACTCCTCCTCACCAACGCCGCCGGCGGGATCGCGGAAGAGCTGGCTCCCGGCGACCTGATGCTGCTCAGCGACCACATCAACAAGATGGGCACCAACCCCTTGATCGGCGAGCACGACGACAGCTTCGGTGAACGGTTCCCCGACCTCTCACAGCCGTACAGCAAACAGCTGCGGCAGCTCGCCAGGGACCGGGCATCGGAAGAACTCAAGGAGGGCGTCTACGCCGCGATGAGTGGGCCCAGCTACGAGACACCGGCCGAGATCAGGATGCTCCGAACGCTCGGAGCGGACGCCGTCGGCATGTCCACCGTCCCCGAGGCCATCGTCGCCAACCAGGAAGGCATGGACGTTCTCGGCATCTCCAGCATCACCAACCACGCCGCAGGCATCGCCGACCAGCCGCTGGACCACGACGAAGTGCTCGAGGTAACGGACCAAGTGCAGGACAGGTTGCAGCGCCTCGTGAAGAACATCGTCGCAGAACTGTAGCTCAGTGGCCTTCCTCGTCCAGCTTCTCGTTGCACAGCGTGTCCGCCAGGTCGACGAACCGGTTCTCCCGCGGCACATGGGTGAACGCCACGTCGATCTCATCCAGCAGCTCCTGCACCGTATCGTACAGCTCGCGGAGCTCCGCGTCCTTCACCTTCCACTCACCGTTCAGCTGGTTGACGAGCAGCTGCGAGTCGGAGAAAAGCTTCACACTGTCAACGCCGGCGTCGATCGCCGTCCGGAGCGCATTGATCACCGCATTGTACTCCGCCTGGTTGTTGGTCGAGCGGCCGAGGAAGCCGGACTCCGTGTACAGCACCTCATCGCCGTCCGTCAGCACGAAGCCGTACGAGGCCGGTCCCGGGTTGCCGCGTGAGGCGCCGTCCGTGTAGATCACCACGTCGTCCGTGTCGAGGGATGGATCGCTCATCGTCATGCACCACTGGACAGGCCACGCTGATAAACGGACCGGGTCCCGGCAGATAAAAAAAGTGACAGGCCACAACCGTTCACGTGCCCCCGCAGCCACGGCCCAGATACGTCATCAAGCTTGTCGTCCTCGTCGGGATCGTCGTCACAGCTTTCTCCTGGCTCGCACCGATCGACAGGATCGCCGCCCACCTCGTGCAGGCGGATCCCACCTTCCTCCTCCCGGCCGTTCTCTGCATCGCCGCCGCCACTTTGCTGGACGCCGTCCTGCTCAGGTCCATCGTCCGGTCAGTCGGCGACCGTATCGGCCTGTTCGAGGCGCTCACCTCCCTGCTGGGAGCGTTCGCCGCCACCATCCTCATAGGCGGCATCTCCTGGACCGCCGTCCTCTACAACCGGCTCCGCAGGGCCGGGCTCGACCGGGACAGCTCGGCCCAGACCGTCGTAACCAAAGTATCCGTCCCCGGCATCGTCCACGTCACACTGCTGACCGTCGCCGCGTTTCAGTACGTTCAGCTTAGCTGGGGCGGTATAACCGTCGTCGGGACGGTCGCCAGCATCCTCACCGTAGCCCTGCTTTTCTCCCTCCTTTTCGTGTTCCATATCCCTTCAGGCATGAGCACTCGCATCCATAGACAGCTCCCGGACAAGATCAGAGGCCGGCTCACTGATTCCACCCCGATCAGGGATGCCCTGCGGCGGCTGGAGGATGAAAGATCGCTGACAGCGCGGTTCCTCGGGCTCAACCTCGCCACCGTCTTCTGCCAGGGGCTGGCACTGGTCTTCCTGTTCGGGGCCTTCCACACCCGGGTCGGGCTGGGGACCGCCATGGCCGGCTACGTCCTGTCCACCCTCGTCGGCCTTGCCAGCATGCTGCCCGGCGGTCTGGTCGGCTTCGAGCTGACGATGGTCAGCGCGTTCTACCTCGTGGGCGTCCCAGCAGGGATCGCGATCGGTGTGGTGCTCGTCTTCCGGCTGTTCCAGTTCTGGGTGCCGGTCATCCTCGGCAGTTTCACCCTGACGGTCGAATACAGGACGATCAGACGGCAGCTCAGCGAACGTCTCGGCACCGACTGAGCTTGTCACCAGATGCCGCGGATCTCGTCCTTCTGCCCGACCTGTTCACGGGCCTCCTCGATCCGGCGGCCGATCGCCTCGTACTCCGCCTCGCTGGGACCGACGTCCGCGTCCGTGTCGGCGTAGAACCCTGCAGCCGGACGGTCACGGACCGCCTCACGCGCCGCATCCAGGCCGTCGTAGCCGTTGGCAGCGACCGTCGGCCTGTCGGCATCGTTCGGCTGTTCCTGGCGGTAGGCGGCCTTCATCCGGTCGATCGCCTGGCCGATCTCCGCGTCGAGCAGCGGGTCGTCGTCGAAGACGAGGTCGGTCAGCGTCGTGCCGACCGTCTCCTCAAGGTACTCCTCCGCGTCGAATGCAGCATCTTCAAGCTGCTCGTAGGTATCGGTCGCCGTGTTGTAGAGCCGCCTGAGTGAGTCAAGGCCGTCGACGCCCTCCGGATCGTCATCCATCCCTTCGGTGAGCTTCTCGTAGGCGAGCTGGGCCTCTGTCAGGATGGCGGTGTAGTCCGCGTCGTCCTCCGCCATGCCGAGCATGACGTTGATCTCTGTGTGGCCCTCCCTGGCATCGCTGTGGTAGTCCTGGACCTCGTCGATCGCTTCCGCGACCTCGTACATCGATTCGAACAGCTCCTCGTCGTCGGCGGCACCGTCCCTGTGCTGGTCGAGGACGTCCTGGTAGTCCTCCACCGCGTCCTCCAGGTACTCGACCGCCTCCCTGTACTCGTCCAGGGTGTCGACGAGCTGTTCGTAGTCCTGTGTCAGGTCCATCACGTCCGCCAGGCCGTAGTCCTCTGACATGGTTGTTACTTTCGAGTAGTTACATAAAAAGGTTGTGGTCGGTGACGGAGTATTTCAATCTTGCCCGGCAAAACACCCACATGAGCGCCTACCTGCTGCTCGGACTGGCCGCGGTGCTGCTGGCATCGTACGCGGTCTACGACAAGGTCGTCGTGTTCGAGCACGTGACCGACGAGTTCTTCCTCGCGTTCACCTCGCGGATCATGATCTTCCTGCTGGTTGCGCCGTTCCTCCTGCTGCCGTCGGTCTCCATCCCAGGACAGCGGCTGGCGCTGATCAGTGTCGCCGCCGGCTTCCTGTACATCCTCTCCTCGCTGGTCTACTTCACCGGCGTCAAGAAGGGCGATCCATCCACGATGATCGTCTTCCTCAACGCCAAACCCGCGCTCGTCGTGCTGGCAGCCGCCGCATTCCTCGGCGAGGTACTCCACGCCGTCCAGTACGCAGGGATCGCCGTCATCGTCGGGGCCACCCTGCTGCTCAGTGTCGCGAAGATGGAGGGAAAGCTGCGGCTGCGGGAGACGGCGAAGTACGGCGCCGTGTTCGCGGTCGTGGTGGCGGGGATCGATCTGGTCTCCAAGTACGTTATCACCAGCCTCGACCCGCTGGCGTTCTACGCACTCGCCGGCATCGGCCAGGGCATCGGCGGCACGCTGGGCCTGGGCTACCTGTGGCTGCGGCGGCGCGACACGGTCACGTCCAACGCCACCTATCCCGGGCTGCGGGCGATCGCCGTCAGGTCGATACTGTTCGTCGCCGGGCTGACACTGTTCTACATCGCGCTCGCCACGACACCGGTCTCCATCGCGTCATCGATCGTCGCCACCCAGACAGCGCTGACCGTCCTCTTCATCTGGCTGCTGGTCCGGCTCAGGAAGGTGCACCCCACCAACCTGGGCGACGTCCCGTTCAGCGTCAAGCTGCTCGCCTCGCTCGGCATCATGACTGGGGTGACACTGATCAGCCGGCCCGAGATCCTGCTGTGAGAAAGCGCCGAGCGCGGGATTTGAACCCGCGTCACCACCGTGACAGGGTGGTATGATGGTCCGGGCTACACCAGCTCGGCTCGCGACCACATGTTGGGAGGATAGTTTTAAGTAATGTGTGCCGGCCCGCCAGCGGCTTACAGCCGGGTCCAGCCCGGCTCTCAACGGTCCTCGGACCGGTGGCCACGGCCATCGTACACAGGCGTCACACCGATAGCTCAGTCCATCGCCTGGAAGACCTGCTCCAGCGTCGCCTCCCTGACCCGTACGACCTTCCGTTGCTCGGTCAGGTCGTCGCGCTGGTCCTCGAGCTCGCCCGCAGAGGTCACCGGGTAGAACGTCTCCGTGGTCCGCTCCACCACGCCCTTCTCCTCCAGGCCGGCCAGCACCGACTCGACATCATCGATGTTCGCTTCCCGGCCAAGATCCTCGAACAGATCGCGTTCCGGCACGGCGTAGCCCGACGTCAGCAGCGAGCGGGCATCCGTCTCCGTAGCTGCCAGTCTCTCTGTGCCGCCTCCGCCTTCCGAGAGCTTGTCCTCGACGTAGGAGATGAACGCCTCCAGCAGCCGTTCCTCCTCGCCTGTCAACTCCGTCATACAGGAGGGCTTCTCGTCCAGGTTTTTATCGACTGCGGTAACGGGGCGCAGGAGAAAAACAGGAACAAAATGCTGGCAGCGTCCTGGATTTTCCGCCTCGCGGCAGTACTTCCCAGATCGCTGAGGGACTTTACTTCCGTGTTCGGGATGGGTACGGGTGTTGCCCC
>JAXINV010000022.1:0-4875 GCA_034190465.1 Asbonarchaeum danakilense (SeqCode) | reverse complement strand
TTCAAATCCTCCCCCTGCCATCACTACGTTCGGTAGTTATCGGATGTGGAGTCCGCCTTTCCAGGGCGAGGAGCTCAGGGCTTCGACCCATTCACTGCCTTCTCTGAGGTGCAGTGGTGCCAGCAGCCCCAGAGACGCTACCTCTCCTCCCTATGATTGAAAAACCAGTAGGTAGAACGCGTACAGTATGGTTGACGCGACACTGGTCATCGGGACGACAGGGATGCTCCTGCTCCTCGTGGCGTTCGTCCTCAACCTGGTCGAACGGCTGGCGCAAGATGACACGTGGTACACGGCGCTCAACTTTGTCGGCGGAGGGCTGCTTGTGTACTACGCGTACGCGCTTAACAGCTATCCGTTCCTAGTGCTTGAGCTTGTCTGGACGCTCTCAGCGGGCTACAAGCTCCTTGACGGCTGGCGCGAGTGACCGCCTGTCTTTTTATAGCAGCACCGTCTATCGTCCCACATGCAGGTCACCCATATCGACCACGTCAACATCCGCATCCCGGCGGACGCGGTCGGGGCAGCCGTCTCGTTCTACCACGGAGTCCTCGGCTTCGAACCGGTGAAACTGGAGCAGTACCGGGACGGTGAGCGGACCTCGTTCGCGTTCCGGATGGGGGAGACCTCCTTGCTCCACGTCCGGCCGAAGGAGGAGTTCGAGGAGCCGTCAGGCCGGAACTACGACCATTGCTGCATCGTGGTCGAAGAGGAGATCGATGTGGTCCGGGAAAGATTGGAGGACCACGGTGTCACGATCCGGCGGGAGAGCACGCCGTGGGGATCGACCGGCAGAGCGCCTGCGCTGTACGTGGAGGATCCGTTCGGCTACGTGATCGAGGTCAAGCAGGCTGACCTGTAGCTGGAGCTACGGGTGGAAACGAAGGGAGAACGTGAGCGCTGCGGACCTGTTTAGGTCTTCTTGTACTGGCCGACGTCGTCCGCGAGGTCGACGTGGGTCAGCAGCACGGTCCGGCAGCAGTACTTGTCCAGGCCGAGGTCGTCAAGGACATCCTGCGGGTCTTCGTCCTGTTCCTCGGTGCGTTTCTGGAACTCCTCCCATTTGTCGCCGACGACCTTGCCGCAGGTGAAGCAGCGTACTGGGACGATCATGGTATCACCGGTAGGACTTCTGCTGCTTGTGCCGGGCGCCCTTGCTGGACTGGCTCGGCTTGCGTGTTTCCGTCCTGCGGAAGTCCTCGACGAGGAGGTATCTGTCGTAGTCGAGGAACTGGTTGCGGAGCTCCTCGCCTTCTGCATGGTCGGCAAGCGCACGTGCAACGGCCATCCTGATGGCCTCGGTCTGTGACTGTTTGCCGCCGCCGCTGACGTTGATATCGATGTTGACATCGTCCGCGAGGTCACCGGCGATCCTGAGCGGTTCCTTGACGCGGAGCCGCCGCATCTTGGACTGGACACGGAGCGGCCTGCTGTTTATCCGTACCTCGCCGCTCCCGTCTTCTCGCAGCGTGGCGCGTGCCTTTGCTGTCTTTCGCTTGCCTGACGCGTTGACTACCATCATTATGCACCTAGGTTGTCTGCAATCTCCTGCATGGTCATGTAGTTTGAGCCCTGGAGCGTTTCCTCCCGGGCGTCCTCGACGGTCTCGGTCTCGCCGTCGAGCCGGTCTGGCTTGCCGGTGTAGACTTTCAGGTTGCCGAGCATCTCGCGGCCTTCCGCCCCGTTGGGCAGCATGCCCTGGACGGTCCGCCTGACGATCTTCTCGGCTGCTTTGGGATACCGCGGACCGAAGTCCTTGTCCCCGAGCTCGTATTTCTGCCTGTATTTTTCCACGATACTGTCGGGATTACCTTTGACGATCGCCTTGTCCGCGTTGACGATGTCGACCTCGTCACCGTCCTTCAGCCGCTGCACGACATGGGTGGACAGCCGGCCGAGGACGTGGTTCTCTGCATCGATGAGCATGTGTATCACTTCAGGAGCCGTACCTGTTCTCCGTCGGGGTTTTCGTCGACAAGGTCTTCGACGTGGACGACCTCCCCTGCATCGTTCACGGCCTGTCGTGCGGACGATGTGAAGTCGAACGCCGCGACTGTGACGGCCTTGGTCAGTCTGCCCGATCCCAGGACCTTGCCGGGGACGAGGACGGTGTCGCCGTCGTCCGCGTGTCGCTGGATCGTGGACAGGTTGACTTCCACCTGTTTCCGGTTGGCATTCTGGAGTTCCTCAGCGGCACGGCTGTAGACGGCCGCGTCGTTCTTCCGTCCTGCCTCGTCCAGCTTCTGGATTGCTTCTCGCAGTACAGGGTTGGTCTTCTGCATCGTGATCAACTCTTGTCTACTACCTTTAAAAACGTAGGAGGGGTAGCCGCCTCCTCTTCCCCGGAGTGCGGGGCACCGGCTTCTGCCATGAGGCAGATAGAGGTTCAAGCATTTTCCCGGAGGGATATGCGGGGGGAGGGATTTGAACTTGAAACCTGACGGTTTCTGCCATTCAAATCCGCTCCATATGCATTATCTCTGATATGCGGGGGGAGGGATTTGAACCCTCGGAACGCCTAAGCGTACAGGATTTCTCAGGTAGCCCGTGTATGGATAGTGGGCTACTGGACGTCTTAAGTCCCGCCCCTTTGGCCTGGCTTGGGTACCCCCGCGAGCTTCTGAAAGCTCGACCATCAAGACCTGCGTTCGCATCAGGGATGCTCAACAGGTCGCAGGCTGACGCCTGTATGCTGTTAGCGGGGGTCTGGTGTATCGTTATGCGGAGAGTGCGTCCTTTGCCGCGTCCTCGAAGGAGTCGAGTTCCTCCTCCAGGATGTCGGCTGCACGCTCCATGATCTCGCGCGGTTCGAGGCCGGAGACGCTTTCGACCGTGAAGATGAAGGCGTCGTCCTGTTCGACGAGTTCGACCTCGTCACCTTCCTCGACATCGATCGCATCCTCCATCGCGTACACGATATCGTCGTCCGCCTCGACAGCTCCGTCCGCGTCCCTGACAGCGTCAGGTGCGAGCCGTGCGGCCTCGACTGCGTTATCGACCTCGTCGCCGTTAACGGTGACGACCGGCCGGTATCGATACGCTGCGTTCGCTGCCTGATGTTTTGCATGGTCTTCGCCGCGTCCCAGGACCGCGTGTGCCTCGAGTTCCATCTCCTGGCCGTCGAGCAGCTTCGCGATGAGGATGTCCGGGTTCGGCGTCTCGACCTGCTTGTCCGTCGGCTTGAGGTCGGCTGCGGTCACGCTGGCCTCGCCTTCACGTTCGAGGACGAGGGTGACCTGGCAGTCCTTGCATCCGTCGTCGCAGTCGCATTCTTCGGGGAGGTTGTACTCGCCTGCGGGGAACGTCCATGGTACCATGCCAAGCCGGTGCGCGACCATCTCGTCGAAGAGGCCGGACGTGTTGTCCACGAAGTCGACCTCCTTGACAGCCATGGTCGGGACCTTTGCGATCATGGTGCGCCGCAGTGCGTTGGCGAATGCGGGTGTTGCGTCTTCCAGAACGAAGCGGATGCTGTCGTCGTCCTCAGCAAGCACGTCGATGTTCATATTATCACTCTATTAGCCCTGCGAGCCCTTACCGGCTCCTTTCTTCCGTGTTGAGTCGTGTGGTACAGGGGTCACGTCTTCGATCTTACCCACGTCGAGGTCTGACCGGGTGATGGCCCGGATCGCAGGCTGCGCGCCCTGGCCCGGGATCTTCTGCTTGGTGCCTCCGGGTGCACGGACACGGATGTGGACGCCTTCAAGGCCTTTTTCCTGGGCTTCCTCGGCTGCCTTCTTCGCCGCCTTCATCGCGGGGAAGGCGCCGCCCTGGAGCCGGCCCTTGTCGGTCGTCATACCGGAGGTGATTCGGGAAAAGGTCTCTGCGCCGGTGATGTCGGTGACGTGGACGATCGTGTTGTTGAAGCTGGAGTAGATATGCACGAGTCCCCATTTCTTGTCGTCTGCCATGAGTATCACTTCTGGACGATTTCCTTCGAACCTGGTGCTACTCCGATGTTTTCTTCCTCTTCCTCGGAAACGATGTAGCCCGGGACGTCGACGACGCGGTCGCCGATCATGATATGGCCGTGGCTGATGAGCTGTCGGGCCTCCTTCATCGTGTTGGCGAGGCCTTTCTCGTAGACGATGGTCTGGTATCGCCGATCGAGGATATCGGTCAGATCGAGGTCGAGGACGTCTGTCAGTTCCGCGTCATCGCCGACCAGGCCCAGACGCTGTAGCTTTTCGATCAGTTCCTGTTCACGCTGCTCGTCCTGTGCGGCGTTGAGCTTGCGTGCCTCGCGGCGCAGGTCGCGGACCTGTGACTGTGTCTTCCAGACCTCTTTCTTGTTCTTGAGGCCGTATTCGTAGAGGTAGTCGGTCTCTCGTTCGATACGTTCCTGCTGCCATCCCCGTGTCGGGGTCTCGTACGTCTTTTTGAGCTTCTTGACCATCTATATCACTCTTACTCCTCTTCCTCCGATTCCTCGCCGCCGGATTCCTCTTCTTCGGCCTCGGACTGGACACGTTCCCGAGAAACACCGATCTTGGCACCGGAACGGAACGAGGACTGGGTCTTCTGCCCGCGGACGGGCAGCCCCTTCTTGTGGCGCCAGCCGCGGTAGGTATCTGTTTCCTTGAGCCGGCGGATGTCGAACTCTTCCTTGAGTTCCAGGTCGGGGCCAATCAGGTGCTTGTCTTCGCCTGTCTCGTGGTCCTTCCGCCTGTTCCGCAGGTAGCCGGGGATGTCGTTACGGTCGGGATCGGAGATGATCTCCGCCAGCTGGTCGCGGTCCTCCTTGGACAGCGCGCCGATCTTCTTGTCGGTATCGTAATCTGTTACCTCTGCGATAGCATGTGCGTAGCGGTCGCCGACGCCCTTGATCGCTGTCAGCGCATCGCCTATCCGCTTGTTGCCGTCGATGTCTGTCTT
>JAXINV010000016.1:0-4908 GCA_034190465.1 Asbonarchaeum danakilense (SeqCode) | reverse complement strand
GTGCGCCAGCAATGAGTGAGCTACGAAATGGTCACGACTTGCTATCCAACTACCAGTAACCGAGAAGCTGATCGATTTCTACACACCGCCGAACGACCCGGACCTCCTCGAAGAAGACGACGACTGCTCGTAGTGACTGACTCCGCGAAGAGCCGCGTCTGCTTCTCAGCTCCCCCAAATCGAGATTCAAACAGGGGTCGGTCCGGCGGATGGTGACTCACGTTGCTGCACATGAGCAGCAGTCACCTCGTCCGCGTTCGCCCGATCTGCCTCTCGACCCGCCTGCCGCAACAGGGCGAGTGCCTGGCGACAGTCCCCGTCCTTGTCTGCGACCATGTCCGCGATGATCTGCAGTACATGGTCCGACACCGTGTTCGGCCGGAACGCCTGGTCCGCCCGCTCCCGGAGGATGCTGAACAGCGTATCCGCATCATAGCCCTCGAATTCCACTGTAGTGTAATCCAACCGACTCCAGCACCGGCCATCCAGCGACTCCTCTGGCTGGGACTCGTTGCAGATCATGACGACACCGAGTTCGTGCTCCGTCTCGGAACTGATCTGCTTCAGATCGTAGATCACGTCGGCCGCGTCCCCGAGCTGATCGAACTCATCAAGCACCACCACGACGCTCCGGTTCTTGTCCAGCCACTCCTGCAACCGGGAGAGCAGCGAATCGACGGCCCGCCCCTTCCGCGGCACCATGTACCCCAGCTCGATGAGGAGATGCGCAAGCAGCGCCGGGCGGGTGTTGTGCTGCCAGCAGTTGATGTAGACACCTTTCACCCGGGTATGCTCCTCCAGTTCCGCGAGCACGTGGTTGACACAGGTCGTCTTCCCGACCCCGGGCGGCCCGACCAGCAACAGATCCTCTGGCGCACTGCCGGATGTGAGCGGTTTGATGGCGTCCTCGATCCGGTCGAGTTCGGTGTCGCGGCCAACAGCGGTGTCCGCGGTAGCGTCGGGATTGAGCGCGGATTCGGATCGGAACACTGACCGACGGCGACTGGTGTCTTCGAACATCGTCCTACGTCGTGGTACCCCCCGTACCGAGTGAATAGTAGGATACACCCCGCTGCGTGTGGAGCGCACCTACTATTGAATTCACTACCGAACAGCAGTAATATAAAAAAGTTGCCGCTATTCACGGATTCTGGAAACCGTGAGAGCACAAGAAACGCGGTGTACAGAGACTGTCGTATCCTCCCCTGGGCCTATATCGGCCACGATGCACCAGGACCGACGGGTCGCCGGAGCTGACACCGTGCAACCGGACCGCATCCCCGAATCGATTAGCAACCGCGACGACGAACAAAAGACGGTCGCCAGCGCCTGCGCCGACCCCGGCCGGCACCACCTCTACCTGCACGGCCCCCGCGGCACCGGGAAAACACTGGTCGCCAGATCCCGTCTGCGGCAAACGGACGACGACATTACCACATGCTACCTCTCCTGCATCCGGGCAGACACCCAGTACCGCGTCCTCACGCAGCTGTACCAGTCCCTGACCGGCGACGACATCAACAACGGCTACCACACCGCCCAGCTGCAGGACCGCGTCCGCGACCTCGTCACCGGCCGCGACATCGTCCTTGTCCTCGACGAGATTGACTTCCTGCTGGACCACGACGGCAGCGACCTCCTCTACTTCCTCTCCCGCCTTCCCACCGACGCCAACGTCGGCCTCATCACGATCTCGGCGCATCACCCAGACCCGCGACGCGTGATCGACCAGCGGACACTCAGCTCGATGCAGCCAATGCACGTCCGCTTCGACCCGTACCCCGCGGAGCAGGCGTACGACATCCTCGAAGCCCGGCTCACAGAAGCCGAGATGATGGACGTGGTGGATCGGGACGCACTGACATTCCTCGCTACCAGGACCCGGAACATCCAGCTCGGGCTGCACTGGCTCACACAGGCCACCGCATCAACCACGGACCGTATCACCGTCGACGTGCTGCAGGATGTCCGGCCCGCCGCCGTCCAGCGCTACCGGGACGACCTGCTCTCCGGCGTCACCAACCACCACCAGTTACTGTTCGAAGCGATCAGCCAGCTCGTCACCGAGAACGAGGACAAGGTACGGAGCGGAACCATCTACGACCGGTACATCCATCTCTGCGAAAGCACGGGCACAGACGCGTTAAGCACACGACGGATCAGCGAATACATCACCGACCTCGAACTCCTCGACATCATCGACGTGAACCAATATGCTGGCGGCACCTATGGTCGGACCCGGAAGATCCAGCTGAAGCAGTACCTATGACCTACTGCAGATAGTCGCTCGTCACCCTGTCCAGTTCGCGGAGGATCTCCCGCCGCTCCGCCTCCAGCTGCTGTCTGTCCTCCCAGTGACTTCGCTGCTCCTCCCGGAGATCGTCGTAGAACTGCTGGATCCGCTGCTTCAGCTGTTCACGCTTCCCGTCGCGCTTCCCTTTTCTCTGGCTGTACAGCTTCTCGAGGCGATCGGTGTAGCGGTCGACCTTCCACTCCAGCCGGTCCACGATCCGGTCATGGATCTCGTCTCGTTTCTCCAGTTGCTGATCGAGCCGGTCAAGCTCCTTCCGCAGCCACCGGGTCTGCTCCTCCTGGGACTGTTCGAGGAGGCGGTCGATATCCACGTTCCACGTGGCACGGTCGAAGAGGCCGTCGCGCTCGCCGTAGTCACGGTCGTTACCCATACCGGATACGTGGAGCGGGACGGGCGGTATCGGCTACGCCTCACCGTCCTTCGCAAGCCGCCGGTACCGCCGCGCCGCCTCCCGGTACCACGTCGGCAGGGCCTCGACCTCCTCCTCGGACCACGATGCCACTTCCTCCAGCAGTTCCTCGGCCTCGTACAGCTCCTTCGATGCGATGCGGGCCATGCCGTCTAGGGAGGAGCGTGTCTATGTGGCCTTAGTGCGACACCGATGTTCGCGTGACAGTAAGGTTACTCCGTGGCCGCTGAGGCGTCAAGCTGCTCCAGTTTCTCCAGTAAGCCCCGTTCCTCCAATTCCTGCAACCGCTCCAGCACGGACAGTTGCTCCTTCTCCTTCGTCTGCTGTTCCAGGTTCATTGGGCGACCGCAGTTCCGGCATTCGCTGTGTCCATGCTGGTTCGTGGTGCCGCAGAACGGGCAGTCCACGGATTCCGTCTCATCCTCGCTGATGTCGAGCCCGTACTCGTCGCGGATCGCCTGGTTCACGTCCTCACTGTTGAGGTGGACGTAGACCTTCGCGCGGTTGCTGCCCGGCACCCAGCCAGCGAACTTGTTCAGCTGCTCGTACCCCATGAACGTCGCCACCTCCGTCAACCGGGTATGCCGCAGGTTGTACGGCCGGCGCTTGTTCTCCGGGATATCCGCACGCTCACACGCATCCTTGAACCGACGGAGATAGCCGTGGTACTTCATCTCGTCCGCCAGGTCCGGGTCGTAGCTGCATCCCTCGTCGTGTTGCTGTGGGATGTCCCCGCAGTGGGTGCAGGCCTGCTGCTCAGTCTTCACCCACAGCGGCACGCTCGGATCATCGATGTCACCGAGTTCCCCGCCTAACGGGTGCTGCGCCAGCCACTCACGGATGGTTCGGCCCGACCGGATCAACTGGTTGGTGCGGTCCGGTGTGTTCTTCAGTCCCTGGAGGAAGATGAAGTCACCCTTTCCGTTCGACGTGAAATCCGCGATGGTGCAGTTCAGGAGTTCACCGGGACGGGCAGCGGACTCATACAGCGCCATCGTGAACGCACGGTTTCGGGTGCTGTTGAAGCTCTGGAACAGCCGTTTGCGCTCCTCCTCCGTGAACAGGTCCTCCCGACTGACCGTGGTCTCTTCCTTCTTCTTGGTGGAGATGAACGCCACCTTGTCCGGGTGCTCATGACCGCCGTTCTGCACCTTGTAGAACTTCTTGATCGTGCACCGGAACTTGTGCTTGGAATTCTCCGCGTAATCACTCCGGTTCATGGCCGCCATCATCTCCTTCAACTCGGCCTCGGTCGCGTCGCGGAGCCGGAAGCCCTCGGGGGCGAACTTGGTGAGGAGCATCTGGAGCGAGTACACCTGCCGGTGCTGCTGGAGTTCGCTGATGTCCTCGGCGGCCTGATGGTTGATGAAGTCGCGGATCGCGGCTTCGTTTTCGGGATGTACGTCCTGGTTCAAGTTGTCTAAGACGCGGTCAACGTCCACGTACTGGGTTGTCGACATTGCTGTGGGTTCACCTGGATGCAGGTGGAGGAAGAGAGACCAGCCACACCCTCCTTCACGTGCCGGTGACCCCGCACCCAGACAGGGAGCCCTCTGAACCGTTTGTTCACTGCCGCTCGGACCCATGGAATTAACGGTTGAGAGGGCCTCTCTGGAGGACAGGGCGGTCTCCCCACTCCACGCTTCGAGTGGTTGATACGAAATGCGGTAACTAGCTTTAAATCATCTACGCCAACGCGCTTCCTCCAGGGAATTTCAATCCTCAGCTAGCTTTCCCCAAACCTGGATCCTGTCTTCATAAGGCCAAAGAAGCCGCCGTAGGCGCTGCATCGTGTGTGACATCAGCTCTTCAGCTGCGATTTGACCTTCTGTCCGCTTTACAATCCACATCAACTGAGGAAAGACGGTCTGGTAGGAGGCCTCATCGATAATTGAGCTCTTTCTCCACGCTCTCAATATCGCGTCCAGTGCATTTTCTTGAGAGATCTCTATGAGGGCGTCCGCGAGACGCTCAAAGCCGGGGCCGCCGATATACCAGCTCATTAGATCATGCTCAGCGATTATTTTCACGAGGAAGTCAACAGCTTCCTCGGTGCCCTCTCGATCCGCCAGAACATGAGCTAACGGTACGGCAGCCAACCCTTCATGCCAATAATCTCGTTCTCGTAGTAACTTCCTGGTCGCGTCGGAAAACCGTTCAGACTTCACCCCCATTCGCTGTGACC
>JAXINV010000035.1:0-4961 GCA_034190465.1 Asbonarchaeum danakilense (SeqCode) | reverse complement strand
ATGTCGGTGCCGCTGCGATGCCGGGCTCTCAGAGCAGGTGACGCCGGTAGAACCCGAGCAATCCGAGCGCACCGGCTGTCAACCCGGCGAGGAGCAACCACAGCAGATGCGGGTGGCTGGAGTCGAGGAACCAGCCGCCGAGCGCGGGCCCGATGATGAAGCCGAGGGAGTAGGCGACGGAGTACAGGGAGACGTAGCTCCCGACGGCCTCGTCGGGCGCGAGGTCGGTGACGAACGCGGTCGCGACCGGGTTGTACACCATCTCTGAGCCGGCGATGAGGATGAGTGCGAGGAGGGCGAAAACGATGGCGATGACACCGGGCACGGCAAGCCAGAGCAACAGGGAGGCGCCGATCCAGAGGATGAGGGAGTTCCTGACGCTGTCCATGGCATCGAGCTCTTCGACCCTGCGTGCGACCCGTAGCTGGAAGGCGACGACGATGAGGGCGTTGATGAGGAAGATGTTGCCGATGAAGAGCTTGGGGACGCTGAGAAAGTCTTTGAGGTACGGTGGCAGGATCTGGAGGAGCTGGGCGAAGAGGAGGGCGAAAACGGTGGCGATGACGGTGAACCCGAGGAGCTGCGGGTCCCGCAGTGCTCTGGACAGTGAACCGCTGTCCTGTTCCTGGGTGGCGTCGGGCCGGGTTTCGGGGACGCGCCGGTAGATCATGAGGACGAAGAAGGCGGTGAAGAGGATGTCCATGTAGAACAGGCCGCGGTAGGTGAACACGGCGACGATGCTACCCAAGGCCAGGCCGAGTCCGAGTCCTGCTGTCCGGGAGGCCCGGTTGATGGCGTAGGCGATGCGTTTCTTCGCGGGATCGACGAGGTCGGAGATGGCGGCCAAGGAGCTGGGCCAGAACAGGCCGATCCCGGTCCCTTCGAGCAGGACGGCGATGAGGAGGCCGGTGAAGTCGGCTGCCTGGAGGTAGGCGATGTACCCGCTGATGAAGAGGAGGCCGGCGGCGATCATGGTTTTCCGCCGCCCGACGTTGTCGACGAGGTAGCCGGCGAACAGTTTGAAGCCGAGGTTGACGGCGGCCCTGATGGCGAGGGCGAGCCCGATGAGGCTGTAGCTGAGCCCGATGACTTCGTGCATGTAGATGGTGATGAAGGGGAGGATGAACCCGGTGCCGATGGCGTTGATGAGGACGGCGAGCAGGAGGACGCGGACACGGCTGTCGAGGCCGTCGATCTCTGTGAGGTAGTCCTGGTAGATGGCCCGGGGACTGAGGACGGTGCGGTCCATGGAGGAACGCGTGACGCCGGATGTTTACAAACGTGTCGGCTGAAGAAAGGAGGAGCGGCCGGTGGTCGCCCACCGGCTGTACGCGGTCAGTTCCCGACGTTGAACGTGTAGCTGATGTCCCGTGCGCCGTTCATGTTGCAGGAGCCAAGTGTCTGTGACTGGTCCTGGTTGTAGACTTTTGCGACGGCGTTGGTGACGTCGTAGCTTGTGAAGACTGTCTCGGGAATGCTGGTGTTCTGCGCAACGACGCTTCCGGATTCGCGCTTCGCGAAGCCGCTGATGAATGTGGATGTGTCGCCCTGCTGTGAGATGGCGGTGTAGTTGTACAGCACCTGGGCTGAGATCCGGCAGGCGAACTGGAGTGTGAAATTGACGCTCCGCTTGACGGTGGAGGCGGGCTGACCGGAGACGTTCTGGGAGACGACGTAGCTGTAGTTGTACTGCTGTGCCTGGCTGTCGACCCAGAGGGTCAGTGTGCCCTGGCCCTGGCTCTTGGCGTACTGTGTGGCGTCCGCACTGATACCACCGCCGTTCCCGCTACCGGGCCCGGAGGTGTTGTTCCCGCCGAGGCACCCGGCGAGGACAACTGCTGTGATGACGGTTGCGAGAAGCGCTAACGTCCCTGCATCTGTGTTCTTCGGTCGCATAGGGCCCAGTTACTCCCGGGTGTTTAAAATCGTTGGCGGTCACGGGGGGAGACACCACCGGACCGGTGGCCGACCGGACGTTCCCGGGAGCTGAAGCGGATGATGACGGGGCTTCAACGGGTGCTGAGACCGATGACGGCTTGCTCCCGGGCTGGGAGCTTTGCGAGGAGTGATGGGCTGTTCTCCATGGAGGGAAACGGTCGAGACACCCTGAACACGGGCGTGGCGGGACGGGAGGACGGGGGTCGGAACCCGGTGAAACCTTTATATTGTTTGCCGTGGGACAGATGTCCGCTGATCCGCGTCTCTTCCCCTTCGCCCCGGTGGTGTAGGCTGGCCAATCATACTGGCCTCTCGAGCCAGTGACCCGGGTTCAAATCCCGGCTGGGGCATGGTTTTTCTAAGGTGGATAATCCACCGGAAGAGCCGGTAATTCCCCGGTCCGGGTTTTCAACGTTGCGGGGGGATTACCCGGGTACAATGGCTGATATTCACAACTACAGCGAGAAGGTGCAGAATCAGTTACAGGCGATTGAGGCCAGTGATCAGATTTCGCATAACAATACTGAGGCAGTGAAAAAGTTCGCTGGCTGGTTGGAACGACGCGAGCTGTCAGATTCCCGTATCTACAGGTATTTGGCGTCGGCCAAAAATGTGATGAAGCACATTGATTTTTGTCTGCATACGGCGTCTGAACAAGAGATCCGGCAGGTGCACCGGGATATCAGGAATTCGGCGTACTACCATAAAGAGTACAGCCCTGAGACGAAAAAGAGTACAAAAAGTTTCTACGGATGTATTTCAAGTGGGCGAACGACGGCGAGGTGCCGGACAAAGCAGCGTGGATCACGACGTCAGTGCAGGGCCCGGTGAAGGCGCCGGGGAAGAAGGCGAGCACGGTCGTGCCGTCGCCGTCAAAGCTGAAGTCCTCGAGTTCGCCGTCGTGGACAGAAGGGCCGGAGAATGAAAGGTTCGCACTGCGCATGTACGGTGATGGAGGCTCGGTCCTTTTCAAGCCCGCCCGTGGATGACGATTGTGCAGTGCACGGTGCTGCGAGGGGCCCGCTGCCGAGGTCTCAGGTTCCGGGGGCTTGTTCCACGCGACGGTGCGGTGGAAGGAGTGGGGTGTTTTGTAACCCTGCTGTCCGCTGTGGGTGCTGTGGCTGGCGGCGGCATGCGATATTTATTAAAAACCAATGGCATAGTATTGGACCGGGACGATGGCGACGAGCGTTGACCTGCCGGAGGGCCTGGAGCAGGCGATCGAGGCGGAACTTGCGAGGGGGACGTATACGTCGAAGAGTGAGCTGATCCGCGATGCGATCCGCCACCTGCTCCGGGACCGCGACCGTGTTGAGGACCGGCAGCTGGCAGAGGATGTGGCTGCGTCGCTGGAGGAGGCGCAAGACGATGCGACGATCCCTCACGGGACGGTCCGTGACGGGGACGGATGAACCTGCCGATCAGCTGGCAGGAGCGGGCGGTCGATCAGTTCGAGGACCTCCCGCCACAGGCCAGGGAGGCGGTCATGCGGGCGATCGAGGCGTTGAACGAGCGCGGGCTGGCGGCGTCTGACGGTGTGAAGCTGATCGTCCACGATGAGCTGGGCGAGCTGTTCCGTCTGAAGGTCCGTGAGGAGCGTGGCGGCCGCGTCGACCACAGGGTGTTCTTCGATATCGTGGACGGTGAGCTGCGTATCCTTGGTGTCTACCACCGTGACGAGGCCTATGAAGGCTGAACGAACGCTGTGCGTTGCTGGACGGGCTTCGGTAGGCGGTCTTGTTCCACGCGACGGTGCGGGTGGAAGGGTGATGCGGGTCAGAGCTGTGCTCTGATTTTTTGGACGAGCTGTTCTACCTGTTGCTTGAGGTCGGTGAATTCGTCCTCTGAGACGCCGTCGGTGTATGCTTCGATTTTTTGATGGAGTCGAGGATGTCGTCGAGGTAGATGCTGTGGTCTTTCATATGAGGGCGACCAGCTGGTCCTGGACGGTGTCTCTGATGCCGGGTTTGAGTGCGCCGTCTTCGACGATGTCGACATCGGTGCCGAGTGCGTCCTCGAGGTCGTTCTTCAACCGGGCGACGTCGAGGAGGCTGGTGTCGTCTTCGAGGGTGACGAGGATGTCGATGTCGCTGTCCTGGTCGGCCTCGCCCCGCGCATAGGAGCCGAACACTGCTGCCTCCTTGACGCCGTGCTCCTGGAGGACCGGTCGTGCCCGTTCCCGGATCTCGTCGATGTCCATGCGGTGATGTTGCCCTGCGGGACGTTTATACGTTACTGTGCTGCCGCCGTCAGCGTTTAAAGGCTGTGCTGTGAAGTGGTTGCTGATGGCACGGACGGCATCGGTGATTGTGGACCAGTCGGTGAAGGCCGGTGATACGTCGGACCACACGGCGTTCGCCTATTCCCGGGCAGGTCGGCAGGACGAGGATTTTGAACGCTGTGTCCTGATGCCCAAGTACCAGAAGCAGCAGTTCCAGCAGGTCTGCAAGAATGAGCTTGATTCGATGAAGCTGTACCGGGTGAAGCTTTTCGCTGCCGGGGTCTACTGTCTGACCTATGCGGAGCTGCAGCGCCTGAAGGATGTGATCATCGATGTCGAGTATGAGAACCAGGGGGCGCGGATCAAGGGGTTCCTGTACAACTGGTGGATGGACTACGGCGGCTTTGACCGCGGTGAGCTGCCGGATGTCCGGTTCGAGCTGATACGGAACTACGATCCTGTCCGGTGCCACGACCTCGCGAACGAGGTCCGCAAGCATCCGTCGCGTGCGGATGAGGAGACGAGCAAGGATTTCGTGTTCAACCTTCTGCTGCCGTCAAGCTGAGAAGAGGAACAGGACAGAGGAGGGAGGACTCCCGTCCATGGTATTGTCGGCGCGGCAGTCCGCTGCCCTGCCCGTGTACGGGTTGGGTACCGTCCACTGAACAGGGCTTCCCTCCTCTACCCTCACTGTTGCCGCGAACCTTTATTAAGCCTTGTGATGTGTCGCACTGAGCGCCGCTTCACGGGCTGTCCTGCAGTCAGGCTGCCACGCTGGGAGGGTCGCCCCCGCGATCTGCCG
>JAXINV010000041.1:0-4990 GCA_034190465.1 Asbonarchaeum danakilense (SeqCode) | reverse complement strand
GACAATCCGGAGGCGCAGGAACGCGCCCGGGAGTTCCTCGACGAACTCGGCCTCACTTAACCGGGAGGGCAACGTCTTCCTCCGGGAGAGCCTCCCGGATCGCTGCCTCGAACTCGTCCGCTGAAAATTGGTTGTCACCACGGTCCAGTGCCTCCATGGCGCATGCCGCCGCCCACGAGTCATCGCTGTGGAGCAGTACCCGGACCAGTCGCTCCTCGTCCAGCCGGGCGTACTCCGCAACGCTCCGGTAGTCGGCGGCGCTCTCCATGGATATCTACAGCAGGTGGTCGGCGCTCTCTTTCTGTTCGCCGTTCGCCGCCGAGTACGGGTTCTTATCGTCCCAGTGCTTCACGCCGGCATCCAGCGGTTCATGCCGCTTCCACTCCGGTACCTCAGTGCGCCGGTCGTACAGCGGGCCGTCCGGCACCTCCAGGTGATGTTCCCACGGTTCGTCTGCCTCGGTCGGTGAGATACGGTCATCCGTCATCGCACCCCGACAGTACCGGCCCCATCCACTTCATGAACGCCAATATTCTGACTGTAGAACGGCTCTACAGGTAGAACGACCGGTCTAGATTTACGTGTCGAGCACATAGTCAACACTGCACATGGGAAAAACAGTCCACCTGGGCGGACAGGAGGAAAGCGACGGCGAGGGCGAACAGGTACCCGAGGACATGACCATCGCTGAGCTGAAACGCAGGCTCGATGTCCCGGAACATGATGCGGTCGGCTACCGCGACGAGAACGGCGAGATGATGCTGAGCGACCGGGACGAAGTGCGGCACATCCCGGACGGCGCGAGCCTGTTCACCACGCCGAAGGGCGGGATGCTCGCCGGATAGCCACACGACCACTCACCGATCCACTACACCAACCATGGGGTTTGAACTGACCGACAGCATACGCGATGTGCTGGCCAGGATCCACGCCAAGATCGGCGGCGTCCGGGTCGACGAGAACGCTGGGACGGTCTGGCTCGACGGCTACCCGTTCCCGGACGGCTGGAACGCAGACGAGAGCACGATCCTATTCGATCTTCCGGACACATACCGCAGCGAGCCGCCGACGGGCGTGTACATCCCCGACGACCTCCAGTACAAGGGAGGGTACCCGATGTTCGTCCACGAGAAGTCGTCCGCCGGCCCACGCGGCTACAACGAGCTGTGTATCCACAGCCGCGACCTCGGTGAACACTGGGATCCGCGCCGGCACACCCTCATCACCGTCACCCGGATGATCGACAAGTCGCTCCGCCACCCGACCACAGGCTACCCCTGGCAACACCGAGACTGATGACAGACAACGTCGACACCGACCGGTACGACCGCAACATCCGCGTCTTCGGCAGCGACGGCCAGCAGGCCCTGGTGGACACGCACGTCGCCGTGGCCGGTGTCGGCGGCCTCGGCAGCCTGGAGGCGATCGGCAGCCTCCGCAACGGGGCGAAAGCCCTCACCTTGATCGACCCCGATGTCGTCGAGGAGCATAACCTGCCGCGGCTGTTCGGCGCCTACGACGACGAGGTCGGCCGGGCGAAAGTGGAAGTAGTACAGGAGCACCTGCAGCGCATCGACCCGGACGCCACCATCCACACCGTCCAGCGCCGCGTGGAGGACGCCGCCGACGCCCTGCACGATGCCGACCTGATACTCGGCGGCCTCGACCGCATCTCCTCCCGGATCTGGCTGAACACGTACGCCATCGACCACGACACGGCCTACATCGACGCCGGCGTCCACATCGCCACCGCGGACGACGACACCGGCGGCGTGGAGACGATGGAGGGCTACGTGCAGCGCATCGTCCCCGGCCAAACCGCGTGCTTCGACTGCCACGACCGCGGCGACCGCGAACAGGCCCGGATCGAACGCATGACCGACGCCCAACGCGAGACCGCGCTCGAACAGGGCTACATCGACGACACCGCCCTCGCACCGGAACCTGCCGTCAACCCGTTGAACGGCGTCACCGCGTTCAAGGCGCTCGACGTCGCCGTGAAACACGTCACCGGGTACGAAGAGCCGGCCGACTGGATCCGCTTCGAGACTACCGGGAACACGCTGACCGCGGCCGCGACGCAGCCGACACCGGACTGCCCGGCCTGCGGCGACCCGGACCCGGACAAGCTCGACCGTGATACATCATGGCTGTCCTGACCGGCGGCCTTGTCGTGATGCTGTTCTGGCTGCTGCTGTACATCGTCGGCGGCCTCGTCTGGCACAAGAAGGGCGCGTTCGGCCACATCGCGATGCTTCCGTTCAGCCCGTTCATCTTCCCGTGGTACGCCGTCTGGATAGCCGTGTTCGCCGATCTGGAGCAACAGCAGCGGCAGCGACAGCGGAACCCGGCCGCAGAAAACGTGGCGCGGGGGATGAGGGAGCGGCTGCAACAGGAACAGCGACGCCGTCGAGAGCAGCGGGCGCAGCGCCGCCGCGAACGGGAACAGTTCAACCAGATCGACGAATCCCCGCCGCTCCTGGACCAGATCAAGAACCGGCTGTTCGACCGCCGCGACCCGCAGCCGGACCGCAACCTCGACTTCCTCGACGACCGCATCGATGACGACGAATAACGCAGCCTCGCGGCGGCAGATTCTGACAGCAGAATATTCCGAACCACCACAGCCATACAGCCCGTTTCCACGGGTACATGGATTCCAACCAACCCCAAATGCTGGATTGCGCGCACATCGCCCCGCCCGACGGCGTCTGCCAGCATCAGGGCTGCGCCAACAAGATGTGCGAGGGCTGCGTCGCCGCCTGCGACACCTGCCACAACACGCTGTGCCCCACCCACCAGCACCGGCTCAGCTGCGGGACCGTGGTCTGCCCCGACCACGTCCTCTCCACGGTCGGCCTGAAACTGGTGAACCGCGCCCGGCACGGCCGCGGCGACCGGACGGAGGAGAACACCGGCCTGTTCGCAGGCATCGCCGCCCTGGTGAACAAGCTCCGCGGCAACCCGTGACCCAGCCATGAGAGACCGAGACGACACAACCGAGACACGCACCGAAACCATGCCCGGACACGACCCAGACAACCCGGACGCACCACGCGACCCGGTCACTGAGGACGACACGTTCGAGGAGCACATCGTCCGCCGCCTCGGCGAGCGCGGCGGCGACACCGTCGAAGAGATCCACCGCAAGACGGACTTCGACCGGATGACCGTGGATGAGGACATCGTCACCTACCAGGTCTGCAAATGCGGGGAGACTCTGACCGACCCGGAGGAACGTAAGCGCTGCGTCGAATGCGAAAAAGTCGCCTGCAAAGAGTGCCGCATCTACATCGAGAAAGAGAACCTTTGCCCGGACTGCGCCGACGACGAGTGGGGTATCGGCCGGACGGCGTACATCACGCTCTACCTCCTGCACAAGCAGGCCGTCACCCTGTCGGACCTCATCGGCGTCGAGGTGTTCGGCAACGACCCGGTGGATGTCCAGCTGGACGGCGCACTGCTCACGCTGCTGGACGAGGGCCTGATCCAGGACGACGGCGGGAACGGTCCGGCGGTTGCATCCGCCGGCGATAGCCCGCTGACGAACGAGGGTCGGCAGACGCTGCACGTCTGCAACGAGCTGTACGGGGACGACCCGGACATCCAGGAACTCAAAGAGCAGGTGCCGATCCTGAAAGCCGCCAACGGAGGCCGCTAACCCCATGCCTGTAGAACTGCTGGAGCTGCTGTTCGCGGTCGGCGTCGCCGTCGCCTTCCTCAGCATCCTGTCCGGCGTCAAGATCGAGCTGTACCTCGCCGCGGGCATCCTGCTGCTGATCATCGCCCTCATCGACATGTGGGGATTCAGCCTCGTCGGCATCATCCTCGCCGCCTTCCTCATCGTCATGGCGGCCGCCATCCGGGTGCTCGGCATGTACACGGTCGAGGGCGCGACCGAGGGCGCCAACCGCGTCGGCGAGGTCGTCGACCAGCTGATCGAGACCCGGAACCCGCCGCAGCGCGACGAGGACCGGTGAACAGCCGTTAAAAAACTACGTTCGGAGGACACGCACCGATGTACCGTCCCGTCGACGCCGCCGCAGTCCCGGACGCACTCACCGACACCGACCGGTGGGTGTGCTGGCAGGAAGAGCAGCGGGACGGGAAACCGACCAAGGTCCCGGTCGACCCCGCCACTGACGGGTACGCGTCAGTGAGCGACCCGGAGACGTGGAACGGGTTCAACACCGCGTACCGGCACTACCGCGGCCACCGCGACGTCGCCGGCGTCGGCTACGTGTTCGTGGCGGACGGGCCGTACGTCGGCGTCGACCTCGACGACTGCCGCGACCCCGGGACCGGCGCACTGGACGAGTGGGCGCAGGACATCATCACGCGACTCGACTCCTACACCGAGGTCTCGCCGAGTGGGAGCGGCGTCCACGTCATCGCCCGCGGCGAGAAACAGGACGGGAAGCACCGGGACGACGATGTCGAGCTGTACGACCGGGACCGGTACTTCACCGTCACCGGGCAGCGGCTCGACCTGACACCGGGCGCCATCGCGGAACGGTCGGAGGCGCTGCAGCAGGTGCACGACGCGTACCTCGCTGACCCTGACGACGGACAGCAGCCAGCCGAACCACCTACTGACAACGAGAGCGAAGCGCTGACCGACGCCGAGATCATCGAACGCGCATCGAACGCCGAGAACGGCGAGAAATTCCGCCGGCTCTGGATGGGCGACACCTCCGGCTATCCGAGCCACTCGGAGGCCGACCAGGCGCTGTGCAACATACTCGCGTTCTGGACCGGCGGCGACGAGGACCGCATCGAGTGGCTGTTCAACCAATCCGGGCTCACCCGGCAGAAGTGGAACGAGCGGCCGGACTACCGGGAGCGCACCATCCAGAAGGCGATCAAGGACTGCTCAGAGTACTACGACCCATGACCCAACTAGACCCACTACCACGAGACCGGAGCCGTACAGTAACCGTAGTTGGATAGCAGATTTGAATTCCGGCGGTAGAGATGCCTCTCACGGTGG
>JAXINV010000033.1:0-5224 GCA_034190465.1 Asbonarchaeum danakilense (SeqCode) | reverse complement strand
GCACGCGTCCGAACCGGTCTCCCCAGTTGTCGGAGTACCGTTTGAACAGGTCGATAAGGTCGGAGACGATGATTTCCTTCTGGTTCTCTACCTGGGCCTGCGACATCTCAGGGGTGACGTGGGGTTCGAGGACGTTGATCGGTGTAACTGATTCTCGGTCCGGGTTGATGTACACCACGTCCTCCCGCCTGTCTTCGGGGAGTTTGGTGAGGAAGTCGTCGGACAGGGTGCGGCCTTTCGGGTTGATGATGCACAACCCATAGTCTTTGTACGCGTCTTGGAGTGCGGTGTGCAGCATCAACGTTGACTTCCCGTACCCGGTCGGCCCGACGTTGAGGACGTGAGTCATCCGCTTATCGTCGCTCAGTCCAACGTTCTCCTCCACGCCTAGGCGGCTTTCACACGTGCCGAGGTACGTGGTTTCCAGGTCTTCGCTGTTGGTGATGAGGTCGCGTGTTTCTCCAGGTTTCATATTTGACTCACCGTGATGTTGTCCTGGCCTGTGCAGTCCGGTAATGCGAGCAAGGCTCCGAGTTCTTCCGGTGTGGTGTGGAACGCTAACCGGTGTCCGGTGAACCGCTGCAACGCTATCGATGACGCGAATTCCAGGATTTTCCGGTCTCGGAGGGGTGAGACGGTGACCGTGTCCAGGTACTGCCCTGTCTCCGGGTGCTCCGCCGCGTTGAACGCTCCCGACAGTTCCTTGACTCGGCTTCGGGTGTAGTCGCCGGCACCGATCACTGCGAAGCGGATGGTGGTGTGAAACCGCGGGTTCCCGATCTTCCGGTCGACCAGCCGGGCCTGCGTCTTTTCGCGGCGTGTCGGCTCTAACTCGCCCCACAGCCGTTGTTTCTCCTTTTTCAGGTAGTTGCGGCGTTGGATTGCGCGGCGTCGCCACCACCACCGCCGAAACGGCCGTCCAGCCACGGGCTGGAACAGGACCTGCACCACGATTTTCGTGTCTTGGAAGGCGTGGCGGTGAAGCGTTGACACCAGGTTGTTCAGCAGCGGACGGTCGAACTCGGTTCGTAACGGGAACCAGTCCTTCCGCCCGGTCGTCAACAACCCGCAGCCGAGGGTTTCGTCTTCGGAGACCGGGAGGCCGGTGGCCCCGTCCTCGAACGACACCCCGGGAATCTCGTCGGATAGCTGGAGTTTGATTTTCCGCATCAACCGTTGGGTTGGAGTGGTGTACACGAACCGGAGGCGTCCAGGCGTCGCCCGGCGAATCTCGAAGCAGGTGACCGGTGACCGGTTAAACAGTTTCCACTGCGTCTGGATTTCCATGACCGACCGGACGAAACGCGGGATGGTAGCTGGTATGTTGTCCCTCTCCGCGGGAAGCCGGACATCGGTGATGTACCGGTCGACCGGTCCGAAACGCAGTTCTTCGGCTTCATCCTCATCCAGTTGGTAGGTGTACGACCGCAGCATCTAGCCTCCACCCCCGTACTTCAAGTAACACGACCACCACGGGGCGGCGTGAAGACCGGTGAAACCCGTGAAGCCTGTAGTAATCGTGTCCACCCTCATCTTAACCTTCCTCCCCGTCAGTCCCGGGGCTGGACGCCTCTTCTTCAAGAACCGGTTTTTCTGTGTCCAGCGACTCAATCCGCAGCACGGTGTTCACCGGTCCGCGGATTACGGCCTCGCTGAACCCGACTTTCGACCCGGTCCGCAGCTTCCGGAGTCTTATCCTCTCCCGGTCGGACAGGTTGAAGAAGTCCTCGACCGACGATTCCACGTCTTGATGCCGCATAAACACGTAGCAGTCCATCTGCCGCAGCATGTTCCGGCCTTCCTGACTCCGGGTGAAATCGTCCGCGTTCTGCGTGATCAACGTCACCGCGATATCCTGGTCACGGCCCTCACGCACCAGCTCGCCCAGTACTTGACGGCCAGTATCGTCGTTCAGCACCCGGTGCGCCTCATCCAGCACCACAACCGTCTTGCCATCATGGTCGTGCCCGGCTTGGTATGCTCTCCGGACAAAACCGATTAGGCGGCCCGTATTATCCTGAGTCCGGTCTTCAACCGTCAACCGTTTCACACGGTCAGAAACACCGGTCACGTCACCGTATTCCTGCTTCGGGTCGATCACTATCACCTGCAAGTCATCGTATCTATCCAGGCTTCGTAGAATCTCTAGTTTCGCAGCGTACGACTTCCCTGACCCGATTTTACCCATCCGGGCGATATGGCCTGCATCCCACGAAAACCGGTCCAGGATGACCGGGTCTCCGCTTCGATCGTCGCTTCCGAACACAATCCCGCCGCTTTCAAAGTAATCATACGACGCGAACTGGAACGCTGCAGCAGCCGACCAGCTGGTCGCTGTCTGAGCCGAAATCGGCCTATTTCTGTGGGAGACAGATACAGATTTTGCGGCCTTGTGCATCCGGAATATCGGTTCCCGGAACGAGATACGGTGACGCCGCAGCACCTGTTTCACTTTCTGAATCGTTTCCGATGCCTCGTCCTTGTCGGATCCGTAAGCAGCGATCATCACCCCGAACTTCACCGGGTTATCGCCTGACACGCTTCTATCCTCAATCTGTTTCACGGCCTCCGCTCTCCGTTCCAACTCTGATCCGCGGCGTGGATCCGTCGTTATCGACCACTCCGCCTCAATCCGGTTACGAAGCTTTGCAATCCTGTCAGGGTCTTCCGGCCGCAGGGATTGGACAGTCATCACCGTCCCATCAACGTTCAACACGTCCGCAAGCCATCCGACCGCGACCTGTTCCGGGTATCCTGTTACATATACCGCTCGGAACGTCAACTCTTCAGATATGGAGAACGTCCGGGGAGTGATCGAAACCCCTTCAAACCCGATCTTATCAACCAGTTTACTTAGCCGGTTGCTACTCACACGTTCGGCTGAAAAATCGGCTCCTGACAGTTCTTGTCTGATCTCACGGCATCGAGACTTCACCGTCTTAATCGCTTCATCGGCCGAGTCAGTAACACCGCCAAACGATTCGTAAGCGAATACCAGATGTTCGGTGAAAACGCCTCTCTCATCTGGTACGCTATACCTGTCTATGGATTGTTCCGCTTGAAGACTGTATACCTTGATCGGGTATTCAACAGTACCGTACAGGTCTGCGACCACGTCCTGCAACGTTTCCTGCTCAGTTTCAGACAGCATACTGAGGTCGACCGAATCTACTTTAACCGCTCCGACAACCACGTCATTATCCAGAATAGCAACGTTCTCTCCAGCAGTTTTGACTTCCGGCCACGACCCGGGGTGAACACCGAGATAGTGACGTGCGGCGTTGGCAGCGTGGACATCCAATGCATCGTCCTTCGGTCGGAACACGTACAAGACAAACCCGGCCGCCGCTCCTGCTGCTCCGCCGAGGACGCTACCTGCTGCCACCCATCCGATGAGGCTTGGTATACCGACGCGCATCATGTCCCGGACAGTAAATCCTCGGAACACGTGGATAGGTGATTCTACGTCCCGCGGCATCCACGCCTGGACACGATCCCTCATCCGTATCGGCCTCCCTCGTCAGCGTCGGGCCAGTCCCCGAGTTCTGGTGTTTCATCTGTCCGTTTCCGGGTTGAGTCACGCATCTCACGGGTGACGACACGGCGGGCGCCGCTGGAAAATTTGCCGGCCTGCCGCACCATCTGACCTGATGCGGACCACACAATCACGGGGATTACCAGAAGCAGGAGGAACGATGTCGACGCCAACAGCCAGTCCTTGATCTGCGTTTTAGGACCCATTTCCAGCAATGCAAGGGTTAGTCGAAACGCTGCAGCGCCCAGAGGAGCTACAAGTAACGCGGATGTGAATCCTTTGAGGAAGACGGCGGCGTATTTCCGGGTCCACGGGGTGCTCCAGGCGAGTAGGATGAGGGGTGAAAGGGCGGCGACGTACATCACGAACAAGCCTTTCAAAACGTACAGCAGTGACACCAAGAACAGCAGCACAGCATTCAGCACCGCCATCAAGAGAAGTCCGCTCGTGGTCGCCATGACGGCATAGCTGGCTACATCATTCGGGAGGAATAAGTGAGAGACAGCAACGGACCCATTGATGAGATGTTGGATGAACGGGAGGCTGACCGTGGACAACCCCAGTGCGACGAACACGCGTGGAACAGTTTTCCACAGGGTTGGTGTTGGGTTGAAGGATAGCCAGTCTTGCACCATGTGCATAACCGCAGCTGCGGCGAACACGACCACGGTGAACAACGCGGCGATTCCCATCGATACTTGGTGGACGGTTTCAACGTCCTCGTTCGGGTACACCTGCGGGTAGAACACGATTATCGACCCGATGAAGTCAACAAGATCCTGCAGCAGATTGCGGAACGGATCGAACATCACCGACACCATCGTCTCATACATGAGTTCGTTCATCCGACCGAAGAAATCCAGCACCTCCTGCAGCTTGTCGACAACCCGATCGAGTTCGATGTTGATGATCGTCGACCCACCGTCCTCGCCGTCTTCGGTGTTGTCTTCCGCAGTAGTATTCGTGTTTTCTCTGCTGCAGCTATCCTGGCCCGGGGGGCAGCTGTCGGCCGCTGCAGGCGACACGGCTACACCGGCCAGTAGAAACACTAAGAGAACGGCAGCCGCCGCGGACCGGAAACCGGGTTTTCTCCCAGGCATACGGGATGGTTCACCCGCCTCCGCAGGGAATCATGCTGAAGCTCTGGATGATGTACGACGCAGCAGGACGGGAAAGCACGAGGATAAGGCCGCCGATGGTGACGTGCTTCACCCATTCAATCGCCCGGCGCTTCCCGTCAGGCCCTGCGACAATCCAGTACAGCCCGGAGACGACGTAGCCAAGCATCAGGACGGCAACCCCGATGATGAACAACAGCTGGGTGGTGCTGCTGATGAAGTCAATCAAGGGCTGCCACGTCTCCGGTACACTGCAACCATCGGGAACAATCCCAGACGACTGTAGCGGAAGTACAACACCCAACAGCAGCTGGTGATTTGCCGTCATGCTATTTTTCAGGATAGCGACACCACGTTGAGCGGGTTCCAGCCAGTTCCAAGCCGATGCGCCTATCATGCTCGCCAAGGCGTGGACCGTGGCGAGTGAGGTCATTTCAAACATGACCTACCCTATACTACAACGCCCAAAATAATCAATGAAATGAAATTTTCTATTCCCTAAATGTTTCTGAAAATGGAAGGCGTTCTATACGGGTGAAAAATCTGGGTCGTGGAATGATTTACATTACCC
>JAXINV010000002.1:3866-5229 GCA_034190465.1 Asbonarchaeum danakilense (SeqCode) | reverse complement strand
CGGTCCGGTGAGAAGGGCTTCGACACCACCGACGAATACGTCAACTACGTCCTCGGCCAGGTCGCCGACAAGATACAGCGGAAGCACGGCGGGGACGACAGCCAGAGCTTCAGCGACAAGGACGAGGAAAAGGTCAAAGATCGGCTCAAGCAGCTCGGCTACCTCGACTAGGCGCGGTAGAACCCGTACGCGAACCCTGCCGCAAAGCCCCCGCCCATCAGCCCCGTCGAGATCAGCACACGGACCCCCATCGACTGCAGCCAGGACGCGCCGAACTCCACCGCGCCGGCAACGCGCTGCCAGTCCACCGTGATGACGCCAGTGTACTCAAGCGACGCCAGGAAGATAAGCTGCGTCCCGACAAGCAGCGTGATCAGCTGCAGGATGCGTTTCGACGCATAGCCCGTCGCCGCACCGACCAGCGCGGCACCCGACACGTTCAGGGCGAAGAACCCCGTATCGATCGATGGCATACCGTACAGTTCTCACCCGCCAACTTCACTCTTTCGCCGGCCGGACCTCGTGGCAGTCAGCGCACCGGGCCTCGTAGCTGTCCTTCCCGTCCACATCGACCTGCGGCGCGTCCTCACGTGCCGGCTCGCCGTCCACCAGCCGCTGCGTCCGGGTCGCCGGTCCGCCGCACACATCGCAGTCCGCCGTCATCCGCTTCACCGTGTCAGCGCGTGACACCAGCTCCGGCATCGGGCCGAAGCCCTCCTGCCTGTAATCCTTCTCCAGCCCCGTCACCACCACATCGATCCCCGCCGCCAGCAGCCGCCCGACCGCGTCCACAAGCGCCTCGTCGAAGAACTGGCCTTCATCGATCGCCACAGCGTCCGGCACCTCGTCCAACGCCTGTTCCTCCAGCTCCTCGACACCGTCAGCGTCGGACGCCACGACCTCCGCCTCCAGCGACCGGCCGTCGTGCGTCACAATCTCCTCCTCCGCGTACCGGTCGTCCAGCTCCGGCTTGAACACGAGAACCGCATCGTACTCCTCCGCAGCCTCCAGCAGCGCCGTCGACTTACCCGCGAACATCGGGCCCGTGAACACGCGCAGCCGCGCCATCCTATCCCTCCTTCCTGGCCAGGCGTTCCACGCCCTCGATCGTGCGTTCGACACCGTCGTCCGACACGACCTCCGGCGCCTCCTCGTGGTCCACAGCCACCTCGCGCACATCCGTCACGCCGAAGTGTTCGAGAACACGGCGGAACCGCTCCGCCTTCCTGCTACCGTCCGTCAACAGACTTATCCCGTAGCGTTCATCCCCCATCATCGATCCCCCTGTGGAGTATCGGGCGGGCCCGGCCTCCCCCGAAAAACCGGGCCGCCCCCTGCAACAGTGGTGGATACACCACACACA
>JAXINV010000002.1:0-3766 GCA_034190465.1 Asbonarchaeum danakilense (SeqCode) | reverse complement strand
CTCAAGATCGTCTACTGGAACAACACCGACAGCTTCAACAGCTCCAAGATCCAGGAACAGCTCCTCAAAAAGATCGAAGCCGGCAGGGACAAGACCGACTTCTCCCCCTTCGACATCTACCAGGTCGCCGACCAGGACAAACGGAACGCCTTCGCCGAGCGACAGGCAGACGAGAACGTCGAAGCCAAGCACGACCTCTTCGACAAACTCAGGCAGGCACAGGAAAGCGTCAAACTGTTCTCCGGCAACCTCTCCTGGGCCAACGTCACCCACAACGGGGAGAAGGCAGGCGACGTCTTCCGCGAGCTCGGTGAGGACGGCATCACCGTCAAATTCCTCGGCAGGGTCGACATCGGCAGCCTGCGGAACGCCGAACAGCTGCTCGACATCAACCGCGGCCTCGACACCGACCGGATCGACATCCGGCACAGCGAACAGCCGCTCCGGGCCTTCATCGTCGACGACAAATTCGTCCAGTTCAAAGAGATGCGCCAGCCCGAGGACGGCAGCCACGTCGACGACCGCACCTACCTCTTCTACGAGATCAGCGACCAGGAATGGGTCGACTGGACCAGCAAAGTCTTCTGGAAACTCTACCGCGGCGGCATCCCCGCAGACCGCAGGATCGAAGACCTCAAAAGCATCAAGAACGTCCAGAAACTCTAACACGAACCGTTCACATTCGGCAGACTCTCACGCAGCTCCCGCCACTCAGCATCCGTGAAATCCGCCTCCTCATAGCTGCCCATCACCCCGTCGTTGCCCTCGCTCTCGTAGTGGTGGTCCACGCCGAGATGACCCATCTCATGCAGCGTGATCTTCCGCCGCCACTCCCCCTCAGGCGCCGAACCGATCGCAGCCCGGTCACCGCGGCTGTACCCCGTGAAGAAATGGTCGCCGTCCCGGCCAGGATTGTCATCGCTCCGGATCAGCCCCTCATGCGGCTCCTCCGGCTTCCCCGGCACGAAGAACAGCTGCAGCGCATGCTCCTGCATCACCTCATCCACCGCCTCGTCGTAGAACCCGTCACAGGCCAAGATCGCGTCCTCCTCATAGCTGACCTCCTCGACGAACCGCTCCCTGTCGTACAGCTCTCCGCCGCTCGGATGGTCCAGCCAGTGCAGATCGATCCCGTGGTCCGCGAACAGCTCCTCGTAGTACGCCTTGTGCCCGTCCGCGAAACCCTCACTCTCCACGTACCTCGCGTCCACGATCAGGTCCTTCCGGTCCGGGTCCAACTCCAGCCGTTCACCGTACCGCTCCTCGACCGCCCGCTGCAGGCGTTCCTCGTCCAGCGACGACAGCCCGTCTTCGTCCCCGTCGCGGACAGTTGCTGCACAGCCCGCCGCCGTCGCCGCCACAGCGGCCAGGAACCCGCGGCGCGTCACCTCCTCTGCCATACCCTCGACTGGCAGGAGCCGGTACTTCAACCTTCCCCACCGCCAACCATTTAAAAGCGTAATTATACTTAATTATCCGTAATCGAGCTGTCGGTCATGACAGAGTACACCACCATATCGATCCCGAAAGACCTGCACGAAGACGTCGACGACTTCATCGACGACACAAACTTCACCTCAGTCGCCGAATTCACCAAGCACATCCTCCGCGACACCATCTCAGGCGGCGACATCGCAGGAGGCAGCGACCTCAGCGAGGACGAGGTCGAAAAGGTCCGCGACCGGCTCAGGAACCTCGGCTACCTTGAGTGATACCATGGGACTGATCGACAGCGCGAAAGACCTCATCGGCGGCGATGAAAGCCGCAAAGTCGTCGTCATCGGCCTCGACTGCGCCGACCCCGGACTCATCTTCGACGACCTCCGCGACGAGATGCCGACCCTCGCCTCACTCATGGACGACGGCAGCTACAGCGAACTGCGCAGCGTCACCCCGCCGATCACCAACCCCGCCTGGTACTGCATGATGGCAAGCAAGACCCCCGGCCAGCTCGGCGCCTACGGCTTCAGGCACCGCGAGGTCGGCAGCTACGACGACAAATACCTCGCAACGCACGACCGCATCGACCACGACCGCATCTGGAACATCCTCGACCACGAAGGCCTCACCAGCGCCGTCATCGGCGTGCCGAACACCTACCCGCCCGAGGACATCGACGGCCTCATGGTCACCAGCTTCCTCACCCCGGACACCGACAGCGACTTCGTCGCGCCGGCGGAACGGAAGGACGAGATCATGGACGTCGCCAGCTTCGACGGCCAATACACCAGCAACGACGACTTCATGCTCGACATCGAGGACTTCCGCAGCGACGACAACCAGCGCATCCTCGACGACATCTTCGCCATGACCGAACAGCGTGCACGGGTCGCAGCCCACGTCCTCGAACAGGACGACCCCGACTTCTTCATGACCGTCTTCATGGGGCCCGACCGGCTGCACCACGGCTTCTGGAAATACTACGACGAAGACCACAAGGACTACGAGGAGGACAACGAGTTCGAGGACGCCATCCCCGAGTACTACCGGTTCCTCGACAGGCAGCTCGCCGCGCTGCTGGACAGCGTCGACGACAACACCACCGTCATCGTCGTCTCCGACCACGGCGCCCGGCCGATCGACGGCTGCATCTGCATCAACGAGGTCCTCCGCGAGGAAGGTCTCCTCACCCTCAAGGACGAGCCCGACGAGATGACACGGCTCGACGAGGACATGATCGACTGGGACAAAACCGAGGCATGGGGCTGGGGTGGCTACTACGCACGGCTCTTCCTCAACGTCGAGGGCCGCGAGGACAGCGGCCAGGTCCCGCAGGACGAGTACGAGGCGAAGCGGGACGAGCTCATCGAACTGTTCGAGGACCTGACAGGGCCCGACGGCGAGGACATCGGCACACGCGTCCTCAAGCCCGAAGACGTCTACGACGAGGTCAACGGCGACCAGCCAGACCTCATGGTCTTCTTCGGCGACCTCTCCTGGCGCTCAAGCGGGTCGGTGGGCAACGGCATCTACCTCGAGAAGAACGACACCGGGCCCGACCACGCCAACCACGACTGGGACGGCATCTACATCATCAACCGGCCCGGCGAGGACGGCGACGGCCGGATCGACAGGCAGAGCATCCTCGACATCGCCCCGACCATCCTCGACGAACTCGACATCGAACAGCCGGCGGACTTCGACGGCACACCGATCAGGTGACACCAAGCAATGATCGCACCACACGGCGGACGGCTCATCGACAGGACAGTCACAGACCGCAAACAACAGCGCCTCCTCGACGAAGCAGACGAGATGGACAGCGTCACCCTCACCGGCGACCAGATCAAAGACCTGCAGAACATCGCCACAGGCAGGTACTCCCCACTCACCGGGTTCATGGACCAGAACAACTTCCACAAGGTCGTCGAGGACAAGACCCTCGAGGACGGCACCGCCTGGACCGTGCCCATCACACTCGACGTCGCCGACGACATCGCAGAAGGACTCTCCCCCGGCCAGGAGATCGTCCTGGAGGACGGAGACGGCACACCGCTCGCCGTCATGGAGCTCGACGAACTGTTCAGCTACGACAGGGAGCACGCAGTCCGGCACCTGTACGGCACCGACGACCGCGACCATCCCGGCGTCCAGATGTACATGGAGAAGGGCGGCACCGCGCTCGCCGGCGACATCGACCTCATCCAGCCCGGCTTCGACCGGTTCCAGGACTACAACCTGCGGCCCGCCGAGACCCGCGTCCTGTTCAAGGAAAAGGGCTGGGACACCGTCGTCGGCTTCCAGACGCGGAACGCACCGCACAGAG
>JAXINV010000032.1:0-5437 GCA_034190465.1 Asbonarchaeum danakilense (SeqCode) | reverse complement strand
CCCGTGATCGGCTGGGTGTTCCTCCTCTTCAGCCTCGCCGCCGGACTCGGCGGCCTACTCCTGGCCGTCCACCACGGCTACCAGGCCCATGTACAGGAGTGATACAACGATGCCAAACAACCACACAGTCATCGTCGCCGCCCTTGGGCTCATCGTTCTTGGAGCTGCAGGGTTCTCCTACATGTCAGGCACGGCCATCGGGCCGGACGGCGGGAACAACGTCACCCATGTCCTCCACCAGAACGTCCAGGCCTACAACCAGGAGAACCTCTCCCTCCTCAGGCAGACCATGCATCCACGTTCACCGGCCGTGAACGCCACCATGCAACAGTCCCGACAGGTTTTCAGCATCTACGACCTACAGGCCCGCCTGACGAACGTCACAGTCCTCTCCGTCAACCGGACCACCGCCCGCGTCAGGGTCACCCAGGTCACGCACAAGCTGAGCGGCCCGCAGTTCCGGGACAACCGTGTCACCGCCGTCCACACCCTGAAACGGTACAACGGCGAGTGGCGGATCTACACGTCGAAGACCGAATCCATTGAGTACCTCGACTGACCGTCACCTTCCTAAACCGGGCGGCACAACACGGTACCATGGGCCACCCGTTCGACCGGCAGGGCATGATCGGTGTCGAGGAAGAGTTCTACGCCTTCGACCCTGACACACTTGAACCAGCACCGGCGGCCGACGACCTGCTCGACGAGCCGCCCGAAGGACTGCAGGACAAGCTCGATGTCGAGCTGTTCAAATGCGTCATCGAGGTCAGGACCGAGACAGCATCCAGCCTGGACGAGGCGCTGGACCATGTCAAGCGGAAAAGGGAGGCGCTGCAGGACTACGCCGCGGACAACGGCTACACGATGCTCGGCGCCGGCCTCCATCCCACCGCGACGTGGCGGGAGCTGGAGCACACGGACAAGCCACGGTACCGGGACCAGCTGGACAGGATCCAGTACCCGCAGCACCGGAACCTGACCGCCGGAATGCACGTCCACGTCGGGATCGACGACCCGGACCGCGCCGTCTGGATCGCGGACCAGGCCCGGCAGTACCTGCCGCTGCTGCTCGCATTGTCCGCCAACTCGCCGTTCTGGCAGGGCAACAGGACAGGCCTGCGCAGCACCCGGGCCGTTGTGTTCGAGAACCTGCCAACCACCGGTATCCCGCCCTCTTTCGGTACATGGGACGATTTCAAGCAGTTCGAATCTACGATGCTCGACACCGGGTCCATCGCGGACCGTGGCGGTATCTGGTGGGACGCCAGGCCACACACCGGCTACGGCACGGTCGAGGTCAGGGTCATGGACGCGCAGACCAGCCTGGAGCGCAGCCAGGGCTTCGTCATCCTCGTCACGGAACTGATCCGGTGGCTGGACGACCTTTACCCCGACGGAAACACGCAGTCGCATCCGATCATCGAACAGAACAAGTGGCGAGCAGTCAGGTACGGCCACGACGCCTCATTCATCCGTGACAGCGAGGCGACAAGCATCCACAGCTGGTTCGACGCATTGATCGACGACCTGGGCATCGACGACCAGCGCGTCACCGCCCTGATCGAGGGTTCTGGGGCGCAGCGCCAGCTCAGGGATCATGAGGAAGGGGGCCGCGACCAGCTGCTCGACGGACTGCGGATCTGATGTTCAGTCCTGCACGTACATCAGCACTTCTTTCGCGGTCTCCCGCGTCCCCTCCGGCATGTCGTGGCTGTCGTCGTCCAGATCTACCGCGGTGAACCATCGCATGCCGTCATGCTCGTCCGCGTGGGTTGCCTCACCATCCTCCTCGACCGTGGCGAGGAACGAGAAATCGCAGTGCCAGTGCCCGTCCTTGATACGGTGCAGGTTGATGGTGAACGGCTCCGGCAGGTTGTGCGACTCCTCCAGCGAGTCATGGGGTCGGAAATCCTGATGGATGGCGATCGACTTCCCTGTTTCCTCCCGCGTCTCGCGTCGTGCCGTTTCGTGTGGCATCTCACGGTCCTCAATATGGCCGCCTGGCTGGAGCCACTGGCCGAGCTTGGCGTGGCGGACCAGCAGCACAGCATCGTCCTGCACCACGTAGGCGCTGGCGGTGAAATCCCGATCCGCACCGTCGGGTAGTTGCATGGCGTGGAATTGGTGGCGACGCTTAAATGCCTTTCACCGATCATCTCCCAGCAGTGCCTCGCCTGTCATACCCTCCGGTAGCAGTTCCTTCAGCGTGTATTCGTGGACGACATCCCCCGCATCCACGAGCAGCCGGAAATCAGGCGGACAGAACTCGGAAAGCGACTGGAGGCACAGCCCGCACGGTGGATCGCCCTGCGGCGTGTCGCTGCCCCGTGGCTTGGATGACAGTGCCAGGAGGTAGAACATATCGGACGAACGGTGCCCGTCCCGCACGGCAGCATGGAGCGCGACCTGTTCACCGTGTGCAGAATTGGTGTAGTTCACGTTCTCGATGTTGTGGCCGCGGTACCGGCTGCCGTCACGGGTCACGATCACGGCGCCGACCAGATAGTTCGAGTACGGCGCGTATGCCTGTTCACGTGCCTCCCGTGCCGCGTGGATCGCCGCCGTGGCATCGTCCTCCAGCGTCGCGAGTGTCCGTTCCTCCATGCATAGAACCTTCACCCGGCGCCCGTTTATAAGTTGTTCCCGGGTGCTCGAAGTACTTACGTCCTTAAAACAGAAGCCCGGCCTCAGAGCACAGTCCCGTCGACGTACGACCGGACCGTCGTGTTGGCGAACGTGTCCGTGACGCTGACATCGTAGCTGGATTCGAGACCTGTCGCAGCACGGACAGCAGCACGCTCGGCCTCGAAGTACTTCTCCAGCGCCTCCTCAGGTGTCTCCGTCTCCGCAGGGAGTTCTTCCGTGTGGAACCTGACCCCGTCAGGGCTCTCATCGATGAAGAACGGGCGGAGCCGGGCGAGGGAGTCGCCCTCCTCGAAGTTGCCCAGGTACGACGCCGCGGTCTGCACCGCTTCCTCGTACGCGTCCTGCCAGAGCGAGGTGAAGTTGTCCACCTGGTAGCGGACCTGTTCCTCGTCCAGCGTCTCGTGCACGTCGTACAGGGTTTGGGCGGTATCGTAGAAACGGTCGACGGCGTCGAACTCCCAGGACTCACCTGCTGCAAGTGTCATGCCTTCCCAGTATCCCACTGAATATTTTTAAACCAACTGCCGGTGGGTGCACTGAAAAACATCGCGGGGTAATACCCCTCCATGCTCGACTTCCTGCTGCGGTGCATCGAACTGAAGGACGTCGACCGGACCGGTTGGCAGCTCCGGGGCGTCGACCGCCCTGAGGACGTCGCCGCCCATTCCTGGAACACCGCCTTCCTCGTCATGGTGTTCGGCGACGAGGCCGACATCGACGTGGACAGGGCCGTCAAGATGGCAATCGTCCACGACCTCGCCGAGGCAGAGACCGGCGACATCCCGCGCGATGGTGAGGAATGGGAGGAAGCCCGTCAGACGAAGGAAGAAGATGAGCGGGCAGCGATGCAGGACCTGTTCGACGGCATCGACCGTGACACGATCCTGGGGCTCTGGGAGGAGTACGAGGCACGGGAGACCGACGAGGCACGGTTTGTCAAGGATATGGACCTGATCGACATGGCGCTCCAGGCGTTGCGGTACGAGGAACAGGAGCGATACGGTGAAGAGAACAGGGAAGAGGTGGAGGCATCTGACGATCTCGGTGATATGCTGGCCTCCGCCGAGCGACGGCTCCGCACCCCGACAGGCAGGGAGATCTTCGACAGGATCGAGGAACGGTACGAGCAGGTCACGGACTAGCCCTCCGGGTTGTCCGCTACGATTTTCGCCGCTTCCTCGACCGCCGCCTCTTTCTTGGCGAACCCGTACAGCGGCAGGTCGCGGTCCGGGTCGATCCCCGCAAGCTCCAGCATCCAGAATCCGGTCTCCGTCTCGACCACCCGTATCTCCGCGTCGCTCACCGTGTGCCGCCACGTGTCACCGTCCCGCTTCCACTGCCCGACCGTCCGGAGGTCCTCGACGCGGGATGAGTACCGCCTGTTGCCGCGGGTCGCGTACAGCAGCACGTCCTCGTCGTCCGGCGACCTGTAGATAACGTACTCGCCGCCGTGCGGTCCCTCGACGAACATCCGTTCCTCGCCGATCTCCGTCACGGTCAGGGGCAGCTTCTTGTCGTTGAACAGGATCCTGTCCCCTTCCTCCAGTTCATCGAACACCGCGGCCTCGTCCATGCCCGTTGCTTGCCCGGCAGGATTTATAACTGCGTCAGGTCGCCAGCGCCCGGTCGGCCTGCCGTGCCATCGTGTAGATGACGACACCGGAAGCGAGCGTGTTGACCGTCATCAGCATCGTCGTCTCCACGCCGAGCAGCGCATAGCCGGGGATCGAGAGGATGATGCCGGCCGCGCCCGCCATCGAGAGCTTCGGTGCCAGCGCGACCTGCCGGGAGGAGAGCGGTGTGTTCCCGTACAGGCTCTCCGACGCCGCGAAGAACGCTGGCTGGGAGGCCAGGACGCCGAGCAGGATGTTGGTCCAGAGCACGACGCCGTGGCGCGGCCCGGTGTAGCTGCCGAGGAACACCAGCCCGGCGAACGTCGTGATCATAAACCAGAGCCCGACCGCCCAGGCATACAGGTTGGAGCGTTCCGCCTGTTGCATGCACCGTACTGGCCGCCCCACCTTTTAGTATGCAGGCGGCCATGGTGTATGTACCGATGGTCTCCCGCGGCAAGCTGATCGACTGGCTGGACGATGAACTGGATGTCGAACACTACATGGCAGAAGGCGACAACCTCAACGGTGCCCTGGTCCGTGGCACGGAGGACGTCGAACGGATCGGGCTCTGTGTCAACACGACGTTCGAGAACATCGAGACAGCGGCGGAGCAGGACCTCGACTTCGTGATCAGCCACCACGGCGGCTGGGAGGACTTCGACCAGGACCTGCTGCCGGAGAAGAAGCGGAAGATCGAGGAACACGGCCTGACCTGGTACATCGCCCATGCCTCGCTCGACTGCAAGGACGGGTACGGCGTTGCCGCGGCGCTGGCGGAGAAGCTCGGGGTCGAGATCGACGGCGCCTTCGCCGAGTACGAGGGCGGCAAGGCGGGCCGTTACGGCCACCTGACGGTCGACAGGGATGAGTTCATCGACCGGCTGCGGGCGGTCAACGACGGCGACTTCACCCTGGTTGGCTCGCTGCCGGACCTGGAAGACGCGAAGATAGGGGTCATCGGTGGCAGCGGCGGCGCGTTCAACGAGCTGTTGAAGGACACCGCGGACCACGACATCGACCTGCTGGTCACGGGCAACGCCTCGTTCGCCGGCAAGATCTACATGTACGAGAAAGGGCTGGCGATGATCACGCTGGAAGAGACCTCAAGCGAGAAATGGGGTGTCTACCGGCTCGGGGAACGGGTCGCGGACCGGTTCACGTCCGTCTCCCTGCAC
>JAXINV010000044.1:0-5549 GCA_034190465.1 Asbonarchaeum danakilense (SeqCode) | reverse complement strand
CTTTGTTTCAGCGACTGCCCAAACGACTCTGAACGATTTTCCGACGCGACCAAATATCCGGGACGCGTGGAGAGGAGCACCGGCGGCATCACACCCTGCACCTACGTGTTACGGCCGCGTAGACGTTTTGCCGCATCGCTTACTCGTTCACCAGTTGCAGGAATTGATGCTCCGGCATCACGTACCAGGAATCCACGTCCAGATTCGGCTCCACCCAGAACAAACGGCGTTCACCCTCGAACCGGTCACGCAACTCCTGCGGCGGCCGCACAGACCGGGCGTCGTCAATCACCGTTCCGACAGCCACGACATCGACTGCGTCGTCATCCACAACAGCAGTGTCAGCCGTAACCAGCACGTAGCCCCGGTACGGATCCCGGCCCCACACCACGGACTCCGCGTCCTGCAGCGGCTCCGGTACGTCGATCGTCCGATTCGCCGTGACGGACGCTTGATGGACCGAATTCACGTGCATAGTAGATCGTATGCAGCCATCCTGCACACACCTCTCTTTGCAGGCACATCACCTATACCCGGAGGCTTTTCTACAGGTAGAACGCGTTCTACCATCAGAATTTTGACGTTCTTGAGTATCACCGCGCCCGTTGCTCCACCCGCATGGCGCCCATCAACTTCGACGCGGACGACATGGAAGCGGCCGAAGAACACAGCCTTGACCGGTATCAGGGTGAGGACCGGGTCGAAGGCACGGTACAGGATATGCTCGACAACCTCACGGAGCAAGCGTAGAGAGCGCAGTACCGCCTCCCCTGTTCCCATCCGCAGCACACAGGTCTGCTAACTATATTCCCAGTCCGACCACTCCGCCGGCAACTCTACCCCGAACTCCTCGCGCACGAACAGCGACCGGTACAGCGCAGCAGCCGTCACAGCCGGATACCGCTCGTCACCCACCGCGTCGTACCCCACCGCCCCGGCCGGCGCCACGTACCGGCCGTCACCGACCGGCACCGCGCCATAGCCCTGGTCCACGTCCCCGTTCAGCAGTGCGCCGACACCGTACCGCTCCCCGCCCGCTGCGCCGCCGCCGTACCGCTCCCCGCCGACATCGGTGCCCGTCCCGTACCGGTCATCATGCCCGTATCCGTCGTCGCCGTAGGTCACTCCCGGTCCATTTCCGAGACCGTACTTCGAAGCGTACAGCACGGCACCATCGTCGCTAGACCCGCTGACGTATACCGCGCCGGCGTACCGATCAGCCTCCCCCTCACCGTACTGGTCCGGCAGCATACTGCACCGCAGTGGGGAGAACTGGTACAAAAAAGCAACCGCCGCCAGCACGCATCCGCCTAAAGCTCGTCGAGACCTGCTTTCTCGATCAGCAGGAGCGCCATCCCGCCGAGGAACACGACACCGATCACGGTGCCCAGGGCCCCGAAGATGGGATGGATCACGGTCGAGATGATGCTGGGCGCCATCCAGATCAGCACGGCACCGGACAGGACGAACGCCGCCGTGTACCGGATGTTCCAGTGTGTCGCCGACGTGTAGATCCCCAGGAAGATAGCGCCGAGCAGGAGCAGGTACACCAGTCCCGCCACCACCGGCCCCACGAACTCCCGGGTGACCACGACGATGAGGAAGACACCGACCGGCGGCACGAACACCTCCTCGACGGCCCGGCCAAGTCCATCCGCTCCAGTCGGCGCCGGCATACGATCCACTGGCAGCTACGGTGTCGAGGAGTAAAACCGGTTCCCCCGATAGCGGCTACATGCTACGCGTCAAGCCGTTCCAGCGCCACGGCCCGGAGATAGTTCTTCGCCACGTGCGTGACCCGTATCCGAACGTGCGCTCCCACCCCGAGTGATGCCTCCCCGGGGTGCACGAACACCACCAGATTTCCAACATGCGTGACCGCCTGCCGCCCGTTGTTCATCGCCGGATCCTCCTCGATCACCACGTCAAGATCGTCCCCGACACTGTACGTCTCCCGAGCGTCCCGCTGCTTGGCCTGTCGATGCGCCCGTTCGTGGCTCGAAACCGTATGTCCCATGGTCATTCGATAGGTGTCCGTTGCGTTACGCGGCCTCCTCGTGTCCCTCGTACACCAGCGCAAGCTCCTCCAGGTCGGCCTCGAACTGCTCGACAGCGTCCTCGCCCTCGGCCCGACCCTCGTACAGCGCATACACCGTGTTCAGAAGCTTCGTCCGGTCCGCATCCTCGTACTCGTCCGAGTCCCCGAACTCGTTCTCCACCTTCGACATCGCCCGCTTCCGCGCCGCCGACGGCTTGGTGTCCCGGTGCATCGAGAGCCATACGTAATACTGCGCCATCCGCACGATCCGCTCCCGCTGGGTACTCGCCCGTACCGTCAGCGTCCCGGGCAGGATCGTCCCGAACCGGTCCTTGATGAACTGTTCATCGATCTCATCCGCATCATCCGCGGTCGGCTTGATGAGGTCATGCAGCCCCACTGTGGATCACCATTCGCATACGTCACCCAACGACCCCCGGGGACATATAAGCCGATACCGCGCTGAACGATTTGAGCACGCTAGTACGGGACTAACGCTAGTACAGCAGCAAATAGTTCAGCAAACCACCCAGTATTAAATATCAGAAGTAGCCACGGCCAGCGGCAGGGTCACGTCCCCTCCGCCATCTCCAGGACATACCGGAGCACGGCCTCAACCTCGCCCAGCACCGAGAGACACAGCCGGTACACGTCCCCGGCCTCGTCCTGCGCCGCGTAGTGCTGCAGGTAGTCGAAGCTGTACCCCTCGTTGGCCGCCCCGTACAGCCGCGCCAGCACCGCCGCCGCGAGCTCGGCCACGGCCTCCTGCTCCGGGTCCTGCCCCGGCGCCAACCCCTCACTCACCCGGTGATGCGCCGCGTGCGCGAGCTCGTGCCAGAACGTCTGCTCGTCGTGCGTGAACAACGTGATCTCCTCCGCGTCCGGGTCGAACGCCCCGTAGGCCCCCCTGCCACGATCCGCGTCGTAGCTGACCGCGACACCCATCGCCTCGGCCACATCCACCAGCGGCGGCAGCTCCGGCGGCGCGTAGTCCGGATCCGGCAACGGCTCACCCTCTGTGTCCTCGACCCGGAACACCGGCGCGGCATAGAACCCGACGCATTTCTCGGTCTCCTCGGTCTCCACCGTCCCGTCCTCGCGTTCGACCTCCTCCTCGACCGTCACCGTCTTCGGCACCAGGATCCGGACCGCGTCGGCACCCGCCTCCACGTGCCGTCCCACCTCCTGCCACTGCTTGTAGCCCCGGGCATCCTCGGTCCCAGCCATGAAGCACAGCAGCCGGTTGCTGAGGCTCCACGAATCGATCGGTCGCTCATCGCCGTCCACCGGCTCCAGCACCGACTTCTCCACGGCATCCGCGACCGCACCGGTCCGGAACGCCTCCACGAGCGACGCCAGCTGCTCCTCCGCCTCCGCGAAGGCCTCCGGCACATCCCCGTCGGCCGCGTGGCCGGCAACGCTCGCCGACGACATCACCGGACCACCTCCCGCGGCATGATCCCCGGACAGTCCTCGCACGCGACATCACCGTCCGACCGCTCGAACGTGCGGACGCTCCCGCAGTGCCCGCACCGCGGTACGTCGACCCGGTACGCCCGGACCGACACCGCGGTCTCCTCGTCCCGGAGCACCGCCGCATCCACCACGGCCCGCGCCCGGGACCCGTACACGTCCAGGACGAAGCCGTCCATCCCGTCCGGCTGCACGTGCAGCACGTACACCGCCAGGCCCTCGGTAGGTGCCGGCTCGCGGTCCGCGAGACGGGTTGCACTGTTTGCGCGGCTGTCTGAAGCCGATTCGATGCGTGTGGTGTGCATCGTCGAAGTCACCGAAGCGGGCGTCCGCGAAGCCGCCCGGGCCGCGAACTGGTGAGCGGCGCGCGGCCGCAGCCCCGCCTATAGGAATTCGTCCTCGGAGAGGCGGATTCCATATACGCGGGGTGAGCGCACCACCCGGAGCGTGACGAGACTACACACCCACGCCCCGGCGAGGCGAGGACCGCCGCAACGTAGTGCCAGGAGCGCGAATGTAGCGACCGGCCGGTACACCCTGTCAGAAACAGCACGACGGGCCGATCCGCCGGTCAGGAACCACCGCGCTCCCGCAACTGGTACAGCAACGGGACCAGGACGAACAGCAGGCCGACAACACCACTGCCGATCGCGACATACCGCACTGTCTCCACGTTGCGACAGTTATCCTCTATATCCAGCACCGGGAGATCAACCGTACACCTCCCGGTCAGATCGGACACCTGCGTCCCCGTGTACCCGACAATACTGGCCCCGATGATGACCACGCCACCCACGAGCAACAGCAGGTTCCCCGCAAACCCTCGATCCATCAGCCCACCCACCCCAGGCCAGTTCAACAATAAAAATCAGACCCTCGACCCAACACCCGCCTCCCCCCGCCACGACCGACAGCCCCGACAGTATCACAATCCCCTGCATCGAACACACCCACGCCCCGCAGCGGCGAGGACCGCCGCAGGACAGTACCACCTCGCGGCCGGGCCATCACATCCGTCACGACACAGCGTCAGGGCGAGTCAGCAACCATAGCGACGCAGTTACGGACCCCAGACATCGACATCAAGCGAGAACGACCCTGGACCGTCATCGTCCACAACCGCGATATCCAACCGCCCGAACGTCACCCGATCACCTGCCATCCGCGACACCACAGCCCCCCGGTCCGCCATCGCATCCACCAGCGCCGGCGGCACCACCATCTCCTGCCCCTCGAACACTAGGCCGTTCCCGTGCGGCTCCACGGTGTCGAACCGGTCCGCCACCGCAGACAGAAACAGGTCCGGCGCCAAGGCCTCAATACCCGAAACATCCGCGTCATAGTCCAGCCGCCGCTCCCCCGACACAGAGCCCTCCACCCCATCGTCGTCCGGATTCACCAACTCCAGGAACGCGGTCTCCGGCATCAGGTTCCACCGATCCGCCGGCCGATCATACCGCAGCCACAATACGGTCTCGCCCACCTCGAACCAGTCCTCAAGCGCGGCAGGCGGCCGCACATACCCGTCAAACACCCCTGTCACATCCACGAACGCGTCATCGTCCGCTGCCACATCCACCGCATCCACGTCACCCACCGCCACACCGTTCTCCAGCCCATCGAACCACGCCACCCGCTCGGCATTCTCCAGCGGCTCCGGCACCACGATCCGCCTGTTCGATTTCACCGTTTCCTGCCGGATTGACTCCAGCGGCATACCCGTCTGTACGGCCCCCCGTGCCAACCAGGTACCGGATATTCTACCAGTAGAAGAACCGTCACAGGGACCGCTATAGACACCGACCTCCGGATCACATACCCCGACACGTACCCGGACCGCCACACAGCAATAAGTCTCTACCGGCTGTTCCGGCACACGCTGGAACACGGCGACACGGTCACAGACCCATTGAACTGACCCAGCCCACTGCCGCCGCACTCACCAGCGACCAGAACTACACCAGTGCGAAGGAGAGCCCGAGCACAGCCAACACAACATTGGTGAGGACAAAGGCGGCGAACGCCGTTCCAATCTCTT
>JAXINV010000015.1:0-5555 GCA_034190465.1 Asbonarchaeum danakilense (SeqCode) | reverse complement strand
GTGTTCGGCAACATCAGCGACGTCAGCGACTTCTACGACATGGTGCCGAAAGAACTCAAGGATGAAATCGAGGTAGAAGACACACCATGACCACGGGCACTGAGGACGCGATCTACCTGGACCACCACGCGACGACGCCAGTTGATGAACGCGTGGTCGAGGAGATGCAGCCGTATTTCACGGAGCAGTTCGGGAACCCTGCCAGCGACGACCACCTGTTCGGCGCAGAATCCAAGCAAGGCGTGGAAACCGCGCGAGAGCAGATTGCTGAGGCAATCGGCTGCCGGAAAGAGGAGATCATCTTCACGAGCGGGGCGACAGAATCGGACAACCTCGCGGTCCGTGGTGTCGCCGAGTACACCGAGAAACACGGCAAAGGCAGCCACATCATCACGTCCGAAATTGAGCACGAGGCCGTATTGGAGGTGTGCGAGTCGCTTGAGGAGGACGGGTTTGGCGTCACGTATCTCCCGGTGGACGATGTTGGCCGTGTCGACCCTGGCGACGTGGAAGACGCGATCCGGGACGACACCGTGCTCGTTTCGGTGATGGCCGCGAACAACGAGATCGGGACGATTCAGCCCGTCGAGGAGATCGGGGAGATTGCGAAGGCAAACCAGGTGTTCTTCCACACCGACGCCGTCCAAGCTGTCGGACGCGTCCCGATCGAGGTGCAGGACATGGGAATCGACCTGATGTCCATCTCCAGCCACAAAATCTACGGGCCGAAAGGCGTCGGCGCCCTGTACGTCCGGCGGCGCCGGCCGAAGGTCAAGCTCGAACCATTGATCCACGGCGGCGGCCACGAACGCGGCTGGCGGTCGGGAACGTTGAACGTGCCGGCGATCGTCGGGTTCGGGAAGGCGATGCAGCTGGCGGAACGGGAACGTGAATCCCGCGTCGAACACGCGGACGCGTTGACTTCCTACATGTGGGACCAGATCAGTGACGAACTCGACGATGTCGTCCTGAACGGTGACCCGGACCACCGGCTGCCGAACAATCTCAACGTCAGCTTCCTCGGCGTGGAGAACAAAGCACTTGTGAAGAACCTACAGCCGGATATCGCGGTTTCGGCCGGGTCAGCGTGTACGACCGGGAAGGTCGAAGCCTCCCACGTCCTGCAGGCTATCGGTGGTGACGAAGATCGGTGGCATTCCGCAATCCGGTTTGGTCTCGGGAAAGACACTACGCAGGAAGAAGTGGAGTACGCTGTGGATGAAGTGGTCGGCGCAGTAAATCGGTTGCGCAGTCTGCAGTTCGGATAACCCGAGTGCTATCCCTGGAACTCGCGTTCGATTTCCTCAAGCACGCTGATCCGCTCTTCCTCCGACTCAACATCCCGGTTCCGCCGCAGGAACTCGATCATATTATCGAGCGGGTCTCCGGGTTGCTCCACGACCTGTGAGCGGATGATGTCAATACCGCCCGATGCGTACTTTTGCAGGACTTCCACCTGTTTCTCCTCGTCCACTAAGGCTTCGTAGTCCTCGGTGTGGGCGTAGGCGATCGACGATGCCACCACCAAATTCTCCGGATTGTTCCGCAGGATGCGCCACGGGATCTCATCGTCTTTCCCGGGATTGTCATCCCATTGCCCACGGTTATACCCGACCGAAGCAGCCAGCAAGAACAGGTCTTTGTACGTGTCGAAAATGGCGTTGTCACCGTCGACAAGAATCTCGTACGCTTCCGTTTTCTCGTATCTAATGCGTGGCATAACAGGTGTCACACCTCCCGGCGAATCTCAGTGTATTCATACTCGATGTCCTCTTCCTCCTCTGGGTCGTGATACTCCAGATAGTACTGCGTGCCAGCGTGGCGCTCCAAGTGGTCTTTCACCTCGGCCTCCCACTGCGGCTCAGTGACTAAGACCACGACCTGATCCGCAAGGGTCGGGATTTTCTTGCTGACACCGCGCTGGTAATCAGTGCCGAGGTAACCGAACGGCGCGTCCATGACCAGCGGGTAGACGCCGCCTTGGAAGTACACGTTGTCCTCGCTGGACCGGTACTGCTCTCGGGTCAGGTACGTGAGGGCGCCGATGAAGGCGAGGCTGGCGACCTGCCGCTCACCGGTGGATGTCGGCACCGTGGAGACCAGTTCGTCGCGGCCGCCGACTTCCTTGTGCACGTCCAGCGAATAGTCCTCACCGATCTCGGTCCAGTAGTTCTTCGAGATGATGTCGTCGAAGATGTCCTTCACCGTCTCGTCAACTTGCTTTCTGACCTGATCCTGGTACGCCTCGAACTTCTCCTCCAGCTCTTCACGCGCCCACTGGGCTGCGAGGAACCGGCGGCGGGCTTTCTTCGACTTCGCCTCTTCCTCCCGGGCATCCTCGATGTCGGACTCGATGTCCGTGATCTGCCCTTCGATCCGCTCAACCTCGTTTTCAACCCGGTCCATCTCCTGCTCCTGGTTCGTAATCCGTTCTTCCAGTGTCCCACGCCGCCGCTCCAGTTCCTGGACGTCTTCCTTCTCTTTCTCAGAGATCTGGTCGCTGATGTCGTCCAGCCGCTCCGCAATCTCGTTGATTTCATCCAGCCGTTCCCGGCGTCGACTGAGGTCGTCCTGGATATTGTCGAAAAGCTCTGAACGAGCATCGGCAATTCCGCGCAGCCGGCTTGTGATGTTCGTCGCCGCCTGATCGAGGTCGTTGGACCCAGCCTTGTTCTTCCAGTTTTTTACGTTCTGGTACGGCTCGGTGCCCTCGATCAAGTCGCGGCCACAGATACACCGCTCCATCTCCAGCCGGTCCTCAACGAACCGTTCCTTGATTTCGCTGGGGATTTCGCCTTTCTCACGTTTCTGCTCCAACGCCTCCGCCGTCTTCTGGACGGCAGGCATAGAGAACACGAGGTACCCGTACCTCGAGCAGGTTTCCCGGATATCGTCGTTGATGTCCTCAATCTGGTCCCGCAGTTCCTCCTCGCGTTCCTCCAGCTGGTCGCGTTCTTGCTGCAGTTCCCGTGTATCCTCCAGTTCCCGGAGCCGGGCTTCGACAGACGCTAACTCCTCTTCTGTCTCAGCGATGCTCCGTTCCAGATCGTCCAGTCGTTCTTCCTTGGACGCCAGCTTCTCCTGCTTCTCGTCGCGGGCGGCAAGATGCTCGGCGAGTTCTTCGCTGCCGTACTCTTCCATCTCCTCCTCGAAAACGTTCTTCTGCACCCAGTCCAGGTGCCGGATAGAGCGTTCGAGGATTTCCAGTCCCATCAGGTTCCGGATCGCGTCACGGACCTTGTCCTGATTGTCCTGCCGGGACAGCTGGTCGATTTCCTCGCCGTGGAAGAAGAACAGGTGGCTCAGGCGTTCCGGGATGAACCGTTCCAGCGATGTGTTTGGGTTCTCCGCTGTGACCGTCTTCCCGTCCACGTCCATGTACTGGACGTGGGCGCCTTCGTCCACCAGTTCGCCGTCCAGATCATCGGTCGCCTGTTTCTCGTATTCTGCCCACCGCTCGGTCCAGTAATGCCGCTCCTCGTGGTCAAACTCGAGGCTGACCTGAACACGGATGGTCTCACCGACGTCCGCCTGTGCCATCGCCCGTTCGTTCGCTATGTGTTCGGGCTGGGGCAGATCGACTTCGTTGTAGAACAGCCAGAGAAACGAGTTCCGCAACGCGGATTTACCGGCGCCGTTCGCGCCGTGGATGACAGTCACGTTCTCCTCGTCGTCTTGGGAGAACTCGACTGGCTGCTTCCCGTAGTATTGACGGAAGTTCTCGATTTCCAGGGTGTCGAACTCCATCTCTATTCAACCTCCTCACGGATGATATCCTCGATATCCTCCCGGATGCCACGCGGGTTCTTCAGGTGCAGTTTGTCCTGCTCTGCTTGAAGCACCCGCTCAATGACGGCAGCGATTTTCTCGTCTGCGACCTCGGTGTCAGGGTTCTCCCGGCTCATGATTGTATTAGATCCCCAGGAGGTTGAAGTCCTCCTTCAGTTTCCTTATAGAGCCTTGATTAGTAGGAAATCCTTGAAGGTCCGCATCTGGGTGATTCAAGGCATCCTCAGCGAACACGGACGCACGTTTAAGTTCTTTTGAGATAAGTTTTCTCTCCATGTTGAATTGGCTGTCGTCCATCGTATTTGGATTGACAGATCTCGGTGGGGATACGATAAAGTCATGGATGACTGCACGTTCTTTCCCCGGGTACTGACGAAGAATGCGCCCTCGCCGCTGTACGAACTGGATCGGGTTGGTGGAACTGGCTAACAGGTACGCGGTCTCTGTCGCGGGGACGTCCACGCCTTCATCCAAGCAGCGGATGGCAATTAATGCCTGTAGGTCACCGGCTTCGAACTCGTTCAGCAGCCGTTCGCGTTCGCTCTGTGTTTCCTGTGCTGTGAATGGGTGGACCTTGAGCCCCAGATCCCGACCCAACGTTTGGACGGTGGCGTCAACGTGGCGCTGCGTTTCCTCGTGGACGTCGTCGGACTCAACGCTGCCGTCACCACAGTAGACCAGTGTATGGCGGAGATCGTCTTGCCGCGGCATCAGCTCCTTCAGCCGTTCAATCTTGTTCTCGGCGGTGCCGATCAGCCGGGCTCGTTTGATGAGCAGCGTTTTCAATCGGTCGTCCTCAGTCAGCTCGATGTCGTCGTCGACAACGTGAGACAGTTGGCCGATTCGCTCGGACAGATTCAGGTACCGGTGTTCCTCGTCTTCGGTCAGTTCGATGATGTGCGGGATATAGTAGTACTCGCAAAGGAACTCATTGTCGATTGCTTTCCGAATCCCGTACTCGAATACGACGCCGTTCTCGAAGTAGTCGAACAGTCGCTCCGTCCCGGTATCGTCGTAGTACCGTTCCGGTGTCGCGGACAAGCCCAGCCGGTTCTGAATATTGGACGGCAGCTGCTCCCGGTAGTGGGAGGCCCCCATGTGGTGGACCTCGTCCAAGATCAGCAGGGATTCGTCGCCTTCCAACCGGCTCAGTACGTTCTGGAAATGGTCGGATGAGAACGTCTTGTGGGTTGTGATGACGGAGAAGTGGTCATTCGCACCCCAGTTGAAGTCGGTGACCGTCCTGGCGAAGTCGTCTTCCCACCGTGACCGGGATTTGTACGCGAGGATGGGGTCCATGTTGAAATCCGTCATCGCGTCCTTCCACTGCTCCACCAAATGCTGGTATGGGGCAGCCACAATCAACGCCAGTCGCTCTCCTTGCCGGTCGTAGAGTTCGTGGGACGCGAGCAGCGACGTCAGCGTTTTCCCCGTGCCGGTCGCCATCTTCAGAATCCCTTGACCGCCGGCCTTCATCCAGTTCTGTACCGCTTCCTCCTGGTACGGGCGACGTTCGATCCAGTCCGGTTCTAAGAGGCCAGCAGGTTCATTCTTCGACATATCTGGTTCAGGGTAGGGACGGTTGTCTTGCTCACGCAGTTGTACAATATCCTCCCGGATAGTCTCCGGGAGGTTGTACACCTGCATTTCCGGTGTCTGGTTATTCCATAGGAGGTCGAACCGGTTCTCGTGCTGCTGGACACGGTCCGCGTCCCGGCTGGACTCCCACTCGCAGAAGATATCGTACGATTCGTAGTTGTAAAACC
>JAXINV010000053.1:0-5912 GCA_034190465.1 Asbonarchaeum danakilense (SeqCode) | reverse complement strand
ACACCCCGACCACCGACTTCCTCGAGGACCACGTCGCCGAGCACGGCGAACTGCCAGAGGAAACACGGGAATCCTGGTCGACCGCGCAGCGGATCAAGGAGGAGCACGAGCAGCAGGGACTCGGCGACTTCTGACTGATGTCGGTCAACGACAGAACGCACCTACCTCACACCGCACGCACCGTGGTTGCTCGGTCAACAACGCGCACCCATGCGGTCAACAAATCGCACGGGCCGAGTCCCATACCCCCCGTTCCCAGGCATACCCCGCTATAGCGCCAGAATTTTCCCTTCTTCTCAGCGCAATAAGGTGTGAGTCAACAGTGTTGAGTCAACACGTTGAGCCGGAAATTGACTCAACACATGAGGAGAAAAAATTGTTGAGTCAACAGAAGAGACGGAGCGGGGTCACAGGACACCCCGCTCCTCGAACTCCTTCTTCAGTTTGGTGATGTATGACCGATCGACATCGTGTTCCTCAGCGATGTCTGTCTGTGTGCGGTCCGTCTCGTCCAGACGGCGCAACTCCTTGAGGATCTCATACTTCTGCTCTGACAGCTCACGGATGTAGTCAAATTGGGACATTTCCCGCTCCGACAGCTGTTCCTCAAGTCGTTCGATGCGCTCACTGTTACGTTCAATACTGTCCCGGAAATTATCCCGGTTGATTTTGAGGGCCGCGACTTCATCTTTGATTATTTTCACATTTTCCTCCAGACTCGCGTCACTATCGAGCGTCCCCTCATACATGGAGACCACCTCTCACGACACAACAGTCCTTTGTAAGGGGTCGACTCTGAGCCGCGTTCTGTCCAGGCTGCCCCCTCGAAGCTGATGTGCTGCTTTGCTGACACTGCGATTCATTACTGAAAGTTTGCCTAGAGACGTCTTTGTCGTCGTAAAACACGGCTACATCGAAACCGGTGTCGAGGTCTGCCATACTAAGACACTCATCTCGCATAGTCCAATATGATTATTGGAAATTTATAAACGCTTCTGACGTTGTATGAAGACCAATTAATGCATTAATTCATTAAATAAAACCAAATAAGACCATTCAACGCGAACGAAGGTTAAAAATCCTTTCATATACTACACCAAGAGCAACTGTCTTTCAAGGCGTTTGTTATCGGCTCCCCGTAAAACCGTAAGATATTTACAAGTGCAACTATACAGTAGTTACATGAGGCTCGTTTCTGGCACCCTGTACAAGAGCAGCGACGAGCGCACCGACCCTGTCGGCGGAGCTTTCACGCTGCAGGACGAATACGAGGCGCTGGTCGCGATGGACGATGCCGGTGCCAGCGTCCCGACACCGCACGGCTACGACCAGGAGCGGGGAGAATACGGCATGGAGCACATCGACGGCACCGACCTGCAGGAGCTGGCAACAGATGGCCTCACCGCAGCAGACAGGCAGCAGATCGCGGACCGGCTCGAAGACGAGCTTGACCGGATGCACGAGGCAGGCCTGCCGCACGGAGACATCTGCACCAGCAACATCGTGATAGACGAAGAACTCCGGCCGTACTACCTCGATCCCGCCGGGTTCGAACCCGACCACCCAGACGCCGAGGCAGTCATGGAACGCGACCGGCAGAACCTCGACTACGTCACCGACGTCCTCACCCGGTGACCGCCGGAGCAATTTTATACCAACAAGGACGAAAAGATTCTACAATGCGGATCATAACCCTGCTCGCGATGATGGGAGCCATCCTCGTCGTCGCCGTCGGTATCGCCTACGGCTACGTCACCTTCGTCGTCCAGGGCGGCCAACAGGAGGGAGGCGGCTCCAGCCAGGCACAGCTCGTCGACGCGTGTCGAGACGTCAAAGAAGTCCGTTGCAACCAGGGCGGGATCAGCAAGGGCGACTATCCGTCGAACTGCATCGTCAACGGCCAGCACGTCCTCGACAACCCGTACACCTGTCCGGGCTGAGTTCGTAACTTCTAAATAGCCGCGCCGCAAAGCTTCATCCATGCAAAACGACGACCTAAAGCTGTACGCCGAACCGGTCGAGGACCGCGCCAAACGGCAGGCCGACGACCTTGACAACGCCTTCGGCAGCCTGCTGCGCGGCAACAACACCGACGGCATCGCCGTCGTGCTGGAACAGGGCGACGACGAGCTGGCGTACCGGACGGTCGACGACGAGGACGCGGCCGTCGACGCCGCCGAAGAGATCGCCGCGGACCACGGCATCGAGCTGGACGACGGCCTCGACTACGACCGGCTGCTACGGGAGTGACCCCGGACCGCGCGCTGTTTTTATAATTCTGCCCCTTCCATCGTTGGGCACACGGAGTTGCTAGCCATGAAACGGAAATACAGCACCGAGGTCGGCCCGTCCGATGACAAGGTCAAGGTCGCGGGCTGGGCACACGAGATACGGGACATCGGAAAACTCGTCTTCGTCATCCTCCGGGACCGCGAAGGCACAGTACAGATCACGTTCAAGAAGGACGACCTGAATAATGAGCTGTTCAATATAGGCAAAGACCTCGGCAAGGAAGACGTCATCGAAGTCATCGGAACCGTCGAGGCCAGCGACCAGGCGCCCGGCGGCAGGGAGATCGTGCCAGAAGAACTTCACATCCTCAGCAAGGCCGAATCACCACTACCGCTCGAGGTCGCAGGCAACATCGACTCAGACCGCGCCACACGCCTCGACAACCGGTTCATGGACCTGCGACAGCCCGACATCCACAACATCTTCCGGGTGCGGGATCAGGTCATCACCGGGCTCCGCGAATGGTTCGACGACCAGGACTTCACCGAGATCCACACACCGATTATCTCCAAGGGCGGAGCCGAGGGCGGCGCGACGCTGTTCCCCGTCATCTACTACCAGGACGAAGCATTCCTGCGGCAGTCACCGCAGCTGTACAAGCAGATGCTGATGGCCGCCGGCTTCGACGCCGTCTACGAGCTCGGACCGTCGTTCCGGGCCGAGGACTTCGGCACCTCGCGGCACGTCTCCGAGTTCACCCAGTGGGACGTCGAGCTCGCGTTCATCGACGACCACCACGACGTCATGGACGTACTCGAGGACTCCCTGCGCCACCTCGTCAAGCACCTCAAGGAACACGCGCAGGACGAACTGGACCACCTCGACGTCGAGCTGACAGTTCCCGAAGAGGACTTCCCGCGCATCACCTTCGACGAAGCCATCCGCATCCTGGACGAGGAGTTTGACTACGAGCCCGACGAGGACGGCGACCTCGACACCAAGGGCGAAAAGCTGCTCGGCCAGCACTTCCAGGAGCAGGGCCACGAATTCATCTTCGTCGTCGGCTACCCCGGCGAGAAGTTCTACTACATGCAGGACCGGGACGAGGACGAGACCGCCTCCCGCAAGTTCGACCTCATCTACCGCGGGCAGGAACTGTCCAGCGGCGGCCAGCGTGAGCACCGGCTCGACGTGCTGATGGAAGCCATGGAGGAAGAAGGCGTCGACGAGAGCAACTTCTCCTTCTACCTCGAGTCCTTCAAGTTCGGCATGCCGCCGCACGGCGGCTACGGGCTCGGCCTCGACCGGCTGGTCACCAAGCTGCTCCAGCTGGACAACATCAAAGAGGCCATCCTCTTCCCGCGCGACCCCAACCGGCTCACACCGTGACGCGGGGATGCGGCCGGCGGAGCCCTCCGTCGGCCCTTGTAAGCTTTTTATCTCCAACACCGCAAAAGCGTGTAGAGGCAGACGATGTCCGACCAGGAGCGACAGCAACCCACAGCGATCAACAAGCTCTACATGAAAGGCTTCAAGAGCTTCCAGCGCCAGACAGCCATCCCATTCTACGACGGCATGACAGCCATCGTCGGCTCCAACGGCAGCGGCAAATCCAACATCATCGACGCCATGAGCTTCGTCATGGGCAAGCGCTCCTCCAAGCTCCGGGCCGAAAAGATGGAACAGCTCATCTTCAACGGCGGCGAGAACCGCACACCCGCCGACGAAGCCATCGTCCGCCTCCACCTGGACAACGAATCCGGCTGCTTCGACGAGTTCGTCGAGGACGACGACAGCCCCGACGAGGTCGTCATCGGCCGCAAGGTCACCAGGAACGGCTACTCCACCTACCGGTTCAACGCCACCAACTGCAAGCGCGCCAAGATCGACGACGTACTGGACGCCGCCGGCATCGACCCGAGCGGCTACCACTTCATCAGACAGGGCAAAATCAAAGACATCGTGAACCGGACCCCGGTCGAGCGGCGGAACATCATCGACGACATCTCCGGCATCTCCTCCTACGAACAGAAAAAAGAGAAAGCCATGGACGAGCTCGAAGACGCCCAGGAGCAGCTCGGCGAGCTCGAGATCAAGGAAGAGATGAAACAGGAGCGACTGGACCAGCTCCGCGAGGAAAAGGAGGCCGCCGAAGAGTACCGCGAACTGGAGCAGAAGAAGCAGAAGCTGAAGTACTCCATCCTCAAGATGCGGCAGAAAGAACTGAAGAACCAGATGGAGCAGCTCGGCGAGAGCGAGAAAGAGGAGCGGATCGAGGAACTGGAGGAGCGCGTCGACGAGCTTGACGACAAGATGGAAGATATCGAGGACGAGATCGACGAGCTGGAAGACGAGATGGCATCCGACCGCGACACCAGCATCGTCGAGGAAATCGAGCGGATCAAGGGCAAGATCGAGCGGAAGAAAGGCGAGATCGAGAACAAGCAGGACAAGATCGAGGACATCGAAGGCCTGCTCGACGACTACGAGAAGCTCTCCGGCTACCAGGGCAAGGATCGGGCCGTCAAACGAGTGCTGGACATGGACAAGGACGACGTCTACGGCACCGTCGGCCAGCTCGTCCACTACGACGACCGGCACGCCGTCGCCATCGAGACCGCCATGGGCGGCAGGATCGACAATATCGTCGTCGAAGACCGGTCCACAGCCAACGAATGCGTCAACTTCCTGAAGCGGAACAACATCGGCCGTGCCACCTTCCTCCCGCTGGACAAGGTCTCCACACGGTCGCGGTCCGGCAGCTCAAAGCGCGCCGCCAAGAAGCCCGGCGTCGTCGGGTTCGCCACCGACCTGGTCGACTACGACAGCCAGTACGAGAACGCCATAAGCCACGTCCTGGGCGACACACTCGTCGCCGAGGACCTGGAATCCGTCAAGAGCGCCGGCAGGGTCCGTGCCGTCACCCTGGACGGCGACATCATGCGGAAGGGCGGCTCCATCACCGGCGGCAAGAAGAAACGGTCACGTAGCAAGCGGAAGAGCTCCTCCAGCAGCTCCATCAACCCCGAGGAGAAGCGCAAGCAGAAGGAACAGCTCGAAGACGAGATCGAAGAGCTCAAAGAGGAGATCGGCAACCTGAACCAGCTGCTGGACGAGAAGCGGGAGGAACAGGAGCAGCAGAGCCAGGTCTCCGAGGAGCACAAGGAACAGAAGGAACAGCTCAAGGAGGAGAAAGAAGAGCTGCGGCAGGAGCGGAAGGAGAAGGCCGAAGAGCTGCAGCGGCTGCGGTCAAAGATCCAGGACGTGCAGAAGAAGCGGGCCAAGTTCGAGGCAGAGCTCGGCAACGTCGAAGAGGACCTCGAAGACTACCAGGACATGGACGAGGACCAGGTCATGGAGGAGGACATCGCCAACCTGCGGCGGAAGCGGACACGGACCATCAACAAGATGAACGACCTCGGCAACGTCAACGAGCGCGCCATCGAGGAGTTCGAAGAGTTCAAGGAGGAATACGAGGAGTTCAAGGAGCGACTGGACGAGATCCGGGACGAGAAGCGGGAGATCGAGCAGATCATCGAGGACATCGAGCAGCGGAAGAAGGAGAAGTTCATGAACACGCTTGGCAAGGTCGCCGAGGAGTTCGACCGGATCTTCCAGGACCTGTTCAAGGGCGGTGAAGCCGATCTGGAGCTGGAGGAAGAAGGCAACATCGACTCCGG
>JAXINV010000030.1:0-6573 GCA_034190465.1 Asbonarchaeum danakilense (SeqCode) | reverse complement strand
ATGGGTCCGAGCGGATCGAAGATCAGAGATCTTCTCGCCACCCGTTCCCTGCCGGGAACGGCAAGATTCGAACCGCACGAAGCTGGCGCTTCTAGGAGGTTCGAAACACGCTCATAAGCATCGAGCAAGGCGAGATGGGTCCGAGCGGATTCGAACCGCTGACCTCCGCCTATTCCCACCCCTGAAGCGGCATTTCTTAAGGACCGGTTCCCTGAACCGGTCAGAGCGTGCCGCCTCCGTGACTGGAGGCGCGTGAAGGCGGCGTCCTAACCAACTAGACCACGGACCCCTCAACATCTTTCTCTTATCACTTATCCTCAGCCCGGCTCTCCGCCGGGTTCGCGTCAGCGAATCCCGGCCTTGCACTCTCGGGGCGTAACCCGAGCTAACCAACTAGACCACGGACCCGTGCGCAGGCAGGACTGGAGGAGTGACGCTTAAAAATTGCTCGTGGCCGGCAGCAACGAACAGAGTTAATAAATGTTAGGACGGCAGTGTCCCGCATGGCGTTCTCACTGTTCAAGGATCGGGAGGAACTGGACCTGCTGGATGGCCCGATCGGCCGGAACCTGTTCTACCTCTCCCTCCCGATCGTCATCACCAACCTGCTCAGGACGATGTACAACCTGGCCGATACGTTCTGGCTCGGCCGGCTCAGCGACAACGCGCTGGCAGCCATCACGTTCGGCTTTCCGCTCGTCTTCCTCCTGATCTCGGCCGGGATCGGACTGGCGGTCGCCGGCAGCGTGCTGGTCGCGCAGAACGAGGGCGGTGGCAGGAAACGTGACGCCGAGTTCGCTGCCTCGCAGACCATCGGGTTCAGCTTGCTCGTCGCCGTCCTCCTCGGTATCATCGGCTACTTCATCGTCGATGAGATCGTCGTCCTGCTGGGGGCGGAGCCGGCGGTCGTCGACCTCGCCGTCAACTACCTCCAGGTCATCTCACTCGGCCTGGTCTTCATGTTCGGGTTCAGCGTGTTCATCTCACTGATGCGGGGCTACGGCGACACCGTCACACCGATGACCCTCATGTTCTTCACCGTTGTGCTCAACATCGTGCTCGACCCGGTCCTCATCTTCGGCTGGGGACCGTTCCCCGCGCTCGGTATCACGGGGGCGGCGGTCGCCACGATCTTCTGCCGCGCCCTCGCCATGTTCACCGGGTTCGGGATCATGCTGTCCGGCTGGAAGGGGCCGCAGATCCGCCTCAGCGACATCGTGCCGCAGCTTGAATTCGTCAAGAAGATCCTGCGGATCGGAATCCCAGCCTCCGCGGAGTCGACCGGGACAGCACTCTCCGTCAACGTCCTCGTCGCCATTGTCGGCTGGTTCGCCACCCCGATCGTCGCCGGCTTCGGCATCGGCATCCGGATCTTCTCCGTCGTCTTCCTGCCCGCCGATGCGCTGTCACGGGGGGTCGAGGCCATGACCGGGCAGAACATCGGCGCCCACAACTTCGACCGCGCACGCAGGATCAACACGCTGGCAGCGAGGTACGCCTTCAGCATCCTTGCAGTCATCGGAGCCATCTGCTTTGTCTTCGCACCTCAGATCGTCGGCATCTTCACGACCGACCAGCAGATCATCGGCGTCGGCACCTCCTTCCTCCGGTTCGTCGCCCCGACGTTCGCCCTCCTCGGTGTCATAAGAGCATTCATGGGCGGTTTCCGTGGAGTGGGCAAGACGATGATCGCTGCAGTGATCTCCATCGCGTTCGTCGGCCTGTTCCGCATACCGGTCGCCTACATCGGCGCCCGGACGATCGGTCAGACAGGCGTCTGGCTGGCGTTCCCCGTCTCGATCGTGCTGGGTGCCGTGCTCGCCGCGGTGCTGTTCTACCGGGATGACTGGTCGACCGCACTGATCGACGAGGAAAAACAGGGACAGGCAGAGACCTCGGAGGAGACCATGGAGATCGACGACTCGATCCAGTAGGTCACGGCGGCCACGAAACACCATCGAACAGGTCGTCAAGCTTGTCCTCCACCGGGAGAACGTTCTCGTCCGTCACGCATCGTGCGTCAACGCCGAGGGTCTGACATACCCTGTCGGCCGTCCGCTCCGCCATGTAACGGTGCGTGGTGAACTTGCCGCCGACCACGGTGCACATCCGCTCCAGGCCGTCGTCCGCGTGGTCCAGCAGGAAGAACTCACGTGTCACATCACGCGTCTCCTTCGCACCGCTATACAGCGGCCGCAGCCCCCAGTAGGAACGTTCCGCAGTCGCTCCCTCGATCTCCGGCACCATGGCCCCGCCCTCCTGCAGCATCAGGCGTTCCTCGTCCGGGTCGCGGGGGAAGTCATCCGGATCGTCGACCTCGATGCTCGTCGTGCCGATCACCGCACCGTCCTGCGACGGCAGCACGATATCGCCGTCGTCTGTCGGCCGGCACCGGTTCAGCACCGCGTCCACCCCGTGGTCCACGACGGTCATCACGCCTTTCGTCGGCCGCATCGGGACGTCCAGCCCTGCCAGCGCCGCGACCTTCCCGGCCCACGGCCCGGCGGCGTTGATGACGTAGTCCAGTTCGACGTCGTGGACCTCACCGTCCTGCCGCGCTGTGACCGACGTCGCACGGCTGCCGGCGACGTTGATGTTCGCCACCGTCGTCGCCGCATGGATGGCCGCACCGTGGTCGATGGCGCTCGCCGCTGTGGACCGCATCAGCTTGACAGGGTCGAAGACCGCGTCCGGGACCGCGAACGCGCCTTTCAGGTCGTCGGTCAGGTACGGGTGACGGTCCAGCACCGTGGACGGATCCTGCTCCTCCACCGGGATGCCGCACTCCCTGCAGGCACGGAGCTTCTCCTGGCGGTAGGACTGGGAGTCACCCTGCACCGTGAGGAACAGGCCGCCGGTGTCCTCGACCGCGTGCGGTGCGATGTCACGGAGGACGCGGTTCTCCTGGATGCAGTGCTTCGCCGCTGCCGGGTCCTTGACGGCGTACCGTGCCCCGCTGTGCAGTACGCCATGGGTGTGGCTGGAGGTCTCCTGGCCGATGCTACCGCGTTCAAACAGGTGGACATCCAGTCCGCGCATCGCGAGGTCGCGCGCCAGGCCGAGCCCGGTGATCCCGCCGCCGATGATGCCGACGCGTGGCATGTTCAGTCCTGGGGGTCGCGGGTTTTTACGGCTGTCGGAGGATTTTTATGCACGCAGCGACACGTACAGCATGTATGATTATCTGGCCTGCAACCCGCTTCGTCGCCGGCGAGACCGTCGAGGGCGCCTACGAACGCCTGGAAGAGCTCAACGACTTCGGCGCCAGGGGCATGATCGACGACCTTGGTGAACACGTCGAGGACGAGGAGGCAGCCATCGAGGCGCGCGACACCTACCTCGACATCCTGGAGACGATCGATGCCCGCGGCCTGGACGGCTCCATCTCCGTCAAGCCCACGCATCTCGGCCTCGAGGTGGACGAGGAGTTGTGCCAGGACAACCTGGAGGCGCTGGCGGAGAAGGCGGACGAACTGGACCTGTTCCTCTGGGTCGATATGGAATCATCCCAGCACACGGACGAGACGGTCGAGATCTACCTCGACCTGCTGGACGTGACGGACAGGGTCGGCGTCTGCATCCAGTGCTACCTGAAACGGTCGGACGACGACCTGGACAGGATTATCAACGAGGGCGGCAAGGTCCGGCTGGTGAAAGGTGCATACGATGAACCGGAGGAGATCGCCTACGAATCGAAGAAGCAGGTCGATATCAACTACCGCAAATTGATGGAGAAGCTGTTCCGGCAGCAGGCACGGTTCGCGGTCGCCACGCATGACAGGGAGCTGGTCGAACGGGCGAAGGAGCTGTACGAGGAGCATGAGCCGGAGGACTTCGAGTTCCAGTTCCTGAAAGGGCTGCGCGACGACATGAAACACGACCTGGTCGAGGAAGGCTACACGGTCTCGGAGTACATTCCGTACGGCGACGACTGGATGGCGTACTACTGGCGCCGCGTCATGGAACGGAAGGAGAACCTGTTCTTCGCCGTGAAGGCGCTGGTGGGACGATGACGGAAGAGGCCGTGGTCGGCGGCGGCTGTTTCTGGTGCACGGGGGCGGCGTTCAGGGCGCTTGACGGCGTGGAGGACGTGACGTCGGGCTACGCCGGCGGCCACACCGAGGATCCCTCGTACCAGGAGGTCTGCACCGGGGAGACCGGGCACGCGGAGGTCGTCAGAGTCAGGTACGACGAGGACGAGCTGTCGTTCCAGGACATCCTGGATCTGCTGTTCCGTATCCACGACCCGACGACGGAGGACAGGCAGGGGCCGGACGTCGGCTCGCAGTACCGTTCCATCGTGCTGTACCGGGACGAGGACCAGCGGGAGACGGCGGAGGCGTTCATCGAGGAGAAGCAGGACGAGTACGCGGACCCGATCGTCACCGAGGTCAAAGAACTCGACACGTTCTACCCCGCGGAGAAGAAACACCAGGACTACTTCGAGAAACATCCCGACGACGCCTACTGCAGCATCCATGTCCCGGAGAAGGTGGAGAAGGCGGAAACGTTCCGCACCGACGGTTGAACGGCCTATCTCTCTTTGGCAAGGATGTGGTGGTAGCAGACGATGGACGGCGCCAGGAGCAGCATGTAGACGACGAATTCTTCGATCGGGATGGTGTGGCCGAGGATGTGGAGCGACAGGATCGATGAGGTCTGCTCCAGCGGGAACGTCCAGGCTCCTATCTGGAGTGCTGTGAGTTCGTGTAGCAGGTTGACGTAGAAGAAGTAGAGTGTGGTCAGTTCCAGTCGACGGACCCCATGCATCACACCGTAGATGAGCGGAAGGACGACGAGGGGGCTGATGAGCAGCAGGTAGACCAGTGGCAACGTCAGTGTGCCGGGCAGCCCGACGCCGATGATGACCGCGAGCAGACCGATGACGGCAAGGCCCTCGAAGACGTCGAACTCCCAGGTGAAGTAGTCGAACTGCTGATCGTCGAAGAAGGACTCATGGAACCCGACGACATACGGGACGATGAACAACCCCCAGAGAAAGCTTTCGAAGGCAGCACCGCTGAGGACCCGGGGGAAAGCCGTCTTGACGTTCCAGAGCCCGGTGGCGTGCGCCAGGTAGTCGAGCGGGAAGAATACCAGGGTCATGACGACGGTGAACACGAGCAGGTGCCAGCCGTTGTCCAGCGTGTAGATGAAATAGAGCGCCGGCGGCAGGAAGAAGAATGCGGTGACACCGAGCATCGACCTGCCAACGGTCAAGGCCAGGACCGCGGCGACGACCGGCCAGACCAGCATCGCGGCCAAGACCCGTTTCCGCTCGATGGCATGGTACTCCTCACGCAGCTCGTGGAACATCGGATACTTCCATGAACGGTCACGCTACTTCAATATTTCGGCGGTGCAGAGGATAGAAAGAACAAAGCATGTGTCCCATCTATCTGTCAGAAATGGACTCGCGGTCCGCGCTATTAGCGGTTAATTGCCTCCCGTTGGCGTTCCTTTCCCATCTTCTTCTTTCCTTTGGGTTTTCAAGAGAAATTTGGTGTGCTAGATTTATATGGTTATGCTTTAGCAGAGGGCGCCATCATTGAGGGGCCGTTCTGCTGGACCATCGCCATACGTTCCTCTTTGTCTTCCGACTCGTAGAGGAAGAGAACTGCTTGGAATCCATTTTCAGTATGCTTTTCTTGGATGGTCGCGTTGTTGACCTGATTAAGGATATCGTCGATGTTCAACTCATCATCAACGACAAAGATATTTTCGGAGGCATTGAGGATTTCTATACCGATAACGTGACCCTCATTATCAAAATCAACGGTTACATCGCCGAGATTGAGTGATTCATGAATCTTTTCTCCCTCTTTTTTGACGTTGAGAGTGTCTGCATTTCTTATATAGGTTACGCGGTAGTCTGTCATGAGAGAATAGTCTCCTGTGTGGATCTATCGGCTTTGTGGACGGTTTGGATGAGGGGCTTGAGGTGGTCGATCATGTACACCACGGCGATGTAGATACGGTTAGATGATTGTCTTATAAAAATCTTGTAACTATCGTACCCCCGGAACTCCTCTTTCGCTGAGTCATTGGGCTTGATGTCGTAGAAATTCCCTTCTTTCAGCATCTCCAGTAGGTCGTCAAGCTTGAACTCATTATAGTCTTGGACACGTCGCCATGCATGCTCATCAATCACAAACGACTCATCGACATAATTGCTGATCTGTCGGAGATACTTCTGTCTCACACTCATCTTTTCATCACCTGTCTCCTCCATTTTCAGGACTGCATGCTTCTGGTGGTGGCCGGTACAACCAATCGAAACCCGCTATCAGTTCAACCACGCCCCTTCAAGTACGTCAGACTCTTCCTCTCTATACCCAGGTAGGTATACATCATTTATCATCGTAACCGTCTCCCACTTGACTGATTGGGATTTAGAGAATCTTTATTCAGGTATGCCTAAATTGCTAAATCGCTGAGTTCGAGGTTCTCCTCAGGTTAGAATCCTCTAAATCGCCTAAATGCGATCCGTACGAATTGTAAATCGTTTTCATTCGATGTTGGCTCTTGCATAACGCAGCGAAACACGTTGACGACGACCATTTTCTTGCCATA
>JAXINV010000039.1:0-6684 GCA_034190465.1 Asbonarchaeum danakilense (SeqCode) | reverse complement strand
AAGGGCCCGTAGCTCAGTCCGGACAGAGCGCTCGGCTTCGGTAGCCAGCTCCGTGTCAGCGGAGGTGGCATGAGAAAATCCGTCAGGATTTTCGATAGGAGATACCGAGCGGTCGCAGGTTCAAATCCTGCCGGGCTCGTGTGAGCATCACGGACAACTCTCCGGTGACAGAGAAAAAGGATCGATCCTCTCTCCCCGACCGCCATGTTAAACTTCTTCAGGCGGCGGAAGAGGTAACAGACAATGCATACCAGCCATACGATGACTTCGTTGTAGGTGCCGCCGTACTCACGTCATCGGGAAATATCATCAAGGGCGTGAACGTCGGTAACGCCGCTTTCCATCCATCCAACTGCGCTGAACGGAACGCCCTCCAGACGATGGAGACACGGGGGCAACGAGAGGTCGAGGCGCTGGCAGTCATAGGCCATCCGCCTGACGCAGAAGACAGCGATCCCGTCCCACCCTGCGGACAATGCCGACAGGTGATGATCGAAGTCGTCCAGCGACAGGGACACGACTTCCCCATATACCTCCCCGAACTGGAGGACGGATCGCTGGCCAACACCGTTCTCGTCTCCTCGGCAGAAAAGCTCCTCCCGCTCGGCTTCGGTCCAGACGATACCGGGAAAGACGTTTCCCACTACCTTGAGGAGTGAACCCTCAGTCGGGCCGTGCCAGGATGACGAGGAAAGGACCGGTCCTCCCCAATAGCTCAGGCAGTCGCCAACATCACTTTTTCAAACTGCGTCCAGCATCACAGTATCCCATGCTCCGTGACGACATCGAGGACCGGTTCGACGAGGACAGCAACGGCTTCCTCGCGCCCGACTACGACCAGTACTGCTACAGCAACATCCCGGCAACCATGCTCTCCCTCGTCGGCGGCGACACCAGCGGCCCGACCCTGCCTGACGACGTCTTCACCGGGATCGACACCGACCGGGACATCGTCGTCTTCCTCCTCATCGACGGCTTCGGCTACCAGCACTGGAAGCAGTACGGCCAGGACCACGACTTCTTCGCCAGCGTCACGGAGCACGGCACCGTCACACCCTTGACCACCGTCTTCCCCTCCACCACCTCCGCCACCATCACCACCATCAACACCGGCCTGACACCGCAGCAGCACGGCCTGCCGGAGTGGACCGTCTACTGCGAGGAATACGGCCAGACCATCCTCTCCCTGCCGTTCACCACCGTCGACGGCGAGCCGCTGGCACCGTTCCACGACGTCGACGGACTGTTCGACGGCGGAACGGTCTACCACGACCTGCCGGACGACGTCGACGCGGTCGCGTTCCAGGGCGAGGACATCGCCGGCAGCCCGTACTCCGGGAAGGCACTCGATGGCGCCGACGTCCGGCCGTACTACGCACTCGCCGACCTCGGCGTCCAGCTGCGGGACGAGATCGAACAGGGCGGCACCAAATACATCTACGCCTACGCCAGCCACCTCGACGCCGTCAACCACCGGTACGGGCCGAACACCGACGCACACCAGGCCATCATGGCGGAGATCGGATCGGTGCTGCAGCGGGAGCTGGTCGACGAGCTGGACGAGGCGGACGCGTCCGACGTCCTGCTCTGCATCTCCGCCGACCACGGCCACGTCAACGTCGACCCCGAGGCGACCGTCGACCTGCTCAGCATCGACGGCCTGGAGGGCAGACTGGCGGAAGACGAGCACGGCGATCCGATCCTGCCGACCGGCAGCCCGCGGGACGTCTTCCTCCACGTCAAGGACGGCGAGATCGACGCGACGATCGAGCTGCTGCAGGACGAGCTGGACGCCGTCGTCATGCGGACGGAGGACGCACTGGAGCAGGGCCTGTTCGGCCGTGGCGAGGCCAGCGAGACGTTCAAGCGGCGTATCGGCGACGTGCTGATCATGCCCAGGGACGGCGACACGGTCTGGTTCGAGGACGGGGAGTTCGCCTACCTCGGCCACCACGGCGGCAGGACACGGGAGGAGATGCTGGTGCCGTTCGCCGCGGTCGGGCTCGACGAGCTGCAGTGAGAAACGGCTTTTTAGGCCTCGCCGCTCCAGGTTTAAAAACATTGGAACGGAATACAGGCACATGGGCGAACGACCAGAGATACGCAGAGAACTTCTCGGCGGGCAGCTGTCCGAGGACGAGATCGATGAACTGCAGCAGGAGATCGACGAATCGAGCGACCTGCAGCGGACCCTGAAGGCCTACAACGCCGCCGCGGAAGAGGCAGAGGACCAGGAGAGTTTCTACCGGAAGAAGATCATGCAGCTCAAGCAGACGGTCGACCGGAAGAAAAAGACCCAAAAACGTTCACCCCACATCGTGAGTATGAATAATATGCAAGACGACCAACAGCACCAGTTCTCCACCGACAAGCAGACACCCGTCCTGCGGGGCGTCGTGACAGGAGAGTTCGACGGCGACAGGATCTGGGTCGAGCCCAAGTCAGCGCCGAAAGGTGAGTACGGTGTGCAGGTCCCCAACGGCCTGACACCTGACGACCTCACCGTCGGCACCGAGGTCGCGCTCGATCCACAGAACTTCCGCGTCAAAGACATCCTCCAGAAAAGCAAGGACCCGCAGTTCTCCCCCGTTGAGACCGGCAAGACGTTCGCAGACGTCGGCGGGCTGGAACACGTCATCAAATCGCTCCGAAGGAACGTTGGCGTCCAGCTGGACGATGACAGGAAACAGCTCATCGAGGACTGGGGCCTCGACCTGGACAAGGCCATGATGCTCGTCGGACCGCCCGGCACCGGTAAGACGCTGCTTGTCAAAGCACTGGCCAACGAATACGAGGCCGACATGCTGATGGTCAACGGCCCGCAGCTCGTCGAGAAGTTCATCGGCGAAGGTGCGAAGAAGATCCGGAGCCTGTACGAACAGGCACGTTCCGGTGATCGGCCGTCCATCGTCTTCATCGACGAGATCGACTCCATCGCCAAGAAGCGGCAGGCCAACAGGCGTCACGGCGGCGAAGAGGTTGAACGAACCATGTCACAGCTCCTCTCCGAGCTGGACGGCCTGGACAAGGAATCCGGCGAGCAGAACGTCATCTCCATCTTCGCCACCAACAAGCCGTCCATCCTCGACCCGGCGATCGTCAACCGTTGCTCCGCCATCGAGGTCGACGTGCCTGACGCGGAGGCCAAGAAGGAGATCCTCCAGGTCCACACCCGCGGCTTCGAACTTGCCGACGGTATCGACCTGGACGAGGTCGTTGCCGGGATGCCTAACGACTACACCGGCAGGGACATCGAACAGATCTGCAAGCAGGCCGCGATCTCCGCACTGTACCGGGTCGACGACATCTCCGAGACCACAGTCACCGCGGAGGACTTCGAGGAAGCCATCCAGGACCTCAAAGAAGGCAACCTCGGCATGGGCAAGGACTTCATCGAGGGCGAGGAGGAGATCCACAAGGAGATCTTCGCGTGATCTCCCCTCCATCTTCTTTCCTTTCTCTCACAGCTTGCTGAACGTGTTGTAGAAGTTCTTCGCGTCCTTCTCATGGTGCACATCCGCGATCCACCGGACGAACGGATGCTTGAACACGCGGATGCCCGTGTGCGGCACCACGCCGTCACGCCGCAGATCCATCAGCCACTCATAGTCGTCCGGGTCCTGGCCCGTGTCCTGCAGGCGTTCGATGATCGATGTCGGTCGCTGCTCGAACGCGAACACCTCAAGCAGCTTGCCGTGGCCCTCCGGCGCCGCGACACAGCTGTACTGGACTGTGTCATCGCCGCCCGCCAGGTGGACATCGTCAGCCCGGCGTTCACGTCCACGGACAAGCACCGGTGCCTCACGTCCCTGCCCCAGCGCGTGGCAGGCATCGCCGTCCCAGGACTCGTCCTCGACCTCGTCCAGCGCCTCCTCGAACTGCATCTCGTCCAGCTCGACCGCCTGCTCCCGGATATCGGAGTAACTCCGCTTCAACGTTGAGAGCTCAGTGCTGCTGCCCTTCGCGACGTTCAATGTTACGCGGTGCAACAGATCGCGGGCAAGTGCCTCAATGTCCTCGATCCCGCTCCAGGTCGCGACAGCCTCGAACACGCGGTCATCGTCTCCCTCGTAGACCGTGTAGACCTTGCCCAGGATCGGGGCGAGCGCCTCCAGGAACGGCAGCGGGTCAGTGACCCTGTCATCGTGGACGAACAAGGAGCCCTCCTCGTGCTCGTTCACATGCAGCGGCGGATCCACGAACCGCCACTCCTGCCGGCGGAAGTACGTGTTCAGCTCCTCGAACACCCGGGACTGGATCCGGGTGATCGACGCGTACCGGTCCGGGTACTTCCACAGCTCATTGATATCACGGTAGAAGTTGGTCGACTCGCCGCCCGCGACATCGATATCCTCCGCTTCATCGATCAGCTCCAGCTCGACCGCCTCAACCCGGAAGCCGGATACCGCGTCCTCGTCCCGGTTGACGACGCCCTCGACCTGGATCGAGCTCCGCTCGTTGATACCAGCGGCCTGGACTGCCGTGTTCTCCTTCACACCGCTCTTCGAGAACCGGCAGACGATGAACCCGGTCTCGTCACGGAGCACCAGGTCGATGTAGTCCTCCGTCTCCGACCGGCGGTACAGCCAGCCACGGAGCCGGACCCGCTGCCCGAGCATCGACTCGTCCGCGACCTCCCGGACCTGTGAGAAGTCCTCCATGGAGGGAAGTTATGCCTGGACGGTATATGTAGCTTGGGGCTAACCCAGTAACGCGTCCTTCAGGTCGTGGACGATGTCCCGGTCCAGCAGGCCCTCGTCCCTCGTGTCACGGAACGGCTCCTCCCGGACCTCGGCGCCGTGCTGCTCCAGGTACCGCCGCACCGCGGTGATCGTCCTGCCGGTGTACGCCTCGTCGTCGACCAGCGCCACCGTCCCGTCGTAGCCGGGGTCGAAGTCCGTCACCGCGTCATCGTCCAGGCGGCGGTGCGAATACCGGACGATGCTGTACGGCAGGTCGTGCATCGAGGCGGCGACCATGCCCGGCTCCATCCCGCTGGATGCGACCGCAACGACCTCGTCCACGTCGTCGAACTCCTCGTCCACGTACCGCTCCACGAACTCCTCCTCGTAACCGTGGTACCTGAACTCCGTGGTCGAGGCCTCGATGTCCGGCACGGTCAGGTCCAGGTCGTGGTCCTCGTCGAAGTAGAACGATTCGACATGCTCAAAGGCGCGGTCACGGATCTCCTCGTACAGCTCCTCCTCGATCTCGTCGTCGGCAGCGGCGTCGAACGCGAGCTGGAGACTGTACAGCGCCGCGTTTTTCTGCATCTCCTCGTCGCCGATCTCGTAGTGCCGCTGCAGGTCGTCCGGTGTGGCGCCGAAGTCGAAGTCCGCGGTCTTCCGGTACCGCTCCCAGGTATCGGACAGCCGTTCGCGGAACTCCCCCAGCATACGGCAGGGTTGGCCGCGCCGGTGTTTAAACCTTGGCCGTCAGACCCGGTCCCGCCGCTCAAACCCGAAATGACGGGCCAGGTCCTGCACGCGGTCGTATTCGTCCCGGTCGACCGGTTCCTCGCCGAGCAGTGCTGCGACCCTGGCTCCCAGCGAGCCATCGTCGACGGGCCGGTCGCCGTCGTGGACGACGTAGCGTGCGACACGTTCACGGGCGCCCTCCGCGATGTCGTCACGGTCGTCGATCAGCTCGCGGACCGCTCTGCCGGGCTGGTCGCGTTCCTCCAGCTCGACGTACTCGTCAGGCGTGACGCCGTCCTGATCCGTGCCGATCCTGACGTCCTCGCCGTCGAACCGGAACGCGCCGTCGAAGTCGATCGGGCGGGGTGAGATCGTGACCTTGGCCTGGTAGTCGTCGTCCTCGAAGTAGCCCAGATGCGCCGGGTTGGCGCCGCTGGAGACGGGTGACGCCTCCTTCGGGTGGCCGAGCACGGCGATGTCCAGCCCCTTGTAGTTCTCCACGACGTAGCCGTCGACCGTGTCGGCCAGCGGTGTTTCCTCGTAGCTTGCCAGCGTGTCCTCGTCCCGGGGCAGGTCCAGCCCCAGCTCCGCGTCCAGGTCGTCAACGTACTCAGTCATGCGTTATCACTTCTCCATCACAAGAGAACGCAACACTTTTCAATGATCTGGTCTCGCAGAAGGTTTTTTACCCCTCCGCCGACCATCGACACCCGACATGGTACACACCGCGATGGCCGTCGGGCTGGGCAGCGCGTCGACGCTGCTGCTCCTGATGCTGCTGTCCTGGAAATGGCTGCGGTTCTGGCCGCCGGACGAGCAGTGGAAACAGCTGCTGTACTGGGTGCTGGCGCTCGTGAACCTGGGTGCGCTGCTCCTCGCGGCAGGCAAGCTGGCGCTGGTGGGTCCTATCGGCCTCAAGCAGCTCATCGGCGGGCTGCTGGTCGTGCTCGGGCTGGCCGGGACGGGTGTGGCCGTCGCCCAGCTCGGGCTGCGCCGGACCGCGGGCGGGGACGGCTCCCTGGTGACGGACGGGCTGTACAGCCGCAGCCGCCACCCGCAGATCGTCGCCAACCTGGTCGTGCTCGTCGGCCTGGTGCTGCTCGCACCGGGGACGGCGACCCTGGCAGCGGTGACGGCAGCGTGGCTGATCGTGATGGCGTTGGCGGAAGAACGATGGCTGCAGGCAGAATACGGCGATGCCTACAGCCGGTACCGGGACGATGTGCCCCGGTTTGTGTGACCGTGTCTACTGTCCTGTGTCGTAGTC
>JAXINV010000069.1:0-6818 GCA_034190465.1 Asbonarchaeum danakilense (SeqCode) | reverse complement strand
GGACATCCTCCCAGTCTTCTTCCCGAATGCTTCCCGGGCTGTGGTGGCGCGGGAGGGGAACAGGGTGCAGGCGCTGTACGCTGCGCAGTATGCGGCGGAGAAGGAGCTGCCTGTCGTGTTCCGTGAACGTGACGGCGTGGAGGAAATCAACCTGTCCTCGTCCGAGCTGCGTGACAGGTACGTCTCGATGCATGACACGATCAACCACGTGGTGCTGGCGAACACGGCGGTGAACTCGTCGGCGCTGGCACCGCGGTACGCGGTCAGGAACGACGCGCTCCTGGTCCCGGTCCGCCCCGGCCCCGTATCGAAGTTCAGGCAGAAGCTGATGGGTGGGCTGGCCCTGCTCGCGGACCACGGCATGGGGTTCAACGCCACCGAGTTCCTGACGCAGGGCACGTTCGTCACCTTGTTCGGCGCGCCCCGGCTGAACGTTTCCGACCCGATGGAGGACGAGCTGCTGGTGCTGGACGATCCGGAGGACGGGTCGACGTACGGCTCGGATATGCCGTACCGCGACATCAACGGCGACGGCAGGGTCGATCTCAACGTGGGCAGGATGCCGGACAGCGCTGCAGCGGTCTCGGCCATGCTGCACAGCGACCGGCCGTCCGGACGCCCGGTGGTCGCGGCGTCCTACGGCAAGCCGACCTGGCCCCAGGTCCTCGCCCACCACGGTGCGGGAGTGTGGACAGGACGACAGGTCGCGGATCTGCTGCGGCGGGAAGGCATGGAGCCTGTCACACTGGTGGAGAACCGGACCAGTCTGACCGATCTCTCCGGCATCGTCACCGCGGCGATGCTGTCCCTGGCCCCGGTCCCGGATCCTGCAGGTCTCAGTGATGCTGCCACATCCACGGTTCAAGCGGTTGAAAGCGGCAGGTACCAGGATGCGCTGTACGACACGGCGTTGAATGCGGATGCTTTAGCCTCGACAGGTTCCCGGGTTCTCGGCCCTGTTTCACCTGCTCTTGCGACTGCTCTCGGTCAGGCCGCACCGTTGCTGACAGGCGCGATGGCGATCCAGCAGGCGGCAGGTCTGCTCCAGGCTTCGATGGAGTACAGGGTTGACCCGTCAGGCAATATGTCTGCGGCGATCGGGAGCGTTTCCATAGGAGGTTTCAGCACTGTCGCACTTCGTTTCCTGCTGGAGCCGATCCCGGAGCTCAACGCTTCCTCGCTCGAAGCCCACGAGAACGCCTCGAAGCTGTTCTACACTGGTGAGGGCAACGGCACGCACTGGCTGCTGCCGAACAAGGACGGCAATCACCTCAACCTGGATAACGGCGTCTTCAACCAGTACAACGGTTCGAACAGGTTCGTCCCGGAAGACTACTCCGGCCTGGTCTACGACACGTCGGACATCGCCGCGTCGCCGGGCTCGCTGTACGGGGACGTGCTTGCCTCCGGGGCTGCCGGGTTCATCGGCCACACGGCGGCCACGTACAACCAGTACACCAGCGAGGTGGCCCGGGACTTCTTCGCCGACGGGTTCACGTACGGCCAGGCGGCGAAGCAGGCACTGAACGAGTTCAGGTTCCGGGAGTGGATCTTCGACCCGGACGACCTGGTCTTCCCGACCTCGTACTGGCGGCACCATGCCCGCCAGGAGAAGACGGGACGGTCGTTCACGGTGTACGGCAACCCGGAGACGGTCAAGGACCCGGTCATCGAGGACGAGACGCCGCATCGACGCGCGTGTGACGGCACAAGCTGCACCCACGTGTGGCGGCCGTCGGCCCGGGTCGTCGAAGTGGGCGACGACCTGGTCGTCACCGGGGCGGAACGGGCAGGCCCGCCGGGGACGCCGCCGCTGTACCTCCACGTCGTGGAGCACACCTTCCCGGCCGGCACCGTGATCCGCAACGTCTCGGTCGATCCCGGCCCGGTCACCCGCCACGACCACAACAACACGGTCGAGGGCCGCTACCCTGAACGACGCCTCCAGTATGAGACCTTCCGGCTGCCGGACGGCCGCACGAAGCTGGTGATCCGGTACACGGTGACGCAGTACAGCGACGGCCAGGTCCTCGCCGCGCCGGATCCTGTCGTCCGAGTGGAGGCGGACCAGCCCCTCAAAGCGGCTATCGACACCGATCCCGGCCGTCACGGAGTCGACGTCACGGCCACGTTCAGGTCCAACACCTCCGTCGACGGTGTCGCCGTCCTGAAGGTCCGGAACCGGACCTGGCGCACGGAACGACGGTTCAACGTCTCGTTCGAGGAGGAAGGCACGATCGAGGCACAGATGGGCCTTGCGCAGGGCGAGTACGTCGCCACGGTCTACCTGGACGGTGCCAGGAACCTGGGCCCGGTCAGGGAGCCGTTCACGGTCGAGCGTCAGCAACCCCACGTCACCGTCGCTGCGCCGCGGACCGTGGAGATGCGCAGGCCGTTCACCGCGACGGTGGCGGTGACGAACCCGTCGGATGAGGTGAGGACGGTCCGGTTGGCGGCCGTTACCCGTGACGGGGTGCAGGCAGCGTTCTTCAGGGACGGCGCAGCGACGGTCACGGTCCAGCCCGGTGAACGGGTCAAACGGGAGCTGCGGCTGCAGGCGTTCCTCCCCGGCCGCCACACGGTCACGGTGCGGGCAGGGGAGCGGAACGTCACTGACCGCACCGTCGTGGAGCCGGCGGATCCGCTGGAACGTGCTGTGACGGCGGTGAAACGCGTGCTATCGCTGGAGACACAGACCGGCAGGTTCCGAGCTGTGTCCCGCCACGGCCGCCTCGAGCTCACGTACGAGACGGCCGAGGGACGCATCTCGATCACCGAGACGCCGGCGCGGGAGGCCGTCTCCCTCGAGTACGGGGAGCGGTCCGCCCGCGTCGTGGAGACGCCTGCCAACGTCACGGCACGGTACGAGCTGCCGGGCGGGTCGGCGAAGGTGGTACGGGACGGCGGCAGGACGTGGACGGCCACAGGGACGGTCGACCGGCAGCGACTCCGCGATCTGGAACGTGTGATGCGGCGCGAGGCGGCGAAACTGCGTAAAAGATATTCATGGGAGGAGCACGGTCCGGCAAGGTGAAGAAAGTGAGTTTAGGCAACTACGCGATGCTGGCGTCTATTGTCGCCAGTTTGGTGACCATACCGGCGGCCTCCGCCACCGTGACAGGTGACGCCCCGGCCGTCGGTGCAACACTCGTGGGGTCTTCCGAAGGGGAGGCCGCACAGCTTCCGAAGACCGTCTCGACACACAGGGACGCGGATTCGATGTCCGCGACCGTCGAGACATCGCTCGGCGCTGCCACGTTCGAGTCCAGCAGCAACGAGTTCACGGCAGAGCTGGAGCACCCGAACTACAGGGTGGAGACGACGAAGTCGCCTGACGGCAGTGTCAGGACGTACACCAGCTCGTCGGTCGAGTACACGGTCGACACGACCTCGACCACGATCGAGACACGGTGCAGGACGCCGTACGGCACGATGACGACGGAACGTGACGGCGGCGCCGTGGACACGTCGTTCACCGGCACACGGCAGGAAAAGGTCCGTTCGACCTGCGAACAGGCCCGCCAGCAGATGGACGACGGGCTTGCGAAGCTCGCGTCGACCGCTGCCGACCTCGACATGGTCCAGCGACAGCTCGAGATCACGGCGCTGGACGAGGAGGAAGAGTACGTCGAGATCGAGAACACGGGCCCGATCGCTGCCGATCTGGTTAACTGGACGGTCAGCGACGCGTCCGGCAACACCTACACGTTCGACGGCACGGAACTCGCACCGGGTGAATCGGTCCGCGTGTACAGCGACGCAGCTGCCGAGGACTGTTCCGGCCACTGCTGGGAAGCGACCGTCTGGAACAACGGCGGCGACACCGCGACGCTCCGAAACAGCGAAGGAAAGACGATGGACTCGTTCAGCTACGGGGAGTAACGTCCCCTGGCTTTCCTTTTTTCGTGGTCACGATGCGGACGACGGCGAAGTACACGTTGTTCCTCGGTTTCACGTTCTCCTCGATCGCCGCATCCGTCGTGCTCAGGTACGGCACGGGCTTCGGGACGATGACGGCGGTGCTGTACCTGTACGGCATCGCCTGCGTCCTGGGAGGCCTGTTCGGCTACCGGAAGGCAGCGCTGAAGCACCGGGACGGTCGCCACGACCCGTCGCTGCGGGAGGTGGCTGGCCTGGATGCGCTCCGTGAACGCCTGGGCGACGACACCTGGACCGTGGAGACGGAAGACGGGCGATTCGAGGCGAAGGAGGTCTCCCTCTCCGAGAAGCTCGTCTCGGTGGAGCGGGAGAGGGACGGAAGGACAGTCGGCGTCTCGTACCCGCGGCAGGACGTGGTCGCCTGCCGCCGCTAGACCTTGTCCTTGATGCTGCATGTGCCGGGCGGCAGCGCCCGCATGATCTTGTCTTGGTCGAAGTCCTCGCCGGTCGCGTCGTGCAGGTGGCGCTGGATCTGTTTGGTGACGTCGGACTTCTTGGTGCCGCCCTGCTTGACCTCGACGTAGTGGTCGCAGTGGGCCGTGACGGCTGACAGCGGCCCGCCCATCGGCAGCCACTGCCCGTCGCGCTCGTACGCGCCGACTGCGGCCGAGACCTCGACGTTCCGGATGTAGTCACGGTCGCCGCGGATGACGAACGCGCCCTTGGCCAGGTACTCGCCGGACTCCGGCTCCTTGGTGACCTGGTCCGGGGCGACGTGGTAGGCGTCGTCCGCCGCGATGTTCATCTTCCACGCCTTCGAGTAGCCGATGGCGAGCTGCGCGGCTTCCTCCAGGGTCTGTTCCGGGATCTCCTCCTGGTCCGGGTTCTTGACGACGACTGAGGGCGCGCCCTCGAAGTCGGCGTGGACGTATCGGTCGTGCTTCTGCATGTGTTTCTTGACGAGCACGTCGTTCGACGTCTGGTCCTTGCCGCCGACGACGAGGAAGCCGTCGCTGCTGTAGAACCAGCGGAACTTCTCGTACCACCGTTTCTTCTGCCGTTTCTCCTCCTTGTTGGTGAACGCGTCCTCGACGTCGATGTCCTCGGGCTTGCCGAGCTGCTCCAGCTCGCGCTTCGTCTCCTCCAGCGCCTCCTTCGCGCCTTCGACCTTGCGCTTGGCCTCCTTCGATTTCTGGTAGTAGCGCTCCGCGTTCTTCTCGACGCCCTCGTCGATGTCGATGGTGACCGTGTCCCTGCCGAGGTCGATGACGACCTGGCCCTCCGCGAGGTTGATGTCTTCGACGATCTGTGCCTCGCGGACACCGTTCGCCTTCTCGCTCTCCAGCCGCTCCCGGATCTCGCTCTCGGAGTAGTTCTTCCGGGCTTTGCGGAGTGTGTCGATGAGTTCTTCGATGGTGCCGTAGTGTTCGTAGATCAGGTCGCCGAGCTCTTTTTTCTCGTCGATGGATGCCTTCATGCCTTGGAGCATCTGTTCCTGCTGCTGTTTCTGCCGCTCCAGTTTCTCTTTCTTCTCCCGGTAGGCTTTCAGTTTCTTCTTCCGGTATTCTGCCTTCTGTTTCTCGGTGAAGTAGGTGTCGAGCGCCGTGGAGAAGGAGTCGTACGTCTCGGCCTCGGCGTCCTGGTAGGTCGCAAGTTCGACGGGTGCGGCGGTGGCGGGGTCGCCGTCCCGGTAGTAGATCCGCGGGCTGAGCTCGCCGCTGCTGAACGCCTCGACGAAGGACTGCATTGTGCGGTGGAGTTCCTGGCGCTGGCTGTCGTCCAGGGTCTCTGACCGCGTGTCTTTGTCGATGTCGGTCCTGGCGAGGATCTCTTCGGCGTACATGCCGCCCAGGCCGATGTCGGCGGCGAGCACTTTGACGATCTGCCTGGTGCCCAGCTGCTCGCTGAAGGCGTCGAGGCCCATCGATGCGGGGTCGGGGCCGGGTTCGGGGTATTCGTATTCCTCGCCGCGGTACAGCGCCCGGTCGGACCATTCCTGGGACTGCATGACTGCCTTGATCTCGTCGGTGCCTTTGTCGACGAGGAGGACGTTGCCCTGGCCGAACAGCTCGGCGACGAGTTTCTGTTCGTCGGTGTGGATGACGAGGACGCGGTCGAAGCCGTGCTGCTCGATGCGTTCGATGCGCTGGCCGCCAAGGTGTTTCCGCAGCTCCATGCAGAAGTTCGGCGGTTTCTGCGGGTTGTCCCGCTTGTAGTCGGTGAGGAAGGCCTTGCCTGGCGCGATGAACAGGCGGTACTTCTTGTCGCCGGGCTTGTAGATGTGGACGGTGAGTTCGTCGTCGCGCTGGTAGACCTTGTCGATCCGCGCGCCTTCGAGGACGGCGAACTCCCGCATCAGTGCGACCAGGTCGAGGCTGGAGATGCTGTCGGGCATCGGACTTCACTCTGTCGCGCAGTTTTTTAAGAACGAGCCGGTCACTGCAGCTGGCCGTCGGTGGTGAGTAGGTCGCCGTCGCTGCCGCCTCCGGCCGTGTCGCTGTCTGTTCCGGTGTCGGTCGCTCCGTCTGGCTCCCCGGTCTCCGCCTGCTCGTCGACCGCTGCCTGATCCTCTTCGTCGTCCGCCGTCTCTTCCGCCGCTTCCTCTTCGTCTGCTGCATCGTCGGTTTCCTCGTCGTCGAGCAGCATCTCGGCGGCGGGCGCTGCGTCGAGTCCGTCCCGGAATTCGTCGAGGTCGTCGATGCCGAAGTAGTCGAGGAAGTCCTCTGTCACGTCCAGGACTTTGGTCCTGCCGTCCTTGCTTGAGCTGAGCAGGCCGCGCTCTTCGAGGTCGGAGATCTGGCTGTATGCGCGGTTGCCGCGGATGTCGATGATCTTTGACTGCTTGACGGGGGCGTTGTACGCGATGATGGAGAGGGTGCGGAGTGCGGCGTCGGAGAGGTCCTGGTGCGGCGCCAGGTCCCGCACCTGGTCGATGTGGT
>JAXINV010000078.1:0-7253 GCA_034190465.1 Asbonarchaeum danakilense (SeqCode) | reverse complement strand
CCTTTCCTCCGCCTCCGACTTCTGCTTGTACCCGCACTCAGGGCACTGGTAGTACCGGTCGCCGGGCATGCCCCGGGGTGCGCCGCGGAACCAGAAAAACGTTGCGGTCGCGCGCCTCCGCAATATTAATAAGCGAAGAAGAGGCAGTACTGACCAGGAATGGTAGCTATACACCGCGGCCACCGTTCTTCCGCATCGACCCGGGTGGACCGGCGATGGATGATTCCGGCTACGGCCGCGCTCGCACTCGTTTTCATCCTTCTCGGCTCGCTCGCCATGGCTGCCGCCCCGGACTCGTCCGCAGACCTGACGATGTACGGCCCCGGGTTCGGGTCTCCAGCCACCACGTACAGCCCTGGAGAGAAGGTTTACCTTGAGCTGAACGACACCGACCTGAACACGTCGACCTCAGCCGAGACGTACACCGTCGGTGTGGCGTCAGGCACCGAGCCGAACGTCACGGTGTCCGGCGAGTCCGTCCCGTCCGGCACCACGACGTACACGACGGCGCGCATCGTGGCGGACAACACCAGCGACGGCCGGCTGACCGCCACCGACTTCACGCTCACCGGCACCGGCATCCAGATATCGAGCGTGGCCCGTGAGCGGAACGGCACCGCCACCCTCACGTTCAACACGTCCACGTCCGGCTCCGAGACCATCGACTACGTCTCGTTCGACGAGAACGTGACGTTGGACGAGACGACCGGAACCTCGGCGTCGTTCATCGGTTCCATCACGACCGGTACCGGCGCCGCGACCGCGAACGACGGCACGCTCCAGGTGTCCGGTGCGGACAACGTCACCGCGTACTATCCCGACCTGTCCGCGACGACCCGCCGCGTCACCACCGCGTACATCGACGCCGAGGCCCCGACCATCACCGACGAGGAAAGTATCAACAATACCTACGTGCGTGAAGACGCCATCCAGGCCGAGACGTTCCTGTTCCGTATTAACGACTCCGAATCCGGTGTCAACACCGGGACGACGACGCTGACCCTCCGGTTCAACGGATCCGAGCACACGTTCACCAACCCGCAGGACTCCTCCGGGGCCTTCCAGTTCGATGAGAACGGGAACGATGGGACGGACTACAACTTCACCCTCGACCCTGACGACTGGACGACGTACAGCGAGTTCTCCCGCAACCCGCAGGACGGGGACGTCATCAGCTTCAACGCGTCAGCGAAGGACAACGAGGGGAACAGCGTCGACCGGAACGGGTTCGTTTCCCTCACGGTCGACGGCTCGTCCCCGTTCTTCACGCAGCAGACCCCGTCGCCCGGCTCGATGACGAGCACCGACCAGCCGTCCATCAAGGTCAACATCTCTGACACGCTCGCCGGGGTGAACGCGAGTTCTATCACGGTCACCCTGGCCGACGACACCGGGTACACGTACCTTGACAGGGTCGGCACCGGTGACGCGCATGTGACGTGGACCGGCGACCTCCTGGACATCGAACCGGCCGCCAGCACCCCGTTCACCTTCAACGAGACCGGTATCACCGTCACGGTGTCGGCGAACGACACCATCGAACATACGAATTCGACGACCTGGAGCTTCACGGTAGATACCACGACACCGACCAACCTCACCCTCCACGCCCCGACGTCCACGCTCGACGTGGCCGGGAACGAGCAGATCGACGTCACTTACAGTTACAACGAGACCAACCCGGATATCACGAACATCACGCTCTACGACGGGACCGGGAACAACGCGACGTACACGGTCGACGACGCCAGCTACGCGGGAGACGAGAGCGAGAAGACCGCGACCATCGACCTCAGCAATCCGGACGGGAAGACAGGGAACGGGCTGGTGCACGGGAACACGTACAGCATCGCGCTACTGACCGTGGACGAGGCCGGGAACACCGACAGCCTCGACCCCGCCGCGTCCAACATCCTCGAACTGAACAACATCCAGCTCGACAAGGACTTCTACACGGAGGGCGACAAGATGGCCATCACAGTGTTCGACAACTCAAGCTCCGGGAACAGCGCTTCCGGGACCGTGGAGTACGTGGATATTACTGCCAACACGACCGGCACGGTCACCACCGAGACGGTCACGGTGGAGGCGGCTAACAACGCCAGCCGGGGAAGAGGCGAGGACCTGAAGGAGACCGGACAGAACACCGGAGTCTTCACCGGCACGATCGATCTCGTCGCGCCGGCGAACGATGGGGGCGAGAGCAACGGGGATCTGGGGGTTGAAACGACGGACACTATCAATGTATACACTCCGAACTTCGCTGGTTCGGCGACCGCCACCGTCGACCAGGAGGCGCCGACTGGCACCACCATCAACACGCCGCCGAACACCGTCTACCACACCAAGCTGGCGGCCGGGAACAACACGATGACCGTCAACTACACGTACACGGAAACCGGTGGCGGCGCACAGAACGTCACGTTCACCCTCATCGACGGCGGGACGACGTACGAGTTCGAGGACAGCAGCGTGCCGGGCGGGACCGGCACCATCACGACGACCGGCACGGTCAACTTCACCGCCGAGGACGTCGCCGCGGGGACGTACGACCTCAAGGTCACCGTGACGGACGTCTCCGGCAACACCAACTCCACCACGGTCCAGGACCGGGTCGTCGTGGATAACACGCAGCCGACGGTCACCCTCCGCTCCCTCCAGGGAACGGTGAACGTCAGCGGCACCCTCTACGTCGGTCCGACATCGGCATCCCGGACTCTAAACGCCACCATCACCGACGACGGCAACCTGACCAGCAACGAGTCGTTCACCATCCGGTACAACATCCCCGGTGCCGGGAACAGCACCGCCGCCCTCTCCAACACCTCCGCCCTCGGGAACACCTCGGTGAACTACACCGCTGATATCGATGATACGACCTCGTTCAACAACACGGACACGGTGACGGTCTGGGTGAACGGCAGCGACCGGGCCGGCCTCCCCCCGGACCTGTCATTCACCAGCCCACTGGCCACCTACACGCGTGACAGCCAGAAGCCGGACGCACCGACGTTCTCCATCAGCGGGGGATCGTGCAGCGTGGAGATCACGGTCGATTCTGCCTCCGACGGTGGCGGGAGTGGCGTCGACGAGATATGGATCTACCGCAACTCCTCCGCGTCCATCCGGGACCCGAACGACCGCATCGACACCGTGGACTTCACGGAAGCCGGGATGAGGTACGTGGATAACGATGCGGAGTCCGGCACGTATAACTACACCATCCGGGCCGTCGATCACCTCGACCAGAAGCGGTTCGCGACCGATTACAAGGAGACCACGGTCACCCTCGGCAACCTGTCGCTCGAGGCCACGACCTCGTTCAACTCGGTCGATACCAGCGGTAGTCCAGTCATCAGCAACCGGACGGTGACCGTCACGGTGACCGACGACTGCAGCGTCGGCGGCTCCGGGAATGTCATATCGAACGAGAACATCAACTTCACAGCGTCCACCGATCTGAACAACGTGACGATTGAGCCGAACGCGTCGACCACAGATTCGAACGGACAGACCTCCTTCAGCCTGACCGCTGAACTCGGTGGCGGATGGGTCAACATCACCGGCCGGACGACGCCGGGGTCAACGACCCTCTCGGACACTATCAATCTCTACCTCGAGGAGTACACCATATCGCTCAAGGACGGGTGGAACATCGTGTCGACACCGATCCTTCCGAAGGACACCAGCATCGACACCATCCTCCAGGGACTGGAGGGAGCGACGGTGGAACAGATATGGTACTATAACACGTCATCGCAGACGTGGTTACTCCACAACCCGGACAAGAGTTCCAACCAGCTGGAAAACCTTCAGGCGGACCGGGGATACTTCATGAACGTCAGTGGCGACGGGAACCTGACGGTTACTGGGAGCCTCGCAGAGATCGAGAATCCCTCGAACGGTGTGGAAAGTCTCCTGCCGTCGGAAATAACCCTGTATGACGGATGGAACCTCATCGGCTTCCGTCGGTTCATGAATACGACTAAGTACTTCGACAAGTTCGGGTTCTCCTCCGTGCTCACCCTGAACACCCAGGGAGGGACGAGCTTCACCTATGTCTCGAAGTCCGCCAGCCAGACCGCACTCGGCCGAGGGTACTGGGTCGATATGAACTCCACGGAGACGTTCGCCCTCGCTGAGTTGCGGGACTGAGGTGGTCCGGATGAGAGGATCTGACCGGCCGACCGCGAGATGGATGCTCCTGGCGTCCACTATCCTTTTGATAGCCGCGACCGGTGCAGCCCAGCCCGCGGTCCCCCACAACGTCTACGGGACCGTGACGTACGCTGGCGAGAACACCGCGGCGACCGGGGTCACAGTGGAGGTGCGGGACGCGTCGAACACGACGCACGGCAGCGACGTGACGGACTCGGATGGGTTCTACGACATCAACGTTGGTACGGACACGAAATACTGGCTGTTCGTGGGTGACTGGAACTCGTCCCGCTCGTTCACCTACACCTCGGGGGCGTCCGAGGAGATTGACGTCACCGACCTGCCCGGCGGGCCGCGCATCCAGAGCCAGTCCGTGTCGACCGTCGGCACCTCCTCCGCGGACGTGAACGCCACCATCGACTGCCCGTCGAACTGGGGCAGCGACGTCACCGCCCGGTTCCGATACCGCGAACAGGGCACATCGACGTGGACGTACACCGCGAACCAGACCGTGACCCCGCCGGAGACCACGTTCAACGGCTCCCTCACCGGCCTCTCCTCCAACACCACGTACGAGGTCCAGGCCGAGGTCCACTTCCCGGACACCACCAGCCCGGACCGCGGCTCCATCGACACGTTCACTACCGACGTCGCCCCGCCGTCCACGCTCAACCCGGTCGCGACCGGTATCGGCCAGACATCGGCCACCCTCAACGCGGATATCGCATACAACGACTACGAGAACGCGACCGTCGAGGTCTGGTTCGACTACCGGCAGCAGGGCGCCGCGTCCTGGGCCAACACCAGCCACGCCAACACCTCCAGCACCTCGTTCAGCCGCACCGTCTCCGGCCTCTCCTCCGGCACGACGTACGAGTTCCGGCCCGTCCTCATGCACGACGGCACCACCTACACCGGGACGGCCACCACGTTCACCACTGCCACGCCGTCCACCAACGGCGGCGGGTACACCGGGACGGCCACCACGTTCACCACTGCCACGCCGTCCACCAACGGTGATACCACCAACGGCGGCGGGGGCGGCATCCCGGTCACGCCTGACCCCATCAACCTGTCCGTCTCGCTCGCCCCCGGCTCCATCGCGGTCCCGGTCGGCGGGGTCTCGTCCGGCCAGCTCGTGGAGGTCCGGTTCGCGGAGTCGGTCGCGTTGCAGCGCATCAGGATGCGGCCCGGCATCAGCATCACCAACCTGTCGTTCCACGTCCAGTACCTCGACGGGGCGCGGCCGGACGACGTCCCCAGGCTGCCGGACGGGTCGGAGGTCTATGCATACTACGGCATCACGACCAGCGGCCTCGCCGGACTGGTCCCGGCAAACCTGACGTTCCGCACCGACACGGGCTGGATCGACCGGCTCAGCATCGCGCCGGGCGACGTCCTGCTCTACCGGTACGACGGCGCGCAGTGGCAGCCGCTCGACACCGCGCCGACCCGCACCGTCGACGGCTACCAGTGGTACCGCGCGGAGACGCCCGGCTTCTCCACGTTCGCCATCGTGGCCGTGCCCGGCGTCTCCCGCGCCCCGAACATCCAGGTGCGCAGCGTCGCGGTCGGCGACATCGCCGACGGGCCGGGGCTGGCGACGGTCAACGTCACCCTGGAGAACATCGGCGCCTCCACCGGGACGTACGACCTTGCCGTCACGGTGGACGGCGCCGAGGCCGCGTCCCGCACCGTCCGCGTCGTCGCGGGCGCGACCACCGTCGCCACGTTCCAGGTGGACCTGTCGGCCGGCGAGCACACGGTCGCGGCCGGCGGCCAGTCGACCACGGTGACGGTCCGGGGCGGCGGCATCCTCGCCCTCCTCAGGGGCTTCCTACCGTACCTCGCCGGCATCCTCGCCCTCCTCATCCTCGTGGTCGGCGGCTACGCCGCGTACACCCGTATCGCCGGGGCGGACGAGGAGGCGTGGGACGCGGGAAGCCAGCAGCGGTCCGCGCAGGAGCGGCGGTACCCGGTCAAGAACGTCCGGGTCGTCACCGACAACCCGCAGACCTACGCTGGCCGGAAGATCGAACTGAAGCACGTCGCGGTCACTCCGGACCGCCGCCGGGACGATGGGCTGTGGTGGCACCGCATCCGCGACGACACCGGGGAGATCCTTGGACTCGCCGAGAACCGGTACGAGAAGGAACGGGTCACGGTCGAGGCCGAGGTCGAGCGGGATGGCGACGGGACGTACCTCATCTTCTGACCGGGAACGACTGATGATTTGGCAGGCTTCTCCAGGGAACATATCCTGGACCGGTGACAAGCATTGCGTCGCCATCGCGCCACGCCCTGGACGGTGCGGCAGGGGCGGAGCACAGGATACGAGGGACGAGCGGGCAGGACGGATGTCGCGGCCGCCCCGGCACCCTCTCGTTCAGCTCGACGATGCCGATGACGACGGGTACCGCCAGCATCTCGGCGAGGACAGCACCACCGACGGCACGGGCAGGGCGGTGCTGTCCGCCACGATCCCATCCCCGCGGGGTGGACACCGGGCTGGCGATGGGTCCGGGACGCGGACCCGTGGAGACGCGGGGATGCCCGCCCCCATGGTCTGCCCACACCGTTCCCCGTGATGGTCGCCCCCGCGGCCCGGCAAGCAACCTGGTGAGCGGCCGCCGCGGCAGATATATCCGCGAGCGCGGCGTCGTTCGCCGCTGGAGATGATGCCGACCCCCGTACACCACCGGGACGCCGGGACCCGCCCACCTCGCACGGCGCACCCCCGTTGCGCGCGCTGCTGTGCGGCACGGGGACCCCGACCCGGCCTCACCGGATATCGATGTCGTCCCCGAACACGTGGTCGAACAAGGTGACCATGCCCAGGTTCAGCGCGAGGAATATAACGAGGCTCGCGGCGATCTCCTCCCACATGACGATTCCCAGGGGAACCACGTCGAAGAGCCTGTTCACAGGGGTGTAGAGCACCGCGGCCTGGAGCAGGAGGGTCGCCGCGATGGCGAGCCACAGCCACCTGTTCGAGAGCATCCTCATACCGAACTTCCGCCTTATGGCCTGGATCCCGATCATCTCGAACAGGACGAGAGCGGTGAAGGAGAAGGTCTGCGCCAGCTTCAGGTCCG
>JAXINV010000054.1:0-7851 GCA_034190465.1 Asbonarchaeum danakilense (SeqCode) | reverse complement strand
AGTTATGAGGCGACGTTCGGCAACCTTCAAGGAGAAAAACTGGATGTGAACGTCACCGGCAACCTGACTGTGCACGGTGTCGGCGGTGTTGAAATCCCGAACGGCAATCTTGACATCCAGGGGAACAACATCACGTCCTCGACCACGGGAAACGTCTCGGTCGGTGACTCGTTGAAGGTGTACGGCAACGTCTGGGCGCTCGGGGCGGACCTGGCGGAGAAGTACCGCGTTGATGGAGAGGTGGAGAAGGGCGAGATCGTTTCGATCTCGGAGGAGAAGGACAACGCGGTAGAGCGGACCACGGAGCGGTACCAGGATGCGGTCGGGATCACCTCGCGGAATCCAGGTTTCGTGCTGAACTCGGGTGCGGAAGGTGTGAAGGTCGCGCTGGAGGGGAAGGTGAAGGTGGAAGTGAATACTGAGAACGGTGAGATCGAGAGAGGCGACCGTATCGTACCTTCTTCTGAGCCCGGTGTTGGTATGGCCTGTGAGGTATGGGATCCGATGCAGAGAAACGAGACAGGTATAAGGAAAGTGGTGAGTCACAACGAGAAATGTAGGAGTGCTACTGTGGGCCGGGCACTGGAGTCTACTGACCAAAACACTGAAATACTTGTGAAGATAGGATGAATTATGGGAAAAGTCAATCTGGACGATGAACTAGAGGCTGAAATCGATTGTATGATAGAGGAGGTCATAGAAAAGGGAACGGATAAAGTCGATAAGGAGGATTTGAAACACGAATTTATCAATAGGATGGAGGAGATGGAGGAGGACAGAAGAGAGACCTTCATATCCCAGTTACGTGATGCAAAGATTTCCCGCAGGAATTTCATGAAAATTCTTGGTATAGGTGCGGGAGGTCTTGCGCTCTCTTCCACCGCATCAGGTGCTTCTTGGGGACTCTTCCAGCCGCTTACGTCCGGCACTAGTGATGTGAACGCTGACCAGCTGGACGGGTTTGAAGCATCACAGCTTTACCGACCGATTTCGTTCAAGTTCGGGTCGGAAGGCTCGTCAACAACATCGACATCGTACACGGTTATCACCGATTCCGACATCGCATTCAACCCGGACAACTGGAAGGTAAATAATAATCTGTACATCCGGATTTACGCGCACCTGAAAAACGATACTGGTAGTGAGGATACGTTTGCCAGGGTGTACCGCCAGAATGCAGGGACCGCGGTGAGCGGGACAGAGGTATCCGTCACGGGCGCAGGATTCGGATTCGCCGACTCTGGATGGGTTGATTTATCAGGGGACACCGGTTCTGAGTCATACCAGATCCAGTTAAAGGTTACCGGTGGTACCGGGATTTACAATTCCATCACAATGCTCCTCTCACCGATTCAGACATTCTAGCATGGGCCTCCGTTTACCGGCGGTAATTCGGGGAAGGAAACGTCGTTTATTCCGTACACAGTGTTAGATGAGATAGCCGCCGTCAACCTTCAGTATTTCGCCGGTGATGTACGACGCGTCATCACTCAGGAGGAAGGCGATGGTGCTGGCCACCTCTTCCGGCGTCCCCATCCGCTGCATCGGTATCCTGTCAAGGTAACGGTCCACCAGTTCACCGTCTCGCCAGTCCCCCTCGATGGCGGGAGCCGCCATCGGGGTACGGATCATGCTCGGTGCAACCGCGTTGACACGGATGTCTCCGGCGTACTGCTTGGCGACCTGTTTGGTCATCGTATTCAATGCACCCTTTGAAACAGAATACGAGAGGAAGTTCTCTTCGGGCTGGAACCCGAACACAGAGGAGACATTGACAACTGCGCCACCTGTCTCCCTGAGATATGGGACGGCGGCGGTGATAGCGTCCCGAGCCCCATGTACGATAACATCCAGATTGCTGTCCCAGTCCGATTCAGCGAACTCCGTGATGCTGTCGGTGTACGCCACTGCCGCATTATTGACCAGGCCGCGGAGCTGGTGCTCCTCGCCGACATCCTGTATCACCTCCGATACCCTGTCAGAGTCGGTCACATCGCATTCTCTGAAGTGGAACGAGTCAAGGGTTTCCTCGAGTTCCCGTCCGTTCGCCACGTCTTTATCCAGCCCGTAAACAGTGTCTCCCCCCTCTACGAGTTCTTCAACTGTGGCCTTTCCTATGCCGGAGCTCGCACCGGTGACGATGACTGCTGCCATGTTATCCCCAGAAGAAATCGAGGATAGGGTCGCCCCGTCCTTCCACAGTTTGGCCGTCGATGTACGCCTGGGAACCGTTGCTGGTCGACCCGATCACGGTCGCGGTGTAGCCTTCCGACTCGAGCTCGTCAATCAGTGCATCCGTACTGCCTGTATCCGTGACGGCAACAAACGAGGACACGTCCATCATCTGTAACATGTCCCGATCTCCGAGTTGTTCCGTCATCGCGGTATCGAAGAACTGTTTCGCCGCAGGTTGGAACGGAATGCTATCCCGTTCGATATCGACGCGGACGTCCGCCTCTGCTGCAATATCTCGGGCGACCTTCCGGAGCCCCTCCGCTGCATTGTCTTTCATCCCTGCCGCATACTTCCGCGCTATCCGGGCCTTTGACGGAAGCTCAAGATCCGCGGTCGTCCATGGAAGCTGTTCACCCCTATAATCGGCTGCCATCATCGCAAGCCATTTCCCGTATTCCCCGATCAGGACGATATCCTGGCCCGGTTCTATATCACGGAGATCTACAAGGTGTTCCCGGTCTGCCACGCCAAAGGTTGCCATCCCCCCCACGGTCTTCGGGTTGTCCTGGACCGTAAGGGTCTCTCCTGCCGACACCGGACATCTACGCCTGTTGGCCTCATCGTACAGTCCCCGCATGAACTCTTCTGCGTCGACATGCCGGGAGTTGAAGTATACACCGGAATAGTCGGGCTCAACACCGATCATATACAGGTCGACGATATTCCAGAACATCGTCATCCGGGCCGCCTCGAACGTGTCCTCTACATAACACGCGAGCGCATCCATGTTCACACCGATGACCTCTCCGTTTGCATGGACTGCTGCGGCCGCATCGATACCGGGCGACGGCGGTATCACGTATTCCCCGTCTATCTCCGAGAACAATTCGCGCTGGGTCGACGCATCTAACTTGAAATGGTCTGGCATCGGACTAAAGGTGCCCCGCAATGTTTTTATAGAGCACGGGTTACTGAACCGGGTTCAGCCCTGCCTCATATCGTTTCGGTATTCGCTGGAGCTGTACGGTTTGCGGTCGTCAAGGGATCGTACCTCAACGCCGTCAATATCCTCTATCTCCCAGTCCGGGCCGGTGACCGCTATATCTATGTCGTATTCGTGGCAGAACACAGGAAAATCAAGTCTGCTATCGCTGTAGGGAATTGCTCTGTCAACGATTTCGAGAGCCTCCAGAACAGACTTCCGGGTATCCTCGGATTTGACGATCTGCTTTGACAACTGGTGGTCGTCCTTGAGGAGGCAGACGAGGAGTTCGTCCCCCATCGATGCCGCTTCTTCCAGGTAGTACAGGTGGCCGGGGTGGATGATGTCGAAGGTTCCTGCACACGCGACTCTAGTCGTCATCGGTCAGCTCACTCCGGATGACGCCGGCGAACTCGTCAGGCTGGACCTCGCCGTACCGCTGGTCACCGCCGATGATGCAGTACCGAGCGGGAAGTGCATGGACGCCCGGCGCCTGCCGCGTATCCCGGCGCGGGTCGACACGGTGGTCGGAGACGAGGACGATGTTCTCGAATCCACTATCGGTGTACCGCGTCACCGTTTCCTCCATCAGGTCGTCGGCCGTGCCTTTCATGTGTTTGTGCCCGAAGAAGTCCGGAAAGTGATAGAATGTGAAAACCACGTCCAGATTTTCATCCGCTGTCCGAGTCAGAGCATCTTCTGTTTTCAGGGAAGAAAGAGTGTAAAACTCGTCTGTAGCCGTATTTGCATCGATATCAAGCGGGGTCTCACCGCTCTGAGGTCGCTGCATAACGTCCATCGCGGGACGTGTCTCGAAATGGGACGTGACCGTTACCTCGGCATCAGGGTAACTGAAGGGAACGTAAAAGCATCCGACACGGTTCCCTTCCCGCTCCAGCTGTTCGAACACCGGCTCTGCGTTCAACATCTCTCTCGGCGGCCCGTTCAGCAGTTTTTTCTTTTCAAACGAAGCGGGTTCGGGGCCGGAACCGGTCAACGTCATCTGGCCGGGGAGGACCCCGGCATCGACGATGCTGGAACCGGTGAGCAGCTGCGCCCAGTTAACCAGTGAAGACGTGGTCTCAACAGGGATACCGCCGCCAACAGCATCGTATTTCGGGTTCTTCGTGAACCGTTCGAAATCCGCCCCGTCCATCAGCAGGACTGCGTCTGTCATCGCCTACCAACCGGTTTGATGCTCGGCTGAACTGACCGGTACGGTCTGGCTGTGGTGATGCTAGAACGCTGAATCGCTACCATGGCCGGTCGATCCGTCCTGTCCCGTCTTTCCGGCCAGACTCCCGTGTTTTGTAGTTCAGTGAGCCGTGGATCATCTCGTTGAATTCAACGGTAGCTGCCCCTGCTTCTTCCCTCAGTGCTGACTCGATAGCCGCTACCAGATCGGTCGCACATTCCTTCCATACAGACTCCCTGTCCTCTGGCAAAAAATTGCATCCGCCGCTGACGAAGTATTCGATGTTTTCCTTGAATCTCTCCTCGTACGGGATAGCGACTGTCTGCGTATCCTCCGCATTGGAGTTGTGCGTAATGTTTATTTCTGCGGATTCCAACGGTTCGGGTAGTGCAGATCTAACTACGTCTTCTATCTCTCCGACAGGTATTCTTACCTGTGCACATCTGAATTCGATACCTATCGGCTTCTCCCTTACGATAAGGACGCTATACATGTCCCCTGGAGCGGTAGGATGGCCTGTAAAGTGTCTCTCCTTCCTAGCAAGGTATACCTCGTCCTCTACCGCATCCACGAACGGTCCGCCCACATCCAGGATGAATGAGTTATCCACTACTGTCTCTTCGATTGCGTCGTACAGCCGTTTCGCCTCTTCCTCTGAGTACCGGCAGCACCGACCCTTCTCGTCCTCCGTGAACCCCTGCGGAGGCTCGTCAGGAGCGTTGAACGGATCCCCCGCGTCGGTGGGAGGTGTGACAGGGTCCTGTCCCAGACCGATCAGAGAGACCGTCGTCGGGATATACTGTTCCGAATTGTTCTCTACCATGAGAAGGGTGGTGTACTCACCACTGTCCTCGACCGCATACACGTCGGCGCCGGGAAGACGCCGTTCGACAGCGTCCGCCATCGCCGATTTTGCCGTAAGACCGTCTGGAAGCCGGACGGCTTCACATCCTCTACGGCCACGTTCCAACAGTCTTTCACGTTCTTCTGCACTGATATCGCTGTACGGGACGAGAGAGACTGGAGCTGTTGAACTGGACTGGGCAGGGACAGGACTCGCCATTTTCGTACGCCTATAGCTATCCTTGTGAACGGTTCCTAATAAACGTTCCGCTCCGGCCATCCACTGCATCCCTCCATCCATTCGAAGCCCTAGCGCTGGTCATGGCGTCCTGACAATCTTATTTGGATCGAAGAACCGGTCCTCGAATTCATCGCTCTCGATAAGCGTCTCCAGGAGGATAGGTCGTGTAAACCTGGATAGATTCTCCAGCTTGTCCTTGTATGTCTCGAAGCCGTCTTCATCCGGTTCACGATCAAGGACGCTTCTGTAGACGGTCTCGATGTACCTATCGACCGCCATGTTGTGGAGGTCGACGAGATCTCCCTCGACCTCCAGCCACGGAACCTCACGGAGCTTGGACCGGTCTCCGCCGCCAAGATACTCATCGATGGGATGCCCCCAGTTATCGTCATCCGTCAGCAGTTCCCCGTGGTCGGCCGTGATGACTGTCTTCCCCTCCAGATGTGGCAGAAGCTCTGCAACGTAGTACATCACTCGCCAGAGGGTGTACTTGTAGGCGTGACGCATCAGAACCGCGAGCGGAGAATCGGGTGCGATGCCCTGGAATTCTCCCGTATCAAATAGAATCTCTCCCGGCGTGGGGATGGCCCCAGGGAACGCATGGTTATCTGAGCCCAGTTTTATCGTCCCGATGTACGGGGCGTGCGGCTGCAGATACCAGAAGATGGTCTTCCCCTCCACGGTGTGCCGACGCACATAGTCGTTGAAGTCCTGCGGGAAAACGGTATTTATCGCCTCATCCCACTCACTGTCGAATACCGGGTATATCGTCTCAAAGTGCTGGCGCGGGATGTATTCTCCGGAAGCTCCATCGAGCTGTATAGCATCGGAGATATTGTTCATCACGGGATTTGCACTGAACACAGTGTAAGGGTATTCGTCGGGAAACGTCTCTTCGATAAATTCTGCGCTGTTGTTCCCGGCGCTCCAGACCTTCTGTAACCGGCCGTCGATATTCGGGAAGAGGTCGTAGAACTCCTCGAAGTAGTCGTACCGGCAGGCGTCCAGAATGATGAGGTTGTCCCAGTCGCCGTCGTGGATGAGCCGTTTCTGCTCCTCAACCATGCCGGTCCACCGCGGTCGCTACCGCGTCCCGCATCTCGCGTTCGAACCGTGCATGCGAGTACTCTTCCGTGCTTTCCCGGAGCGTTTCTGGATCGTAGTCGTCCGGATCAAAATCATGTACAGCAGTCCGAAGTTCGGCGACCGGTGGGTTACCGTACAGGATGCCGGTGTCATCGTCGATCGTCTCCCTGAATCCTCCTTCCTTGGGTGCTATGACAGGAGTTCCGCACGCAAGGCTTTCGATCGGTACAAGTCCGAAGTCCTCCATCATGCTCGTCTGTATAACCGCCTGTGCCCGGTTCATCTCTTCGATGAGCTGCCGGTCGCTCACCCGTCCGAGGTATTCGATGTTGTCGTGTTTCCTGGCGATGTTCTCGACGCTGTCACGCTTGGCACCGTCCCCGATAATCTTCAGCCGTTCATCGGTGTCCTTGAACGCCTTGACCTGTCTGTCCACCCGTTTCGCCCAGTCAAGCCGCTGCACCGAGATGAAATAGTCTCCGGTCGGTACCTCCACGGGACGGAACCGTTTCCGGTCTATCGGCGGATAGACATGGTCGGTGGAACGGTTGAAGTATTCTTCTGTCTTCTCCGCGATGAACCGGGAATTGCTGACCACGACCTCCGGCTTGTGGTACAGCTCCTCCAGCTGTTCGAGGATTTCCTCCCGGTCCTGCCGCAGCGTGTACTCGTCCATCGGACTGCTCTGCTCCATGAACTCCTCGAAGAGGAAGGTGAGTTCACGTGTCCCAGTGTGGTTGTAAAGCACTGCTGGCTTGTCAACGTGATCCAGGATTTTGCAGCTGCTGGGGTTGTGAAGTATGAGGAAGTCGCGTGACTGGACCTCCTCTTTCTGAGCGAGTGACTCGTAGACCGCCAGTTTCTGCTGCATATCATGGATGGACTTGAACATGAGCTGTCACGCGTCCAGCGTCGTGAGGCCGAGCTTCTTGACCTCTTCCTTCTCTGTTTCCGTGCCGATTTCGATGAAACTATCGCTTTCGATCTCTTTGAGAAGCGTAAACACCGGGGTCTCAAGGCGGTGGTGCAGGGACTCGGCCACGCGTTCGGCGCCGCCGTGTTCGCTCACTCCTGATACTACCTGGGCGCCGTCGGCCAGTTTGACAGCCCTGCTGCCTCGGTCGAGCGAGGAATCCAGCGATGTACAAGACATACGATACCCTACTGTTCACAGTTTTTGTATCTTTCTGTATTTTTGTATCTTTCTGTAGCATCAGATTCGCTTCGGGTTCACCGTTCGGGAAAAATCCGGCCGGTATCCGTGTAGCTTTTATAGCTGGCCACGAAATAGGTGTGTGCAATGGCATTCATCGGACTGAACGAGGCCAT
>JAXINV010000037.1:0-8159 GCA_034190465.1 Asbonarchaeum danakilense (SeqCode) | reverse complement strand
CGGACTCCACATCCGATAACTACCGAACGTAGTGATGGCAGGGGGAGGATTTGAACCCCCGTCCGTACCGCCCCGGGGTACGATGATAGTCCACTACACCACCCCGCCATATACTTACAACACGCGGTGGCGATGACCGAACACAGGGGTTCGGCCAGTACACCACCCCGCCATCTATATACTGTACAGACGGTGTGGTTCGCAAACAGTTAAACCGTTTGCTCCACCCGTCACCTCACACGAGGAGCCGGGCACACCACCCCGCCACCGATACCCGACTTCGACAGCAACTTTTAAACGGGTTCCGTTATCCAGTATCCGCGCGCTGCTCCATCTTCTCGCCGACAAGGTTGCGGAGATGGTTACCGACCGCGTCGCCACCATCGAAATACGGCGCACAGCCTGATGGGGCGACACCCCGGACCGCCAGTTCCGCGGCACGGAGCGCACAGCCCCAGGAGACAGTGATACCCGCACCGCCGTGACCGTAGTTGTGCACGACCGGTGTGCCATCCACAGTTTCGCGTTCCAGCCGGACCCGGTCGCGCATCGGCCGGTAGCCGACGCCACCGTGCATCGTGGCACCGTCAAGCTCCACACCGAGCCGTTCCAGGATCTCGCGGTTGCCAGTCAAGACGCGTTCCGGCACTTCGGTACCGCCCAGGTCGAGCATCGGGCCGTCCGCTTCTTCGCCGTCCCACTCGCCGCCGGGAGCAGGCGTTCCCTCCAGGTGCGTGCCGCCGAGGAACACCGCGTCATGCCGCGGGAAGCAGTACAGACTGTCCTCGTCCTCCTGCTCGTAGACGTATGACGTGATCTCGCCGTCCTGCCGGGGAAGATCCGCGTCGTCGACCTGGATCAGGTGGCCCTTGACGGCGTACAGCTCCTCGTCGTCGAACAGCTCCCGGCTCCAGTAGCCGGTGCAGTTGACCACGGTCCCGGGCAGCTCAGCGAGGTCGTCGCGTGCGACCCGTCGCTGCTCCACGATGCCGCCGCCCGCCTCGAACAGGTGGTACAGCCGGGGCAGGTATGCCTGCATCTCCGCCATGTACAGCTCCGAGCGCTTGGCCTGGCCGTCGATCGGCGGCACCCCCGCCTGCTCCGGCTCGATCAGGTCCTCGGCCGGTGGCAGGTCTCCTTCCGCGTCGGCCAGCCAGAGGTGGTGCTGGCGGCGGACGCCCATGGTCCCTGCCTCGCGGCACAGCTCGAAGGCGTCCAGCGAGTCCTGGAACACCTGGTCCAGGTCGTCCATCGCGACGGCGTGCGGATGGATGGCGCCGGCACCCCAGCAGCTGGCAAGTTCGGGCGGTGGCTGATCGGTCCGGTCGGCGCGGTCCGCGGTGACCAGCCGGGTCTCGTAGCCCTGCAGCCGGAGGGTGAGCGCGGTGGTGACGCCGTTCACTCCGCCGCCAAGCACGGTGACATCGGTCATGCCGGGGACTGGGGCGCGGCAGGATAAAAACCCCTGCCCGCCCGGCTTAACCCATTTAAATGTACGTGACGCAGGTGGCTGTACGGTACGTATGCCCCGATAGTGTAGTCCGGCCAATCATCTCGGCCTTTCGAACACGCATTCGAAAGAACTGAGCCGACTGCCGTGGCAGTCGACAGCACGACCCGCCTCCGACGGGTGCGGGCCTCCGGCCCGACTGCGACCCTGCGACGAGTGGTTGGCGATGATCACAACGCGGTAAAGATAGCCGAAGACCCGGGTTCAAATCCCGGTCGGGGCATCTCCGTTTTTCTCCTCGGAACGCCACCAACACATAAATCCCGGCGCCGCTAATGCTTGCGCATGGCACGGAGTCCGACACCTGTGGTCCTGGCCGTGGTGGAGCGGGACGGCGACTATCTCCTGGTCGAGCGTGACCGGGGCGACTTCCACGGCTACTGGGGCTTCCCCGGCGGCAAGATGGAGCAAGACGAACACGTCGGAAAGGCTGTGGAGCGGGAAACAGCGAAAGAGACCGGGCTGCCCGCCCAGTTCCAGGGCCTGCGGTGCACCGTCTCTGAGTTCGTCAAGAAACGTCGCTCCACCAAGCACGTCCTCATCCACGTCTGCGACGTCACGGTCCGGAACGAAGGCGAGCTGCGGGGTGACGCCGACTGGTTCTCCGAGCCCGAACTCGCCGAGCTCGACACCGTGCCCAGCCTGATCCCGATCCTCGACGCCGACGCACCGTACCTCGAGTCACGGATCGAACTGCACGACGACAGGTACGAGCTCACAGCGTTCGGGCCGCCAGACTGATTCTACGCCCGCTTGCCCAGCACGAACACCAGCAGCGCCACCAAGAGAGCTCCCGCCAGCGACTCAAAACCCGTCAGGAGCCGCGCCATGTCGCCTGCCGGGAACAGATCACCGACACCCAGCGTCGTGAACGTCGTCGTGCTGAAGTACAGCGACTGTCCGAGCAACGATGCAAGATCGACAGGTCCAGCCACCGACGCATAGCTGATCACCTGTGCGCCGTTTCCCGTCGTGATACCGCCGACGAACGGGTACAGCAGCGCGCATAGCAGGATCACAGCCATCGACGACCCCACCACCCGCCACGGTCGCTCCCCGTGGCCCGAGATGAAACCCATCAGCCCGTTACCTATATAGTTGAACACCGAGCGGAAACGCTCCCAGGCCGGCTTATCCCTGTCCTGGACACGGTTCCAGTGCATTGCGCGGCGCTGGCGCATCTGGTTGATGAAGAAGAAAGACGCCGCACGGGCATACCCTGCCCGTTCCGCCCCCTTCCGCGCCTTCAGGTACGTAATCTCCCGTCCCGCCGCGTCGCCCAGTTCCTGCCGTTTCAGGTCGCCGTGGATATTCCCCTCCTGCAGCACCGGGCCGTCATACTCGTGCAGCTTCCAGTCCGGCGCCAGATAGCTCTCATAGTTCGAGAAATCAAAGCTCGAGAAATCCGTCTCATAGATACGCAGGTACCGGAACAGCTCACCGTCAGCATCCGGCTTCAGCCCGATATCCCCGATCTCCGCCTTCGTAAAGTTGTAGAACAGCGACTCATCCGGGTACTGCACGTCCCCGTCCTCCACATAGTACGGCTGGTTCAGGATACCGCCGTTGACCGTCGAATTCACGAACGAGACGTACGCCTCATCGTCACGGGCACGCGCCGCCGAGATGAAGATCGTCTCGATCTCCGCACTGCTCAGGAACACCGTATCCAGCGTCGCATAGTCGAACGCCACCTTCTCCATCACCGATTCCCGGCAGTCCAGCCGGCCCTCGAACGTCGCACGGTCGAACACCGCCTTCTCATCGAACGCCGCACCGTTGAACGACGCCACGAACTGCCCGTACTCCTTGAACGTCCCCGCCCCGTCGAACACCGCACCGTTGAAAAACACCGGGGCATCGAAGAACGCATCGCCGAACTCCGCGAACCCCTTGAACGCCACATCGCGGGCGTTCACGTAGCTCTCGAACGTCGCCTTGTTCGCCCAGAACCTGCCGTCGATCCTCGCGCCTTCCAGCACCAGCGGCTGGAACACGTCCGTGTGCGACAGGTCGAGCGTCCCCGTGAACCGGGCATGGCTCAGATCCACTGGGTGGTTGTCATCCGACTTCAGCACCGCGTGGCCCAAGTCCAAGTCGCGGAACCGGGCGCCGATGAACTGCTTGCTGCGTTCACCGTCCGACGCCACCTTCTGCAGCAGCTTGCGCTTCACCTCGTCCCGCGTCACCCCGTGCTCCTCCTTCGTATCGATCGACATGTGGAACACGCAGCGGTCACTGTCAGGATGGGCCGCGTGCGGGCAGCTCCACGGCTCAACCTCAGGTAGATCGACCGGGTGGTCCTCCGGGAACGAGTACGAGCATTGCTCCGACAGCTCAGGTCACCACCGTTACATGCGTCGGCAGAATTTATCAAATGCGAACCAGGCCCGGTGTTGTCATGGCCAAGTGTTAAAAAGGTCGGCCGGCAGGGACACAACACCGATGACAGACGCACTACGCGAATTCGGCGACCGCCTCAAAGGACTGTTCGGCAGCGACGGCAACAACTACGACGTCGCCGTCGGCTTCGGCACCGACGAACAGGAGGCGATCGACGACGCCATCGACAACGCACCGGACTACGTCGAAGACGAAACAGACATCGACCAGGGCTACGACGTCACCCTCACCGACCTGGACGACGACATGGCCGCGGCACTGGACGGCCAGGACGAGGTCAAGGCAGTCGGCGTCGAATACAAGGTCCAGGACACCGAGAGCCGTTCCCGGAAACAGAGCGGCGGTGGCGCAGCGTACGACGAGACCTACGACGAAGACGGACTCACCGACCTCGACAAGCTCCGGTAACAGGAGGACTATCCGATGGAACTGCCGGACGAGAGCCTGGCGGCCGCAGAACAGACCGTCAGCCAGTGGGACGAGCAGACGCCCAGAGCCATCTACGAGCACGTCGAAGAGCTTGACTACGGGCTCGCAGGCGCGCTCGACCGCGGGCTCAACGTCCGGTACCCGCACGAGCTCGAGGACGAGGCCAACTGCTACGAGCACGCCATCTACGCCTACACCCTGGCAGAAGCCCTCGACATGGAGCCACGGTTCTTCGAGGCTCACGAGGATGCCACCACCCACGCGTTTATCGACGTCCAGCACGACGGCGACCGCGTCCACATCGACCAGGGCAGATTCGGGCCCGTCGAGTACTACGGCGACACCCAGCTTCAGCTCCAGGAAAGCCCGGTCAACGACAACCTGAGCAAGGACTACAACCGGATCGAGCACAAGAGCGAGGCTGAGCTGGTCCAGGACATCGAGGACCTGCGCGAGGACACCGTCGCCATGATCGCCAAAGGCCAACGGCTCGACAAGCTCGAGGACGGCGAACGCACGGTCTACGACAAGGTCAACTTCCACCGGGATGAGGACGTCTTCGAGCGGATGATCAGCTTCTACGAACCCATCGGCCACAACAACCACCTCATCCGGGTCAGGCGCCACGTCGACGAGGACGGCGAGGTGACGGACACGGAGACCGTCCTCGCGGACATCGACTCCGCCGGCTGGAACAAGGCCTGGGGCGAACAGGAGATCGGCAGATTCAGCGACGGCGCGTTCCAGCCCGCTGACGACCTGCCGGACGAGCTCCGTGAGAACGTCGCCAAGGTCATGCAGTACGAGGACCAGGCAGGCGATGGGCTGCTGTACACCGACGAGGAACGCGAAAAGGTCTGGCGGTGGTACAGCGAGCGCGTCGAGCACCAGATCAGCGACGGCCACACCGGGTTCCGGGGCAGGAGTCTCAAAGACGAACTGGACCGGCTTGAATCGCTGCGTGACAACGACCCTGAACGGTTCCACACCGAGCTGGACTGGCTGCGCTTCCTCCACGACACCGCCGACCAGCCGATCCCCGACAGCGACGAGGTCAGGGAGCTGCTGCCCGACTACATCGATCGCCACACGGACGTGCTCGGGCTTGTCCGGAGCCAGAACTACGACAGCGCCATCGACACCATCGCCGACAACCTGGACTCCCCGACCCGGGAGACAAGCCCCGACATCGACGTCCCGGAGCGGATCGACGAGATCAGGGAGCGCGGCATGAGTTCCGCCTACGACGACCTGGCGGACGACCTGGAGGCAGCGATCTTCGACGAGACCGAGGACACACCAACGTTCAGCGACATGGAAAAACACCACAACCTGCTTGCAGTGGACCCTGGGCTCCAGGAGGCCTACAGTGAGATACTCAGCTACATGGCCGCTGCGACCGACAGTGCAGCGAACAGCGAGCGGCTGGACGAGGAGCTGGCGGCGGTCGAGGACCTGCTGCCGTCCAGCGTCGAGCACCACGACGACCCGTTCGAAGACACGACCAGCCGCTGGGAGTTCGACGACGAGGCATACGAGCTGGTCCGGACCGTGACGATGGACGACGGCACCACATCGACCTACGACGCCGTCCTGGAGCTGCGGTACGACATGGACGAGCTCGGCGGGCTCAACGGCATCGACGTCGAGCTGTACGACACCATCGACAGCCTCGACGACCGGCTCACCTACGCCACCTTCCGCGTCGACAAAGAGGAAGACATCACGCAGGAGCGAATCCAGGACGCTGTGACCGACAACCTGGAACGGCTGCAGGAGCAGCCCAACCTGGACGCGCCAGCACCCGAGCGGCAGGACGATGTGATCGCGAAGAACCCGCGCGGGGTCGCGGTCTACTCCATCTTCTTCCGTGACGACGAGGACATGCCACACCTCTGGAACAAGGACGAGCTGGACGATTTCACGCGGCAGGTCCGGGAGGAAGCCGAGTTCGCACTGGCATCGCCGTTCATCCCCGCCGACGAGAAGGACGAGGCGCGTGAAGAGGTCCAGCTCGCCAACGGCGACCTGTTCGACGACGAATGGCAGCACTACGCCGTCGCCCAGCACAACAAGATGATCAGCCTCCAGTCCAAGGACGAGGTCACGTTCGACGAACTGGTCGAGGACGCGTTCGACGAGGAGGAACGGGCGTCAGAGTACGCGAAGAAGTTCTACGACATCGCCGACGGCTTCATCCGCGGCGAAGACAACATCAAGGAATCTGAGGAAGTCAAGGAACGGGTGCGGCGCGGGATCGATGCCCGCATCCCTGACAGGGACGACGTCGCCTCGTTCGCGGAGCGCCACGGCCACGGGACGGTCGACGAGCTCAACGACGTCATCGCGAGCACCGGGCTGAGCTGGGAGCAGAAGGCCGAGCGGATCAGCGACGGCCTGGACGAGCTCCAGGACAGCATCGACGATATCGGTTCTGTCGAGGAGCAGGAGGAGCTGTACGGCTCCCTGCTCTCCTTCAAGCACCGTATCAGGGACAGGCGACGTTACCGGGAGTGGCGTGACGATACTTCGCTCGAGGATGAGCTGGCGGCGACACGGGAAGAAGTCAGGGATCACGTCCCGCTGCAGGAGCCGGACGGGCTGGACGATACGGTGGCCGCGGCCCTGGAGGACGTCGGTACGTTGGCCAACTGATTTATACCGGCGACACCCATATCTCTCGTACCGATGGTCTTCGACACAGCACTGAGCCAGTACGCGTTCCTGCTGGGACGTGTATTGTTCGGCGGCCTGCTCAGCTTTATGTCGCTCCACCATTTCCTCGAACTGGATGAACTGGCCGGCTACGCGGAGGCGAAAAACATCCCGGTGCCACGGATGGCTGTCGCTGGATCCGGGCTTGTGCTGCTTGCAGGAGGGCTCTCCGTCCTGCTGGGCGCCTATCCGATGGTCGGCTCGACCCTGATCGTCGTGTTCTTCGTCCCCGTCACCGTGACGATGCACGACTTCTGGAACGTGGACGACCCGGAGCGCAGACAGCAGGAGATGAACCAGTTCCTGAAGAACACCGCGCTCACCGGTGGAGCGTTGATCCTGTACGCGGTCGCCACGGTCGACTGGCCGTACGCCCTCGGACTGGCGCTGTGAGACCCGGCCAGGCAGCGGGTCCTTCCCTCTCTTTTTTATCACTGCCCGCCGCACCACCCTGCAGACAAGCACATCTCTGATGTGCGGGGGTAGCCAAGGAACGCTTGCCAACCCCCTTAAAAACCCGCGTGGCAAGCAAAAAACATGCGATCTGCCAACTGGATCGCCAGCCAGTTGCGGGGGTAGCCAAGTGGCCAACGGCGATGGACTCAAGATCCATTCCCGCAGGGGTTCGTCGGTTCGAATCCGGCCCCCCGCATCTCACATTTGTTCGCTGCTCATGGCAGGATCGAACCTGTAGAAAATCGCGATTTTCGGGTTCGAATCCGACCCCCGCACTTCACCAACGTTCAGTGCCTACACCCGGATTCGACACATGAGAAAGCCTCGCTTTCGACGTTCGAATCCGACCCCCCGCACTTCACCAACGTTCAGTGCTCCATCCACCATCTGCTCCGCAGAAGCTGGAGGCCTCCACTCTGTATTTGAATCCATCCTGTTCTTCAGAACTTCCTGGCGAAGTAGATGACCGGCAGGACGGACAGGCCGATCAGCGTAAAGCCTGAGAGATAGAGCAGCGAACCATTGACAACTGTAAGAAGTACATAGAGAGCAGCAAGCATGCTGACCCTGCCCAGGGACAGCGCAATCTCCCGGAACGCGAAGTACTCCAGCAGATCGCTCTTCTCCGCGTCCTCGATGACCTCCG
>JAXINV010000061.1:0-8821 GCA_034190465.1 Asbonarchaeum danakilense (SeqCode) | reverse complement strand
ATTCTCAGTTCTCAAGATGTTCTGTTAATTTTTGTTTAAACGTGGTCACTGCGGGCTTCGTCAAAACGTCGTATTTGTCGTCGGGCTGTACCTGGTCAAGGGACTTGTTTCCGAGATCTTTGTCGTATGCCTTCCATTCTGGAACAAAGACCGTGTCCCATGCGAATCCGTGACCGCCTTCCTGCGGTTCCTCTGGAATACGCCCTTCGAGATTGTGTTCGATGAAGAAACGGTCGCTTTCAGTATTCGCTGCACCGATTACCATGCGGACAGTGGCGTCGCGGCTGTCGCTTTCGTCGAGAACATTACACCACTGTGTGAAGTCACCATCGAACCGTTCCTTGGTTTTCCGTTTAATCAATGCCCCAGGCTTTCCGTCCAACCCTTCGATGTACAGCCCCACGTCGGTAACGAAGAGAAACCCGTCCTCATCCGTGAACATCTGCCTGGCTTTCGCCAGTTTATCTTCAATAACATCACTCACCGCCTGTGTCCTTTTCTCCTTAATCTCCTCACGCGGCTCAAGTTGTTCAATGTGGAAATCCGGCTCCATCATCTCCTGAAAAATGTCAACTTTATGCTCATTTCCAGTCACAAAACCGATTTTATCCGTCATAGCAAACACCGCTTGACAACTTCGTCCATAGACCATTTTATTCCTTTTTCACGGGGTCGAAGGTTGCCATGCCTTCGGGCGGCGCATCCTCTGTCAGCTCCGCGCTGTACGTCTCCGTATCGTCGTCCACTTGCATCGTTCCACCGCGGGAAGGATGCAGGACGGCATAAAAATAGTCGGTCCTTCCCACCGGCATTGCACAAAAGGAGTCTCCCTTGTGCAAGGACCTACCCCCCAACGCCTGTAAATTGTAACTGAAAAATAACAACATCGTGTCTCGGAATGATGCCACGAACCGCGATGGCAACGGACCGCACCGATCCCGTGTCGAACAGACAGCGCGACGGCTCCCCCCGGTCAGGCGCCTTGTGAGGGATCCGTACGAGGAGGCGCTGGACGATCTCGAGGATACGACGATCATCCCTCATCAGACCCGGCCAGACCCTCCCGGATCGCTCGTGCTCGTTCCCTACCGACCCCTTCAACCTCCATGAGCTCATCGACAGAGGCATTCCGTATCTCATCCATTGAGAACTGCTTGAGAAGCTCCTTCCGCAGCGACGGGCCCACGCCATCGATCTCCTCCAGCCGGGAGGAAACAGCATCCCGCCGCGAGGTATGGGTCTTCCTCGCAAACCGATGGGCCTCATCCCTGCCCCGGCGCAGGACCTGCCAGCCCGATTCGGGGACGTCAAGCTCCTCCCCCTCCGCACTGATAATCGTATCATCCGGCTTCACGATCCCGACCACCGGCACATCCCAGCCAAGACGCCTGAGGACGCGTCTGGCCGCTTTGACCTGCTCCAGCCCACCATCAATGACCAGCAGATCCGGCTCGGGCCGTTCATCCCGGCCCTCCAGCTGCCGCTCTGCCCGCCAGCGGATCAGCTCTGCCATGTTCGCATAATCATCATTCCGTTCCTCCAGCAGCTTCCGACGATAATCTCCAGACACCGGCTCACCGTCCTCAAGGACCACATCCGAACCGACAACATCACTCCCGCCCGTGTGACTGATATCGAAACACTCGATACGGTGTATCTCGTTCTCGAACGCGTCCCCGAAATCGATCGCATCCTGTCCCACCGTCGCCGACCGTGCCGTATCAAGCAGCACCCTATCACGACCGGTCTCAGGCTCTACCAGATCCGTATCCTCCGCTGTAAGCCAGTCGATCACCATATCATCCTCCGGCATCTCAGGAACGATGATCCTCGCCGGCAGATCCCCCCTCGCATAGAACTGCTCCAGGAACGAGACCACAGCCTCCCCCTCATCCCGCACCTCCCCCGCCAGACGATGAACCGTCTTGTCCACGATCGTATCATCCTCCACCCGGACCAGACCGATCCTCGACCCATCCGACCCCGGTGCCACCGCATGTACCTCTCCTGACTCACGCTCATCACGGCCCTCCAGCAGCGACAGCAGGGCCTCCCGGTAGTCACGTAGCGTGGCCGCCCGCTCGTACCGCTTCTCATCGGCTGCCTCTTCCATCCGTTCCTCGATCTCCGCCAGGACCGGTTCAGGATCCTCACGGAAGAACGAACGCACCGTCTCCACCCGTTCAGCATACTCCCCCTCAGAGATCAGACCGGCACACGGTGCCGAGCACAGCCCCATCTGGTAGGCCACACACGGCCGGTCCCGTGTCTCCAGTGTATGATCCGAACAGGCACGGAGCCCATACAGATCCCTGAACGCCTTGATACTCGTCTCAACCTCCTGCATCGAGGTGAACGGTCCAAACACCATCGAGCGGGCATCCGGGTCTCGGGAGGCACGTATCTGCGGGAACCTGTGATCCGTCAGTTCGATGACCGGATAGGACTTCCCATCCTTCAGCCGCGTATTGTACCGTGGCTGATACCGCTTGATCAGGTTCGCCTCAAGCAACAACGCCCTCCGACCGTCCTCGGCCTCCCTGGTCTCGATCCTGTCCGCACGATCGACCATCCGGGATATACGAGGACTCCGGGGATCCCGGTACGACCGCAGCCGCTCCTGGATGTCTATCGCCTTCCCAACATACAGCACACGCTCGCTCTCATAGAAGAGGTAGACACCAGGCCCCTCCGGAGCCTCCCCGATGCACGCATCCAGCTTACCGCGTTCCATCGTCCCTTAGCTTGTCCTGGAGATATCTGCCAGTATAGGACTCCTCGTTTGCCGCCACCGCCTCCGGCGTCCCCTGGGCGACGATCGCACCACCGTTCTCCCCGCCCTCCGGGCCCAGATCGATGATATGATCAGCGCACTTAATCAGTTCAAGCTCATGCTCGATGACCACCACCGAGTTCCCATTCTCCACCAGCCGGTGCAGCACATCGATCAGCTTGCGCTCATCCGACCAGTGCAGCCCCGTCGTCGGCTCATCGAGGAGGTACAACACATCCTCCCTCCTGATCTTCCCCAGCTCCTCCGCCAGCTTGACACGCTGGGCCTCACCACCTGACAGCGTCGGAGACGGCTGACCCAGATCCATGTATCCCAGCCCCACATCCCTGAGCAGCTGGAGCCGCTTCCGTATCCGCTTATCGTGCTCGAAGAACTCATAGGCCTCATCCACGTCCATCTCCAGCACATCAGCGATCGTCTTGCCCCGATACTCGACCTGGAGGGTCTCCTCATCGTACCGCCTCCCATCACAGACATCACACTCCACATAGACATCCGACAGGAAGTTCATATCGATCGTCACCGTCCCCTGACCCTTACAGTTCTCACACCGCCCCGCCTTCGTATTGAACGAGAACCGGCCCTTCGCATAGCCCCGCTGTTTCGCTTCCCTCGTCTCCGCAAACAGCTCCCGGATATGATCGAACACGCCCGTGTACGTCGCCGGGTTCGACCGCGGCGTCTTCCCGATCGGAGACTGATCGATCATCCGCACCGACTCGATCGCCTCCACCCCCTCAATCCCATCATGGTCCCCCGGACGGACGCTCTTGTTGTCATTGATCTTCCGCTGCAGCCCCCTGTACAGGATATCATGGATCAGCGTGGACTTGCCCGAGCCAGAGAGACCCGTAACCGCCGTCAACGTCCCCAGCGGGATCTCCACGTCGATATCCTTCAGATTGTGCTCACGCGCCCCGCGGATCGTCACGAATTCCTCCCCCTCCCGTCGCTCCTCCGGCAGCTCGATCCGCTCCTCCCCCGCCAGGAACCGTCCAGTCAGAGACTCCTCGACCGCTTCGATCTCCTCAGGCGGGCCCTGTGCCACGACCTCTCCCCCATGCTTACCAGGGCCCGGCCCCAGATCGATGATCGTATCCGCCCGCTCGATCGTTGCCTCATCATGCTCCACGACCAGCAGCGTATTCCCCAGATCACGCAGCTCCTCCAGCGTATCGATCAGCCGATCGTTATCATGGCGATGGAGACCGATAGACGGCTCATCGAGGACGTACAACACCCCGGTCAGCCCAGAACCGATCTGGGTCGCCAGCCTGATCCGCTGGGTCTCACCTCCCGACAGCGTCGAGGCCTCACGGTCCAGCGTCAGGTACGTCAGCCCCACCGTCGTCAAGAACCGCAGCCGGTCCTCGATCTCCCCGATGACCTGGTCAGCGATCTCCCGCTCCCGCTCCGGGAGCTCCTCGGCCAGGCCCTCGAACAGCTCGTGGGCATCCTTGATCCGCATCTTGTTGACCTCCGGGATCGTATGACCCGCCACCTCCACGTTCCGGGCCTGGGCATTGAGCCTGGAACCACCACAGCGCGGACACGTCTCCTCACGCATGTACTCCCGCATCCTCTCCCGTATCTTCTCACTCGAGGTCGATAGATACCGGCGATTTACCTGCTCGATCGCCCCCTCGAACGTCTTCTCCGTCATCCCATCGCCCCGCATCGTCGGGACCTCATAATGGATCGGTTCCTCGGGACCATGCAGGACCGCCTCCTGGACGTGATCGGGCAGCTCCTCGAACGGCGTCTCGAGATCGACATCGAAATGATCCGCGAACGCCCGCAGTGTCTCCTCATAGAACTCATTCGAGAAATCCCACGGTGCGATCGCATGCTTCAACGGCAATGATTCATCCGGAACCACCATATCCCGTGTCGCACGCTCCGACTTCCCAAGACCATCACACTCAGGACAGGCACCCTTCGGCGAATTGAACGAGAACGTCCGCTGCTCCAGATCAACGTACTCGCGGTCGCTCCCGGGCTCGGAGAACCCCTCCGTCATCCGCAGCACCGTCCTGCCGTCGACCTCCTCCAGGCCCTCCTGATCTCCCGGCTCCAGATCAGGCGCCTCGATCCAGACTGTGCCACCGGCCTCCTCATAGGCCGCCTCAATCGCCTCGATCAACCTCGAACGAGCCGAACCGACGGTCACCCGGTCGATGACCAGCAACGGCTCCTCGGCCGGCTCCGGCTCCTCCATCCCCAGATCGTACATCGTATCGGTTATCAGCTTCGTGAAGCCCCGTTCCTGGAGCTCCTCGACCGCCTCATCGAAATCATCCGGATCGATCGGTGCCAGGAGCTGGATCTTCGTCCCATCGGGCAGCCCCTCGACCACATCTGCGGCCTCCTGTGGGGGACGCCGCTCGACGATTTCACCGGTCTCCGGGGACCGCTGGACACCGACGCGGGCGAACAGCAGCCTGAGATGATCGTGGATCTCCGTGACCGTCCCCACGGTCGAGCGAGGTGTCGTGCCTGAATCCCGCTGCTCGATGCTGATAGCCGGTGAAAGACCCTCGATACGATCGACCTCAGGCTTATCCATCTGATCCAGGAAGTTACGGGCATACGAGGAGAGACTCTCCATGTACCGGCGCTGTCCCTCTGCAAATATGGTATCGAAGGCCAGCGTCGACTTCCCCGACCCCGAGACGCCCGTGACCACGTTAAGTTGGCCCCGCGGGATCTCGAGGTCGATATCCTTCAGGTTGTGCTCGCTGGCTCCTTCGACGGTGATTCTCTCGTTCATCCCAGCCATGATCGATCAGGCCCTAGAGGCCACATCAGATGGTGAGGCTTACTATTAAATGGATGCTGTACAGCCCTCGGTGACCGGGTTTCGTCAGGGTAACGGGTCTCTCCCAGACATACGGTTCCAGGCGATAGCTTTCTTATTACGCCCAAGTACACTAGATCGTATGACAGGCCCTGTCGCATACTGGGACGAGAACGGGACCGAGGGCACGGTCAGAGTCGACGAACGAGAGATACGCGTGACCGAGTTCGGCCCCGAGAACGGCGGACCGACACTGATCGGCGTGACCGGCGGTCCAGGTATGCCGAAGGAGCATTTCGCCCCGCTCGCACGGTTCGCAGAACAGGGATACCACGTCGTCGTGTACGACCAGCACAACATCGGCGCCTCGGATGATGCCGACGATCCACATCAGATCGAGACGTTCACCGAGGAGCTGGACGCCCTGACAGATCGATACACATCAGCGATCCCCGTCGGTCATTCCTGGGGATCGATGCTTAGTCTAGAGTACGCAACAACACATGATGGGTTCGAGGCCGTGATCGCGGTTGCACCGCTGTTCGACACACAGAAGAATATCACGATAGCGGAGACCATTCGTGCCGAGACCCTCTCGACAGAGGAACTCGCAACGATGCTTGAGCTTGAGGCCGACCAGCGGTATGACGATGAACGGTATCGTGAGCTTGAGGACCGGCTTGATGCAGCTCGCGGCCATCAGCCACCGATTCCATCGTTCGCCGAGGACCAGTACGACCGGATGAACGTGGCAATGTATGAGGCTATGTGGGGTCCGATCGAATATCATCTCAGCGATGACGCGACGCTCAAGAACTGGAGTGTGCTGGACCGGCTCGGACAGATCGACGTTCCGATCCTGTTGATCACCGGAGAAGATGATGCCTTCGGCATCCATGACCTGTTCGAGGCTCAGCAGATGATCGGCAATCACTGTAGCGTCGATATTATCGATGATGCAAGCCATAACCCACACTGGGAGCAGCATGAACAGTTCATGACTCTCGTTTCCGACTGGCTGGCGGATCATTCCTAGCAACGAGCATCCTTAAATGCGTCCTGTTCTCCTAGATCTGACATGAGCTACAGGGTCGATGCGCCGTTCGAGCCCGCCGGCGACCAGCCCGACGCGATAGACAAGCTGGTCCAGGGCTTCCAGGCGGGCATGGACAGCCAGACGCTGCTCGGTGTGACCGGCTCCGGTAAGACCAACACCGTCTCATGGGTCCTCGAGGAGCTCGAGATGCCAACCCTCGTCATCGCCCACAACAAGACACTCGCAGCCCAGCTGTACGACGAATTCAGATCCCTCTTCCCTGACGCCGCAGTCGAATACTTCGTCTCCTACTATGACTACTACCAGCCCGAAGCCTACGTCGAATCCTCGGACACCTATATCGGCAAGGACGCCTCCATTAACGAACAGATCCAGAAACTCCGGCACTCCGCGACCAACGCCTTACTCACGCGAGATGATGTCATCATCGTCGCCTCCGTCTCCGCCATCTACGGCCTCGGAGACCCCGAGCACTACCGCGACCTCGCCGTCGAGATCAGCGCGGACGACAACATCGACCGTCAGGGACTGATCGAACGACTCGTCGACATCCAGTACGAACGGAACGACGAGGACTTCCAGCCCGGCACCTTCCGCGTCCGTGGTGACACTGTCGACATCTATCCCATGTACGGCAGGGAAGCGATCCGGGTCAGCTTCTGGGGCGATGAGATCGAAGAACTACGGACATTCAAACCACTGGAGAACGAGATCATCGAGCAACGCCAGCGTATCCTCATCCACCCCGCCTCCCACTACTCGACGCCACAGGAGACCCTGGAGGAGGCGATCGAGGAGATCAGGGCGGACATGGAGGAACGCGTCCAGCACTTCAAAGACCAGGGCGACCACGTCGCCGCCCAGCGGATCAAAGAACGCACCCAGTTCGACATCGAGATGATGAAAGAGGCCGGATACTGCTCAGGGATCGAGAACTACGCCGTCTACCTCTCGGACCGCGAGCACGGCGATCCACCCTATACCCTGCTCGATTATTTCCCGGACGACTTCCTGACCGTCATCGATGAATCCCACCAGACCATCCCCCAGATCAAAGGCCAGTACGCAGGGGATCGCTCGAGGAAGGAATCGCTTGTCGAGAACGGATTCAGACTGCCGACGGCGTTCGACAACCGGCCGCTGACGTTCGACGAGTTCGAGGACAAGGTGGACAGACGGCTGTACGTCTCTGCAACCCCTGGAGACTTTGAACGACAGGACTCAGGACAGGTCGTCGAACAGATCGTCCGGCCCACACATCTCCTCGACCCCACCATCGAGGTCAGAGAGACAGAAGGCCAGGTCGAGGACCTGATCGGAGCGATCAGCGAGCTGGCAGAACAGGACCAGCGGACACTGGTCACGACACTGTCCACAGAGATGGCAGAGAACCTGACCGGGTTCCTCGAAGAAGCCGGCATCGATGCCGCCTACATGCACCATGAGACCGACACCCTGGAACGTCATGAGATCGTCCAGCGGCTCAGGAAAGGCGAGATCGACGTCATCGTCGGCATCAACCTGCTCCGGGAAGGCCTCGACATCCCCGAGGTCTCACTGGTCGCGATCCTGGAGGCCGACCAGGAAGGATTTCTCCGCTCAGAGACGGCCCTCGTCCAGACCATGGGCAGGGCGGCACGGAACCGCGAAGGCCACGTCATCCTCTATGCAGACAGGACGACAGATGCGATGGAGGCCGCCATCTCCGAGACACGGAGGCGGAGGGAGATCCAGCAGCGGTTCAACGAGGAACACGGCACCGAACCGACGACGATCGAGAAGGAGATCACCGACTCCGATCTCTCCTTCGAGGACGATGAGGTCACCGTGCCCGAGGCCGAGACAACCGAGGACGAAATCGAGGAACTCCGCGAGAAGATGCAAGAGGCCGCAGACGATCTCGAATTCGAGAAGGCAGCCATGTACCGCGACAGGATCGAGGAACTGCGGAGCGATGACTGATGCCAACGGTCACCGCTCACGTACCAAGCGACCGCCACACCTGGAACAACAGTACTGCTCCGGGTTCCTGATGACCTTCGGACGGTCACGATCGCGCCCTCGGACAGCAAGGCCCTCGAGCTGCTGCACCGGCTGGACGGCCGGCACGGCCACATCGACTGGGAGGAGCTGCTGGCCGGGAAGGCGGTCGAGATCCTGTTCTACCTGGACC
>JAXINV010000071.1:0-10785 GCA_034190465.1 Asbonarchaeum danakilense (SeqCode) | reverse complement strand
GGCGAACACCTGGCCGTGGTGCTGAACAAGAGCGGCTACGGACGGTTCAAGCTGTACTGCAGCGACGGCAGGGAACGCATGGGACGTATCCCCGGCAGCAAGCGCCGGAACATGTGGGTCAAGGAGGACGACGTCGTCCTCATCGAGCCGTGGGACGTCCAGGGCGACGAGAAGGCGGACATCATCTGGCATTACAGCAATGCGCAGAAGAACTGGCTGGACGACAACGGCTTCCTCGACGACCTCAACGAGTTCCTCTAAGACGAACGATACTTTCTCACTTCCCTGTAGATCGTCATCGCACCGATCGGTATCAGCAGCGAGCCGACCAGCGCAGTGCCTGACCGCGACGCGAGCGGCAGCGATCCCAGGCCCAGAAGCACCATCACGACGCCGGTCACGACCCGCCAGCCGCTGACAGGGGTCTCCGGCGGCTCGTAGTCGTCCATCTCCTCGAACGACTTCTCCTCGCGCAGCGCCTCACGGTGCTCGTCGGTCTCTTCCTCATCCATCACCGGGAACAGGTTGCCCGTGTAGCCGCAGCGTCCGCACTCGTACCGGTTGTCCAGCCCCAGCATCCCTGTCACCGTGGAGCGCGTCCGGCTGACGTCCTCCGACCCGCAGTTGGGACAGACCCTGGTCTCGCCCATGTCCCAGTAGTTTAAAACTTGCATCTAAAACCTTTGCCATGCCGCGGGACATCTGGGAGGACCAGGAGGCGGAGAAGAACTTCGAGAACGTCTTCAACAGCGAGACCCTCCGCTCCCTGTACGAGCTCGCGGACGACGGCCACTTCCAGACCCTGCACGGGTTCGTCAAGCAGGGCAAGGAATCGAACGTCTGCGTGGCGACGACAGACGACGGCGAACAGGTCGCAGTGAAGATATACGTCGTCGAGGCCAGCAACTACGAGGACATGACCAAGTACCTGCTCAACGACCCGCGGTTCCAGGGCATCAGCGACAGCCGGCGGGACGTCATCTTCGCCTGGTGCAGGAAGGAGTACAAGAACCTGATGAAGGTGGAACGAGCCGGTGTCGATGCGCCGCGGCCGCGCGGCTTCGAGAAGAACGTGCTGGTCATGGACTTCCTCGGCGAGGACTTTTCTCCCGCCCCGCGACTGAAGGACGTGGAGCTGCACGAGCCGGAGCGTGAGTTCGACCACATCATCGACCAGATCAGGAAACTATGGCAGCAGGAGGAGCTGGTGCACGGCGACCTGAGCGAGTACAACATCCTGTGGCACGGCAAGCCGCAGCTGATCGACTTCAGCCAGGGCGTGCTGCAGGCCCACCCGCTGGCGGACGAGCTGCTGGAACGCGACCTACAGAACCTGGCGAACCACTTCGAGGACCGTTACGGGCTTGAACGGGACATGGATGATCTCGTCGGACGTATCAAAGACTGAAACCCGGCAGCATCAGCGCAACAGGCACGAAAACGGCGACTTATAAAGGAATAAAGCATTTAAATGTTGGAACAGGAGATTATCCGTGCGCGTTGTCAGGATACCGGACGAACGAGTGGCGGTTCTCATCGGTGAGGACGGATCGACGCTCGAGGAGATCCAAGACCTCACGAACACCGATCTGACGGTCGACGACAACGAGGTCACCGTCGAAGGAGATGATCCGCTGCAGGAGATGACAGCGCGCGACATAGTCAAGGCCATCGGCCGCGGCTTCGCCCCGGAGAAGGCACTCCGCCTGCTGGAGGACAACGCCGGCCTGGCCGTCATCAACGTCAAGGACTTCACCGACACGGACAACGGCCAGGAACGGTTGAAGGGCCGTGTCATCGGCCGTGACGGTGAGGCGAAGCAGCACATCCAGAAGGAGACCAACACAGAGCTCGCGGTCTACGGCAAGACAGTCTCCATCCTCGGCCCGCTCCGCGGGCTGGAGGTCGCGAAAAAGGCCGTGGAGATGCTGCTGGACGGTAGCTCACACGCGACCGCCTACCAGTACCTGGACCAGAACAAGGCACAGACCATCTGAGGTGACATCGATGCCAGAACAGCACAGAGAGATTTCAGTCGCAGAATTCTTCGAAAAGAACAGACACCTGCTCGGCTTCTCCAACCCACAGAAAGCCATCATCACCTGTATCAAGGAAGCGGTCGACAACGCGCTCGACGCCTGCGAGGTAGAACGCATCCTCCCCGAAATCCACGTCACGATCGAGGAGACAGGGGACGAGAAGCTCCGGTTCCAGGTCAAGGACAACGCCATGGGCATCGACAAAGACATCATCCCGAACATCTTCGGCAAGCTGCTGTACGGCTCCAAGTTCCACAAGCTCCAGCAGACACGCGGCCAGCAGGGTATCGGCATCTCCGCCGCAGGCCTGTACGCACAGCTGACCACCGGCAACCCGGTCAAGATCTACTCGCGGAAGAAAGGGGAGGAAGACACGCACATGTTCAAAGTCCGTATCGATACACAGGAGAACGAGCCGGAGATCATCGAGGACCGTATCGTCGACGACTACGAATTCGACCACGGTACCTCGATCGAGATGGAGGTCGAGGCCAAGTACACCGGCGGCCACCACTCCGTCAGGACGTACCTGAAACACACCGCCATCATGAACCCGTATGCCAAGATCGTGCTGCACGAGCCGGACGGCAACACGATCGAATACCCGCGCGTGTCGGACAGTCTGCCGCCGAAGCCGAAGGAGATCAAACCTCACCCGCACGGTGTCGAACTCGGCGTGCTGCAGCGGATGATCAAGAACTCGAGCTCGCGGACGGTCTCCAGCCTGCTGCGGAACGAGTTCACGCGGGTCGGTCGGACGTCGGCGGACGACATCCTGGAGAAGGCCGGGATCGAAGGCAACAAGCGGCCGTCGACCCTGGAGAAGAACCAGATCGAGAACCTGCTGGACGCGATGCAGAACACCGACCTGCAGAACCCGCCGACCAACTGCCTGTCACCGATCGGGGAGGACCTGATCGAGCGCGGGCTGAAGAAGGAGCTCAACCCCGAGTTCGTCGCCTCCGTGACGCGGAAACCGTCGGTCTACCGTGGTAACCCGTACCAGATCGAGGCGGCGATCGCGTACGGCGGCGATATCCAGGACAAGGGGACGTACGACGTCCTGCGGTACGCGAACAAGGTCCCGCTGATCTACAAGCGGTCGTCCTGCGCCACGACCAAGGCCATCCGGGACACGGACTGGTCCCGGTACAACCTCAGCGAGTCAGGCGAGCGGCCGCAGGGCCCGGTCTACATCCTGGTCCACATGGCCTCAGTCTGGGTGCCGTTCACGTCGGAGGGCAAGGAGGCGATCGCCGACTACCCGGAGATCCGGAAGGAGATGAAACTGGCGCTCCAGGAGGTCGGCAGGAAGCTGAAGACGCACATCAGCCAGAAGCGGAAGAAGAAGGTCCGCGCGAAGAAGAAAAAGAAACTCACATCGTACGGCCAGCTGATGTCCGGGGCCCTGGCAGAGCTGACCTCGGAGGACGAGGACACGATCCAGGACGCGATCACGGAGATGCTGAACGACAAGTACGGCGAGAACGTCGAGGAGGCCGAGGGGTGATATAGATGCCACAGCTCGAAGAAGACGAAGCGACGATCAAGAAATTAGAACAGCTCGGGAGGAACGTCCTCGAGCAGATCAAAGAAGGAGACAACCCGAACATCGAGAAGCCGGTGAGGAGCCGGTCGAACGTGGAGTACGACGAGGAGAACGAGCTGCTGAGCCTCGGTGATTCCACCTCGAAGCGGTACTTCATGAACATCGGGCATGCCCGGAAGTTCATGCAGACCATGCTGATCGCGGCGAAGTGCCGGGAGTTCATCCAGGAGGAGCGGACTGCCTCCATCCGAGAGCTGTACTACCAGCTGAAGCGGACCGTGCCGGGCCTGGATGAGAACACGCTGGAGGACCAGGACGAGTCCGACCCGGTCATCGTCGACCTGGAGACCGCGACAGACAGTCTGCGGGAGCAGCTGCACCTGATCGCGGAGCCGAAGGGACGGCTGTTCGGCCCGATCACGATCGAGGACGAGGGCGACGAGATCGACTGCCTGCAGCTCGGTAAGTCCGGGCTGGGTGTGCCGAGCATCGTGGATGACTACAACTTCGTGGAGCACAACGCCGACTACGTCCTCGTGGTCGAGACATCCGCGATGGCTGCACGGCTTGTCGAGGAGGACTACCACAAGGAGCACGACGCCATCATCGTCTCGGCGGGCGGCCAGCCCTCGCGTGGTGTGCGGCGGCTGACACGGCTGCTGAACGACCGGCTGGACCTGCCTGTCTACGTCTTCACGGACGGCGACCCGTACGGCTACTACATCTACTCCGTGCTGACCGCTGGCTCGATGAACCTGGCGTTCGAGTCCAACCGGCTGGCCACGCCGGATGCGAACCTGATCGGGATGACGATGTCGGACATCGAGGAGTACGGCCTGACCAACGTGACCGAGAACCTGAAGGGCAAGGGCCCGGACCAGTCCGGCGGCCCGACGGCCGACTACAAGCGGGCGCTGGACATGATGGACTACGAGTGGTTCAAGCACGAGGAATGGCAGCAGGAGCTGCAGACGATGATCGACAAGGGTATCAGGGTCGAGCAGCAGGCGCTGGCCAACAACTCGCTGCAGTTCGTCGCCGAGACGTATCTGCCCGAGAAGATCGAACGAGGAGAATTCCTCCCATGATGCCGCGCAGGTGATGCCTGTGTACCCCCGCGACCACGCCATCCTGTCGGCAGCCGTTACAGCGGGATCTGCCGCGTTCCTCGGGCTTGTACCAGGCCAGATCCTGCTGTGGACGGTGATGGGAACGGTCGCCGGCGTGTTCATCGATGTTGACCATGTCTTCCTCTCGATGCTGGTGACTGGCGAATGGGACGAGGGACTGGCGTGGCTGCGTGCGCCGCACAAGGCATTCATGGAGCCGGACCGGCTGCTGCGTGATATCGAGTATCCGGCACTGGTTCGACACCGGATCCTGACACATTTCCTGGCGCTTGCGGTGCTGCTGGCGGGGACGAAGCTCCACGTCCTGTTCTACCCGGCGGCGATCGGACTGGCCGTGCACATAGCCGTTGACATCGTTGTCGATATCTGGAACGGCGCGTACAGAGCCTAGAAGGAGACGTCGAACCGGGCGGCGTGCGGTGTGCCGTGACTGACCCCGAAGTAGGTGAACTGGAGCCGGGCGCTGGTAAGCCCTGTCACCTTACCGTACACCCCGCTCACGTGGACGTCCTCGTCATGGATGACGGTATCCGCCTCCTCGACACGTTCCTTGACTTCCTGGTACTGCTCGACTTTTTCGATACCCTCGATGTCGTCGTCGAACCTGAGGAACAGGTCGATGTCGTCGTACCCTTGCTCGTCGACCGAGCTCCCGCCGAGATACAGGTGTTCCACGGTGTCGTCCACCAGGATATCGTCGAGGTCATCGAGGAGCTCTCTGTCGGCGCTGCTGAGTGCTGTGTCCTCGAGGTCGGGATCATCGGCCAGGTCGTAGTCGGTGACGAGTTCGTCGCGGTCCGTATCCAACCGGTACGGATCCTCCATCGGCGGGTACTGCATAGCCATGACTGGGGCAGGGACGTTTTTCAACGGCCCGGATGGTTGAAAAAGCTGGGTGGACAAGCCGACCGCATGGAGACGGCTGACGGACTCAACATCGAGGAGAAAGGCACAGTCACCGCGACCCGGCAGAGCGACGGCGAAGAGGTCGAGCTGCGCTGGGGAAAGGTGGACGACCCGGAGGCGGCGAACTACCAGGACAGCCTGGGCATCGAGGACGCGTCCTGGGTGGAGAACGATGAGGACGAGGACGGCACGTTCTTCATCTACGAGAAGGACGACGAGACGTACAAGATCTACCAGTCCGACCTCAACCCGGACTGACCGCAAGCATATTTAAGCCTTCACCGGTGACACATGCCTACAGACCGGTTCCACTGAACCGGTCGGCGCGATCGAACACCGCCGCGTTCACTGGGAGCGTAGCTCAGTCTGGGAGAGCGCGAGACTGAAGATCTCGTTGTCCCCGGTTCAAATCCGGGCGTTCCCATCTCGATTCTCTCGATGAGCGGCCCGTGATTTGAACCTTGAGCACAATCTCTGATTTGCGACAGTTCAAATCCGGGCGTTCCCATATCAAAGATATGCTCATACCCGGATTTGATACCTGAGGAAATCGGTTTCCGACGTTCAAATCCGGGCGTTCCCACTTCCCATTCTGTCAGGTTCCGGACACAGGAACCGACCACGCACAGCAATCAGCGATGGAACAGAACACGTCGACCTGCTCCGGGCGTCCATTATACAAAGTGTTCGGTTCTTTTCTACTTATTATACAAATAGAGATTAAATAACCCTAAATCTTGAAACCTTACTCAGCTACGTACAAAGATATCAAAAGGAATCATAAGATATCATAAATTTTCACAAGATATCAGAAGCGATATCTAACCCAGCCCTCTAACCTAGAGAGATATCTACGTGTACTTCATAAGGAATCATAAGATATCATAAATTTTCACAAGGTATCATAAGCGATATCTAACCCAATCTCTGAACTTAGGAGATTCTGTGCATCTGATTTAAAGAATTAGGCCATATAACAACCTTAGGCGGTTAGCGGTCTGCTCCGCAGACCGGTTCAAATCCTGGCTTCTCGAACACGGTGAGAGAAGACGGGTGCAGAAGATCCCCCTGATCTTCAACCAGGCGTTCCCATCGCAAATCGGCGATGACGATAGGCCGGGGTCGCTCTGCGACCCGACCAGAAACTTCGCCCGTCCTTCGCGACCGGTTCACATTCTGGCTTCTTGAGTGCAGTGGAAGAAACGGTCACGGGCGCTGGCCGTTCGACGGACCGCCGGGAGTGCTGTCCGGTGCGCCGTTCTGACCGGACGGGCCGTTCTGCTGGGCCGAGGGCCGCCTGTTCTTCGCCTTTTGGATATTACCAAGCGCGGTCTGGAGTCCGTGCTGTGCCTGGGCCGGAGCCCGCTGCATGACCCGCTGCAGGACGGCTTCTGCCTTCTGCAGACCTTTGATGCTCTTGTTCGAAGCCCGCTGGGCGACACGGTTCATCGCCCGCATGGTACGGTTGAACGCTGGTGTATCCGTCAAGTTCTTCCGCTGGAGGACGCCAAGTTCAGAGGCACGTTCATAGGCCACCTGGCCAGGGCTGGTCAGACCGACCGCCATCATAGCGTTGTCGAACGCCACGTCAAGCCCGTGCAGTGGGTTGCTCGGACCGATCATTCCCGGCCTGACATCGACCTGTGTGGCCGCCGCTGTCCCGGCTGACAGCACGAGCACCAGCGCAGCCATGATCGTCCATCGCATAGGTCTGTCTTACACCGGCCCCTACTTAAAGAATGGGCCGGCCGGGACACCTCCCGAGGAAATATTTATCTACCCGGAACCCCCAGTCCTGGTTTATGCACATGCGACGCGGAGCCGGGGCGGCCGTCCTGTCAGTCCTGCTCCTGACCTCGCTCCTCACAACGATGGGGTTGGCTGCAAGCAACGGCGGGGACGGCAGCGGTAACAGTGAGAGCCTCAAGCCCACGCCCGGGATCGTCACACCGTCGCACCCGCTCTACAACCAGGACAAGGCGTTCGACTACTTCATGACCTCGTATGGAATCATAAGCCCTGCAACCGCCATCTATGAACGTGTCTCAGAGCTTGGAACTATCGAACAGGACAGCCAGTACAAATCCCAGTACTACAGATCCGTCCTCCAGGGCATCCAGCAGGTAGAGGCCTACGCAAGCAGCAACCAGAGCGAATCCCTGAACCGTGTCCTCAACCTCCTAGAGAATATGGAGGTGCCGAGCGGGACTGCTTCCCGCGCCCATTCCCTGGTCGAAACAGCGAAGACCCGTGACCCTTCAGAAGCAAAAGAAGCAGCACTGTTCACAGGCAAGAACAAGCTCAAAGGATTTGCCGGGTTCGGCAACAGCATCATGGACTTCCTCTCTGGATTTGGTGACTTCCTCGGCCCCGCAGACAAGGAGAACCAGCAGAGCGGGAACAATCAGCAGTCAGGGGACTGAGACTCATCCGATACCGAGCAACGACCGGATCAGTCCCTCGATGAAGTCACGGATCGGGCCGATGATCGGGATCGAGCTCGACTGCTCTTTCCTCCCTTCCGACCCACCATCAGAACCGTTGCCCCCCTGCTGTTCCTTCTTTACGGTGAACGAGGCATTCGCCGTTGCGGTGGCGCCGTCATGATCCGTCACGGAGACGTTGAACGTGTAATCCCCCACGGAAAGATCCGTTGTGGCGATGTTGAACGTGGAGGAGGCATTGGTGAACGTCTCACCCCTGAACGTGTAGCTGACGGTCGCGATCCCGGTATCGTCCCTCCACTGCACCGTGACCGGGAGCGGCTCGCCTTTCACCGTGGAAGCATCGGAACTCAGATTGATGGACGGACGTCTGTTAACAATGGTTGTGGTGACGTTCCTCTGAAAAATAAGGCCTGTAGACGTCTCTATCATGTACGGGATCTCCTCAGGGCCGGGTGTCAGGTCGTCGGGTAGTAGGGGTACGCGACCCTGGAACCTGCCGGCCTCCACCTGGAACGTGGAACCCTGGATCGTGACACGGTCGACACCCGAGGTCTCACCGGTGACCCAGATCTTCCTGTCCCGGAACGCCTCGGAGACGTTGGTCGAGAAACTGTCCAGCGTCTGGTTCGGCGGCTGCAACGACAGCGATATACCGCCCTGCAACCGGCGGAACACCTGTTCACCGCTCGTCAACACCGCGGTATGGTTCAACCGGAACCGGAGCCCTGTCACCCTGTCAGGCCGGACCGGGATGGTGAACCGGGCGTACCGCGGCTCGGTGAGGCCGTCCTCGATGACGAGGTTCTCCGTGCTGACCCGTTTCCTCGTGACGACGCCCGACCCGTTCCTGACCAGGATGTGGAAACTGTCGACCTTGGTACCGTTGAACCCGTCGTTCACAATCTCCAGCCGGTACTTGAACACGGTATCAACGCCCTGCCGCTGGTAATCCGGCCAGACCGCACCGGTGATCCGGAGGTCCTCGGTCAGGTCATCGGTGTACAGCACGGTGTCGAACGTGGAAGCGGCACCGAGCGGGAGGAGGACGACAAGGAAGATGAAAACCGCTGTCCTGCGCATGGTCCTGTCTGGACGTCAACGAGATAAAAGCGTAACCCTGCCCGGGGATCAGTCCCCGGACGGTGTGTACTGCGTCTCGCCCTGCAGCGCGGCCTGGTGCTGGCCGTAGTCGCTGATGTACTCGGCAGCCCGCGCGGTGTCGTCCGCCATGTAGCCGGCGACGATGAGCGCATGGTTGCCCTGGCTGAACGCGTCCTCCACCAGCTGCAGCAACGCCTCGCCCTGATGCTGGTTCCGCCACTCCTGCACGGTCCACGTGTCACCCTGCGCGGCGAGGTCGGCGACCAAGGTGTTGACCGCCGGACCACCGACCAGGATCAGGTCAGCGTTCTGCTTTGTCTGCTGGGAGACCTGGGAGTCGACCGCTGCGACCGCAGGCATGCTGCCACGGATGTCCTGGTTGGTGACACCGGTGTAGGTCACGGAGACCTGTTCACTGGACGTGCCACCGGTCGAAAGCCCGCCCGCAGCACCGGTGAACGCTGCACCGGCGACCGCCTGCTGGTCGGGGTAGTTGATGGTGACGCTGCCGGTGCCGGACGTGTCCTCCTGGACGAACGTGCCGAACGAGTCATAGCTCTGGTACACGTTGTCATCGGTGTTCAGCTGCGCACGCGACCGCGTCCCGGTGAACGAGACAGCGGCACTGACGTCTTCACCACCGACCTCGACCTCGGAATCGGTCCCGTCCCAGGCCGGCTCGACGACATACGCCTCCTGCTGGTCCTGGCTGTCCTTCTCCTCGATGAAGACCGCGTCAGGAACAGTGTCCAGGAGCTTTGTCCGCAGCCCGGACACACCGGAGACCGTGGAACTGTCCGTCGCCCAGTACTGGACACCAGAACCTGTACTCAACGACCCATAGAGAACGGTATCACCGCCTTCAAACTCGCCTGACACGGAACCAGCGTCATCAACGATGTTCTCACCGTTATCGTACTGCGAGTTAGTGGCGACCGACTCATCGTGCCTCGTCGACGAAGCGAACGAGGTGAGCGTATTGCCGACAACCACATCCGTCGTCCCCGTGTTACTGATCAACGTGTCGGACTGGTTGGTGTAGACGCCGTCGCTGTCGTCGTCGCTGAAGATCTCGTCGCCGGCATCGTAGCCGTTGCTATCGATGTCGACCCACTGCCCGCCTGAAGCAGTTCTGAGGTCGACGATGGCTGAACCATCCGACGCCGAGACACCATCGCCGTTGGCGTTGACGGAGGAATCTGCTGCAAGAGATAAGGTCCCACTTCCTCCTGCATCGGTCACAATATCTTCCCCGTCGTCGTAGGAACCTGAGGTAGCGCCACCATCAGCAAAGTCTACATTATCGCCGGAGGCGAACTGTGTCATTGAAATGTTTTCTGCTGTATCAATGGCAGTATCTCCACCGTCAAAGATTACGGCGTCATCCCCAGCCGTTCCATCACCGTCGTTATCAACACTGGCATCGGTGTCAAGTTCCAAATTTGAGGCGGCACCAATATTTGGATCAAGGAAGATTTCGTCGGAACTCTGGTAAGATCCGGAACTTGTTCCATCTGCGTCAACAAAATAAAGCCCACCGGATCCACCTGGACTCGTACCAGCCGAAGTGCTTACAGTTTCAACACCTGCTAAACCCGTACCTGCCGAATCTT
>JAXINV010000017.1:0-11302 GCA_034190465.1 Asbonarchaeum danakilense (SeqCode) | reverse complement strand
GAACTACAAAAAGACCCACGCGCCATACCGCCCCATGCAGCTCCTCGGCTACACCCCGTACGGCCTCGAACAGCAGGCAGTCGACGACCTCGAAACCGTCACAGACGCCGACGTCACCCATACCGCGCCCGGACGTGTCCTCCTCGACGGCGACGGACAGACCGTCTTCCGGGCCAACTACCTCGCCGGCAGCTGCGCCAGGTTCATCGAACTGCTCGCCGACTTCACACTGCATGAGCCCGGCGACGCATACGAGGCGCTTGAAACCGACATCAGCGACCTCATCAAGCCCGACGAAACCTTCGCCGTCCGTGTCACTCGGCAGGGCGACCACGACTTCTCCTCGCCCGACATCGCGCGGCAGGCCGGCCAGGCCATCGTCGACCTGTACGAGGAGCAGCAGGGCGAAACGCTCAGCGTCGACCTCGACGACCCCGACCGCGTCTTCCGCCTCGACCTGTTCGGCGACGACGCCTACCTCGGGATCGACACCACCGGCGACTCACTCAACCAGCGGCCGTACCTGCGCACCGACGAGCCGCGGACACCGCCCGTCCTCGCCAACTGCCTCGTCAGGGCCAGCGACTGGCAGCCCGGTGACTCCCTGCTCGACCCGTTCTGCGGCGCCGGCATCATCCCCATCGAAGCCGGCAGGATCGAATGCAACATCCCCAACGCCAGCCGCAAGTTCGCCTTCATGGACATCGAGCGGTACGACATGGAGCAGTACGCCGCCGTCGCCCAGCAGGCCAAACAGGACATGGACATCCACGACGTCGACCTCCGGGGCAGCGACGAACACCTGGACAGCGCCGAGCAGAGCGCCAAGGCATCCGGCCTGGAGCTCTCGTTCCAGCAGATCGCCGCCCCCGAACGCGACCTGGACGCCGACCATATCCTCTTCCACGCCCCGTTCATCCAGCAGCGCTCCAAGCGCGAACAGATCAAGGACGTCGTGCAGGGCGTGGAAGAAGATCTCCTCGACCAGGGTCTCCATGGCGCCGCGTTCAGCCAGGACAGCGACTTCTTCCAGCAGCCCGCCGAGACATTCGAGGCAGGGTTCGACGGCCTGGACGGCTGGGTGGCGCGGTGGTAGCCGTGCTGCGTGACATCGCCGCCGACTACCTGCTGCCCGACAGACAGTACGACAGCGTCACCGACATCGACCTCGACGACCTCGAGGACCACGGCTACCAGGCACTGCTTGTCGACCTGGACCAGACCCTGACCGGGTACGGCGACGACGAGCTCAGCGACGACATCCGCGACTGGTACCAGGAGGCAGCCGACCGGTTCCAGGTCAGGGTCCTGTCCAACGACAGCCTCGACGGCCGGCGTGACGTGTTCGAAGACCAGCTGGACGCAGACATCGTCGACACAGCGTATCGGAAACCGTTGCCCGGCTCGTTCAGGGACGCGCTGCAGGACGTCGAAGCGGAGAAAGACGAGACACTCGTCATCGGCGACACACCGTTGACCGACACCGTCGGCGGCAACCTGTACGGCATCGACACCGCGCAGGTCGAGCCGCAGGACGGTGACGAGCCCCGGGAGATCGCATTCGGACGGTTGATCGGGCAGTGGTTGCAGGACCTGGTCAGGTGAATCCTTAAGTACCGGCAGGGGCAATCTCGCCAGTATGGCATACGACAGCGACGAGGTCGAGTACGAGAGCACGTTCACCAACATCGAGGTCGCGCTCCGGGACATGGACGCCTACCAGGACTGGGAGGACACCTTCGAACAGGCCAGGGAGCAGGCCATGGAGGACGACGAACTGGACGCAGACACCGAGCGCCGGTTCGCCCAGATGCTCGTCGACCTGTACGCCGAATCCTCACTGCAGCGGGCCAGCGCCGAAGAATCAGCCGGATCGCTCAAAGCACAGGCAGACAGGCACAAGCAGCGGGGCGATGAAAAGGGCCGGTACGACATGGAGCGCCGGGCCGGGGAGAACGAGCGCCGGAAAGGAGAATACGAGCACGACCAGCAGGCATTCATCGAAGGCATGGAGCTGCTCGGCCAGCTGAGCGACAACGTCTCCGGCGCCTACCTCCGGGAGGAAGGTGAGAAGGAGCGTGACAGGAACCTTCCCGACAGCGTCCGGCAGGACAGCGACGACAGGCACGAGGTCGAGCGGTGATGGAGTTCACCCGACAGCATGCCGGCGGCCTCCTCGTCGGGGCACTGCTCATCCTCAGTCTCGGGGCCGCGCTGCAGTCGGGGACGACGTACGAGAAGTTCAACCTGGAGCGGACCACTGTCAACGGTTCCACGGTCATGTGTGAGCAGTACTACGCCGCCTGCACCTGCTACGGCGACCTCCTCGTCATGGAATCGTATCCGCCGCAGTACCGGTGCCAGGGTATCGAGCACTGTCGGCCGGTCAACAGGACATCGTGCCGTTAGACGGTCCACAGGGTGTGAGAAGAAAAAAGAAAAGAAAAAAGTTTGCAGGCTGGGCAGTCACGGTGACTGCCTGGAGCGACTTATCGCTCACGTCGTGCAGCCTGGACGTCCTCTCTCTGGACGGTCTTTCTGTTGGCGTGCTGGGCGTAATTCCTGGCCCGTTCTGCCAGGTCCAGAGCCTCTTCCTCAACAGCTTCCCGAAGTGCTTCGGTAGCTGCATCGGAGACTCGTTCTGCACCAGCCTGCCTCAGAAGCCGTTCCAGAGGTGCGCGTGGTAGTTCTGCCATGATTTCTCACCTCTATCCCATTAACTGGGAGCCCTCCTTAATAAACATTAGCGGTCGCGGCTCCGGCTGAAAGAAAATCCCCTGCCGTCACTCCGCCGATCGACACGTGTTATCTGTCCGGTAGGGAAACATTCCCTACAGCAGACAGGATACTTGTAACGGATAGGCACCGTGCTCCCTTTTCACAGCCGGCATCGTACAGACCCTTGTACCACAGTACAACAATCGCCTGGGCCACTGATCTGCCCACAGTACCGACGACCGGCAGCACCGCGTCAGCGACCCCGAACCCTCCCAGCGCACAGCCATAGCCGGACAGGATCACCCCGTCAGCAGCTCATCCAGCCGGTCCTCCAGCCACGTCACCTGGGACCGGCCGCCGATGTACCAGACCACGCCCAGCGCCTCCGCGACCTGGTCCTTCGTCGCGCCCTTGTCCAGCGCCTGCTGGATATGTGCCTCAACACAGTGCTCGCACCGCCCCATGCAGCCGACCACAACACCAAGCAGCTCCATAAACACCTCAGGCAGCGGTCCGTCCTCCATGATAGCATCGTGGAACTCGCCGAACGCCTTCGATGCCTCACCGAGCCGGCGCTTGTACCAGGCATGCTCGATCTGCTCCTCGAACACGTCCTGCGCCCAGTAGATCTGCGTGCTCCCCGCGGTCATCCAGGCCATGCTCAGCGCGCCAGCGAGATCGTCCTCGTCCGCGCCCGCCTCCTTCGCCTTCTCGATCTGCTCCTGCAGCCCGCCACGGTCACGGGCCATGTTCGCAGCAGCCACCGCGCAGAGGCGTTTCTCCTTCGCATCCAGCGTCCCCTCCGCGAACACCGCGTCCTCGAACGCCTCATGTGTTTCCGCCTGGTCACCGAGCCGTTCCGCGATCCATGTCTGCTCCGTCATCGTGCATCACACCGCCAGTATGCGGCAGAGCGGTTTAAGAAACACAGCGGATAAAAGCCTTGCCGAGCAAAAACGGTACGCCCGATGATGACCCCGGGAGCTCCACGAGGAGCACCCCGGTCGACCCCGCAACGGGGAGAAGTCAAGAGCTGAGGGCGGTATCATCCTTCTGACAGCCGGCGGAGCTGCTCCTCGAACCCGACCTCGTCCAGCAGCTCATCGACCCCGTCCGGCACCAGGTGACGCCACGAATCTCCCTGCCGGGCACGTTGCCGGATCCTCGTGCCGCTGTACGTCAGATCGGCCAGCTCATCCAGCATCCGGACCTCGACGCCCAGGTCCTCCACGAACGCCTCCGTCTCCTCGTTCCCCGTCACGACCTCCACGTCCTCCGGCAGCTCCTCCTCGAACTGTCGCTCGACGTAGTCAGGGTCGCGCGGGCGTTCCATCTCGTAGACATGGACGTCCTCGAACGCCTCCTCCAGCACGTACCGGCGGTCCTCGTAGCTTAGCGGGTTGCGTTCCGTGCCCTGTTCATGGGTTGCGACACCGATGTAGACCTCGTCGTACCGCCCGACAGCCAGCTCGATCATGTAGGCGTGGCCCACGTGCGGCGGCTGGAACCGGCCCGGCACCACTGCATCAGCCATACCGTCGCACCCGTGCAGCGAAGCCGAGTTCGTCAAGTTGTTCTCTGACCTTCTCGGGCACCAGGTGCTCCCAGTCCTCCCCGTCACGTATCTTCTCACGGATCCGTGTGCCGCGGTACGTGTCCCTGTCGAGCATGTCCTCTTCCTCCAGCAAATCAACCGTGTAGTCCGTCTCCGGGAACTCCTCGAAGCACTCCGCCGTCCACTCGTTGCCCGTCACCGGGACGAACCCGTCCTCCACGTAGTCAGCGACCCGGTCCTCCACCTCGCGGACCCATGCCTCGTTGTCGCCCTGGTCCTCGACCTGGAACACCTCGACATCGGGATAGACCTCATCCAGCAGCTCCTCCCGTTCATCGCCGTACAGCGGGTCGTGGCCGGTCGGCTCATCGCCAGAGACACCGACGCCCAGATAGACCTGGTCGTACGCCTCCTGCGCATAGTCGATCAGGCCCTCGTCGTGGCCCCGGTGCAGGGGCTGGAACCTGCCGATGATCACCGCGTCGTCAGTCATGCTGCCGCACCCGCTCCTCGAACCCGATCTCGTCCAGTTTCGCTGCGGCATCGTCCGGCACCAGATGCCGCCACTCCCCACCGTCCCGTGCCCTTTCCCGTATCCTCGTGCCGCGGTAGACATCGTCGCCGACCAGGTCGTCCTCCTCCCGGAAGTCGACGTCGTAGCCTTCCTGCTCGAAGCTGTCACGGCTCGTCGTGTTGCCGGTGACAGGGGTGACCTCGTGGTCTTCGCGGTACCCGTCCAGCCCGTCCTCGATGTTGTCCACCCACGATCCAGGGTCCGTGTCCTCCTCCACGGGGAACGTCGGGAGGTCCGGGTACAGCTCGTCGATCACGTCCTCGCGCTCCCCGTACGTCAGCGGGTTCCGGCCAGTCCTGCCGTCCGGGTCCACACCGATGCCCAGGTAGACCTCGTCGTACTCCTGCTGTGCATACTCGATCATGTTGATACGGTGACCGTGGTGGAACGGCTGGAACCGGCCGACGATGACAGCATCGTCCGACATGTTGTCACGTTCCGATGAGAAACTTTAAACAGCTGTCGGTCAGGTGGCTCGATCCGTCGGCCTTACAGTCATCGCACCTCAATTTGCAGGAAGTCGGAGCCGCTGCGGAGCTGGACGGCCACCGTGTAGGTCGGCCGGCCGTCGGGATCAACGAAGAGGAGCAGGCGGCCCTGTCCCAGGTACTGGCCCGTCGCCACCGGCCGCGCACTGATCCTGCCGGCATCGATCGAACTGTTGCCGTTGATGGCGAGGGAGAGGTCCGGATGCAGCGTCTTGTTGATCCTGTGGTTCTCCAGGTACAGCACGGTCTCATTCAAGTACCCCTGCTCAAAGCTCGTCTCCGTCCCGAACGCCTTGACGCATGTCTCGATGTACTGGTTCGCCATCCTGTAGCACTCAGTGCCGTTGTACGTCGTCTTCATGACGGACGTCTGGGCGTTGGCCGAGAGCACGACGTTACCGAACCGGCGTTTACTACCTGCCGTGATGATACCGCTCCCTGTCTTGATCTCGTAGACGATCGACTCGTTCTCGATGAACAGGCTTCCCCGGTCAATCTGGACCCGGACCCTCTTCTGCGCCCCTGTCGTCTGGCGGGAAACGCGCTGTATCTTGTCGGCAAGCGACGACAGCTGATCGACCTGGCTCTGAATCGCTGCCGTGTCCTGCATATCCTCAAGTATCGGAACACCGCTACTCACCACGATGTAGACCGCGGAAAGTCCCAGCCCGATATAGATCGCATACGAGAGTAGCACCGACTGCCCTTTCATCGTACCAGCTCCACACTAACAATCATTGACCTGTTTTCCACCCCTTCTTTCTCGATCAGCAGCTCATGGATACCGCTGGAAAGACTGCCGTCAAATCCATGTATCTGGATACGTTCATTCTTCTCGAATCGGGCAGCAACCCGCACCGTCTTCTCATCCGTCGTCCCGTAGCCGATCGATGCCACAGCGTTCTCCAGGAAGCTGCGGCCGGAGAGGAGGCCGCCGGTGAACTGGTCCTCCAGCTGCTCCAGGTCGAACAGGCTGGCCTCGGTGGCGGGCAGCAGGAACTGGTTGTCCGCGAACTCCTGCGTCATGGTGAGCCGCTGCCCGTCGACGGTGAGCTGCGTGAACCGCCCATAGTTAATCACACCGGTCAACAGCCGGCGCCAGATCCGGACAGCGTACGGGAAAGAGACCTCACTGTCCGTGTACACCCCGTCGCTGACGTTATTGCCGTCCACGTAAACGGTATCGTTCTGCAGCGACTGCTCCACGCTCGCTGTCACCGATGTATACCTCGTCACATGGAACGTCGACCTGTTGCTGCCCTGCAGTCCGTCTTCGTCCGTTGCCGTGATCCGCATATCCCAGTCCCCACTGACCGCGTCGTCCGGCACGCTGTAGAAGATGGACAGGTTGTACCCGTTCAACACCTGGTTCTCGACGTTGAACGACGACATCGTGAACGTCTGCCCATTTGGATCGATCGCCTGCCCGCCGTAGCTGACGATGTCGCCGCGGCCGTTCGCATCCGTCACGGTCACGTACGCGCCGAGGCCCTGCCCTGGACGGAACCACGTCTCCGCCACCCCCCACGGATCAGGCCGGTAGAACGACAGCTCAGAGACATCCGGCTTGACCGCTTCCAGGGTGAACAGTTTCCCGCTCCGCCTGACCTCCGCGTAGCCATCGCTGACGGTGAGGGAGAAGTTGTACGTGGCGTTCTCCAGGTCTGCCTGGAACTCGGTCGCGTTCCACAGCTGGAAGCTGCCGTTCCGCCACATCGTCCCGTTCTCGTTGACGAACACACGGTTCTCCGTGTCCTGGTTGTACTCCCAGACCGTGAAGTTCGCATACCGGACCGGATCACCTACATCGCTCGTGTTGACACGGGCCGTCACATTGTCCAGCACATCCGGCGCGGACGGGAACGTCAGGATCGGCGGATGGATCTCCGGCTTCCGGTTCGGCACCGGGTTGGACGTCTGGCTCGTCGTCACCGTGGCACCGTGGACGTCCGTGAACCTGACATCGACCGAGATCCGTTCACCGGGGAGGTAGCCGCTGAACCCGCCCTCGACCTCGGCGGCGATCCGCAGCTCGCAGCTTGCTTCGTCCGTCGTACCGTAGCTCGTATCGAGGTTTCCTGCCGTTGCGTACGTGCTTTCGCCGTCGCTGTGCGTCACGGTGCACGACGACAGCTCGCTGCTGCCAGCGTCCGTGTCCTTCCCGACGGCGGAGATGTTGAACGTGTGCTGTGTTGAGCTGTTAGCGAATGTGGGACTCGATGCGATACTCGGCACATGATTCGGAAAGGCATGGGAGGCGGTTGTGGTCTGAACGGTAGCGCCGTGCTGATCCTGGAATACGACCGTTACGTCAAGCGTGTCGCTGCCAGTATAGCCGCTGTACGAGGCGTTAACCGTGGCGGTGCACCGTGCTTCATCATTACCGCCATAACTGGTGTCGAGTGTGCCTGTCGTCGTATGTTGATTCCCTTGCTGGTCGACGTGCCGTACTGTACACGACGCTAATTCGCTGTTCCCTGCGTCTGTATCGATCGCTGAGGCGCTGACCGTGAATGCATGCTCGGTGGGAGAATCGCTGAATGTTGGGCCGTCACTTTGTGAGGAAACACTGAGCACCAGATTATGCAGCTGTGGTGTCACGGTTGTATCGGTTGTCTCGAGCCTGATTCTCACCAGTAACTCGGTTCCGGTCAGGTTGGTCCCGGAGGATATCCCCGTGATATTTCCGCCGTTTGTTGCCTGTTGCCAGGTGGCCCCACCGTCGAGCGACGTTTCAACAGTAATCGATGTGCCGGCAGGCAGGGTAGCATCCCATCTAATCAAGCTCCCAGACGCTATCCCAACGGAGGAAAGGTTGTAGGAGGTGACACGAGAGCCACTCATATTGTGAGCCCCCCGCCACGTCCTGTCAACCCACGCATCCGTGTCACTGTCGACATCGCCAGCATATGCCTCAAGAAAGGCATTCCCCTCACCAATCCCTGGTCGTCCGACGAGTGCATATGCTGACCGGTACTTGAAATTAGAGGATCCGTACACCTCGGTTGACGCACCGACCGCATACATCGCCTCAGCAGACCCGTTACTCAGCCGATTTCTCTGCGGTTCATCATAGGTATGGATAAGAACAATTTTCGACCCATTGTTGGGGAGTGCATTCAATGCATCCGCCATCGCACCGGCCTCCGCTTTTGAACCATATACGTCGTAGGTCGTATGGGAATCGAAGGTATTCGTCGATGTATCCAAGACCGATACCATGTAGGACCGACCGCTACGAGCAATCAGATTACCGCCACCATCGTAGAGCCCCTGCGGCCGCGGCTCAGACGTGCTACTCAACCCGACCGACACAAGACTATACGGCGTTACTGCCAGCGACAAGCTCCCATTCGACGCCGACACTCCGCTCAACGTCCCGGATGACCAGTCGCTCTGCGTTGTCTCAGCAACAAAGAACGATGGCTTGACGATGGGGGCGTGGTTTGGGAAGTTATGCGAGGTGCTGCCAATTCCGGTGTTCCCTGCCTCGTCAGTAGCTCTGAACTCCACGGTCATGGACTCAGTATGCGCCCACCCGGCCTGATCGGCAAAACTCACAGAACTGGAAACATTACACGCAGCCTCATCCCCTGTCCCGAACGCCCGGTCCAGACTTGCCGCATAACTCTGCGAATTCCCCTCACCATCCCGCACCACCAACGAACACGACGAAATGTCGCTCTCCCCGTTCTGATCACTGATCACCGCATCAGTTGCAAAAGCATGATCTCCGCCCTCATCAGTGAACTGGAACCCCTGTACAGAAGGTGCGTAGCTCGTTGTAAAGTTCCATGTCGAACTCTGATTTGTCGTCGGTCCATCATCTGCCACTGCATACCACGAGTACGTCGTCCCGGACTGCAACCCGGTCCATTGCACCGACGCCGTTCCTCCTGACGCCACACCCACATCCGTCCCAATCACCGACCCATCACTCGCATCATAAAACGTCACATTCATCGAATCACCATCCTGATCCGATACAGTGACAGAAAGAGTTGGAGAAGTTGAAACACCGGTTTTCCCATCTGGAGGGGAAGGGTTTTTGGGACTATTTGGTACTCGGTTATCAGAGTATCTGTTTGAGGGGATAAGACTGTAACTGGAACCACTCGGCTTGATCCACGCTACTCCAATGCCATCTCCTCCGCCCCCCTCTTCCATCCGTGCTTTAAAGTTGTGCCATCCTTTCGATAGGGTGATGGTTCCAGAATGACTCCAACAGCCACAGGTACCGTGGCCGGAGTACCATTTTGCTACAAGATTACCATCAATCCAAACGTCTGTTGCGTCGTCAGCATCTACCGCTATGTTGTATGTGCCTGAAGATGGTGCATAGAGTGAACCTACAAATTTCCAGGAAAATCCGTCAGCTGGTAAATATCCTGGCTTAGCATCCCAGCTACTAGTATCATGCCAGTAGATTCGACTGTTATACGCTCCGCTACCTCCGAACGATACGCCGCTCGTAGCTGTATTAAAGAATTTATCGAACCCATTTGTCGTGGTAGGGTGGCCCGAGTTGTTATAATGGGTCTGAGTGTTATACCAGAAATACTCCGCTGTACCACTTCCCGAAAATACGACTAAACTTAGAACCAAAAATAAGTATTTTGTATTCGTGTCCATAGGTCGCCGGCTGGTGGATGTTATACCGTGTACTGGTCGTGTATTGTGGTCCCTGATTATGATGGATCATTTATAAATCTGAATATTCGTGCAATGGAGGAATAATGGTCGGTGACAGTTTGAGTGTTATGTGGCTGTCTCGCAGTGACGTTGTATGGCTGATGAGTTCTGGAGTTTGGTCTCGTTTGTCCGGCGCTCCAAGAATCGGCGAAACGTTGTTGCAACTTTGGCTCGGTCGCCGTCACCTTTGACACCTACCGATCTCGCTGACCGTACGAAAATCGGCTTACCGAATACCTGTCGAGCTCTTAAACAGCTCCGTGAACGCGACATCGTTGAGTGTCTCAATCCCGAAGATCATACCTTTCGCCACTACGTCCTCACCGACCAGGGTGAACAAGTCCTCCGGCACATCCACAAAATTGAGCGAGAAACGAATAGCCTTGAGAGTGGTTAAACCTCGTTATTTCGATTAGAGTAGGTTGCTGATTTCCGCTTCCTCCAACGGTGTTGCGTCCTGCTCTATAGCTTGGTCAGCGGAGAGTTTGTCTTTCATCAGGAAAACAATTCGTCGTCCTCGGTCGAACTGGACGACGGCGTTGCGGAGGATGTCACTATAGTCCTCGCCGCGTTCCACGACGACGCAGTAGGGTTCGATGTCGCTAACGAGGTTGAGGGTGTGGAAGTACTCCCCGAGGAGTTCGTCGACCTGTTGCAGCGTCGTTCGGTCGGGGAGTTCGAAGCGGTAGGCGTCCTGGTTGTAGTACCGGCCGAGCTCGTCGAACACCTCGTCGTTCTCGAAGTAGTGTTTGAACAGGTAGGTGTCGTTGACCTCGAAGACGTTGATCTTCTCCTGGTCGACGTCGAAGGTCGGCATGACCTTGGATTCGATGAGACTGGATAGCTGCTTGAAGCTTCGCCTGAGCCAGGCCACGACCCCGTCATGCTTGTTTTCGTGGGTATGGACTGGGACCCAGTGTTCCTCAACGTGGTCGTAGGTGAGGAACTGCCACCGGACTTGGTACTTCGCTGTCGCTGGCCGGGATTCTGGCTGGATCTCGAAGGCGACACGCCGTCCCTTCCCTGCCTCCTCTAGGAGGTTTGCAATCATGCCCGGCACCATTGAGGCATGGATGTTTTCGGTTGTCCCGCCGACAAGCTCCGTCTCGTTGTCCCGTCGCACGAACGTGGTTCACCTATCGATAAGACGGAGCCGGGACAGGTAACTGGATTCTGTGAGGCCGTGGTTCGGTTGCTCGATCAGTAACCGTCAGAAATTCCGTGGGAGGTCGCTTTCCAGGTCTTCATCTACCCCGGTGAGGCCGACAACCATCC
>JAXINV010000047.1:0-12126 GCA_034190465.1 Asbonarchaeum danakilense (SeqCode) | reverse complement strand
GAAAAGGGCTGGGACACCGTCGTCGGCTTCCAGACGCGGAACGCACCGCACAGAGGCCACGAATACCTGCAGAAATCCGCCCTCGAGCACGTCGACGCCATCCTCATCCACCCCAAGATCGGTGCCAAGAAAGAAGGCGACTACCGGGACGAGGTCATCCTCGAAGCCTACCGCAGCCTCATGGAGAACTACTACCGGGACCAGGCCGCCATGTCGATCTTCACCGCCAAGATGCGGTACATGGGACCGCGCGAAGCAGTATTTGACGCGATCGTCCGGAAAAACCACGGCTGCACACACTTCATCGTCGGCAGGGACCATGCCGGGGTCGGCGACTACTACGACGAGTTCGCCTCCCAGGAGATCTTCGACGAGTTCGGCAGCATCGGCATCGAACCCATGTTCTACGACTACGCCTTCTTCTGCCGGAAATGCAACGACACCGTCTCCGAGACCATCTGCCCGCACGGCAGCGACGAGCGGGTTACGCCCAGCGGCACCAAGATCCGGAACATGCTGCAGGACGGCGAGACACCATCCGACAAACTGATGCGGCCCGAGGTCGCCGACACCATCACCGGCTTCGACCAGCCGCTCGTGGAGGGGAGCTGACGTGACAGACGAGCGGCGCGGCGGCTTCACCCTCTGGTTCACCGGGCTTCCCAGCTCAGGCAAGTCCACCGTCGCCAAGCGCGTCGAGGAGGAGCTCCGCAGCAGAGGCGTCGAAATGCACAACCTCGACGGCGACGACGTCCGCGGCAAGCTCCACCCTGACCTCGGGTTCACCGAAGAGGAGCGCGCCACCAACAACAGGCGTGTCGCCTTCATCGCCCGCCTGCTCAACGAGCACGACATCGGCGTCATCGTCGCCGCCATCTCCCCGTTCCAGGACGCCAGGGAGAACGCGCGGGACGAGATCGAACAGGGCGGCGACTTCATCGAGATCTTCGTCGACTGCCCCGTCGAGATCTGCAAGGAGCGCGACCCCAAGGGCCTCTACGAGCAGGCCGAGAACGGCGAGATCGACAACTTCACCGGCGTCAACCACCCGTACGAGGAGCCCGATGAACCTGAGATCACCGTCAACACAGCCGAGGACACGCCGGAGGAATGTGTGAGCCACGTCCTCGACCGGTTGGACGACCTCGGCGTCCTGGAAACGCGGGACCAGCATACAGGCATGACGCAGCAGGACGAAGAACAGATCAAGGACCGGCTGCGCAACCTCGGGTACATCGAATAGCTCACGCGTACTCCTCGCGGCGCTCCTTCAGCGCCTCCACGTGGCGGTACGGCAGCCGGACATCGCCCAGGTAGAACTTGTCCGACCCGCTGCCGTGACAGTCAGAGCCGCCCGTCACCAGCAGATCGAACTCCTGTGCCAGGTCCTTCGCCGTCTCCGCGCCGAACTGGTACCGTCCCTCGTCCAGCTTGTCGTACGTGTATGGCACCTCGATCGCGTCCAGGCCCGACGAGACAAGCTCGCCGACCCTGTCGTACGCGTCGTCAGGCGTCAACGACCGTCCGGGATGGGCCAGCGACGCCACACCGCCGTTGTCATGGATCGTCCCGATGACCTCCGCCGCGTCAACCTTCTCAGTCTCCACGTACGCATCGCAGTCGTCGCCGATGTACTCCTGGAACGCCTCAGCGACACTGTCAGCCGCTCCGGCATCGACCAGCGCTCGGGCGAGGTGCGGGCGGCCGATCGACGCATCGGCCCGCGACGCCACGTCCTCGAACGTGATCTCCGCCCCCAGTTCAGCGTTCACGTTCGCCACCATCTCCTGCATCCGTTCACGGCGGTAGCGTTCGATCCGGTCGAACAGCCGTGAGAGCTCCTCGTCGGCCGGATCGAGGAAGTAGCCGAGCACCTCCACCTTGTCGCCGTCCAGCCCCGCCTTGATCTCCGCACCCGCGATCACCTCGACCCCCTGGCGTTCTTCGTACCGGTCGTCCAGGTCGTCCGTCATCGCGTCGTGGTCCGTGATCGCGATGCAGTCGATACCGTACTCCTGCGCCTGCTCAACCCGTTCATCGACCGAATCGGTCCCGTCCGAGGCCGTCGTGTGCATGTGAAGATCCGCGAACGTCCGCGTCATGGGAGCGAGCGGGCGCCGCATCGTTATCAAACTACCGGTACCTATCCGTCGCGGAGCACACGGTCAGTGCATCCTTCCTGCGAGAGAGCGTTCCGGGAACATGGAGGTCGCGGCCGGCGACCTCACAGGAGAACATGGGCTTTCCGGAAAACTGTATCGTGGTTCCGATCGAGGAGTGGTCAGAGCAGGAAGAACACACCGAGCCCCGCCAGCCCGATCACCAGCAGCGACGCCGTCACCGTCCGGCGGAGATCCCGGTTGACCGTCTCCACCAGGAACATCTTCGACGAGATGCTGGCAAAGATGCCGATCAGCACCATACCGGCCGCCGTCGGGAGGGACGCGGTACCGCCCGTCAGCAGGGTCACGGCGGACGTCGCCACCGCCGTCGACGACACCAGACCGCCGACGTACGCCGTCGCGTACAGCCCGTATGAACCCGCAACAGATTCCGCAAGGGTCGAAACAACTGCGATAGCGATAAACGCCAGCGAGAACTTCGCAGCCGAAACGAACGAGAACGGCGAATCCATCGGGACCGCGAAGTCCCGCTCAGCAACATCATCCCGCATGATATAGCCGAGCACCAGCGCCACCACAACCATCACAGCAGCCGGCTTCCAGAGGTACGTGAGCATCGTGACCTGGATGGCTGCAGCGATCGTCACGTTCCTAACTATCATACTCACAGTTGCCAGCATCGCAGCAGCCGACACACTACCCCTGAGCGAATCATTTTGGTTCGAGATGCGGGCAAGCACACCCATCGTCGCGAACGAGTTCGCCACACCGCCGAGCAGCCCCGTCAGATACAGCCCATGCGAACCCTCCAGCTGGCGCATCGAGATAAACGCCACGAACTCGATCAGCAGCACGAAAATCGCCAGAACCAGCACCTTCTGCAGGTGAATCGCGCCCAGCGGGTCGACAGGCTTCGCCGGTAGGATCGGCAGCAGCACGAACACCAGCAGGCCCAGCTTCATCGCGTCAGAGATCTCATCATCCGTCAGCTTGCCGAGATAATCATGCAACTTCTCCTTCTCCGCGAGAAGCGTCACAGTGAATATCGTCAGCGCCGTCGCCTCGAAATACATGTTGTATCCTACCAACAGGCCGAGGATGGCGACCATGAACGCCGCCATCGACGTCGTGAATCCCACGCCCTCCTCAAAGAATACGCGAACGCCGACAATCGAAAGCGAGAGCATCACAGCCAGCCCCAGATACAGCGGCGTCAGGAACATCGACCCCGTATGTTCCGCCAGCGACACGATCGCCGGGCCGGCACCACAGAGGAGAGCCAACGTCCTTAGACCAGCATACTTGCGCTGCGGCTCGTTCTCCCGCTCGAGCCCGATCAGACCCCCGATAGCCAGCGCCAACAGCACCTCCTGCAGCAGCTCCGGCACCGCAATCATCGCCATGCCCGCACATTGGGCGGCCAGGTACTTGAAAGCCACGCCAGACCCAACCCTTAAAAATAATACATCGTAATACCTGTTGACCTATGGCAAAACAACGCGTCTCACTCACCCTCGACGAAGACCTCGTCGAACGGATCGACCGGAAAGTCGACACCGGCCAGTACACCAACAGGTCTCAGGCCGTCGAACAGTTCCTCAAGGATCACCTCCAGCGCGAGAAGGTCGACACCGCCATCATCCTCTGCGGCGGCGAGAAAGACGACCCCGATTCCATGATCAACGTCAACGGCAAGCCCGTCCTCCAGCACACTATCGAGCACCTAGACGACAGCGGGCTGGAACGCGTCATCCTCGCCGTCGGCACCAACCACGAGAGCATAACCAACCACTTCGGCAAGGGCGACGACTACGGACTCAGTATCGAATACATCACAGAAGAAGAACCGCTCGGCACCGCAGGCAGCCTCCGCCGGGTCAACGACATGCTCCAGGACACCTTCCTCCTCATGAACGGCGACGTCCTCTGCCGCGTCGACATCGAAGACATGGTCAAGACCCACCGGGACGACGACGTCCTCTCAACCATCGCCCTCACAACCGTCGACGACATCTCGCCGTACGGCGTCGTCCGGCTGAAAGGCGACCGCATCATCGGATTCAAAGAAAAACCAGACGAAGAGGACGCACCCAGCAACCTGATAAACGCCGGTGTCTACCTCCTCGAGCCCGAAGTCATCGACATGCTGCCAAGCGAAGACCAGCAACAGAAGGTCGGCGTCGAACAGCTGTTCGAAAAACTCGCGGACCGCCACAACCTCAAAGGATACGTCTACGAGGGGACGTGGCAGGACCTCGGCAGCTGATCAGCCATGACCGTGCAGGACAAGCTCCAGTACGCCAACATCGACCCGTACATCCAGGACAAAGTCAACCAGGCCCGCAAAATCCTCGACGAGCGCGACATCGACCTCGACGAACGGGACGTGCTCGTCGGCTTCGACATGAACGGGCCGCTGACCGACCGGGACAGCTCAGAGCTGCTTCCGAACGACCAGGTCACCGCAGCCATCCGCACGCTCCCGCTCGACGACGACAGCGTCCTCACAGCCATGATCTCCGGCTACGACCTCGGGACGCTCGACCACTTCCGCAGCAACCGGCTCGAACTGGAGGAACGCATGGAGCTCGTCGGCGAGTTGGGTTCCATCTACCAGCTCGGCGACGACGTCAGACAGGTCCACCCCAGCGAGGACCCCGACGACCTCATCGAGCTCAAACAGCAGCTGTACGAGCAGGCCGCACAGGAAGACCGCAAACTGCTCGAACAAGGCAACTTCTCATCCGTCGTCGGCTGCACCCGTGTCGAAGGCGAGGGCAGGCCCGGCGATCCGCGGGGCGAGACCTACCAGCACTTCGACGCCCACCCTGAGGCCACCACCAAGGACCTCTGGGACGAGCTCAGAGACGTCGACGGCTTCGATTACGACGAACAGCACGACCGCATCATCTACGAGAGCACCCAAGAAACCACGGAGACACTCAGCCAGGTGCTGCGGCATGACTACACCTTCGTGGGCGTCCGGTTCCATGAAACAGGCGACGGACGGGTCGCGCTCGAGCGGGACCGCAGCGACGCCGACATCGACATGGACGACGCTCACGGCTTCGTCAGGCGGGCACTGGGCGACGACTGGGATCACGAGCACAACCCCGACTGGGGCACCGACTACATCAAGGAGACCGCCGACGTCAGCAAAGAGCGCGGCGCCAACGCCCTGGCACAGGACTACTTCGAGGGCAGCGAGGACGACTACGTCATCCTCCACGTCGGCGACAAGGAGAGCGACGTCATGGAAGGTGAGAACGCGCTCGCCTTCCCGCAGCAGGGCATGCCAGCGGAGGAATACTGCAGAGAGAACGACATCCCGCACGTGCCCGTCAAGAACGCATGGGACTACGCCCTCGTCGTCAGCGACCTCATCTACGGTGATACAGCATGACTGAAGACACAGACATCGCCGTCGTCGGCGACATCAACATGGACATCATCCCCAAACCGATCGAGAAGGACGTCCCGATCAAGAAGGACGGACAGGTCTTCGTCGAGGACGTCGTCTACCGCAGGGGTGGGCAGGGCGCCAACTTCGCCGTCCAGCTCGCCGGGCTCGGCGGCGACGTCGCCTTCCACGGCAAACTCGGCGACGACCGTCACGGCGAATTCCTGCACGACCACCTCGCGGACCAGGGCGTCGTGCCACGGGTCAACCTCGACCCCGGCGTCAAGACCGGCACCACGCTCGCCGTCACCTGGCAGGACGGGCAGCGGCACTACATCAGCCACACCGAGAACAACGCACAGCTCAGCCTCGAGGACATCGACATGGAGGCCGTCAAGGACGCTGAACACGTCGCCAGGCGTGGCGTCTGGTTCTCGGACCCGATGCTGGACGGCGGCAACGAAGAACTACTTCGGACCGCCAAGGAGCACGGCGCCGAGACCTCCATCGACCTGCACTGGGATCCGCACTGGAACCGGGACAGCGGGAAGGCCGACAGGCGGCGCAGACAGTTCTACGACGCACTGGAGCACGCCGACCTCCTCATGGGGAACGAGGAAGAGGTCGCCCAGCTCGCCAAGAAGGACACCCTGGCAGCGGCAGTCGACTTCCTCCGGAAGAAAGGTGCGGACACCATCGTCGTGCACCAGGGCGAGCGCGGCTCCACGATCTTCGACGAAGACGGCCACCACAAGATACCGACCGACCACGTCGACAACCCCTCCAACCCGACAGGGACCGGCGACGCGTACGACGCCGGGTTCCTCCACGCCAGGATGCAGGGCAGCGACCTGGAGGAGGCCGGGAAAAAGGGCACCGAGGTCGCCGTGAAGCACCTCCAGGACCGGTTGTAACGCCACAACACACTTGTACCTTCGGGAGCAATCCTCCTACAGGGCACCACGATGGACGACCAGATGCAGATCCACGACGGCGAACTTGAGCGGCAGATGGAACAGGGAGACTTCGTCCTCGCCGTCGTCACCGCCACCAAACCCGACTTCTACAAGCAGGCGCCGCTCATCCCAGCCGCCGACGACCAGGACATGCCCGCGTTCGTCATGCACACCGGGCAACACTACGACGACCTGCTCGGACACGGCCTGGAGGAGTACGGCGTCGACGACCGTGTCGGCGTCGACCTCGGGATCAGGGGCGGTCTCAGCCAGAAGAGCGCCGAGCTCATGACACGGATCAAAGCGTTCGCCGACCACCTCAACGATGATTACCCCGACACCACCGTCCTGCCCATCGTCCACGGCGACACCCTGGCCGCCGGCATCGTGCCGCAGGCATGGATGTTCGCCACCAACCAGCGCGTCGCGCACAACGAGGCAGGGCTGCGCGGCATGGCTCCCGACTACCAGCACCACGGCGACGAACAGCAGTTCATCCAGTCCCAGTTCGACGGAAAATGGGAGATCGACCGGAACGAACCGTTCCCCGAACAGTACGACACCTTCGTCGGGTCCGCCGCCTCCGAGTACTACCTTGCCCCAACAGAACTCAACAGAGAGCACCTGAAGCGCGAAGGGTACGACACCGGCAAACGCGAAGACATCGCCGTCATCGGTAACTCAGTGGTCGACGCGGTCGAGATGAAGGAACGTGGCCTGGAACAGTCCGTCTTCGACATCTACCCCCTCCTCGAGGAACGGGACGACTGGATCAGGGTTGACATCCACCGCAGAGCCAACCTGCTGCCCGGACGGTTCGACGCGATCATCAGCGCCGTCATCGACCTGGTCGAAGAGGGCTACAACGTCAACCTCGTCGAGCTCAACGCCACGAAGAAAGCCCTGGAACAGTACGGGCTACGGGAGAAGATGCAGCAGCTTGACGAGAACAACGACAACTTCCTGTTCACCGGGCTGTGGAAGAAGCACGGCCACGTCTACGAGTTCCTCAAATCCGGCCAGTGCTTCGCCGAGCTCACCGACTCCGGCAGCATGCAGGAAGAACTCAACCACATCGACGAGGCGCACTGCCTCACCGCGCGGTTCAACACCGACCGGCCCGAGACCGTCTTCGACGCCAACACCAACGTGCTCGTGCCACCGATCTCCGGCGAGTTCATGTACGGCATGATCGACCACATCTACGAGAGTGACGAGATACGGCAGCGGATGCGTCAGGGAGAATCACTGTACGGCAGCAACGTCAGCGAAAAGATCATCGAATTCCTCGAGCAGAAACAGGGGCGCGAACCGTTCTCCTGGTCGCATGAACGGGCAGGCTTCCACTCACAGCATGAACGCCGGTTCGACTACCTGTGACCGCAGCGACGGACAGCCATAAAAAGCTGGGCCGGGCAGATTCTGCCGGAGGACCACACCATGACAAGCAGAGACACACCGTGGGGCGCCGAGGAGACCGTTCTCAACACCGCGATGCCGCTCAGTGACGGCACAGGCAGCCTCCTGATCAGGCGTATGCACATCGACAACGAGGGCATGACCCCTGTCGAACGTCACCGCGAAGCAAACGTCATCATCTACGTCGAGGACGGCGTCATCGACCTGCAGGTCAACGACGACTTCTACGAACTGGAGGAAGGCGAGGCACACTACATCGAGGCAGGCGAACAACACCAGGTCGAGAACCTCGACGCCGCCGTGACCGACGTCCTCCAGATCGTCTTCCCGTTCGACCCCGACGACCGCGAGATCATCGAGGATCCGTATGCCCAGTGACCTCATCATCATCGGCATCGACGGCGCCTCACCCGACATCATCCGGGAGCTGCACGACGAAGGCCGGCTCGACAACCTGTCACAGCTGATCGACGACGGCAGCTTCGCCACGCTGCAGTCGACGCACATCCCGATCACACCGTCCGCCTGGACGTCCATGCTCACCGGCAAGAACCCCGGCAAGCACGGCGTCTTCGGCTTCACCGAGCTGAAGGACGGACGGACAAAGCTCGTCACCGCCACCCACAGCGAGGACAACGTCCTCGACATTCTCAGCGAGCGATACAGCGTCGGCTACGCCAACGTGCCCGCCTCCTTTCCCGTCCAGCGCAACGGCGTCTTCGAGCTTGCCAGCATCCTCAGCCCGTCCATCGACACCGACGGCACCGCCCATCCCGACAGCCTCGTCGAGCGGCTCAGGGAGCTGGACTACGAGCTCGACCTGACAAAGACCTACACTGGGAGCAACGAGGACGAGCTGATCGACGAACTCCACGACCATATCGAGACCAAGACACGACTCTTCAACGAGCTCGAGGAAGCGAACGACACCGACGTCGCGATGTACACATACATGGCCGTCGACTGGGCCAGCCACTGGTTCTGGAAGCACATGGACGACGACCATCCGCAGCACGAGCCCGGCAACGACTACCAGGACACGCTCAAAGAGCTGTACGTCGCCATCGACAGGAGCATCGGCGAGCTGGTCGACGACAGCGACAACGTCATCATCGTCTCCGACCACGGCTTCACCAGCTTCGAGCGCGGCCTCAACCTCAACCCGCTGCTCCGCGAGATGGACATGATCACGCCGAAGCGGACACCCGGCTCACTGCTCAGGTACCACCTGTACCGGAACGGCGTCACCCTGGCACGGGCCTACCGCCTCGCCAAGAAGCTCGGGCTCGGCGACCTCGCCTCAGAAGCGGCGCAGGACACCGGGTTCAACCCGCTGCGGTGGCTCGCCGACAGAATTTTCTTCAGCTTCGACGACCTGGACTGGGACGAGACCGTGGCCTACTCCGCCGGCGACTTCGGCCCCATCTACCTCACCGACGACGATGACGAGGCCTTCCAGCAGATCAGGGACGCGCTGCTCGACCTCGAGGACGACGGAGAACAGGCCATCGAACAGGTCTGGCGCAGCGACGAGATCTACCACGGCCCGTACACCGACAAAGCGCCCGACATCGTCTACCAGCCGCGGGGCTGGCACTACCACGCCACACGGTTCTACGAATTCGGCACCAACAGCATCTTCTCCGAGCCGTTCGACAACAAGTCCGGCCACCACCACCCCGACGGCGTGTTCATCGCCGCAGGCGACGCCTTCGAACAGCGTGACGGCATCGAGCTCTCCATCATGGATTTCGCGCCGACACTGCTCCACGCGCTCGGCGAACCAGTCCCCGGCGACATGGACGGCGACGTCGCCACCTCACTCCTCACCACGGAACGAGACCCGGAGCGGGACGAAATCACCGGGATAGACGTCTAGACCACGTCACGGCCCGTGTACAGATAGTAACTCCCGCCCGTGATCACGACCGACACCAGCGTTATCATCCTGTCAAGCAGCACCACCGACAGCGTGACCGCCGGATCGACCCCGAGCAGCGACAGGACAGCCGTCGTCAGCACCTCAACGATCCCCAGGCCCGCCGGCGTGAACGGCACGATCGTCAGCATGATCATGAACAGCCCCAGGAACGCCGCGGCCGGGAACGACAGCCCTGCACCGGCCGCCTGCGACACCAGGAACACCCGCACCATCACGAACAGCCACACCGTCAGCGTCAGCGCCACGACCTGCAGGAGGTTATCTCTGCCCAGCGAGGCCGATGCCCCCGCCACGAACCGGTCGTACACCGCCTCAAGCCGTCCCGGCAGCAAGCGGTGCGGTCTGGTCAGCAGCATCGCCGCGACAGCCACCAGCATCGCCGCCACGAACACGTAGCCGATGCGGAGGTACTGGAACGCCTCCCAGAACCGCGCAGCGAGAACAAAATATCCCAGCACCGTGACCAGCGCCACAAGCGTCACGAAGTCCAGCACACGGACCACGAACACTGTGCCCGTCACCTCCGACCGGGATTCCTCCAGTCGCTTGCCCAGCAGGTGGCCGCGGTACACATCGCCGAGCTGCGCCGGGATCACATTGTTCACGAAGAACGACAGGAACGTCACCTCCGACGCCTCCGGCAGACTCACATCCACGCCGGCGCGTTCCAGCAGCAGCCGCCACCGCTGGCCACGGACTAGGAACGGAACATAGTACAGCACCACGGCAGCCGCGAACAGCGTGAGCTCCGCGTCCAGCACCAGCGCCACAGACCGCCGGATATCGACCGCCGTCGACAGCACGTAGAACGACGCAGCGACCAACGCCGCCGAGACCAGCGACCGCCACGAGACAAGCTGCCGGCCGAGCCGCATCGTATTCAGCCGTCCAGCTTCCGCTCCAGCCGCTTCCGCGTGTTTTTCTGCTGGTCGGCGATCATCCCGAACAGGAACGTCTGCAGCGCCATGATGTACAGCAGCGACGCCAGGACCGCCGGCGTCACGTGCTGCACGAACCCTGTCGCCAACTTCTCCTGGACCACCAGCGCCGACGGGTACAGCGCCGCCGCAAAGAAGACAGCCGACAGCCCTGAGAAGAACAGCATCGGTCGGGTGTCGCGCGCCATCCACACGATCGTCTTCATGATTCGCAGCCCGTCGCGGACCGGGTGCAGCTTCGAATCGCCCTCACGGCAGCGGTACGTGATCGGGACCTCCTGCAGCCGGGCGTCACCGTCCAGCGTCAGCAGTGTCATCTCCGTCTCGATGCCGAACCCGTCACGCAGCAGCTCCATGCGCTCGACGACATCCTCGTCAAGCGCCCGGTAGCCCGTCAGCATGTCCTGAATATCCCGGCCGTACACCTGCCTGACGACGAAGTTGAAGAACAGGTTGCCCAGCAGGTTGAACCGGGGGATGGAGCCCTTCTCGCGGTGCTCGATCCGCGACCCCATCACATGGTCCGCCTCACCGTCCATGATCGGCGCGACCAGTTCCTCCATCTCCTCCGGCAGGTACGTGCCGTCTCCGTCCAGCAGGACGTAGATGTCCGCATCGATCTCGTCGAACGCCTGCCTGACCGCCGCACCCTTCCCGCCGGGATACGTCTGGTGGATGACCTCCGCACCATGGTCCTCAGCTATCTCGACCGTTGCATCCGACGAACCGCCGTCGATGACGTACGTCCGCGTCTCCTCGCCCCGGATCGTTGCCGGGACCGCTGCAAGGACATCAGCGATCGCCGCCTCCTCGTTCAGCGTCGAGATCACGACCGCGATCATGCGGGAGCATTCACCCTGAAGACGAGCACCACCGGCCGGCCGTTCTGCCTGAACGCCTTCACCGGCCGGAGCAGCGACGTGTTCATCAGGTTCCGCTGCACGTACTTCACCTGGTCGATCCGTGTCCGTTCATACGCGTCGATCACGAAGTAGTCGTACTTCCCGCTGCGCAGCTGCCGTACCATCTTCGTGTTGTTCGCCGCCACGATCTCAAAGTCCGCCGAGTTCCGGGAGTAGAACATCTCCTGACGCGGCGACGTCGACAGCACCGATACATTCTTCCCGCGGAACCACTTGCCCGCCGGCTCAAGCTGCTGGAAGCCCGGAGCCATACCCTTCACACGGGTCGTCGCATTCGAATAGGAAAGACCGGACAGCGCCACCACGACGACAGCAAGCAGTGCGAACCCGGTCATCGGGTTGAAACGGGTCGACGACGTCAGCTTCTCCCTGGACACGTTCAGCGTCCGGGCGACCAGGAGCAGCAGCGCCGGCACGACGAACAC
>JAXINV010000075.1:0-12592 GCA_034190465.1 Asbonarchaeum danakilense (SeqCode) | reverse complement strand
TCGCTGTACGCACGTCTCCTTGTTTCGTGCACCGGTATAAAAAATTTCTTTGCTCGTCACTGCTGCCAGAAGCTGTATGCGCCTGCCAGTCCAAGCAGGACGAGGAGATAGACGAGAGTCATGCCAGGTGCCTGCACGGTCTTCCCGTCCTTGACGGCCTGGATCTGAACCGGGATGCTGTCCGTCGTCTCAAGCCGGGAGACCGAGGAAACGGCAGTGACTGCGAGCTCGCCTGTGCAGCTGTCTGTGGTACAGGCTGCACCGACCAGAGAGACAGACATGACGGTGGAACTCTTACCATCCACGTTTACTTGACACCTGGTCTCGTCGTCGTTGCAGCTGACGCCGGAGCTCTCTGTGATGTCCCACGCGATGAGTCCCTCCGTCACGGCCCGGCCTCCCAGACTGACGTTGATGGTGTCTTTACGGGCCATATCGTTACCTATCCTGATGTTGATGGTCTGTTCTTCGTCGATCCCGAGGGTCAGGCTCTGGATCGTGGGACTGAATGATATACTGGGAGCTACGTAGGAGATACATGCTCCTGACTGGCAGAGGCCACTGGTACATTCATAGTCGTTCTGACATGAGCAGCCGCCGGGTTTCAGGGCGGACCACCGTGTTTTTCCGTCGCTGTAACACCTGTATGTACCGCTGAACGCGGAGTAGCAGCCGGGAGCTTTGAGCTGGATGGAGGTACAGGCACTCACGTTGTTGGGTTCCTTCCGTTCGCCGTTGTCACAGGCCCATTCGCCGTTGTTGCACAGCCAGGTGTCACCTGATTCGTCGCAGGCCTGGTTGGTGCTGCGTGAATCACACCATTTGTTGACGCCGGCACAGTCGATGTCCTTGTCAGGGGGCACGCCCTGGTAGCAGAAGCCGTCCTGGACGCTGCCGGACGAAGGGTCTGTACTCCACGTGTACTCCGATGGCGCAGCACTGGTGGCTGCAGGGGCGATCATCAAGAGTGAAAGGACGATGAGCCCGTATTTGATTGCTTGCATGATTGGTTCCTCGCTGTCAGGAGATGCCCTTGCAGTAGTAGGTTGTCCCTTTGATGGTCACTGATTCCTGGACGCCGGTCGGCGAGGTGCAGTCCACCTTCTCGCCGCTCCGGTACAGGGTCTTCCCGACGATGAACTTGTCCTGCGTCAGCTCCAGGTTGCAGCGTGCACCGGCGACGCCGGATGCCTCGGCGACGATTTCGCCGCTGTCGGCCCAGTTGCCCTTGCCCTGTGCATCGATGAATGCCTGACAGGCGTTCTGGCTGCTGTCGGAGGCGGTCTCCGGGATCCAATTCGAGCCGTCGGAGACATAGTGGGTGGTCTTCCCGTTCCGGTCGATGGTGATGATCTCACCGTCGTGGTTGCTTGCCTGCATACGTGACCCGTCGTCACAGGCAACGTTGTCCCCTGAAGCGACCCATTCGCCGTTGTAGTCCGGGCAGGCGCGCTTGAACGTTCGGGAGTGGCCGGTCGAGTAGCCGGCACCGTTGTGCTGCCGGTTCGGGTTGGGTCCGCAGGCACCGGCCTTGCCGATCTTGTTGTCGTTCTGGCTGTTGTAGTCGATGACCTTGAACCAGTTGTACATCGCCCGTGCCTGCTCGTAGGCGGAGAAGATGTAGCATGGGTGGCCGCCACCGGAGTCCATGTACCAGTTGTCCCGTGAGATGTGGAGGCCGGGCATGCCGGGGTTGGTGACGTATGAGTTGTTGTTGATCGACCGCGCGATGTTGGCGCAGTCGCCCCAGAAGTTGCTGGTCGTCTGCGCGTCCTTCAGCATCTGGATATTGTCCTGGCCGACGGGAAGCTTGTCGAGGTTGAGCCGGTCTCCGGCCTCGGGCACGGTGTCGGTGATGACCTTGTCGTACGCCCGCTCGATGTTCTGTTCATGCCAGACGTCGGAGCCGTGGACGGAGTTGGAGTAGATATCGACCACGACCCGGACGGTGGAGGTGTTGAACTCGGGGATGGTGATGGGGACGTTGTACGTGGTGTAGCTGTCCCAGTTGCCCTGCTTCATCTGCAGGTCGACCTTCTTGCCGAGGTACCGTCCCTGTCCGTCGTAGAACCTGACGACGTGCCGGGAGTGGTCGGCGGAGTTGTCGCAGGCAGGGAGGTTGTACTCGAACTCGAGCGAGACCTCTTCCCGCGGGCTCATGTATCTTTCCAGGTTTTTATTGTTGTTAGGATCGTCTGAATACGTTATCGAACTGGCATCGATGTCATGCAATGTGTAGCTGTTGCAGGAAACCTGGTCGACAGGAGCTGCTGCGCCCAGGCTTATGGATGCTGCCACTACCGTGATGATGAGGAGTGTCTTGCCGAATCTCATGAGCGCCACCTCCAGACGAGGAGTCCTGCTGCGAGGACGAGGACGACGATCCCGGCGATGATCCGCAGGTCGAGCCCGGTTTCGGGTACTTCGCCGCCGGTGTAGCTGACATGGTATCTGTCGTAGACGTTGCCGTTCTTGTGCAGCACCATGGTGACGTTCGGGTTGGCGAACGCCCGCGGTGCCTCTTCCTGTATCTTTACATCCGTGATCTGCCCGCCGATGTCGACGGTCCGCTCACCCTGTATCAGGACGCCCTGACTGTCTTCCACGGTGTAGTTGAGGGTGGCGTCCTGGATGGTGCCGCTGTAATCGGCGGGGCCGATGAGCTCGGCCGTCAGGGTGATAGGCTGGCCGCCGGCATAGCCGAGCTTCCCGATGCCTGCGTTCAGGATGCGGCCGCTGTTCCCCCGGACGACGAGCCGGCCATGGGTCTGTCCGAGGAAGGTGCCCTGGCTGTCGTACGCGGTGAAGACGGGGGTGTACGAGGTCGGTTCGTCGGGCGGCATGAACTCGAAGACGACCTTCTCTGTCTGGTTCGGCGCGATCGTTACCTGCTCTGTCATGTTGAACGCGCTCTGTGTCCGGTCAAAGCTGTACTGCATATCCATCGTCATCGTGATGTCGAGCTCGACGTTGCCGACGTTGGTGACCATCATCGTGGTGTTGGCCGTCTTGTTCGGTGTGACACGCAGCCCCTCGAGGCTGTACCCGATGGAATTACCTTGGTGGAAGAGGAGGTCGTCCATCAGGATCGCGCGGATTTCCTGCCCGGCGTATGAGACGTTGAACCGTGCGGTGTTGACGACGACCGTGTTCTCGTTCGCGTCACGGACGAAGTAGTATATCTTGTAGCTGCCGGGAGCTGCGTTGTCGGACAGCTGCCAGGTGTGGTTCAGGTACCTGGTCTCGCCTGGTGTGAATTCGATCGGGATATGTCGCTGGACCTGGATGGTCTCGCCATCCATCGCCCGGTTCTTGTTGTAGATGGGGCTGTACGCGATGGCGAATTCGATCTGATGGTCGGCGCGTGGCTGTTCGCCGTTGACGAGCTGTGCTGAGATCCTGACTGTCTCCCCGGGTTCGTATGTCGATCTTCCGGTGTCAAGCGAGTAGAAACGGAGTGCTGTCCCGCTCGATGCGAGCAGGAGCACGATGGTGGCTGCGTAGAGCAGTTTCTTGATCGACATCTGGGTTCTTGTTGGGGTCGTCGGTTTAAAGGTTTACCGGTCTGCACCGCGGTCGGCCCGAGGATGGCGCTAGGATGGGCAGGTCTGGAAGCTGAAGACCTTGTCGCTCTGTGTGCTGGTGTAGACAGTATCTCCGACGATCGTCGGCCGTGTCACGATGGATCCGGCCCCTGTATCGTACTCGCAGTTCCGCGTCCCGGTGTCGATGTCAAGCGCGTAGAAGACGCCGTTCGGGCTGCCGATATAGACGGTGTCGCTCGCCGCTGCGGGGGAGGCTGTGACTGTCCCTGTGCTTGAGGTCTGGAAGCTCCATGCCTGGGTGCCGTTCGCCGCCCAGGCCGCATAGACCTTGCCACCACTGCCACCGAACACGACCTTGCCGTCTGCCAGGGTCGGGGAGGACGTGATCTCGCTGCCGGCGTCGAACTGCCAGATGACGCTCTGGCTACTCCTGCTGATGGCGTACATCGTGCCTGCGGTGGTGCCGACGTAGACGTTGGAACTGCCGACGTAGGGGGAGGACCGTTCAATCTTGCCGCTGAGGCCGACGGACCATTTCAGGCTGCCGCCGGAAACGTCGCGGGCGTAGATGGTCGCTGGATCCCACTGGCCGTGGTAGACGGTGCTTCCCTTAACTGCTGGCTTGGAACGGAGCTCGCCGCCGCCCTTGCTCCAGAGCACGTCACCGCTGCTGGCATCGTAGGCGTACATCGAGCCGTCGTCCGATCCCATGAAGACCCGTCCATCGGCGTAGGCGGCGCCGGAACGGACAGAGTACCCGGTCTTGTAGGTCCATGCGACGCTCTGCGAGGAGATGCTGAACCCGACGGCCTGGTTGCCGGCGTTCTCGCCGTAGAACAGGAAGCCGTTGCCCATGATCGGTGAGAGCGGGCTCTCGACGTTGTGGCCAACGTCCTTCCGCCACTTAGTGTCCCCGCTGTTGGCATCGAGCGCGAAGACGATGCCGGCGGCCAGCGTGTACAGCGTGCCGCTGTCATGTATCAGGTTGAGCGCCGGGTAGCCGATGTTCCGCTCCCAGTTGACGTTGAACGTGGTGTAGTCGGCCACGTCGACGGCCTTCGATGCCTGGTTGTTGTCTGTGTTCCCGTCGGACAGGCTGATCGATGCTGTAAGGTCGTGGGAGCCAGAGCTGACGACCTTGTGGACGGAGACGCTGGTGCTGACACCGGAGGAGATGGAGATGGTCTTCGACCCGACCTGGCTGCCGTCCCAGCTGAAGGTGACGGTCACGTCGCCGTTGTAGCCGTCGCTGGACAGGTCGGCGATCAGGCTGATGTTCTCCTGGTTGTGTGGATCGGCGGGATCGGTCCTGACACCGGTGACGGCGACGTCCTGGGTGCCGCCGGAGGAGACGGTGACGGACCTGCTGTTGTCTGTCTCGTCTGTCTCGTTGTACTCGTTGTCGGGGTCGAGCGTAGCGGTGAAACTGTCCTCGCCGTCGTAGGTATAGGTTATCGTCAGGATCCGGGTGCCGTTGACGGCGATGCGCTTCGAGCGGATGGTCGTCCCTGCACCTGACGTGATGACGAGGTCGACGTAGTTCTTGAACCGGGTGGAGTTGATCCTGATCCCGAAGTCCACATCGTCGCCCTGGTTCGGGTCGTCGGGGTAGATGGTGAACGCGTCCATCCAGAAGTTGTAGGTGACCTCGGTGCCGTCGGTGGTGTTGCTGTCGGTGTCGTTCGTCGTCCCGCCGTTGCCGTTGTTGGTGTCGTTCTGCGTGCTGTCGTCCTGTAAGGTGACTGTGTCGGCGTTGTTGGAGGTGTCGCTGTCCTGGTAGGTGAGTGTGAACGTCACGTCACCTGTCTGTGTGGTCTCGATGGAGTAGGTGTTGTCACCGGGGCTGACCTGGATGGAACGCGAGTTCGACCCGTACTCGAGCGTGGTCTGGACGGTGCTGGACAGGCCGGAGCTGACTGCGACGTAGACGAGGTGACCTGTCGCGGTAGGGCCGTACCCGGTGATGGAGAGACTGAGATCACTACCCGTCGTCCCGTTGCCGGTGTTGTTGGTCCCGTCCTGATCGTTGTCATCGTCGTCCCGTTCCTTGCTGATCGGATCCTTGTCGGTCTGGTCCGGGTGGATACCCTGCTCGATGGCTTCCTCACGGCCGAGGACCTTGGCGCAGTGTATCCTGTAGCTGTCGGCCTCCATCCAGACATCCATGACGGAGGTGTTGCCGAAGATGGTGACACGGAAGTAGTTGCTGCCCTGCTCCAGCTGCGGATAGCAGGTGAAGTTGGTGCCGAGCCGCTGGATGGCGCTCCACGCCCAGAAGTTGGTGCCGGCCTTGGGATTGCGCTGGCGCTGGATGTAGTCGTAGACGTCGGCCTGGTCCTTGACCATCTCGAAGATGTCGTCCTTGGTGATGTTACGCTCCGCGAACTGGTCGCCGCCGTTCCCGCCGTTGCCGACGCAGCCGGCGAGCAGGACGGATGCGATGAGGACAGCGCCGAGCCACTGTTTCATGTGTAACAAAAGCCTCCGTAGCCGGTGATTGTACGTTCGTCGCTGTCGGATTTAAAGCTTGTAGTATGCCCCAGCCGGTGGAACAGGTCGAGGTCACGGGCGGCCATGCCTGCCTGCAACGGCCGCCACCCGCAGACATGGTGCTCACGGCCGAACGCACCGATATCCTCCTGGTCCTGCCGGTCGAGCAGCTCGATGAACTGTCTGTCCGCCTGTTCGACCTCCTGCTCGGGGTGGTCATCCCCGACGGTGTAGTACTTCCTGCCGGCCCTGACCAGGTCAGTGCCGACGATGAGGAGGTCTGACGGGTTGAGCGCGTCCTTGATGCCTGCGACCAGGTCGTTGAACGTGTCATCATCGACCTCGTTGTCGATCAGGACGGGGGCCAGGTCGAAGTCGTCCCAGCAGTACTGCAGCATCAGCAGCTGCATCTCGATCGATGTCTCGTGCCTGTGCGCCTGTTCCGACTGCTCTGCCAGGTCCTTGGTGACGAGCTGGTCGGTGAACATGCGGTCGATGTCCGTCCGGCCTAACGGTGTCTCCCACGGCTCGAGCGAGACGGCGATGTCGGGCCCGATGTCACGGTGCTTGGCGCCGAGTACGACGGCGTTCCTGAACTGTGAGAAGTCGATGGCGTTGTACACCTTGGCGGCGACCTGGCCGGATGCGTCGAGGCTGCCATGCGGCGCTACAACAAGCTGCGGAACGAGCCCGGGATCGGGGAGCCCGTGGAACAGCTGGCCGAGCTGCTGTCTGAGCCGGGGTTCGCTGTGGGTGTAGTGGCCCGCGGTGGCGCGACGCATGACTGACCAATGGGGGAGCGGGGAAGAAAAACCCTACTCCTCGTCCTCGACGTCCTCGGCTTCGAAGTCGTCGATGGTGTAGTCGAAGTCGTCGTCGCTGTCCAGTTCGCCGCGTTCCTTCTGGTATTCGCGTGCGAGCAGGTAGTAGATGGTCGCGAGGCTGCGTGTCCCTTTGTTGTTGGCGGGGATGCAGTAGTCGATGAACTCGAGCTTGTTGATTGTGTCGCAGATCGCGACGACGGGGATGTGTGCCTGGACTGCCTCCCTGACCGCCTGCTTGTCCTCGACGGGGTCGGTGACGACGACGAGCTCGGGCTCGCGGAAGTCCTCGTTGGTCGGGTTGGTCAGTGTGCCGGGCATGAAACGCCCGTAGATCCGTTCGGCGCCGACTGCCTCGGCGAAGGTGACGATCGGCTCGTGGCCGGCTTCCTTGCGGGAGATGACGAGGATGTCTTCCGGGTCGTACTGTGCGAGGAAGTGTGCACCTGTTGCGATACGTTCGTCGGTCTGTTCGAGGTCGATGATGGCGAGTTTGTTCTTCTTGACCCGGTAGATGAACGGCTCCATGTCTTCGACCTTGCGCCGCATACCGATGTTAACGCCGGCTTCGAGGTAGTCGTCTTTATCAAGCAGCATCGTTGTATGTCACCGAATTCTGTAGACAGCACCCAGTTGACGTGCAACATTTATAAGTGGTCCGTCCTTCTGCCTCACGGTAGCGCGGCCATGCGCGGCTGCCTGTCCTCCTGCTCCATCCGCTGCCACAGGTAGGCGAGCCGGTTCAGCTTGGTGACCCGGATGTCGGCGATGCCCGCCTTGATGATGGGGATGTTCCACGCCAGTGCGAGGTCTGAGATGCTGGTGTCGCAGGTCTCCCCGCTCCTGTGGGAGATGACCGGCATGAAGTCCTCCTGCTGCGCCAGCTCGACGGTCTTCCTCGTCCTGGTGACGGTGCCGGCCTGGTTGGGCTTGATGAGGATGCTGTTCCCGGCGCCGTCGTCGATGCCCTGCTGCAGCCGCTCCTGGTCGGTGACGAACAGGTCGTCGCCGATGACGTGGCAGTCTGTCTCGCGGCGGAGCAGCTGGTGGCTGCGAAAGTCGTCCTCGTGGAACGGGTCCTCGACGGAGAACAGGTCGTACTCGTCGACGAGTTTCTGCATGTATTTGAGCTGCCGGTCGGGGTCGATCTCCATTCCCATGCTCTTGTAGACGTATTTATCGCCGTCCCAGAGCTCGTTGGCCGCGACGTCCAGTCCGACCCTGGCTCCGTGCTCGTCCGCCACCGTTGTCAGTGCGTCGAGCGTCTTCTCGTCGTCCATGGAGGTGATGAGCGCTCCTTCGTCGTTGATGCCGCGGATCTTGCTGCTGTACCGGTCCTTCATCTCGCGGTAGATGGCGGCGTTGGTCTGTGCGGCCTCGGGGAAGCTGTCGGCTTCGACGGGGACAACGAGGAATTCCTGGATCGCGGTGTTGCCGCCGTGCTCCCCTCCGCCGACGACGTTGCCGAGGGGGTAGGGGAAGGCGGCTTCTCTGTCGATGCCTGCTGCCTGGCGGAAGGCGAGTGAGGTGGCGATGGCGACGCTGCCGATGTTTTTGAACAGCTGTGTGCCGTCGAGGTCCTCGAGTTCCTGATCCAGCTCTGCCTGGCTGAGTTCTTTGCCGACGAGCCGGTCCTGCAGCTGCTGTTTCACGTCGTCGAGGTCATCGGGGACGAAGCCGCGTGCCTCGTGGCTGCCTGTGGAGGCGCCTGACGGTGCGGCGGCTGTCGTGCCGTTGATCTCTGCGAGGATGGTAGGGTTTGTCCGGCTGTCCATGACGGTGTACAGTCCCAGCTCGTCGATCTGCATGCTGGAAGGTTGCCGCTGCTGGCATAAAATTGTGGCGGGGGAGAGAAAAAAGAAAGGAAGGGATCACGCTCCGGGCTCTGTGCGCCGGATCGCGATCGGGAGCACGCCTTCGTGGAATTCCTGCCGGGCGACCTCGATGGGGTCGGTTTCCTCGATCTCAAGGAGCGGTGGTGCGCCTTCGGAGATCTGGAGGGCACGAGCGCCGATGAGGCGTGCTTTTTCGAACCGCGTGTATCGCTGTGTGTCTGTGGTCATGATATCACCTTAGCCGATGTAGTTGAGGTCCTTGCCGCCTTGCTCCTGTTTCTCCTGCTGTTCCTGGACCTGCTGCTGGATCTGCTGGATCTTCTTGATGACTTCTTCGGCTTCTTCGATCTTTTCGTCGAGGTTATCGTAATCGAGATCCAGGTCGAGCATGTCTTCCAGTACCTTGAGCACGGCCTCGGTGGCCTTGGGGTCGGACAGCAGGAAGCCGGGTGTCTCGCCGAGCAGGCAGACGCCCTGCATGCCGTACCGCTCGCCGATACCGAGCAGGAGGCCGGAAGCCCCGATGATCTGGCCGACGTTGTGGTCGAAACTCACACTGTAGTCGTCGTAGTCGTCGATCAGATCCTTCTCGGTGACGACGCCGAAGACATCGGGATCGTCGACGGTCTCGCCGGTGCCGTAGCCGCCGATGGTGACGAGGTCCTCGACGCCCATGTCGTCGAGTAGGTTGACGATAGCGTGAGCAACCTCGTAATGGCCCTCTGGATCGAGGCTCTGTGCGTCGCCGATGAGGAAGATGATATCGCGGCCGTCATCCCGTTCGAGGTAGTAGAGTTCGTTCTTCAGGATGTCGAGCTGACTGTCGTCGTCGACGATGGTCCAGTGCGGGAAGTGGTGGGACAGGATCTCGCCGAACTTCTCGGCGCCGAGGTGGTCTATGAGGTAGTCGACGGCTGTCCTGCCGATATGGCCGATGCCGGTGAGGCCTTCGATGAAGACGGGGTTTTCGAGGTCGGGTTCGTCGTGGATGAGAACGTTGGTGCTATCGTGGTCTTTGGCTGTGTTATTCATGATATCAACCTTCTGATGTACTGCTCTTGACTTCGCGGCGGTACTTGCCGTACTTGTCCGGGAAGGAAAATGCTGGAGGGCCGGGATCCGTCGTCTCCCCGCCGCATTGGCTGCACGTGTCCGCTAGCGTATACACGTTGCACTCGAGGCATTTTTTAATGTTGCCCATGGCTGGTACCGCTGGTCGCGTTATAACGCCCTTTAGGCGCGTTCGAAGTCGAACGTGCCGCCGGCGTCCTCGATCTGCCCTCTGATGGAGTTGACGGCCTTGTCCATCCGTTTCTTGGCCTGCTGCTGGTTCCGTCCCCAGACCTTGATCTTGTATTTGGGAGCGGAGATGTAGTCGACCTCAACACCGTCCCCTGCCTTGATAGCTTCCTTGATCGTGGCGAGGCCGTGTCCTGTCGGGACCTCGATGTCAAGCTCGCCCTCAAGTTTGACCTGTTTGAGGGAGATGTTATCCTTGGCGACGTCGATGACGTCGTCGCGGTATCTGTCGTCGATGACGTCCTCGATCGCTTCCTGGTCGACGACGGCCTCCTCGAAGCCGTCGAAGGTGTTGCCGAACTCCTGCTGGAGGGGAAAGGCGACGTTCTCGTAGACCTCGTCGAAGTCCTCACCGGCCCGGTCGGCGACCTTTTCGATGAACTTGTCGGCCTTCTTTTCCTTGTTCCATTCCTGCATCTTCTCCCGCTTCTGGTTGTCGTTGACACGCTTGAGGGAGAGGTTGACGCTGTCTGAGTCGTCGTCATCCTCTTCGAGGACGAGTGCGACTGTCTTCTCTCCCTCGTCGAGGTGCTTGCGGATGTCACGCACCCAGGAACGGGAGATCTCGGAGATGTGGATGAGGCCGTTGACGCCGGGATATTCTTCAAGCTGTGCGTAGACAGAATGGGGGTTGATCTCTTCGACCTCGATGACGACGAGGCTTCCTTCGTCGGGTCTGTCCTTGTAGCTCCGCATAGCTTATGTCACGCGACTTCCTGGAGGAGTTCGCCCTGTACGTCACCGCGGCCGCCTGTGGCTTCGATGAGCGGCTCTTCGCAGACGAGGCAGTTGACGTCCTCTGCGGGCTTGTCGAAGACGGTCTGTTCGTTACCGCATTCGGGGCATTTGACCTCGATGAAGTTGCTGTCGGGGCTGTTGCGTCGTACCATGATGGATCACTCGATGTCGAACTTTGCAGCTCGGATGGGGTTCTTGGGTTTGTGGGCCTTGCCGCAGTCCTTGCACTGCAGCTTCAGGTCCTTCTTCTCGCTGGTCGGGTTCTTCCGACCGCGGGAACGGTGGGACGGGTCTTCGAACGGGAAGCTACCGTAGCCCTTGTCGATCTTCCGCTGCCGCTTCCGGTGCTTCTTCGACATCGCGGACGTCTTGCCCTTGGTGTCCTCCTTGACGATGTGCTCCTGGTGGGAGTCGCAGTGCGGACAGTACCGCTTCATTTCTTTCGGAATAGTTACCATGCCTTGATCCCTCGATGGAAGGAAGTCGGCCTCAACATTTTTAAAGTATCGTTCGCTGCACCGGTCAGTCCTGCTGTTCGGCCTTGCCCTGCTCTTCGAGGACCTCGGCGTTCTCGGCGGGTATCTCTGCGGTCTCGCCCTCGTCGAACGGGCCGTACGGCTGGAGGTCGACGCCCATGAACTCGGTGACGTCGGCCGTCATCCGGACCTCGACCAGCTCCTCGCCGTCCGCTTCCTCGCTGTCGTCCTGGCTCCCGGTGTTGGTTTCCTCGTCTCCGTCATCCGTCCCGCCTTCATCCTCGTCGCTGTCGTCGCTGCCGAACAGTAGCTCCTCGCCGTCTTCATCCTCGTCTCCGGCGTCCTCCGCGGTTTCGTCCCTGTCGTCAGCTTCTTCGCCGTCTTCACTGTCCTCGTCGCTCTCCGTTTCGTCCGTCTCGTCCTCCTGCTCGACCGTGCCGTCGTCCCTGGTCTCGTCTTTCTCCGTTCTTCCTCCGCTCTCGCCGCCCTCTTCTGCTTCGTCCTGCCCTGTCTCCTCGTCGCTTCCGTCGCTGTTGTCCTGCTGTCCGCCGGGACTGTCGCCTTCGGGTCGTTCGTCGCCCAGTTCTTCGGCGTCGTCCTCGCCGAAGAGCTGGTCCTCGATCTCGCTGCGGTGTTCTTTGATGCTTTCCTGGACTCTGTCGAAGAGGAGTTCTTCCTCGGGCAGCAGGTTGTCGACGGTGATCTGGGATTTGGTGGCGAGGAAGGCGAGCCGGATGATCTTTTTCTGCCGGGCGTCGAGGATGTCTTCGACGATGTGCTTGGCGTTGCGGTATTCTTTGTTGTTGAGGTGGCCGCCGATCCGCTGTTTGCGGTCGAGGTAGTCCTTGACCCGGTCGAAGAAGGATTCGTCGAGCTCCTGCAGGGTGTCGCTGTCCTGTTCCTTGTTCTGCAGGTTTTTCAGCTGTTCGAAGGTGAGGACGTCCTCGTCGGCCATCGGGCATGGATGGAAGGTGAAGGCTTAAAATCACGGCGGGTGGTCATGAACGGGGCCGGGACTCTTAAGCGTTCCCGACCAAGACGTGCCCATGTACCATCCTGCCAAGGTCGAACAGGTCATCGACGCGGAGGACGGTCCTGTGCTGATGGTGCAGACATGGGACCAGAACACGTTCACTGTCAACACTGCGGACCGCATCCAGGCCGCTGACGTGGCGGAGGGGGACGTTGTGCTGCTGGACTACTACCCGGACGAGCAGTACGACATGCCGAAGCCGAAACAGATCGCCTCGCACGTGCTGGACGGCGAGGAAGCCGAGGCCGTCTGGGAGACGTACGAGCAGCAGTTCGAGGCCGCCCCGGACCAGGCCACCGGGATGCAGCAACAGGTCCCGCAGCAGGCGTTCGACGGCAACTACATCGGCTGACTG
>JAXINV010000070.1:0-12849 GCA_034190465.1 Asbonarchaeum danakilense (SeqCode) | reverse complement strand
CTGACCGGCCGCAGGACCTGCACGGAGTGCGGGGCGACGTTCCACATGGAGTTCGACCCGCCGGCGGACGACGGCACCTGTACGGAGTGTGGCGGCGAGCTGATGCAGCGGGAGGATGATGAGGAGGACGTCGTGAAGAAGCGGCTGGAGACCTACCGGGAGAAGACGGCGCCGCTGGTCGACTACTACCGTGAGCGGGACATGCTGGCGGAGGTCGACGGCAACCCGGCGATCGACGAGGTCTGGGACAGTATCAGGGAGCTGCTCCGCGACCGGTTCGATGTCGAGGGATGACCGGCACAGTTTAAACCGTCACGGCCCCAGTATGATGTGGGACGATGCTCGCGGATGTGAAACAGCGGCTGGATGCGCTCGCTTCTTATCACAAGATTGTCGTGGCACTGTCCTGGCTGCTTGGAGCGGTCGTCTTCTACCTGGCGCTGTCCATCGAGGTGGGCTACCGGTTCGTCGGGTCGCTCGCGTTCATGGCCTATATGGCGGTGCCGTTCCTGACCGCGCGGCTGGACCACGACGGCCGTACCACCTTCCAGCGTGCATTCTGCTACGCTGCGGTACTTCCGGGCCTGGCGGTGCTCGGGCTGTGGATGGGAGGTGTGATGTCGGCATTAACATCGCTGATGCTCCTGTTCGTCACCGGGCTGACAGGGTACTGGGTCTGGGCAGGGGCGGTCTATGCCTCGCACGCCACGGAGCTGTACACGTCAGGGGCGATGACGAAGCAGAAGCTGGGTTACCTGTTCGTCCCGGTGTTCACCGGCACACCGCTCGGCGCGGTCCTGATCTTCATCGGGGTGATGGAAGGGATGAACCTGCCGCTGCTGGCAGGGACAGGACTGCTCGTGCCGTCGGTGTACACGCTGTCGATCCTGCTGCGTAAGGCCTAGAGCGCGTCGACGCCGACGAACTCGCCTTCTTCTAGGATTGTCTCGCCGTCGATACTCATGCTACCCTGCTCGCGCAGGTCCTTGATCATATCCCAGTGGACGGAGGAGTCGTTGACCTGGCTGTCCTCCGGGTCGGCCAGTTCCTCCCACCGGTCACGGAACGTGGTGAGGATCCGTTGCTCGTCGCGGCCGGCCTGGTCCAGCAGGGCGTCGAACTCCTCGTCACGCAGCGCCTCCCTCGCCTCCGCGATGAGGTCGTGGAACGCCTCGTCGTCGAGGTCACGCTGGTCGATCGCGTCGAGGTCCACGACCCGTTCGAAGCATTTCCTGTACGCTGAGCCGAGCGCGAGGTGGACGGTGCCGCCGATCTTTTCGTCGAACAGGATGTTCTTGGTGAACCGGTCGATGTCGAAGTTTGTGCCGATGCCGAACTCGCCGAGCCGGTCGGAGCCGTCGTCGGTCTGCAGTCGCTCTTCCAGCAGGTCTTCGTTCTTCTCCGCGGTGAAGTCGACGACCTCGCCGTCTTCGAAGACGAGCCGGACGCCCTTGACCTCGCGGCCGCCGGTGACGGCGGGCAGTTCGAAGTAGATCTCGCCCTCGACCGAGTCGACGATGGGTGCGGTGAAGACCTCGCCGCCGGGGACGTTGCTGGTGCCGTCGCTGAGCGCGCCGACCCGTTTGATGCCGTCCCGCTCACCGATGCTGAACGTGAGGTCGGTGTCTTTGCCCTGGATGCGGACCTCGCTGCCCTGGTCGACCTTCTGCTTGAGCTGCTGGTACTTCCGGGATTCCTCTTCCCAGTCCTTGACGCAGGCGTCCATGGCGAACTCGCGGTAGGCTTGGTACGACATCTCCGCCTCCTGCGCGAGCGCCTTGGTGGGGAACTGGGTGAGTGACCAGGTGGTGTGCTCGATGATTTCGTCCTTCAGTTCCTTCCGCGCGGTCTGTGCCTGCTGCATCCTGGCGGGGTCGACCTCGGCGAGCTCCCTGGTGTTGGAGGGGGCCCGAATGCGGAGGGAGGCGTCCAGGTCCTCGACCTTGTGCTCGACGTGGTCGGGGATGTGCTCCAGCTGTTCGTCGCTGGCCTCCTCGTAGAAGATACGTGAGAACTCGCTGTCGTCCAGGCTGAAGACTGGGTGGGCGCCTGCCTGGAGTGCTTTCCGGTACACCTCCCGTGCGAGTGCTTTCCCGCCGTCCTCGAACGTGATCTCGACGAGGTCGCCGTCCTGGAGGTTGAGTGAGTAGTTGACGAGGATGTCCGCCCACCTGGCTATCCGGTCCATGGTACCACGGGACAATCTTGTCCGGATAAAGATAAAAAGGACGCGCTGGAAGAAGGCACCATGGGTCTCCGTGATCTCGACTGGCCGCATGCACTCATCCTGCTCGCTGTTGCCGTGGGGATCGTGTACGTTGTCGGTGCCAGTGCCGGTCAGGGAAAGACTGCTGAGGGGACGGTGGCGGAGATACCGGTAACGGGATCGATCATGCCGGGCGATGGCTTCTCCAGTGGCTCGGTGACGCCTGACGGTGTCAGGACGCTGGTGCGGAAAGCTCAGAAGGACGGCGCTGATGCGTTCATGTTTGTCATCAATTCTGGTGGCGGTTCCGTGGTCGCGTCGAAGGATATGAAACGTGTCATCGCTGATATCAAGGAGCCGACGACCTGTCTGATGAAGGATCTGGCGGCATCGGGCGCGTACTGGGCTGCGACCGCCTGCGACACCATCGTCGCGGACCCGCTGACGATGACGGGAAGTATCGGTGTTCGATCGACGTACCTGGAGTTCTCAGGACTGCTGAACAGGCTTGGCATCGAGTACGTGAACTTGACCGCAGGAAGGCTGAAGGATGCGGGGTCGCAGTACAAGAACCTGACCGAGGCTGAGCGGAGGATGCTGCAGGACCACCTGGATGCGATCCACCAGGCGTTCATCAGGGACGTGGCGCAGGCACGCGGTCTGAACGTCTCGTACGTGGAGCAGTATGCGACGGGGGAGCCCCTGCTCGGACGTGAGGCGGAACGGATCGGTCTTGTTGACCGGCTGGGAGGCCGCGAGGAGGCGCTTGCCTACCTGGAGAACGCGACGAACCGGTCGCTGCAGGTGAAGGAGTACCGCGGGATGCCGTCGTTCAACCTGCTGTCGCTACTGACGACAAAGCTGGGACAGGGTATCGGCAGGGCGCTGACTCAGGCGTTCGGACCGGAGGCGACACGACGATTACTCCAGGTGAGGTAGTCTGATGGTGTAGTGTGGGTTCTACTGTATAGAAGCTCCTGACGAGAAGGAAAAGAGGGGAACGAGGGAGCGCTGTGGCGCTCCCGGATATCGTTATCGCGGCTGTGAGCCGCTGTTCCAGACCATCTCGAACATCGGGCCGAGGGCCTGTTCTGCCGCGTGGTCGGACTCTGACCAGAAGACGGTGTCCTGTGTCGGGTGGATGTCGTCGTGGGTGAGTGAGAATGCAACCTTGTCGTCGTCCACGATGACGAACCGTCCCTCTGGCTTGTGCTCCAGATGCTCCTCGTCGAAGTGTCGGACATCGGCGGCGTCAGCGATCTGTTCGTGTGCCTCCCCGTTCTCATCTGTGACGGGTGCGGCGACACGGACGTTGACGCCTGCCTCTGCAGCTTCTTCGAGGACGTCCTGATGGTTGTCTGCGATGTTCTGGAGTCCTTTCTCGGTGGTCATGATCTTGACCTCGTCCTCGGCAGACTGGATCATGTTGCCTATATGCTTGTGGACGTTGTACCGGCCCTTGACCGCACCGGACATGTCAGCGGGTTCAACACGGTCTACGCCTTCGTTGTAGAGGCTCTGGAGCTCGTTGACGGCTTCGGTCTCTTTGAACCGGTCGATCTTGTCCATCTTTTCTTCAAGTTCCTCCTTGTACAGGTCTTTCTTGTTCTCGAGTGCCTCTTCGGGCGGCACTGCGACGTACTGCATGGGCTTGGATGGCTTGAGGATAGCGAAGCCCTTGTCGGCGAGGGACTCGAGCACGTCATACGACCGCGACCGGGGTACACCGGTCATCTCGGAGAGTTCTCCGGCTGTGGAGACGCCACGCGAGATGAGTGCGGCGTAAATCTTTCTCTCGTACATGTTGAGTCCTACGTCTTCTAGTGCGTCCAGAGTCTCTTGGCTTGCGACCATTGTTGTGAAACACCTTGTTGTTGTCGTATTCTTCCGGTAACTACGTGCTTTTATGCCCGTCTCTCCTTTAAATAAGTTTGCCGGGAGTTGTTATCGGGCAGTGGAAACTTACCGGTGTACGGTGTTACTACTGCAACATATAAAAAGGTGGTGCTGTCCTGTCGTCGTGTTTGACGCGTATCAGGTGTCGGCCTGATCCCGGTACAGCGACTCGACCTTCGCAAGGGAGTCGGCCTCCTCGACGGACAGGTCCTCCCGCACCTGGATGAACCGGGGGAACCGTAACGCGTAGCCGGACCCGTACTTCGGGGACTCCTGGATCTCCTCGTACGCGACCTCGATCACGACCTCGGGCTGCAGTGTGACCTCGCGACCGTCCTCCTCGATGATCAGGTCCTCCAGCCGCTCGGTCAGGTCGGCGAGCTCTTCGTCGGTGAAGCCGGTGGACATCCGCCCGACCTCCAGCAGCTCACCGTCTTCGTCCCGACAGGCGAGGAAGAGTCTGCCGAGCCAGTCGCTCTTCCGGCCTTCGCTCCACTTGGCGCGGACAGCGACGAGGTCGAGGGTCTCCATGATGGGCTTGAGCTTGACCATGTAGCCGACACGGGAGCCGGGCTTGTACGCCGCGTCCAGGTTCTTCAGCATGATGCCCTCGTGGCCCTGGGAGAGGATGCGCTGGTAGAAGTCGTTGGCCCGGTCGAGGTCGTCGGTCTCGAGGTGTTCGGCCCGGTCGATGACCCAGTCTTCGGGGTCGAGGATGCTGTCCAGTCGTGACAGGCGATCCCGCAGCGGCTCGTCGAGCAGTCCCTCGCCGTCGAGGTAGGTGATGTCGAACAGGTGGAGGACGACGGGGATCTCTTCGACCATCTGTTCGATGTCGTACTTCCGCTTGATCCGCTTGGACATGGTCTGGAACGGGACCTGGCTGTGGTCGTCGGGGTCGTAGGCGACGGCCTCGCCTTCGATGATGCACTCGTCAGCGTCGATGTGCTCCTCGACGGCCTGGACCAGGTCGGGGAACTGCTTTGTGACGTCCTCGAGTCGCCGGGTGAAGACACGGATCTCGTCGCCCTGCTTGTGTATCTGTGTCCGCATGCCATCGTACTTGGCCTCCAGCGCGGCGACGCCGTCCTCATCCGCGACGTCCTCGAAGCCCTCCTCCATGGACTCGGATTTCTGTGCGAGCATGACCTTAATCGGACGGAACAGTTCGAGTTCCAGGTCGTTGAGTCCCTCCTCGCCGTCCTCTTTGAGGGCTCTGGCGACGAGGCCGAAGTCGTTGGTGACGTCGTAGGCATGCTCTACCATGGCCTCTGCCTCGTCGGGGTCGATCTCGGGGATGAACGCTTTGGCGAGGGCGTCCCGGACGGTGCCTTCGCCGACGCCGAGCCGCATCGCGCCGACGGCCAGCCGGACGATGTATCTGGCCTCGTCGGGGTCGGCCCTGTTGAGCAGGGAAGCGAGCTCGCTGACCTTCCGGTCGACGGAGCCCTCGCCCTCGGCCTGTTCGATCGTTTCGAAGGTGTCGTAGATCTCCTGGACGGTGAGATCCGCACTTTCGTCCTGGACAAACTGGGAGAGGTCCTGTCGGCTCTGTTCCATGAGCGATGCTGCGGCGTCGCCGAGGTCGCCTGTTTCCCGCCAGGCGTCGTCGATGTCGTCGTCGGATGCGCCGGTGGTTTTGCTGATGGCTTCTTTGGCGAGGCTGGAGGACATGCCGATCTCGCGGTCGTCCCAGGAGGCGAAGATCTTGCCGCGGCAGAAACGGGTGATGAGCGGTAGGTCCTCGGTTGAAGCGTCGCTGAGCGCCTCGGCGAGGATGTCTGTCTTCTCGAGGTTGGCCTGGGTGGCGTTCAGCCGGTTGAAGACCTCGACGAGGGCAGAATACTTCATCGGTGGGAGCTTTCTCGGTGAGGGTTAAAACGTTTCTGCTGTCTGGACGGCATAAAATTAAATAGCTGGAGGCCGCGTTGTCTCGTATGTCGCCGAAGGAACTGCTGGATGTGATGCAGAACAGGGTCTCGGTGAAGAAGTATAAGGACCAGGATATTGAGCGTGATAAGATCGGGAAGGTTCTGGAGGCGGCACGATGGGCTCCGTCGGCGGGCAATATGCAGAGCTGGGAGTTCATCATCGTTGAGGATTATGATCTGCGGCAGAAGCTCTCACAGTATTCGTACAATCAGGAACACATCCGGGAGGCGCCTGTCTGCCTGGTGATCCTAGGGGACCGGGAGAAGGCCCGGACGAAGTTCGAGGAGCGCGGTGAGAACCTGTACATGATCCAGGAGACGGCGGCTGCTATGCAGAACATGTTGTTGATGGCGGAGTCGCTGGGTTTGGGCGCTGCCTGGGTCGGTGCGTTCAACGAGGAGAATGTGGCGGATCTGCTGGACGTGCCGAATGAACTACGGCCGATGGCGATGATCACGCTGGGCTACCCGCGTGAGCGGTCGAACCCGCCGAACAAGTACCGTGTGACGGACGTGACGTATATGAACCGGTACGGCAACAGGGTCCACGCGATTTACGACAAGATCGTGTGGCAGGGTGCCCGGGAGTACGCGCGGAAGGCGAAGAATGCGCTGAAACGCAAGCTCGGCGGTTCATAGGACGGCTGTTTCTGGCGCCTGTGAAGCCATGAGAGGAAGAAAAAAAGGGAAAAGAGGGTCTTGCAGACCGGAGGTGCTGAAGACCCTATCGTGCGGCAAGCCGTACGTCTGATCTCTTGACGGTCTTGCGGTCAGCGTGCTTGGAAGCCTGGACGGCTTCTCGTGCAAGGTCATCTGCGACTTCTTCAGCAGCTTCTCTGAGTGCTTCTACTGCGTCTTCAGAAACCCTTTCTGCACCTGCGTTCCGCATGATGCGTTCAAGAGGCGCTCTTGGTAGCTCCATGTTGTTCACCGGAAAAAGGATGCTTGTTCTTCCTTTATATAAATTTGGGGGCGCAGCCCGCCACATTTTTTAATCAACGGGTCCTAACAGCGGACTATGGCTGTGCACGTGATTGACGCTAATATCTTGATCCATGGGAGCAGTATCTCGCTTCCCTTCGACGACATCGTGACGGTGCCTGGGGTGACCGAGGAGCTTGAGTCGGACGAAGCCCGACGCAGGTTCGATACGTTGGAGGTTGAGCTGCGCGAACCGGACGAGCACCGGGTGGACCATGTGCAGCGCGTGGCTGATCAGGCAGGGATGGAGGTCACGGAGACGGATGTGGCGCTTGTGGCGCTCGCGGACCAGCTGGACGCGACGCTGGTGACGGACGACTATGCGATGCAGGACTTGGCGGAGCGGCTGGATGTGTCGTACATCACGTTCATGAAGGAGGGGATCGACGGGACGGTGGACTGGACGACGGTGTGCACGAACTGTGGACGCGAGGTGGACGGGGAACAGTGCCCGGTCTGTGGTGCGGAGACTACGAAGGTTCCTCGGTGACGGCGAAGATGTCGAGGAGGTAGTCCCTGGTGAGGACGAGGATGGTCGGGCCGAGGATGATGCCTTTGAGACCAAGGACGACGGGACCGGCGATGAACCCTATGAAGAGGAGGGCGCTGTTTTCGTCGGAGGTCTCGCTGTCGATATATGGACTGATGAATACGAGGGGCAGGGTGTTGATGACGATGATGCTGTAGATGATGATGACGACGCCCAGCCAGAAGCTTCCCAGTACCATGTATAGACCGCCGAGGGCGAGGTAGACGAAAGCGGCCCTGATGAGGGGGAGGAAGGCGAAGATACCGATGAGCAGTGCCCACCCCCACCAGAAGTCGATGCTCATGAGGAAGTAGCCGATGCCGGCGAGGACGGTCATCGTGAGGGCGATGAGGGTGTTGCTGAGGAAGACGTTACGGAAAAGGTCGTCGAGGCTGCGGAGGAGACGGGTTGCGGCCGTTCCCTTTGCGCCTTCTCTACTGGCGATGATCTCGTAAAGTTCTGTCCGGAAGGACTGGCCGTGCTGATAGAAGTAGACGGCTGTGGTTGCGTAGAGGAGGAGGTTGATGGCGACGCTTGGGAACTGCCTGAGTTCACCGACAAGACTTGACCGCATTATGCTGCTTATTTCGGATGTTATGGATGCTGTTATGCTTGCGAGTGATTCTGGAAGGTTGAATACCTTGATGATGAAGGACGCGCTCCCTGAGAGGGCGGTGAGGAAGCTTTCTATGTTCCTACCGATCTCGGAGACACTGGAGGAGATGCCGTAGAGAAGGCCGCTGAGCAGGACTGTGAGGAGCAGGATGACGATGAGGTTGCTGAGGATGCGGTTCTCCAGGTGGTGGTAGATCGCTTTTTCGAGATAGATGAGAAGGTAGGCGGTCAGGATGCCGAACAGGAGCGCCCCAAGGAACGGCCAGAGCATCCAGAGGCTGCCGAGGATGAGGAGCCCGATGAGGAGGTTGGGGATGTGGCCGTCACGCATGGTTTACAAAAACGGGTGGACGGTATAAAACCTTTGTCCGGGAGGGCTTATACCTGCTCGATTTCACCACTCCGCGGTATGTTGAGCTGCAGGTGGTCGACCCATTGCCGGACGTAACATCCTTCGACCCGGACGTCGTCCCCTTCCTCGAGGTCGTCGATCTGTTCCTCCCAGAGGACGGTCTCGATCTCGCCTGTGGTGTCTTCGAGGACGGCGGTGGTGAGAAGTTTCTGTCCGTACTTTGTAGAGACGGCACGCGGTCTATGTATTTTTTTGACCGTGGCTTCGAGTTCGAAATCGTCCTGTCCTGGTTCCAGTTCTTCGATATCCATGTCTCACACCTTCCGTGGACGGATGTGCTCTGTAGCCCAGGCTGGATATCGCTATTTAATGGAACCCTGCGTTCCTGTCGGTGCAAGCTACAAAGTATATTGATGTAAACGGGTGCTTTTTATAAAACTATCTGTTCCTCTGGTTAACGGATGTAAGGCCGTCGAGGGCGGTGGGGGATGGCGCCGTTCTCCGGTTAGCAGTCTCGACGGGACGTAGGATTTAAACGTGTTGGCAGGTCATCTCAGCCCGATGGACAGCGATGAGTTCGTCTACGATGAGGCGTACAGTGAACGACTTGGGGAGGTGATGGATCGGCTCCGCGATTTCTACGGCGTACCGGAACGCGAGAGCAGGGAAGACCCGGTTGATTCGCTGATAACGACGATCCTCTCCCAGAACACGAACGATGACAACAGAGATGTTGCGAAGGAACGGCTGGAGGAACGGTTCGACGGGCCGGCGGAGATACTGGCGGCTGATGTGGACGAGGTCGCGGAGGCGGTGAAGCCGGCGGGGTTGGGTCCGACGAAGGCGGAACGGATCCGGACGTTTCTGCGGATGCTCAAGGAGGAACGCGGCAAGTTCAGCCTGGACCACGTGGCAGAGATGGAGCCGGATGATGCGGAGGAGTATCTGCAACGGTTCCCTGGGGTGGGTCCGAAGACGGCGGCGGTGACGCTGTGTTTTGTGTTCGGTATGCCGGTGTTCCCGGTGGACACGCATGTCTACCGTGTCTCGAAACGGCTGGGGCTGATCCCTGAGGACGTGTCCCGGGAACGGGCGCACAAGATCCTGGATCGGGAGGTGCCGGACGACCGGAAGTACGAGTTCCATATCAACCTGATCAAGCACGGGAGAAGATTCTGCACGGCACGGAACCCGTCGTGCCAGGAGGGCCCGATCGGCGATCTGTGTGAATACTGCTCATGCAGGGAGGGACGAGATGAAGCTTGAACCGCTGGAGGAAGGGTTGACGAACGCGATCTGGCGGACGGACCGCGGGACGGTGCTGAAGTTTGTGGCGCCTTATTCGTGGACTGTGAAGCTGATCAATCTGTTTCAACTGATGTTCCTGCATTTCGAATGGATCACCCAGGACCGGCGGGTGGCGAACGAGCTGCGGGCGAAGGAGGTGCTGGAGGAGCTGGATATCCGGAGGCCGGACGTTGTATGGCATGACGGGCATTTCATCGAGATGGAGCTGGTGGAGGGTATCCCGCTTCTGGAACATCTGGCGGATACCGATCTTCAGGGATGCTATGAGGTGGGGCGGGCGAAGGGCGCGGAGTTGCATCGGCTGCACGAGTACGGTGCGGCCTACGTGGACAACCGGTGCGGGAACACGCTGGTGACGGAGGAGGGGCTGGCGTCGATTGACCACGAGCTGTTCCGGGAGGAGGCGCCGCCGTTCCTCAGGGAGTTTGATCTAGTGACGTTGACGGCGAGTGCGAAGATGCTGGAACCGCGGAAGTACGTGTTTTTCATCGAAGGGCTCCATGCGGGTTATGATGGTATCTTCGAGGTGGATAAGGGCTTCCGGACGATGTTCACGGGTGTGGCGGTGGTTGGCTACGTGCTGCTGGTCAAGCGGTCGCCGGGGTTGGTGCTCCGGGCGTGGCGGAACTGGGTGTACGATATCCGCCGTCACATGCGACAGCTGGCGCGCTACCCATAAAGTTTTTATATTGTCACTCGAAAGTTACAACATATGACTGGTCTCTATGAAGAACTCCGGCAGGCCGACGATCTGGATCTGGACACGGTGAAGGAGGAGGCCGAGGAGATCGGCGGCGGGATGACGAACGCGGTGTACCGTCTGGACGAGGAAGCTGTTCCGGAGGACTGGCAGGAGGACGACGGGGTCATCCTGAAGGAGTACGATGACGATCCCGGGCTGTCGCTGGCGGTGACGCACTACGGCAGGCTACGGGACAACCTGGATGCTGCCGGGGACGTGGTGGACGCGATCCGGGGCGATGGCTCGCTCCGGGAGGCGCTGGACGGGTTTGATCTCTCGATGCTGGACTATGTCTCGACGGGGGAACGCCACCGGAACGAGGCTGCTGCGATCGAGGAGCTGGCTGATGTGGAGCTGGATGTGCCGGACGCGGTGTACGCGGACGATGACCACATGGCGTTCGAGGAGGTGACGGAGATGACTCCGCTGCCAGAGTATGTGGAGGATGTCGACCTAGAGGAAGCGTACGAGACTGCTAGGGAGGTCGGTGAGCTGACGGCGGCGATGCACGAGGAAGGCGTCGTCAAGATGGACAACCGGCTGGAGAACGTGTTGGTGACGGATGACGGCTATGCGTCGATCGACTGGGAGTACACGATCACTGATGCTGATGACTGGGACAAGGCGGCTGATGTGATCACGTTCGTGTCGTCGGCGAAGCTGCTGGACCGCGAGACGTACACGGCGGTCCGGGACGGCTTCGAGGACGGTTACATGGACGGTGACGGGGAGCCGCTGGAGGAGTACCAGAAGGGCTTCACGGTGCTGACGTCGACGCTGCATCCTGGCGCTGAGGCGGTGAAGGAGGGGACGTACCGCGAGTCTGCCGGGGATGCGGTGAATGCGGTGTACAACAACGTGAAGGATGGACTGGACCGCCTGCGCTAGCTGGTGAGGAGAAAAATAAGGTGCAGGTGGGTTTTACGCCACCTGACGGGTACTGATTACTCTTCGTCAGGCTGCAGACCCTGCGGGCCCTGGCCCTGCTGAGCGGCCTGCTGTTCCTGGATCTCTTCGACGATCTCCTGTGCCTTTTCGTTGACTTCGTCCTGTGTGACGACGTCTTCTTCGGTGAGAACTGCGAGGAGAGCGTTTAGCGTGAGTTCCAGGTTGCCGATCTTCTGCTGGAAGGCCTGCAACATCTGCTGCTGGTTGGGTTGTTCTGGCATCTGTAATGACACCTGAACCCCACTGCCGCGCCGACCTTTTTAATACCTTGGGTGGTCCTGGGCTGCGGCCGTCCCGGCGCTTCGGGGCTTCGCTCCGGCCTCAGTGCTGGAGCTGGGAGTGTTCGCCGATGAGGGAGTCCTGCAGTTCGACGCCGTGCAGGTGGGCCTGGGTGTCGACGATGGAACCCTGGAGCTGGCTGTCCCGGATGGTGGCGCCAGGGAAGACGATGCAGTCCTCCAGGCCGCTGTCCCTGACCGCGGCCCCGTCCATGACGTAGACGTTGTCGCCGATCTCGCAGTCCTGGACCTCGCCTTCGAGCCGCTGGCCGTCGGCGAGGGCGGCCTGTGCCTTGAGGTAGCCTTCTCTGGTGCCGACGTCGAACCACTGGCCCTGGAAGGCGTAGGCGAGGATGTCGCGCTGCTGGAACGCCCATTCGATGAGCCGCCCGGGCTCGTCGAGGTAGGTGTCGGCGGGGACGTCGGTCTGCTGGAAGTGGTCCTCATAGTCGTGGAACAGGGAGACGTCCCGCTGCGGGAAGTAGTAGCAGGCGATGGAGGCGAGGGTTGAGTTGGGGTCGTCGGGCTTTTCTTCGAACCCGGTGATGATGTTGTCGTCGCCGGCCTCGACGACGCCGAACGACTGTGCGGCCTCTGTGCTGCCGACGTCGTAGCACGCGATGGCGGGACTGTCGCCGGCGAAGTCGAGGAAGTCGTTGAGGTCGAAGGAGTAGTAGTTGTCCCCGCCGATGACGAGGTAGTCGTCGTCGATGCCCTTCCGGTCGAGGAGCTTGATGGTGGCGCCGATGGTGCCGGGCTTTTCGTCCTCGGATGCCTGGTCCTCGACGACGACCTCTGCCTGGTCGTAGCCGTTCCGGTCGATGTAGTCCTGGAAGTCCTGTGCGTATTTTTTGTTGGTGGAGATGTAGATCTTCTCGACGTCGTCACGCCCGGCCAGCTCCCTGACGATGTAGTCGATGATCGGCCGGCCGTCCAGGTTCAGCAACGGTTTGGCACGGTGACGCGTGATAGGCCACAGCCGGGTCGCGTGCCCCCCGGCAAGAACGATCGCTTTCATGAATATCCGGCAGCGGGTTCGTAATACATCGTAATAAAAGTATGG
>JAXINV010000006.1:0-13130 GCA_034190465.1 Asbonarchaeum danakilense (SeqCode) | reverse complement strand
GCGTACAGCGCCAGCAGCCCCAAACCGACAGCCCCGTACGATGCATGGAAGTTCCATGTGAGCGCAGCCACCACCCGTCCGATCGAGAAGATGCTGTACCGCAGCGACTGGAAGGAGTACAGCGGGAACGAGCTCGTGATCATCAACACATATGCCGCCACGGAGAGCCCTGTCACGATACCGCGCCGCCGCCACGTCCCCAGTGCGAACCGGACAGCGTCCAGGAACGACACGAGATACGGGTTCATCCACCGTCACCCCGCAGCTGCCGGATTCTGTCCCGGAAGAAGCTGAACGGATGTGCACCGGATATCATGCTGGTCTCGTTGGTCGCGCGGTTGAACAGGATGAAGCCCGGCGTGGTCACGATCCCGTGGCTGCGGGCCTCCCCGATGTCGTTCTGGACCTCATCCATGATGGCGTCATGCTGCCGGTCCATGCACCGCGAGATGTTGGCCGCGGACAGTCCTGTCAGGTTGCTGGTCAGCCCGACAACCGTCCCACGGACATCCCGCCGAGTCCGCTGGAGCGTGTCGAAGTTCTCCCGTTTGTACATCGCTGTATGCCACTCCCAGTAGGTCGAAGCATTGCCGAGGCGCTGCACACAGCCAGCTGCAAGCGCAGCGTAGTCCGACTTCGCTCCAGCCACGTTTGGGAAGTTCTTCTTCACAAACAGGAGTTCCCCCGTCTCAATGAACGATGTACGGAGCTCGTGGAACGTGTTGCGCTCAAACCGGGCACAGAACGGGCACTGGTAGTCCCCCCAGTAGAACAGGACCAGGTCCGCGCTCCGGTTGCCAAGAACGGGGTCCGTGCCATCGCGTAGCACGCCCGCGTTCATCCCGTCGTCTGGTCGCTCCTTCTCTGTCAGGCGTGGCGAGGTCACGACCAATCCTGCAACTATCAGCAGGACGGCGGCAGAGACGAGTAGGTGCAACGGAACCTCACGACCCGCAAGTTCCATAGCCCTTCATTGCCGCTGCCCGTATTAAAAGGGTCGCGCAGGCGGTCAGAACGAGACCGTGTACGTCCCGTCCAGCGCGTTCAGCTCCGCACTGTCCTCCGCCACGGTGAACTGGGTAAACCCTGGCTCGAACGGCGTCTCAGGTTCGTTCTTGTCCATCGCCCCGACAGTCAGGTGCGGCACGCCGTGGAAGTCCTTCACTCCCTCCTCGTGGATGTGGGCGGAGACGACCGCCGCCACGCTGCCGTGCCGCTCGATCTTTTTCGTCACGTACCGCTTGTCGATCACGATCGCGAGCTCGGGCTTGTCGTCGAAGTAGAAGTTGCCTGTCAGGTCTCTGTAATGCAGCAGGTGGTGGGAGAACAGCAGGACGCGCCTGTCGGTGTCGAGTTGGTCGTCCAGCCAGTCACGCTGCTCCTCGCCGAGCCGTCCCGCGACCGGGTGCAGGTCGTCGTCCTGGTGCGTGGTGTCCAGGCAGACCAGCCGCGTGTCGCCGCTGTCGATGCTGAAGAACGACCTGTCGTTCGCCGGTGCCAGTCCCTCGAGGAACGTATCAGGCCGCAGGGTCGCGATGTCGTGGTTGCCAGGGATCGCGTACCACGGTGCGTCCAGGCCGTCAAGGAGGTCGTTGAGCTTCCGTAGCTTGTCCCTGTCCGCCGCCGCATCGTCGTGCTCGATGAAGTCGCCCAGCCCGATGACCAGGTCCGGATCGTCGTCGTTCATCGCTGTGACTGCCTCTTCGATGTTCGGTGCCAGGTACTTGTCCGGGTCGCGGTTCTCGGGGAAGCCGTAGTGAATATCGTTGATCAGGCCGATGCGGAGCGACATGGGAGGCATTTGGCCGGGCCGGGATAAAAGCGTTGCCGGTGGTCGGAAGCTTCTAAAGGATCGACGGGCAAGATGCTGTATGAGGAAACCTGTCGTCCTGGCCCTGTCCGTCCTCCTCCTCACGACGGTCGCAGCTGGCGCTGTCTCCTATGAGATCAGCGTCCACGACGACACGGCCTACGTTAACGTCTCGTTCGAGCTGTACGCCCCGGACCAGGCCAACTACTTTACGACGAACTGGCAGGTGGGTGCGGGAGCAACCGTCATCCGTGTCAGGGACCGCCAGGGCGAGCTCCGCCGGGTCGAAGAGGTGGAGCAGGACATGACCGGTGTCTACGACCGGGAGGGTCGACGCCTGGAGATCAGCACCCACAGTGGCGATGCACGGCAGTCCGCCACGGTCGAGGTCCGGTACCGGTACCCCGTAAACAGCCAGGCCTGGAAGGAGGGGCTGCGCGTGGTCGACCTGCAGCTGCCGGGCTTCCCCGACCGGTTCGAGCAGTTCGACGAGGAGCAGACCTACGTCCAGGTCAACGTGACCGAGCCCATCATCGGGCTGGCGGAAAGCTTCGGGTTCAGGAGCTCGTTCACCAACCGGACAGCGACGTTCCAGGGCACGGGACCGGTCAATATCCGTGTGACGTACAGCAATCGAGATGGAAGGTACGAGCACTTCATCATGTTCGGTGACGCCAATCTGAGCCATGCCGACGAGGTCTACCCGCTCGCCAACCAGGTCACCGGACGTGCTGTCGATTTCCGCAAGATCCCGGTCGTCATCCTCTCGGACGAACAGTACACCCGGCACCTGGATGCATGGAGTGCCGGCCGGTATCGTCGCGGCGGACTCGTGTTCATCCGGAAGAACCAGGTCGATGAGAACGATTTCGCGGGGCTGGTGATGCACGAGGTCATGCACGCGTTCAATGCCAAACCGCTGAACTGGGTGCAGACCAATTCCTCCATGTTTGATGAAGGCACCTCCAAATACGTCGAGTTCCTGGTCAACGAGAAGCGTGGCCACCACCAGGCGGAGATCTTCGGTCAAGAGGTCACCTGGACCGCGCAGTGCCGTGACAGCGAGCGTACATGCCGGTACACGCTCGACCCGCGCGGCACACCTGAAGATCTCTGGAACTACTACCAGCAGGGACGGGACTTCATGACGGCATGGAGCCCCTCCGAGGAAGGCCAGATCAGGTCCGGGTTGAGCCTCCGCACGTTCGGCTACGCCTACGCCGAGCTCCTCATCAGGAACTATATACGGAAGAACAGCCCCGCAAAGCTCCACGACGTCTACGATGACCTGATGGCCGTCGAGGAACCTGCGGATACCGCATCAGCGTACAGGTCGACTCTGCGGCGTGTCCTGGGGACGGGCCTGGAGCCGTGTCACGCCCCGACAGAGGAGTCCGTCAGGCAGTGTCTGGAAAATGTACACAGCTTCATGCCCAACATCCCCACCAACGTCGTGATCGACGGCCGGACGGAGAACATCACGTTCCGCAAGGTGGAGGTGCCGACGGCGACCGGTACATCGGAGAACGGGAACGCCTCCCTCGAGGTCACGCCAGCTGAAGGTAGCCCAGGCCGGACGGAGTTCCTGGAAGGATTCCTCCGGTTCCTCGCCGAGACAGCCAGAAGACTTATCAATGCTGTGAGCAAGGTGATACAGTGAGGCGGTCACCGATGCGGAAGATCAAGGAAGCACTCTCCGACCGTGGCGAGCCCGGCATGGGCGCCGAGGACCTGACACTTGAGGAGGAAGAACTCGATGAGATCGTCGAGGAGAACGTCAACGACGGCCTCAAGCACGACGAGGACTTCGAGGTCCCGGACTTCGACTTCATGGCCGTCCACGGACCCAAGCTGAACTAGGCGCTGAACTCCGGCAGCAGCGACTGCCGGACCACGCTTGTCGCTATCTTCTTCACCCGCAGTCCCAGCAAGCGGTACGACTCCCCCGGATCGAACCCGTCCAGCAGCGCGGTGCCGACCGTCTCGATCGTCCGCGCCGAGCTGAAATACGAGTCCAGGGTCCGCTGCCGGGTGAACGTCTCGAAATCCGAGCGTCGCAGCTTCAGTTCCACCGTCTTGAACCGCAGCCCGCGCCGGGCCAGGTCCTCCGCCAGCTCCCGGCTCATGATCGCGACATAGTTGGTCAGCGGCCGGATGCCTTTAATATCCTCGCGGAACGTCGTCTCCGTCCCCAGACTCTTCCGCTCCGTCGTCTCCTCGACAGGCGTCGGATCGATTCCGCGTGCCTTCCGTCTGATCGACAGGCCGTGGCTGCCCAGTTCATCCCGCAGCACCTGTTCCGACGCCTCCGCAAGATCGCCCGCCGTCTCGACACCGAGCTGGCGGAGCCGGGTCTCCGTCTCCGATCCCACACCAGGGATGACGCCGACATCCTTGTCGGCAAGGAACGTCTCCGCCGTCCCGGGCCGGACAACGGTCAGGCCGTCCGGCTTGTCCTGATCGGACGCGATCTTGGCCACGGTCCTGTTGGTCGCGACACCGAGTGAACAGGTCAGGTCGAACCTATCCTGCACCCGTTGCCGGACAGTCTGTGCCGTCTCAACCGCGTCCTGGAACGAGCCCAGCCCGGTGAGCTCCAGGTAGGCCTCATCGATAGATGTCTGTTCGAAGCTGTCGGCGAACGTCCTGACCTCGCCCATAATCCGTTCCGAGACCTGGCTGTACCGTTCACCGTCGACCGGGAGGAAGACTGCCTCCCTGCAGCGCTGGTACGCCTCCGATATCGGCATCCCGGACGTGACCCCGTACTCCCGGGCCGCATAGTTCGCCGTGGAGACCACGCCCCTGCCACGGCCGCCGCGGGGGTCTGCCCCGACCACAACGGGCTGGTCCTGCAGTTCCGGTCTGTCACGCATCTCGACGGCGGCGAAGAACGCGTCCATGTCCAGGTGGAGGACCGCTCGCATACTGCGGACTGCATGTCCACGGCTTAAAGGTGGAGCGGTCGACGTTCCACCAGTTCCACGAGAGGTTTAAAGACCGGTGGCAAAGGTGGCCCCATGGACGAGGTCGCTGACGGTATCTTCATCGGCAGCTACGAGGACGCGATGGACGAGGACGCCATCCGGGCGCGCGGTATCACCACGGTTATCAACCTGTCGAAACGGGACAGCCCGGCCACCGATCAAGCTGTTCGGCACGTGCCCCTGGATGATAGTGCAACGGTCGACGGAGAACAGTTCAAGGAGGCGGTCGACGCCGCCCTGACCGCACACGAGGACGGACCGGTCCTGATCCATTGCAACATGGGTGTTTCCCGGAGCACAGCGGTCGCCGCCACCGTGATCGCGATCGAGAAAGAAAAGGAACTGCGCGATGTCCTCCGGAATATCGAACAGGAGCGGCCGCAGGCCAACCCGCATCCGGCACTGGTCGAACAGGCGCAGCAGCTGCTGGAGGAGCGCCGATCGTGACGGCTCGTTCCACACCGCGTCCGCCTGGAAAGACGGACCCCTGTTTAAAGCACCGGAGACGCATCCTGTGGTGATGCAGTACAGGATCCAGGACCTGCCGGCCTCGGAACGTCCCCGTGAACGGTTGCAGCAGGAAGGTGTGGATGCACTGTCGGACGCCGAACTTCTCGCCATCGTCCTCCGGACCGGGACACAGGGACAGAACGTCAAACAGGTCTGCCACGAGCTCCTCAACGAGATGGGGCTGGAACGGATGGCGAACGCGACACTGGCCGAGCTCCAGCAGTTCCACGGTATCGGCAAGGTGAAAGCAGGCCAGCTCGTCGCCGCACTGGAGCTGTGCAGTCGGATGGATGCCGGGGAGGCGGACAGGATCGCCAGCTTCGAGGAGGCCAGGGCCTGTTTCGTCCCACAGCTCCGGGGGCTGGAGCAGGAAGAGCTGCATGCCGCGTTTCTCGGGTCCTCTAACCGGGTGAAGCGGGTCGTCCCTGTGTTCAAAGGATCGCTGCGGAGTATCACGGTCGAACCTCGCGAGGTTGTCCGCCAGGCATTGAAACACAACGCGTCGGCCGTGGTCGTGGCACACAACCACCCGGATGGCGACGCAGAACCGACAGCAGCGGACAGGGAGACCACGCGGGAGCTGGCAGCGGCGCTGCAGGAGTTCGATGTCCGTCTGCTGGACCACGTCATCGTCGGCGAGGACGACTGCACCAGCCTGAAGCAGGACGGCGTGCTGTGACAGGGCAAGCATTTAAGACCGCTCCGCCACCATCAAGGGAGGGTCACCATGAACGAAGTCGTCGTCACCACGATCGTCGGTCTGGCGGTCGGGCTCGTGTTCGGCGTGCTCGACCTTCCTATTCCTGCCCCACCAGCGCTCAGCGGAGTCATGGGCATCGTCGGCATCTTCGGCGGCTACAAGATTGCCCTCTACGTAACGGAGAACTGGGAGACCCTCATCGAGCTACTGCCGGTCTGAACGGAGGGAAAATCCGACAACACCTCACCAGCATCCAGACAAAGCTGGGCCCAAAGTTTCAAAAGGATGCCAGGGGAACTACCCAGTGATGACGGTCGATATCGTCGATACGCTGGTTGACGGGGTGAAACGTTCCCAGTCCCGGAACGTCGGGATCATGGGTGCCGTCTTCTTCATCTTCGGGATAATCAACTCGATAGCCGTCGTCAGTTTTACCGCAAAGCGTTTCCTCTCCAGTTCAAACCTCCCCCAGTACGTTGCTGGCTCCGTCAATACATCGATCCGATTCCCACTTGCACTCACTGATTCAACGATAGTCATAGGCATCCTCCTCGCCCTGGGAGTCATCGGCTACATCGTCTCGTTCGTCGCTCTGGTCCGTATCTATCTGAGCGAAGAGACCGACCGTTTCTCCACAGAGGTCTTCCACGGGATCGTGAGACCAGCAGCCCAGGTCCTGCTGGGGAGCATCGCGACACTCATCATCCTCGGGATCGGGATCGTCCTCGCCCTGTACCCGACAACGATGCTGATGCAGAACATGGTCTCAGGACCCATGGCACTGATCGTCTTCGTACTCAGTCTTGTCATCTACAGTCTGTTTGCGCTCTACTTCACTACCTCGATCATGTTCTTCATCCCCCGCATCGTTGACAAGGGAGATTCCGTCATCGAAGCGTTCAAAGCAAGTTTCAGGCTCACAGGTGAGGACAAGTTCTCCTTCCTCCTCCTCATCGTGGGTTCTGTGCTGGTCGTGACAGCGGTCAGCATCATCGGCCAGCTGCTCGCCATCCCGTTGCAGGGGATCAGTCCCTATCTGGAACCGGTCATCACCAACCTGACAAGCGTCATCGGCGTGCTGTTCCAGTGGGGCATCATCGTCGAGGCCTACGAACGGGTACAGTAACTTCTACCCTTGGTACAATGGACCAAGACACGCTCATCGACCGCGCACAGCAGAACCTTGAACGGTTCGGCATCGAAGTCACCACGCCAGACCAGGTCATCAACAGGACCGACGACAGCGACCAGCCCAAGGCGGTCTACACCCCGCAGTTCGACCGGCTGGACCTGTACAACATGTCCCAGTCGGACGACGAGACCGTCATCCAGGTCGAGCACGAGCTGCTCCACAAGCACCAGTACGAAAAATACGGGCAGCAGGACCGGCATGAGGAGGCGATGCCGGACATGGACCTGCAGCGCCCCTCCCAGGCAGCAGGGCGTTCCGAGCTCGACCCCACCGAACCCGAGCAGCGGTCGGCATCGATCCGGATGGAGCACCAGCAGGACAGACTGATCAAGACGATGGGCGAAGCAGTCGCGCTCATCTACACCGCGTTCCGCCGCGACGAGCTGGACGACGACACGGTGCAGGACATGGTCCAGACACTCCAGGGACGCGGCACCTACCAGGGACAGAAGACTGCAGCGATGCTCCAGGACCTTTACGACCGGTTCAGGAACCTCAGCGGCGACGACGAGGGGCGGATGGAGGACTTTCTCACCACCGTCCAGGACGACTGCTTCCAGTGAACGACACCCTGAAAAGCCGGCGACGGTAACCACACCATGGAGGGTGCACCGTGCGGAACAAACAGATCGCCGACATGTTCTACGAGATCGCGGACCTGCTCGAGATGCAGGACGTGGAATGGAAGCCGCGCGCCTACCGCAGAGCCGCCCGCAGCATCGAATCGCTGAACGAGGACATCGCCGACGTGGCCGACCGCGGCGAGCTGGAGGACATCGACGGCGTCGGCGAGGACCTGGCCGCCAAGATCCGTGAATTCCTCGACACCGGCGAGCTGGAGTACTACCAGGAGCTGAAGGACGAGCTCCCGGTCGACGTCGAGGCGATGACCGCTGTCTCCGGGCTCGGCCCGAAACGGGTCAAAAAGCTGTACCAGGCGCTCGACGTGCAGGATCTTGACGACCTGGAGCAGGCCGCGGAGGAGGGAAAGATAGCGGAGGTCGAGGGATTCGGCAAGACGATGCAGCAGACAATCCTCGACCACATCGACGCGGCCAGGCGGGGGCAGGAACGCATGCTGCTTGGCACCGCGTTCCCCCTGGTCGACGACCTCCAAGAACGGTTGGGTTCGGTCGACGCGCTGGACGACATCACCGTCGTCGGGTCGTTCCGCCGGAGAAAGCCCACAGTCGGCGACATCGACATCCTCGCCACCTCCGACGACCCTGAAGCTTCGATGGACGCGTTCACCGGGCTGGAAGACGTCGACGAGGTTCGGGAGCACGGCGAGACAAAGTCTTCAGTCATCCTGGCCGGCGGCCTCCAGGTCGATCTCCGGATCGTCGACAGGGAGAGCTACGGTGCGGCGCTGCTGTACTTCACCGGCTCCAAGGACCACAATGTCACGATCCGGACCCTGGCCCAGCAGCAGGGCTACAAGCTGAACGAGTACGGCCTGTTGCAGGACGACGACCGACTCGCTGGTGCGACCGAGCAGGAGGTCTACGACGAGCTTGGCCTCACCTTCATCGAGCCCGAGCTGCGGGAGGACACCGGCGAGGTCGAGGCGGCGCAGGACGGTTCCCTGCCCGACCTGGTCGCGGAGGACGACATCCGCGGCGACCTGCAGCTCCACACCACGTACAGCGACGGCGCCGCGTCGATCCAGGAGATGGCGGCGAAAGCGGAGGACCGCGGCTACGACTACATCCTCGTCACCGACCACGGTCCCGACCTCCAGATCGCCGGTGGGCTGAGCGAGGACGAGTTCGAGGAACAGCGCGAGGAGATCGAACAGATTAACCGTACCGGGGAGACGGACGTCACGGTGCTGCACGGTGTCGAGGCCAACATCACGGAGGACGGACTGGATATCTCGGCTGAACGGTGCCGGGAGTTCGATATGGTCGTCGCGGCGATGCACAACAGGGTCGACGACCCGACCGATGCACTGGTCACGGCCCTTGAGGACTATCCGGTCAACATCCTCGCCCACCCGCGGAACCGGAAGATCAACGAGCGGGAGCCGCTGGACCTGGACCTCGACCGTGTCATGGAGGCGGCCGCGGCGGACAACGTCGCGATCGAGATCAACGCCCAGCCGCAACGGCTTGACCTGGACTGGCGGAACGTGAAACGGTACCGCGACCAGGTCGACTACGTCGTCTCCACGGATGCGCACTCCACCGAGGAGATGGACCACATGCACCTCGGCGTGGCGCAGGCCCGGCGGGGCTGGTGCGAGCCCGGAAACATCCTCAACACGCTGCCACTGGACGAACTGCGGGAGGAGCTGGGATGAAGGAGCCGCAGGACAATCCCTACGTCCACAACCCTGAGCTGGCGTTCGACGACCCTGAGGAACTGTCACAGGACGAGGCGGAGCAGCAGGTCGAGCTGCTGCGGGAGGCGATCTCGTACCACGACCACCGGTACTACGTGGAGAACGATCCGGTAATCTCTGACAAGGCATACGATACCCTGTACCACCGGCTGGAGGAGTTGGAGGACCGGTTCGACCTCCAGGATCCGAACTCACCGACGCAGCGTGTGGGCGGCGAGCCGATGGACGAGCTGGAGACGGTGGAGCACGTCACCGAGATGCTGAGCCTGGACTCCTCGGAGGAGGAAGACGAGGTCCGTGCCTTCGACCGGCGGGTCCGTGACGAGGTCGGGGACGTGCGGTACTCGATTGAGCCGAAGTTTGACGGCCTCTCCGTGGAGCTGGTCTACGAGGACGGCGAGCTGGACCGGGCGGTGACACGCGGCAACGGCACAGAGGGAGAGGACATCACGGCCAACGTGCGGACGATCCGGTCAGTGCCGCTGCAGCTCGAGGATGCGCCGGACGAGCTGGTGGTGCGTGGCGAGATATACATGCCGCGCGAGGGCTTCCAGCAGCTGAACAGGGAGCGCGTGCAGCAGGGGAAAGACGCGTTCGCCAACCCGCGGAACGCGGCAGCAGGCACGGTGCGGCAGCTCGATCCCTCGGTCGTGGCGGACAGGCCGCTGGATATCTTCTGCTACGACATCATGCAGACCTCAGCGGAGCTCTACTCGCAGGATGAAGTGTTCAACCTGCTGGAACGGATCGGTTTCCCGGTCAGCGATCACAACGACATCGTGGACGACATCGACGCGTTCATCGACTACCGTGACCGGCTGCTTGACCGCCGCGACGACCTGAACTACGACATCGACGGCGTGGTGGCGAAGATCGACGACATCGGGACGCGGGACGAGCTGGGCGCGACGGCCAGCCATCCCAGGTGGGCGTACGCCTACAAGTTCCCGCCGAAGACCGGGGAGACGACGGTCCGCGACATCGTGGTCCAGGTCGGCAGGACCGGCAAGCTGACACCTGTGGCGCTGCTGGACCCGGTGGATGTCCAGGGCGTGACGATCAGCCGTGCATCGCTCCACAACGAGAAACAGGCACAGCAGCTCGGTGTTGCGCCAGGCGCGACGGTCACCGTGGAGCGTGCCGGGGACGTGATCCCGCAGGTCAAGGAGGTCGTGTCGGAGGGCGACGGCACGTTCACGATGCCGGACAGCTGTCCCGTCTGCGGGTCGGAGGTCGTCGGCGAGGCTGAGCACCATTACTGCACCGGCGGCGCGTCCTGCCCGGCGCAGCTGAAACGGCGGCTGCAGTACTTTGCGTCGGACGAGGCGATGGACATCGACGGACTGGGCGAACAGGTCGCGGCGCAGCTCGTGGAGCAGGGCCTGGTCGAGGACCTCACCGATCTGTACCGTCTCAGCGAGGACGACCTTGTGGAGCTGCCATCGTTCGCGGAACAGTCGGCGTCGAAGCTGCTGGAGGGGATCGAGGCGAGCAAGGAGACGGACCTGACCGGCTTTCTGACCGCGCTCGGGATCCGGCACGTCGGCAGGGCGACGGCCCGCGAGCTGGCGGCACGGTTCACGCTGGACGAACTTCGGGAGGCGTCACAGGAGGAGCTGGAGCAGGTGGAGGACATCGGGCCCCAGGTCGCGACGAGTATCACGGCGTTCTTCGCGGAGAACGACGACCTGGTCCAAGAACTGCTGGACGCGGGTGTGACCCCGGAGCGCCGGGAGACGGGCGACGAGCTGGACGGCGTGACCCTCGTCATCACGGGGTCGATCGAGGGATGGACACGGGACGAGCTGGAGGACCTGCTGGAACGCCACGGTGCGGATGTGACATCGTCGGTGAGCGGGAACACGGACTACCTGGTCGTGGGAGAGGATCCCGGTGAGACGAAGCTTTCCGATGCGGAGGAACACGATGTGGAGAAACTGGACCCGGATGCGTTCCGTGCAAAGATCCTGGACCGTTTTACCTAGTCAGCGGGCTTCCAGTACGTTGCCAGGTCGGTCTCCTCTTTCTCGATACTGCCCTTGTCCTGGAGGTAGTGGAGCTGCCGCTTGAGCGCTGCCTCGTTCAGCTCTGAACGCTGCAGCAGTTCGTCCTCGCTGATCCCGCCGATCGCTGTCCGGATCTCGGTGAGGAGTTTCTCCAGGTCCTGGTCCATGGCAACGGTTTGTCGGCCCAGCGGCTTAAAGCCTTCCGGCGGGGGATGAAAAACAGTGGTCATGGCTCGTCCTCGAGGATGTGCTGATCTTCGGAGAGGCGATCATCGCCTCGTACGCGGTGTTCCGGGGGAACGATACCTTGGCAGCGGTCACGTTCTCGACGATGGCGATGCTGTCCGCCACGATGGCGGTGATAGGTTCCAGCGATTAGAGCTCCGACCTGTCGACCCAGCGCCGGTCCCGGAGCTGGCCGCTGAGGAACTCCCGGGCCCAGTCGTCGTTGCGGAACGGGAGCTCACGGTCACGTTTCTCGTCCTTCTCCAGCTGGACGGCACGCATCATATCGTCCCGCTGCTTGGATGTCGGGTGCTCGATGTCGAAGAAGCGGGCCATGGTCGGCTCGCCGGTATGCGCAAGCAGTGATGCCCTGCCGATCGTCCTGTCGTCGTACGTCTCCTGGTCCTCGAACAGGTGGTACGGGTGGTTCTCCCAAGTCCGCAGCAGGTGCTTGAACGGGTCCAGACCCTGGATCTCGTCGCGGAGCCGCTCGTCCTCGAAGCCGAACGCGGCCCAGCATTCCTTGTAGGTGCCCTGCCACTGTTCGACGAGCTCGTCGGTCGTGGTGTCCGCCTGTTCCAGCCGCTCCCAGTTCGATGCCTGCTCCGGCTCGTCCAGTTCCTGCTGCGCGTACCTCCTGACGATGCCAGGCAGTGCCTCATCCGGGATGTTGGACGCGACGTAGTCCGCTGCCTCACTGAACGTCTCAGGGTCGTGCCTGTAGTCGAGGAAGGCGTCGGCCTGGTCGAGCAGCGTCTCCATGTAGTCGTTGAGCTGTTCTGTCGCTTCGTAGACCTCGTCGATCGTCGCTTCAAGGTCGTCCACGGAGTCATACTCGAACACGTCGGCGTCAACAGGCATGGCTCCACTCTCCTGTCGACGCTTAAGAATCTGCGGGTGCGGGGATGTAAAAAACTGGCCGGTGCATCCCCCGTCATGGCGGAGACGACATGGGCGAAGGTGCTGCAGGCGGTCTACGAGACGGAGGACAGTGGCTGGCGCACCACGCTGGCGGAACGGACAGAGCTGTCTGACGATGCGGTCGAGGACGGGCTCGAGTTCCTGGACCGGCACGGCCTGGTGACGGACGTGGATGAGCCCGTGCTGACGGAGAAGGGTTTCGACGTGGCGCGGCAGCGGGAGATGCAGCGGGCGCAGTTCGAGATGAACCTGTTCCTGGCTGTGTTCACGTTCATCCTGTCGCTGGCTATCGTGCTGCAGGCGGTCTACCAGCTCCGGACGCTCGGTGTGATCGGCTGGCTGGTCGGTAGTACGCTGCTCGCAGGAACCTTCGGCGTCTTCTACCTGCTGGAGAAGCGTTCACGGATCACGCGGCTGGTGCTGGATGGGCGGTGA
>JAXINV010000019.1:0-15072 GCA_034190465.1 Asbonarchaeum danakilense (SeqCode) | reverse complement strand
GGAAACTCTTGGACAGAGTTTCCGAAGTGAAACCCCTCTGTCGAGGGTTTCACGAGGAGTGGAACCTGATGGACCTCACCTGCTTCACGAGGAAGCAGGTTCGAACAGCACCGAACGGTGCTGTGATTGCTAAAGGAAGGGTCCGCTTTACAGAATGGGTCCGAGCGGATTCGAACCGCTGGCCTTCTCCTCGTAAGGGAGACGTCCTGACCAACTAGACCACGGACCCATCCAATATCTTTCCTACGTCCCTCGCCCTCTTGCGGACCTTTGCCGGGTTCGCGTCAGCGAATCCCGGCTTTGCGTCCTCGGAGCGTAACCCGAGCTGACCAACTAGACCACGGACCCCTCGCAGATCGGCGAGGGCGATGGACGGGTTCTGGCGAACCCGTCGGACACCGCCCAACGTCGCCGGTGTATCAGTCGTTGAAGCGGACGGTGACGAAGTCCATCATGCTGTCGTAGATCTCGCGCATCTCCTCGCCGTACTGGAACTCCTCATCATAGTCAGAGAGGTCGCGGCCCTTCGTGTACATCTCCGTATCCAGCTCCTCCCGGGTGCTGTCCTCTTCCAGCAGCTCCTCCAGCGCCTCATCGTAGTCCTCGCCGGCAAGGTCCACCTCGCCGACCCGCTGGTACAGCTCCTCCGGCACCTCGTCCGTATCGACAGCTGCGTCCAGCTCCTCCGGCGCAAGGACCGGTGCGTCCTGGAACCTGTCCAGCACCTGGTCCGCGACACCGTACTGCTCGAACTCCTGGATGTAGTCCGCCAGCTCCGTCGCCTTCCGGGCGCGGCCGTACAGCGCGTTGAAACGGCTGGTCGTGATCGTCTCGTGCCGGGAGACCTCGTCCTCCGGCTTCCGTTCCAGCAGCGGCGAATCGTACAGACTGGTGAAATCGCCGTCACTGTCGATGATGTACGTGTGGCGGCGCTCCGCCTCGTCCGTCGCATCCTCCATCTCCAGCCGGAGCGACCCGCTGTCGATCTCCAGGTCAAGGCCACGGTCGCGGTGCCGGTCGAAATGCTCCATCACCACCGCCTGGAAGATATCCGGCTCATCAAGCTCGTATTCCGGCCACTGGAAGATACGTCGGCCGCTTCCCTCCAGCGTCGCCGGTGTCACTGCTTCGGGCATGGTGACAACCGGCCCGGCGATATTTAAATAGCTTCCCGCCGCATCCCGCCAGCGATGAAGATCATCGTCTCCAGCTCCGAGCTCAGCCTCAAGAGCCCGCCCGTCGAGCGGAAGATGACCGACCGGCTCACAGACCGGATCCGGGAGCAGCTCGCCAGGCGCGACATCGAGGCCGCCGTCATCCAGCAGGAAGGCCGGATGTTCGTCAAGGCCGAGGAAGACGACGTCCCTGACGCTGTCGAAGCGCTGGAACGCACACCCGGCATCAAGCTCATCGCCCCCGCGCTTGAGACCGACCTCGACATCGACAGCATCTGGGACGCGGTCCAGGAAGCCATCCAGGGCGAGGAACCAGATTCCTTCGCCGTCGACGCCAGAAGGACCGGCGAAGAACACGACTACACCAGCAAAGACCTGGAGAACGAGATCGGGCAGCGGATCGTCGACGAGAAAGGCTGGGACGTCGACCTGGACGACCCCGATCTCACCGTCTCCATCGAGGCCCGGTACGAGAACGCCTACGTCTACACCCGTGTCTTCGACGGCGTCGGCGGCGTGCCGATCTCGCGTGACAGCGTTGTCGTCGTCCCCGTCCGGGACCGTGTCGACGTGTACGCAGGCTACCTGCTGATGAAACGTGGCTGCACCGTCGCCCCAGTCTACAACGGCAACCATCCACCGGAGGCGGACGAAGCAGTGACCGTGCTGTCCGCGTACGACCCCGGGATCAAGCTCGTGACCATGGACCGGGACAGCGACGTGGACGCGATCAACGCCGCAGCAGAGCAGTTCGACGCCACAGCGATCGGTGTCGGCCTCACGTTCGACGAGATCGAGGACTTCGACCCCGAGATATACGAACGGAGCGTGCTGACACCGACATGCAGTCTCTCCGAGGAGGAAGTGCTCGAACAGTACGCAGCCATCGCGGTCCCGCGCGTTTAAAAGCGGAAACCTTTTTATGCACCACCCTGCAACACTGGGATAACATGAGCGACGACATCGACTTCGACCGCGTCGAGTACGCGACCAACCGCAAGCTCCCCAACGACGACGGGGAGATGACGGGCCACATCAAGATGTACTCGTACGACGGCGAGAACTTCCACTACGAGATGAAATGCCCGTACTGCGGCGCGGAGACCGAGGGCAAGAAGCACATGCCCAACAGGCCGTACTACATCAAATGCTCCGAATGCGAGACCTCCAGCCTGGTGCGGAAGCTCAAGGGCCAGGGCAGCGAGGTCAAGCGGCCGGACGATGACGACGATGACGACGCGACCGAAGCCGCCAAGCAGGTCTAAGGCCGGCCCTCATCGCTAAAATCGAACTTCTCATCGCAGAACGTCATGAACCGGTCCACCGCATCGTCGTCCAGCTGGTTGTGCATCGCCATGACGACAAACTTCGCACCGTGCTCCTGTGCCTTGTCGGTCAGCCGCTTGACGAAGTTGCCGGTCTCCTTCAGCTCACCGTACAGCAGCCACGCCGTGAACGAGTCCAGCATCACGAACAGCTTCTCCGACTTGATGCGGTCGTACATGTCGGAGAACGCCAGGTTGATGTCGTTGTAGGCAGTCGGCGAACTGATCAGCGTGGTCTTTTCATCCGCCGACTCGATCCCCTTCCGCGCCGCAGTCAGGTCGATGACGTAGACATCGCTGGTGTCCGCTCCACGGTACTCCAGCTCCTCCCGGACCTCATCGAACGTCCTGTCCGCTGTCAGGAAGATACAGGCGTAGTCCTCCTCCAGCAGCCTGCAAGTGATCTGATCCGCGACATCCCGGAAATTATTGTAGTTGACAAGCACGAACAGGACATCGTTGTCAGTGACCGCGTCCACGACCTCTGAGGCCGGCATATACAGCAACAGGCGGCTGCCAGCTATAAAAACCTGCCGGGGCAAGACAGGCGTATGGAGTTCCGCACCGTCCTCCGCTCCGCCTTCCAGCTCCTCCGCGATCGACCACTCCTCTTCCTTCCCAAGCTCCTCATGACAGCGGTCTGGAGCCTGTTCTGGATCCAGCTCATCCAGGGCGTCACCCAGCCGATCGCCATGCAGCCCGCCCAGGCCCGACGGCTGCTCGGCTACATGCTCCTCCTCGTCCCCGTCCAGATCCTCGTCTACAACGCCTACTTCATCATCGTCAGGCAGTACAATACCGATACCGTCGACATATGGTCCGCGTTCAGGCAGGGACTCGGCAAACTACCGCAGGGACTTGGCGCGTTCTTCATCCCGTTCATCGTCGGCTCGCTCGTCGCCGTCCCCGGCAGCAGCCTGTTCATCCTCGGCCAGCTCAACGGCAACCTGCTCTACCAGGCGGCCGGCCTCGTCCTCGCATCTGCAGGCCTGCTGGTCGTCACGATCCTGTTCTACTTCACTCCTGTCTCCGTCGTCCTCGGCGACAGTGGTTTCATCGAGGAGTTCAAGCGGGGCTACCGACAGTCACGGCACCATCTCCGTCCCGTCACCGGTATCGCACTGCTCTCCTTCGTACTCCTCGCTGTCACCACACTGCTTGAGGGCGGGCTGCAGCGGATCGGGTTCATCGGCTTCGTACTCGGACGGCTGGTCAGCTCCGTCATCAACCTGTACGTCCTGCTGGTCAACCCAAGCATGCTGCTTGAACTTGAAGAGAACTAGAGCACCGTGTCCGGGTCCTCGCCCGCCGCCAACCGTTCAAGCTGGCTCTCATCCGGTGTCGGCCAGTCGCTCCACCGTGCCTCGTCCGCTTCTTCGTACGCTTCACGGACCTTCGGCTGGTCGCCAAGCTCCTCCGCTGCCGTGTTCATCGTCACCCCGTTGTCCCGGGCCGCATCGAACGCCACCCGGTACAGGTCCCGGTACCGGTAGTCACGGAGCAGGTGGTGGTCCAGCACGATCTTCGACGGACCTACCTCCTCGATGACCCGCTTCAGGTTGAGAACGCCCTTCGCGTACCCCTGGTAGTCGAGTACCAGATCCAGCATGTACGTCGGCGCGCCGTTATGGATGATGACATCCGGCTCCTGCTCCACGATCCAGTCAGCCGCATCATCCTCCACCGGCCCGTCCAGATCGGACGTGTACAGCACCGAGCGGCCGGTCGCGTTGTCCTTGAACACCATGGGAACGACTTTGCCCATCCCGGTGCCTGCGCCGCCGTGCCACATCGCGTCGCCGAACGACAGCTTGAAGCCGTCGAAGTAGAACGTCCTGCCGTCCGCGTGGTCGATCCGGTCCGCAAGGCCCTTCACCCCGTCGAGAAGCTCCGCCGCCCTTTCACGCTGCTCGTCGTTGATGTCCTGTTCCGGGTCCTTCAGCAGGAGCCGTTTCCGGCCGTAGATCTTCCTGTCAGGCTCCTCGGTATAGTGGTCGTAGTGGTAGTGGCTGATCGCGGCGACGTTCGCCTGCTTCGCCTTCTTCGTCAGCCGGTTCTTCATCGTCGACCGGAGATACATCCGCTCAGACTCACTGAGCGGGAACGCGTCCGTCTCCATCGAGATGCCGGGATCCACGATCACCCGGTCATCGCCGCCTGACACGCGGAAGCACGAGCCCTGGACACCCATCGAATCGAAGGCGACGTACTCGATATCCATACCCGTGGCTGTCCCGAGAAGAGTGAAAAAGGTATCGCCCGCCCCGCACTACTGCGGGGCACCGTCGCCGAGCGAGCCGAGCCTGACGTCGTGCTCCTCCACGACCTTCACGTACTCGTCCTCTTCATCGTGCTCCACGTCCGAGCCGCCGGACCGGTCGTGGATGCGGAGCTCGAAGTTGGGGTCCTCCCGGTGCTCCTCGACCTTCTGCCGCGTCCCGTCGCGGAGCATCGTGTGCCGGTCGGTCAGCTGTGCGAGGAGCCCCTCGACAGGGACCTGTGTCGGCCGGGAGTTGGGCTTCTCGTAGATCGTCGCGAGGTCCTCCTCTTCCTGGCGCTCGACCTCGTCGAGGCCCTGCGTGTCCACCGCGACAGCGGTGTCCTGGATCCCGTCGACCTCGACCATCGCGTAGGTCCCGGTCTCCATATCCTCCACGTAGTCCCGGACCTCGTCGAACGCGTCAGGATCGTCCTGGAGCTCGTCGACAAGCATCTCGCGCGGGGTCACCGCTGCCTGCTCCTCGAACTCGCGGCTGGCGAGCTCGGTCCGGTGCTTGCCGTCGATCCCGTACACCGTGACCTCGGTGCCGTCGTCGGCCTGGACCCGACGGTCAAGGTCGGACTCGCGTTCAAGCCCGGCCTGGACCCTGAACCGGTCCTGCACCTCCTCGAGCTCGTCAAGGTCCACGAGCTTGTACGCCGCGTCCTCACGGACGTCGACGAACCGCCGGAGGTCGTCCTCGTCGGTGATCGTGGTCGAGACGACGACCGGGCCATCCTCCGTTATCTCTTCCTCGACGAACTCGTGGTCGTGGTAGCCGCAGTCGTCGCAGCTGTACATCCTGACCTTGAGGCCCTCCCGTTCAGGGTCGGCCTCCATCACGTCGAGCTCGTTGTGGCACTGGTGGCACATCGCGGTGTCGTACTCGTGCTCCATCACGTCCTGGGAGATCTCCTCCCTGATCCCGTCGGCCTCCATGTAGGCAGCGAGCTCGTGTTCCTCGACCGCGGCACTGTCCGCCGGGGCGTCGACCTCGACGTAGAGGTCCTCCCCGTCGAGCCGTTCGACCGCTTCGTCTGCATCGTAGTCGCCCTGGAGCGCCTCCCTGAACGATGTCATCGTCTCGACGTCGTAGCTGGTGCTGGCTAGTTCCTCGCCGTCCTCGTCGTAGACCGCGATCGTCCCGCCGTCCTCGAGGTAGACCGCGCTCTCAAGGGAGTGTTCATCGACGAGTGCTGCTTCCACCACCTGGCGCTCATCAGGCAACATGTTATCACAACAACGTGGTAACACTGGTTGCTTATAAATCTTCCGGAAATCGTGAACCAGTGTAAACTCAAATGGCACCCAACCTTTAAATTCGTTTAGCACTTGGCCGGAGAGCGTTAGACATCCTGAACTAGTCAGGGTGGCGCGCCTCAAACCTTAAATCGTTTCGGCGTCAAGCCATGCACGTGGACGAGGACACGTTCGACGACCGGGAACTCAGCAGTGAACGGCTTGCACGGATGGATCCGCGGCAGCGCCGGCAGTGGCTGGAGAACAGGGTCTACCAGAAGTACGACGAGTTCTCCCCGACCAAGGATTCGCTGGACGACAGCTTCTTCGGTGCCTCACCGCCCTCCATCTTCGTCGGCAGGCACGGCTACCCCAAGGTCAACGCCGGCATCCTCTCCCCTGTCGAGCACCGGGACAGCGCCGTGTTCGACTCGCCTGACACCTGGTACGGCGACAACGCAGCGATCGAGGAGGTCATCGGCTACCGGAGCAACCTGGTCAACTCCCGCAGCACGGCCAAGGTCACCGAGGTCGACACGTTCCAGGACGAGGCGAAGGAGATCGCGATGGCGTCCACACCGGTCGACGTCGAGGTCGAACTCGCGAAGACACCGGACTTCGAGCTCAACTTCCAGGAACGGTCCCAGCCGTTCGGCCCCGCGGAGCAGGTTGAAGAGGTCGACATCACTGAGAACCCGTCCGTCGCCCGTGCCGTGGAGAAAGCGGTCTCCGACGACGACTGGAAGGCCGAAGGCGCGGCACGGTACCTGTACCGGAAGGACCTGGACACCTACCAGATCCAGCGCGTGCTCAGCGCCGGGCTGCTCGGCGAGCAGGACAACCGGCGGCTGGTCCCGACCCGGTGGTCGATCACCGCGACCGACGACACCCTGGGCAAAGGCCTCCGCCGCGATGTGAAGCAGTACCAGGAACTGGGCGAGATGCGGCTGTTCACGAACGAGTACAACGGCAACTTCTTCAACGTCCTGCTCATCCCCGGTCAGTGGGAGTACGAGCTGGTCGAGATCAAGGGCGCTGGCTCGGTCTGGAACCCGGGCGACGACGCCTACCTCGCAGCCAACCATGAGACCTACGACGGCAGGACGCAGTACGCGGCCGAGACAGCAGGGGCCTACTACGCGGCACGGCTCGGTGTGCTGGAGTACCTGCACGATATCCAGCGCCAGGCCAAGGCATTGATCGTCCGGGACGTGACCGATAAGTACTGGGCGCCGCTCGGTGTCTGGGTGATCCGTGAGACGGTGCGGAACGCGTTCGACGAGGAATACTCCATCCCGCAGAACTTCAGTCAGGCGGTCCAGACCATCGACGGCAACATCTCCGTCGATTTGGACAGGGTGCGGCAGAAGAGCGAGATGATGGAAGGCACACAGCAGAGCGTGAAGGACTTCTTCTAGAGCACGTCATCGTCCAGCATCGAGTACTTCTCCACGACCAGCGCGTTCACGTAGTCGTCCGCCTCCTCGAACGCCTCCTCGTCCCCGTACAGCGCCGCAGGGAACGTCCGGTGGAGGTCGCGGTCGTCGTGGAATGCGAGCAGATCCGTCCCGACACCTTCCCATTCCTTGCTGCCGAGCGGGGGGAACTCGGTGTCGTCCTCCCAGACGTAGCCGTGCAGCTCGAAGCCGTACCGGTCGTCGGTGTCGCTGAACCGGAACTGCAGCGCCTTGGCACGATCCCCGTCCCGCCAGGCGACATCGACGGTGTCTTCCGCGCCGTCAGGTGACTCAATGACGTAGTTCCTGTCCTCGCTGTCCAGCGCGTCCGTCAATCTGGCGACGGTAAGGTCGTAGAGAAGGTCGCCTTCGTACATCGCTACAGGACGCGTTTGATTTTCTTGGTTGCTTTTTTCATTTGGACGAGGACGAGGCCCATGTTGACGTCGGGGTCGGTGAGGATGGTGAGGATGCCTTCGTCGCCCGCGCCGGTGGAGATGAGTTTGCCTTGTTCTGATTCGACGGTGACTTGTTCGACGGTGCCGATTTCCAGGGTTTCGCTGGCGGTCTCGCCGGAGCCGACGGTTGATGCTGTCATTGCGGCTAATTGGTCTGCGTCGATATCTTCTGGCAGGTTCGACACGATCAACAGCCCGTCACGCCGTACAACTGCCGCCCCCTTGACGCCCTGGATGTCATCCAGGTCACCGAGCGGCTCCTTCAGTTTCTCTTCTTTGCTCGCCATAGTATCGCCTTATGTGTAGTACCAGGAATGTTCGCTGAGTATCTTCTCGAACAGTTCGTCGAGTGATTCGTCCAGGCCTTCGCCGTGCAGCGCGTCGACGCCCACGGTCTCGATGCCCATCTCCTCCTCGATCGTCTCGGGCGGGATCGCGTCCTCCTTGTTCTGGAAGTTGGCCAGCACGATCGTCGGGATGCCTTTCGCCTTCAGCTCACGGTGCATCTCGTGGGCGCGCTCATAGTCCGGGTTGCGCGAGTCCACGATCAGGAAGCAGCCGAAGATGGAGCGGCCGAGGAAGTTCAGCGCCCAGTCGAACCGCTTCTGGCCCGGTGTGCCGAAGATGTCCGCCTTCAGCCCTTTCCGCTCGACCTTGCCGTGGTCCAGTGCGACGGTGGTGCCGAGCCGGTCGACGGAGACACTGGTCTCCGACATGTTCTTGACCGTGGTCGACTTGCCGGCGTTGTACGGGCCGGTGACGAGGATCTTCGGCACGTACATCACCAGGCCGCTCGGCGTGATGTCGAACGGGACCTTGGTGTCCGTCTCCGGCTTCCGGATATCGACGTACTTCAGCGTGATGCCGGACCGCTCCAGACCTTTCAGGTGGAGCACGTAGTCGAACATCTCGTTGAGTCGTTCAAAGTTACCGTCCTCCTCCTCGAACCCGAGGTTCGGGAGCAGATAGTAGCCGACAGTATTCGTATCCTCCAGCGTGGGCTTGACCTCGTCCAGGAACTCCTCCAGCGCGTCCCAGTGACCGACCCAGGAATCGATGGAGTCGAGCACGAACGTCGAGCCGTAGCCCTCCTGCTCCTCCAGCGCGTCCGTCACCACGTCGATGGATTCCTGGATATACTGTTCCTTGCTCTCCGTGATCTTGACCGGGATCTGGAAGTCCTCCTCGCTCTCCTTGTCGATCGTCGCTGAGAAGCCGTCGATGAACGAGATGCTGTCCTGCTTTGCATCGTAGTCCTTGATATAGTCCTTCGCGTACTTGGGTAGCTTGTTGTTGATGAAGTAGACGACGTTGTCCTCCTCGTCCATCCGGTAGTTGACCAGCGACGAGCCGAACTTCATCTTGTCGACGACGAGGTCGGCGAGGATGAGCACGTTGGAGCCATCCTCCACCCCTCCGTCGAGCAGCGAGTTCAGCTTCGGCAGAGGAAGGGATACTTTCGACATACCAGATACTTGGCGGCCCCTCTATAAAAAGGTTGCCGGGACACCCCACGCCGCCGTTGAGCGGCAGGACAGGCGTTCTCACCTGGTCGCGGGCCGTGAACATGCGGTAGGTTTTAAACCGTTGCCCGCGAAGCCGTCACCATGCAGGACCTCTTCCCCTATTCTCAGGTCCGGGACAGCCAGTCACAGTTGAAGCAGGACGTTGAGCAGGCCCTGGAGGACGGCGGCAACGTCGTGGCGCACGCACCGACAGGCCTGGGAAAGACCGCCGCCACCCTGCCCCAGTGCCTCGCCTACGGCCTGGAGAACGGCAAGACGACGTTCTTCCTGACGCCGCGCCACTCCCAGCACGAGATAGCGGTCGAGACCCTGCAGGAGGTCAAGGAGGAACATGGAGCGACGTTCAGGGCCGTCGACCTGATCGGGAAACGGTGGCTGTGCGAGGGAGAGCAGGGAGGCCACGTCTACCTGGAAGGCGAGGAGGACGAGAAATGCCCGCGACACGACAACACATACGACGAGAACCATCAACTCACCGAGCGGGCGCAGCGGAAGATCGTGGAGCTGAAACACGAGATCCTGCGGGCGGAAGAGATCAAGGAACGGTGCGACAAGGTCTGTCCCTACGAGATCCTGATGCACATGGCGGCCGACGCGGACGTGGTGGTCGGCGACTACTTCCACATCTTCCACCCCGGCGTCAGGGAGGCGATCTTCGCCAAGTCGGAGCTGAGTCTCTCCGACTGCCTGCTGATCGTCGACGAGGCGCACAACCTGCCGGGCAGGACCCGGTCGCTGAACTCAGCGGTCGTGACCGAGCGGATGCTTGACCGTGGCGCGACCGAGGCCTCGCGGATGGGATACTACGACGAGGAATCGATGCTTGAACGGCTGCAGGAGGAGCTGCAGCGGATGGCGAAGCACGAACTGGGCATGGAGCGCGAGGCGGAGATCGACAAGCAGGCGTTCATGGACCGCGTCGCAGACATCACCGGCTACGACACCCTGGTCGACAACCTGGGCTCCGTGGCGAAGGAGGTCCGCGATGAGGGCGACGAATCCACCTGCGGGGACATCGCGAACTTCCTGGACCGGTGGAAGGGCGAGGACGAGGGCTTTGTGCGCGTGCTGGAGCGCGTGCAGCCCGGCCACGGCGACGCCTACCTGAAGCTGTCGTACGCCTGTCTGGACCCGCAGTTCGCCTGCCGGGAGCCGATGAACCAGAGCCACACCTCCATCGCGATGTCCGGGACGCTGACGCCTGTCGACATGTACATGGACCTGTTCGGGCTGGACGAGGACGAGACATACGCGGAGACGTTCGGATCGCCGTTCCCGGAGGAGAACCAGCTCAACCTGGTGGTGGACAAGGTGACGACCCGGTACAAGAAGCGTGGCGACGACATGTTCCAGAAGATCGCGTGGTACATCCTGAAGACGATGGAGCACGTCGACGGCAATGTCGGCATCTTCTTCCCGTCGTACGATCTGCGTGACAAGGTGCACAAGCGGCTGAAGGACCGGACGGACACCGCCCTGTTCCTGGAGGACCGCAGGATGGACAAGGAGGAGAAGAAGGACTTTCTGGACCGGTTTGCGGAGAAGACGGACGAAGGAGCGGCCCTGCTCGGCGTGGTCGGCGGCAGCTTCGGTGAGGGCGTGGACTTCCCCGGCCAGCTGATGTCGGGCGTGTTCATCGTGGGGCTGCCGCTGCAGCGTCCTGACCTGAAGACGGAGGCATTGATCGACTTCTACGACGAGAAGTTCGGGCAGGGCTGGGACTACGCGTACAACTATCCTGCTGTCAACCGGGCGCTGCAGGCGGCAGGACGGTGCATCCGGTCGGAAGACGACCGGGGCGTGATCGTGTTCATGGATGAGCGGTACAAGTGGGGCAAGTACCGGAAGGCGATGCCGCCGGGCGATTACCGGGCGACGAAGGCACCGTGGCAGGACGTCCGGGCGTTCTTCGGCGGGTGATCCCCTGCTCGTTACCTTTTTCACGCAGCACCCCGCACAGGTACCCTGATGGTCCACACACCCGGCACCAACGTCCAGTGGCTCCTCCTAGGGTTCGCGTTCGTCCTATTTGCACAGTCCGGGATGGCTGCTGCACCGTCCGTCACGGACCAGTCGACGGCGATCGCCGCAGCGTGGAACCTGTCGGCCACCCATTTCAGACCCGGGGACGAGCTCGCGGTCACGGCCGACGTCACCGACGGCGACGGCCAGAGCGACATCGGATCGTTCTACGCCAACGTCAGCTCGCCCGACGGGACGGAAGCATCGTTCATGGACCTCTCGATCGTCGGGAATATCTCCGACGGCTACCGGGTCCGCGGCAAGTACCGCATCCCGGCCGGAGCACCGACAGGCAGCTGGAACGTGACGGTGGCTGCCGTGGATGAGAACGGCACGCTGGCGACGAACACGACCGGGTTCCAGGTCCAGACGTTCGCCGCGTCGACCCTGGCTGTACGGTTCCCCGGTGCGTGGACCGGCTTTATCGACGACCAGCAGGCTGAGCCGGGCACGTACACCGACCTGTCGTTCCCGTACTTCGCTGCGGTCGACGACCCGCTCCTGGCTGGCCTGATCAACTACGGACCGTTCCAGCGGCTCGCGTACAGCGCCACCAGCGACTGGCACTGGGCGAACATGACGCAGGCGTTCACAGATAACCGGTACCTGCTGCCGTTCACCCGGGCGGACGTGTTCGAGCTGGAGCAGCACCAGGACAGCATGACAGTCTCCACATTCAGCGGGCGGACGTTCCTGCGACAGACCGTCCCGGTCATCGGCTACGAGCCGCCGGAGAAGAAGCACGTCCGTGTCGTGCTGGACTACAGCGGCAGCGACATCAACATCACCGGCTTCCAGGGCTCGATCGGAGGCGGTATCCACAGCCTCCAGATCGTCAACGAGGGCGTCGAAAACGGGGTGGTGCAGATCCGGATCGGGCTGGAACGGCTCGGCTAGCTCTTCTCAGCGACGATATCGGCATACCGCTCCGCACTGTCACGCACCGTCCGGGTCATGTCATCGTAATCGACCTCGATCAGGCCGAACCGCGGCCACCGGCCCTTGTCCCATTCCACGTTGTCCAGCAGCGACCAGTGCATGTAGCCCATCACGTCGACCCCGTCATCGGCCGCCGCTGACATCGCGTCGATCGATTCCTCGATGTAGTCGCCGCGCTGCGTGTCGTCCCGGTCCGCGATGCCGTGCTCCGTCACGAAAATCGACTGGTCGTGCTTCTCGTCGAGCTGTGTGAGCACCTCGTGGAAGCCCTCCGGCGACACAGGCCAGCCCATGTCCGACTCCTCCCGTTCATCGCCGCGGTACCGGTGATCGGCCTGTCGGTGCAGGTAGTAGTTGACACCGATGAAGTCCTGGCGGTCCTCTGTCCTGTCGAGGAACAGGCCGCGTTCAAGCCATTCGAACAGCCGGGCGAACCCCTTGTTGATCAGTCGGTCCTCGTAGGGCTCGAAGTAGGTGATGTTGTTCGCCGTGCCGGCCTTCGCGTCCTCGTTCTCCTCCTTGATCGCGTCGTAGGCGGTGTTGTGCGCCTCGATGACGTTCTTCGACGCCCGGTACGTCGGCAGGAGACCGCCCTCACGGTCCAGCCATGACTCCTTCCAGAACGTGTGGTAGACGTAACCGACCGGCTCGTTCAGCGTGATCCAGTGGTCGACACGGTCGCCGAACTCGTCCACCATCCGCTCCGCGTACTGCTCGAACTGCTCGGGCGCGTCCTCCGCCGTCCAGCCGCCCTGGTCGACGAACCACTGCGGGTTGGTGAAGTGCCACAGTGTGACCACCGGCTCGATGTCCCGCTACTCCAGCTCGTCGAGCACATCGTGGTAGTGCTGGATGGCGTCCTCATCGAACTCGCCAGGCTCCGGCTCCAGGCGGGACCATTCCAGGGAGAAACGGAACGCGTCCAGTCCCAGGTCGTCGAGCAGCGCGATGTCTTCCTCGTACCGGTCGTAGTGCCGGACAGCCTCGCCGCTGACGTAGTTCCCCGGATCCGTGGCCCGGTCGGCCACCTCGGCCCAGACCGGGATGTCACCGAACTCGTCGGGAGCCGTCCTCGCGAGCCACTCCGCTGCCTGCCGCTCCCATCGGGTCCAGTCGTTCTCGTTCCCGCCCTCGACCTGGTGGGCTGCGGTTGCCGCACCCCAGAGGAAGGCCTCGTCGCCCGGGTCCATGTCGCTGAAGACGCATCGCTGGTTTAAAAATCTCGGCGAGTTCGAGGAATATTTTTAAGCATCGGTGGGGAAAACTGGTCGGAAGATGGATATGACTCGCGACGATATTGATCCGGCGTTCCTCTACGGTGTGGGTCTGGCGTTGTTCTTCGTCGCAGGCTTCCTTCTCAACGGTTTCATGGGGTCCGCTCCGGGCGCAACCGGTACAGCGACCGCGGACGGAGATGACGGACCGACCTCGTATGCTGCCCAGCAGGAGGCAATCGATGCGGCCCGGCAGTTCCTCGCTGCACAGTTCCCACCGTTCGTGACCAACATCTCGACTGTCAGCATCTCGAAGGACGCGAGGATCGAGGGCGTGGACTACCTGTACAACTGGACCGCGGCCCTGACCGTTGAGCCGAACAGTTTCGGCTCCTGGGCGACCAACACGACCCGGCAACGCGTGGTGACGTTCTACGTCTCACCGGACGGCGACTACATCTTCAGCTCGACGCCGCGCCGGACGACCGTCCAGCAGCAGGGCCTGACCCCGCGTTGATCAGGGACCGACGCAACCTTTTAATGCGGTCCGGCCGCACTATCTGACATCTACCGTCGCGAGGATGACCGCAGGATGGGGAGCACCACACGCACGTTAGTACTTGTACTACTGGTAGCGTTTTTTGCAGCCACCGGGGCCGCCTGGTGGGATTCGGGCTGGCAGTACCGGAAGCCGATCAACGTGACGGAACAGTCAGGCAGGACGCTGCAGGACTACGCGGTGTCAATCAATCCGGGACTGTTCCCGACCAACGGCCTGGTCGGGAGCTGGCATTTCTCCGCTGGAGACGGCGACCACGCCAGGGATTTCTCCGGCCATGCGAACCACGGCAGGCTGAACGGTGGGGCATGGACGACCGGGACCCGGTCGGCCGTCCGGCTTCAGGGCGGGGACCATGTCGCGCTGGGAACCGAACCGGAACTCGGGCCGTCCACGCTGACGCTGCTGGTCTGGGTGAAGCCGACGGGCAGTAAGGAGAAAGAATACCTGTACGACGGCCGCAACCACGAGTTCTGGCTGAAGGAGCAGGACAGGACGGAGAAGCTCCAGCCAGGGATCACGATCAGCGGAAATTCTCACTTCTTCACGATGGACACGCCGCTGCAGCAGGGGACGTGGTACCTGGCGGCGATGACGTACGACGGGGAGACGCTGAGCGCCTACCTGTTCAACAGTAAGGGACGGCTGCTGGAGGAGCAGCACGACGGCTCGATGTCCGGCGGTATCGACCAGAGCTCGGGGACGAGCAGGATCGGGAACTATATCGGCGGCGGCTACGGCTATGCCGGGGCGATCGATGACGTCAAGCTGTACAACAGAGCTCTCAAGGAGGGAACGATCCGTTCCATGGCAGAAAGCCCCTCCGGTCCCGGGCTGGACGACCTCCGCTTCGCCACGCCGGACGGGACGCAGCTGGACTACTTCCACCGATACGATG
>JAXINV010000077.1:0-17361 GCA_034190465.1 Asbonarchaeum danakilense (SeqCode) | reverse complement strand
TTTCCCGGAGCGTGGTCGAATTTTTGCTGCAACTTTTAAAAGGTTGCGCGGGCTGCGGGGTAGGGACGTGCTTTGTCCCGTTCCGCACCCAATTCTTAAAGTGTGGCCGCGCACATTGGTAATGTATCTATGGCGATGATCGGTCAGTTCCTAGACCAGGGATGGCGGGTGATGACGACGTTCCTGGAGATCGAGGGATTTCCCCGTGCTGAGATTGTTTCGATCCTGGTCATCTTCGTGGTCGGTATCATCGGCGGTCACCTGCTATCGGAGGTCATCCGCCGCATCCTGAAGATGACGGCACTGGACGATCTGGCGGTGAAGTCGGGCGTCCAGTCGCTGCTGCGGAAGCTGGACTATGCGGGGACGCTGTCGGATCTGATTGCGACGACGATCCGGTACCTGATCTATCTGCTGGTCGTGTTCGCGATCTTCAACCTGCTCGGTGTCGAGTTCCTCCTGACGTATGTCCAGATGGTGATGTCGTATGCACCAAGGGCCCTGATCGCGCTCCTCGTCGTTATCTTCGGGTTCGTGGTCTCGGACCACCTGCAGAACATCACGGTCAAGTTCTTCCGCGCCGGACCGATGTCCCGGATGGTGGACGAGGCGGAAGCAGAGTACCCGGCGTACCGTATCGTCGGCCAGTTCGTCAAGTTGATCGGTGTGGTCGCATCGTTGCTGGCAGCCTTCGCCATCCTGGGGCTCAATCAGCTTGCTATAACGATGATGATATCAATATTCAGTCTTGGTCTGGTTGCTGTGTTTGTCCTTGCTTCCTGGAGTGTTATGAAGAACGTCGCTGTCTCGTTCTACTTCCAGCTGTCGAAGACGTTCAAAGCAGGGGAGACGATCGAGGTCGACGGCCATCGCGGTGAGATCAAGCATATCACACCGCTGTACACGAAGATTGGAGATGGTGACAGTTCCTATCTCATCCCGAACACACACTTCTTAAACCATATCGTCGAGCATGAGAAGTAGGTAGCATGGACCGGGTCATCTCCTATTACGTCGGACTGTTCCTCAAGATATTCTCCGTGCTGCTCCTCCTTCCTGTAGCGGTCGGCAAATATTTCGGGGAGAGTTTCGTGCAGATGGAGAGCTTCATCATCGCTGCGTTCATCTCGATCGTGGTCGGTTATCTGCTCACCACGTACGGTGAACGACGCCGACCGGATGCGATCGAGGGTATGTTCGCTGCGACGCTGGGCTGGATCATCGCGGTCGCGATCGGCGCCTACCCGTTCATGTCGGTGCTTGGCTGGGGGTTCCCGGATGCGTTCTTCGAGGCGATGGCAGGGTTCTCGACGACAGGGATGTCGGTCATGCAGTCGTTCCAGGGCGTACCGACATCGCTGCTGTTCTGGCGGACGTTCATGCAGTGGGTCGGGGGTCTCGGTATCCTGACGTTCTTCGTCACGGTTGTCGTGGAGGCGGGCGGGGCCGCGACCTCACTGATCTCGGCTGAGGCGAACAAGACGGACGCGGGCACCATCCGCCCCTCGTTGTTCAACGCGATCAAGACGCTCTGGTACATCTATATCGTGTTCACGTCGCTGGAAACAGTGTTCCTGTACCTGCTGGATGTCCCGTTCTTCGATGCGGTGATGTACGCGATGGCTACGATGCCGACGGGGGGTTTCACGCATACAGCAGGTGGGATCGCGGCGTACAACTCGCTTGCGATCGAGGGGGTGGTCGCGGTGTTCATGCTGGCCGGTGGGACGAACTTCCTGCTGCTCTACCGTCTGCTGCAGGGAGATATCCGTTCGCTGTTCCGCGACTACGAGTTCCGGCTGTACATCAAGTTGATGGCGGTGGCGAGCTTCATCGTCGGGGCGTCCCTGTTCCTTTCCTCCGGGCAGGGTCTGTTCGAGGTCGCGAAGTCGACGCTGTTCCACGTCATCTCTGTGACGAGCTCCACGGGCTTCGAGCTGACACCGGTCCACGAGTTCCCTGAGATCGCACGCATGACGTTCTTCCTGTTGATGTTCACGGGCGCCTGCCTGGGCTCGACGACGGGCGGTGTCAAAATCTTCCGGCTGGGTGTGATGTTCAAGGTCGTGGTCAGGGAGGTGCGTGGGTTCTCCCTACCGAACAACGCGATGAACATGGTCATGTCGAAAGGAAGGAAGTTGAAGGAGGACGAGCTGACGCGTATCGTAGCGATCTTCTTCCTGTGGATCACGGTCATCATCGCCGGGGGCTTCATCCTGGTTGCGTCCACCGGTCTGTCGATGATCCAGGGGTTCCAGGTGGTGACATCGGCTGTTGGGACGATGGGCCCGGTTTTCATGTCAGCGAAGACGTTGGCAACACTTCCAGCGGTCGCCAAGTTCACGTTAGCGTTCGTGATGCTTGCTGGACGTCTAGAACTGCTCCCCATCTTTGTGCTGCTGAACGTGGAGTTCGTGAACAGGCTCCGTGACTAGCCTCCGCTGTTCTGGACGAGGACGGGGTAGAATTCTTTGATGACGTTGCCGTCCCGCCGAATCTCCACCCGGAGCTTGGTCGTCTCGTCGCCGGGGCCCTTGGGCTGGAGCTGGCTCAGGTCGAGTGTGGTCTGGAACGTCCCATCCGCCGTGACAGGCATCTTTGCGTTCTCGTCCCCGGTGTTGAGGAGGTACGGGTAGCCCTGGGTGGACCGGATGTAAAGTGCGAGCTGGGTGCCTGGGGCGTAGGCGGTGCTACCTGATATCGTGTAGCTCGCGCTGTTCTCCACGTAGTGGGTGCCTTCGTCGTTCGTGGGCAGGCTGAGACTGGTGGAGGAGGGACCATCCACGACGTGGAACGGCTCGCGGACCTCCCTCATCTCCCCGCTGCTGACGTAGGCGTTGGTACTGGTGATCGAGAAGTTGGCCTTAAACGTGTCGCTGCCGTCATCGTCATCGTTCGGTGCGAAGGCAGCCGTGTCCGTCTCGAGCACGAGGAAGACCCGCGAGGTCAGCGGCCGACGGAACACCTTGTCCAGGGCGTTGCTGGTGACGATCTCGGGATCGGTGTTCATCTCGGGGTCCTGTTCCTTGGCCTGGAAGTGGACACCGCCGACTCCGAAGTCGTCCTTGCCTTTGAAGAAGGAGTAGATGCTACTGACCGTGATGTTCAGCACGAGCTTGTCACTTTTCGCGATAGTGCTGCCTTCGTAGATGGCGTCGTTGAGTTGTTCGACATTGGAGGGACTTGCGTCATCACGCATCCGGTAGACCCGCATCGGCCCGACCTCCATGTCCTGGAGGCTGAGCGTGCCGAGGTCCAGGAGGCTGTCGTCGCTGGAATTGCGCAGCTGCAGGGGATAGTCTGCCGGTTCGAGACGGGAGTCCAGGGTGGTCTCCTGTTCGAGGACGACCGAGTCGCCGCTTGCCTGTGCTGTGATGGCGTTGCCTGTCCTGCCGGCCTCCCAGGAGTTGAACATGACGACGACGCGGCCGTCGCCGTTGCCGTCGATGACGGTGACGTTGGCCGTGTAGCCGACGGACTGGCCGCCGATGTTGAGGTCGACTTCGCTCCCGCTGTCGAACGCGATATCGATTGGGACGGTATTACCGACGTGTCCCTGGTACAGGTTGGGCTCGATGCCGAAGCACGCGCTGAGGCTTTCGGAGGCGCCGGTACAGCTGGAGCTGGAGGGGATGGGCGACCCCAGGTTATCGTTATCGGCCGCATCCTCTGTGTCGTCGTTGTCGTTGTTATTGTTGTTACCGTTGTTGTTCGTGTTGCCGTTCTGCCCGTCGCTGCCAGGCCACTGGTCCTGCAGGTCCTGTGATTGTCCCTTGATGTAGTCGAAGAAATTGCCAGTGGTCTGGCTCTGGCCGCCGATGATCCCGACGGCGGTGACTGTCAGGATGACGCCGATGACGACTGCGTTCATCGTCATGGAGGCGCCGGTCCGGGACATGGAGATACGGTGGTGGTTGTTGGCTTAAAAGCTTTGTGAGCGGGCCGTTAGTGGTTTAAATCAGCCGCCCGCATTACCCGGTTGTATGTATATCATCGTCGCTGGCATCAACACGATCTCAAAGCGCCTCATCGAGGACCTTGCGAAGAACCATGATCTTGTGGTGGTCGAGGAGAATGAGGCGAAGGCGGAACGTGTCTATGCGTCGAGTGGTGCGACGGTCGTCACGGGTCCACCATCTCAACTTTCTGTTCTTGAGGATGCCGGCATCTCGAAGGCTGATGTGCTGGTCACGACGCTGGAGGATGCGAACGAGAACATGATCATCTCGATGCTAGGCAAGAAGTACGGTGTGCCGAAGATCGTGGCCCGTGTGGAGAACCCCCAGTACATGGAGGTTTACAACATGATGGAGGTCAACACGATCGAGTACACGGACATCGTCTACGCGGAGTTCATGTCGGTCATCGAGCACCCGGCGATCCGGAAGATCGCGAACGTCGGCCGTGACAGGGAGATCCTGGAGGTCATTGTGGATGAGGGCTCACGGCTGAAGGGTCTCCGCATCGATGAGGTCCGGAACCTGAAGAAGTTCCCGGGGGAGAAGGTCGAGTTCGCCGCTGTGCTCCGCGAGGATGATGTCCATGATCCTGAAGATACGTTCCGCCTGGAGCAGGGGGACTCCGTCATCGTCATCATCGACCCGGATGCGAAGAAGGCGCTGAACAAGGTGCTGGGCTAGAGCGCCTGGACGCCGACGAAGCCGACGAGCAGGAGCAGCAGGCCGAGTATGATGCTTTCTGGTGTCAGTGTAATGGTCTCGGGCATGTCCCACCACTGCACCGACTTGGCGACGATGATCGCGAACAGGCCTGCGATGCTGGCGGACATGGCGTGGAACGCGGACATACATTTTCTCTTCCCGCCTATTTTTTTATAACTTTAGAATGGTAACGTCGGGCGGCTGTCAGCCGAGGACATGCGCCGCCACGTTGCGGATGGAGCGGACGCCGGTGACATGCATCCCGAACCGCTGCAGTGTCACGTTGTCCAGCGAGATCTGCCGCGGGACGTACTGGACATCCTGGAAGTAGAAGCCACGGTACTCATGTTCGCTGACGACGCGCTCATAGGTCGTTATCGTTGCCTGGCCCTCGGGCACGTAGAACGTCTCTATGCCGGCGCGACCCGCTGCGAACGCCTTGTGCACGATGCCGCCGACCTTGCCGATGAGGCCGTCGGGCCGGATGGTGCCGGTGATGACGGTGTCCCTGGGCACGGTCTGGTTCCGGATGGCGGCGATGGTGGCGAGGGTCATGGCGGCGCCTGCGGACGGTCCGCCGAGGTAGCTCCCTTCGATGCTGAAGCTGTACAGGACGTTCTTGTTCGCCAGGCTGACGCCGGTTATACGTTCTGCGATGTTCTTCGCGGTCTTGGCCGAGACCTGGGTGTCTGTCTGGATGAACGGGTCGGTGTCGAGCAGGACCTTGCCGCTGCCGGGCTGGATCGTGACGGTGACGTTCCCCAGTACTCCGCCACCATGCTCAGCGACGGCGACGATCGGTGCGGAGGCCTCCCGCGTCCCTGCGATGGTCTCCGTCGGTCCCTGTGCCTGTGGGAGGGCTCCTGCGATCCAGAAACCTACGATGAGAACGGCGAGATGGCTGATGATGAGTGTGTTCCGATCCATGCTAGCTGAGCTTCCACCTCGGATCTTTCTGATCCTTGATGTCGACGATCTTCTCGAGGACGTTGAGCTCGTCCTGTGAAAGGTGTTCCTCGAGCTCCTGGAGTGCCCTGTAGTCGTTGGACGGGATGTCGGTGTAGAAGCTCTCACCTTCCACGACCTGGCGCCCGACCTGGACGTTGGTCAGGGAGAGTGCCACCTCGTCGCCCTTTGTGGCGAGGTCGATGGATTCGCCGTCCTCCTGGACGGACTTGATTCGGCCGAGCACCTCGCCGTCGTCGGTCATGAACTTCGATCCGGGTGAGACAGCGCCTTCCAGGATCTCGACGCCGACGACCGCCGGGTTGGAGGCGCGGAAGACGTGGTCCGGCATGATACGGAACCTTCCGGGCCGTGCGACCTTGGAGAGTGCCTTCTCGCGCTGTCGCCGTTCGACCTCCTGCCGCCAGCCTTTGTACCGGTCGACGAGTTCGTAGATGATGTCGGAGGTGAAGACCTTGACGTCGTCCCGCTGGGTCAGCATGTCGTCCGTCGCGCCTGTCGTACCGGTGTTGAACCCGAACACGACCTTGTGCTCGGGATCTGACCCTTCGAGTTCGAGTATGTCCTGCTTCGTGATCTTGCCGACCTCTGCCTTGGCTATGGGGATGTCTTCATCGGCGAACGTCTTGGAGACTGCCTCCAGGCTGCCGAGCGAGTCGGCCTTGACGACGACGCCTTCGGGCAGGGTCTGGATGTCGAAGTCCTTGAGTTCCTCCCTGACCGCCTGTCTGGCCTCGTCGAGCGCTTCCTCGTCGCCGCTCCGCACGGCCCTGACCGGTGCGCCGGCCATGACGTCGTCGAGGTCCTGTGCGGCGATCTTGACGCCGGCGGCGGGAACGGCCTCTTCGAGCTTGTCGAAGTCCTTCTCTCTCCGCATCTCGGTGAGGGGCTGGGTCTTGAGGATGGCCTTGATGTCGCGGACGATGACGCCGTTCTTGCCGCCGACGATGAGTTTATCGTCCTTCTTCAGGATGCCGTCGTACAGGATGACGTCGATGGTGGTGCCGAAGCCCTTGACCTCGTTGACCTCGAGTACGGTGCCCTGGCCGGTGCCGCCGACGACCTTGAGGTCATCGTCGAGGTAGCGCTGGGAGAGGCCGGCCATGACCATCATGAGGTCTGGGATGCCTTCACCTGTCTCTGCTGAGCAGGGGACGACGGCCACCTTCTGCTGGAAGCTGTCGACGCGGTCGTACCGTTCGCAGGTGATACCCTGGTCGTGCAGCTCGCCCATGATCTCGTATATCTTTTCGTTGAGCTGTTTCTGGAGCTTGCTCCGCTGACTGGCCAGGTTCTGTTTCCAGCAGGCATTCTGTTCTGATTGCCAACCCGGGAGGGTGTCGATCTTGTTGAGTGCGATGACGAACGGTGTCTCGGATTCTTTGAGTATCTGTATGGCTTCCTCAGTCTGTGGTTGGACGCCGTCCTGGATGTCGACGACGAGGATGGCGAGGTCGGACAGTGAGCCGCCCCGTTTCCTCAGTGAGGTGAACGCGGCGTGGCCCGGGGTGTCGATAAACAGCAACCCTGGGATGGTGAGTTCGGTGTCGAGCTGGTCGAGGAGGTCGCCGCAGAATGTTTCGATTGTGTTGGTCGGGACCTCGGTGGCGCCGATCATCTGTGTGATGCTTCCGGCCTCTTTCTGCGCGACCGTCGACTGTCTGATGTGGTCGAGAAGTGTTGTCTTACCCGAATCGACGTGCCCGAGCACGGAGACGATCGGTTGCCGGAGTTTCCTGTCCTCTGTCATCGCTGCCACCTCGCAAGAACCGGCCCTGCCCGGCTGTCCGTACAGTCTGCGCAGAGCTTTTTAAAGGTTGGTCGCACCACAATGTTTTTAAGTAACCACTATAAAGTAACAACACTGGTGGCTTCCCTTCATGACGCTGCTCAACAAATACGATTTCGACCTGGACTTCGCGGTTGACGATGACAACTTCGCTGTCTATGATGACCTGCTGACAAGAGCGGCGGTTGAACTGGACTGGATGGATGAGGCCGCGGAGATGGAGTACGATGTCACGGTCGAGGGTGGCGATCTGTCCGAGATGCTGAGCGACGGCGTCGCGGAGGTCCGGATCGTCGGGGGAGAGTACGACAAGGCCGACAGCAGTGGGAACTACTTCATCGACCAGGGAAGCTTCGACGTGCCGCTGGAGAACGAGGAGGTTGCGTCGTTCGACATCGATGCGGCGATCAGCGGTGGCGGCTTTTCGTCTGTCAGCGGTGCCAGCGATGTCTACCACATGCAGGACGGTACCGATGAGATGTACGCAGCGAACGTCGGCCCGGACACGGTGCGGCTCAGCGGTCCGTCGCTGGAGGATATCGAGCTGTTCGGGCCGGACGACCACCAGTACAAGGTCCAGCTCGTGGATGACTCGGACAATGTGCTGGACGAGTCGGACTGGGAGGGCTACGACCCGGACAGCGCCAGCGCCTACGAGGAGATGAACGACTACGTTCCCGGCCAGACCACGGGGGTCAAGGACGCGACGAAGGAAGTCGGGAAGAAGTACGTGGACCGGCTCCGCAACCTGTTCTAGGCCCGGGATTTAAATCCGTTGCCCCCGATTTCTGCGGTGTATGGACCCGTACGAGTTCTTGCCTGAACCGGGACTGGAGAAACTTGTCATCGTGATGCTCGCGGTCATCGGCGTCGTTGCGATACTGCTCGTGGCGCCGAAGGTCAAGGTTGATGTCAGCAGTGGTGACGGGCCGTCGGTCACGGTGCTGGAGACCCGGACCGTCAACGGCACCACGATACGGATGATCAAGCGGACGGGTGAGAACTATCCTGACGACGGTATCCGGTACCCGCAGATCGTCTACAACTGGAGCGGACGGCAGTACGTCGGCCCGTTCATCCGGGAGGTGAAGCCGGCGCTGGACTGGCTCAGGGTGAACAGCCCGGCCAACGCGACGGTCGCGGCATGGTGGGACTACGGGCCTGCGATCCGCGGCTACGCGAACAGGTCGGTCGTCGCTTTCACGCCTTCGGCGTGGGCGTACCGGTATACGGTGAGTGACAGCAGTGGCGGCTGGAACACGTCGCGCGGTGAACTCGCCAACGCTTCCAAGATCAGGGACCTGGCCCGCCTGTTCGTCTCGAACAGCTCGCAGGAGGTTGTGGACACGATGCAGCAGTACGGGGTGGACTATCTCATCCTGACGGCGCAGGATACTGCCAAGTACACTGCAATCTCGATGGTGGCGCATAACAGTACTACTCCGGTGACTTCGATCGCCAGTTACGGCTGTGTGTCGCGGAACGGTTCGTGCGTCCTGGCTGAGCGGAACGGGACGACGTACCTCAAGTACAACGGTCGCGGCATCCAGATCAACGTGCCGGTGGTCTCGCTGGGACAGGGCGTCAAGGTCGTCGGGGCGCCGAACGTCTACACGCGGAGTGCGAAGACTCATATCAAGCATTACTGCACGGAGCGCGGTGTCCGGACGTTCAACGTTTCTGATGCGGCGTTCCAGGGTTGTTTTGCCTTCCGTCCCGGTACACACTACAGGAAGCTGGTCTATGTCCCGGAGGGGGCGATGGATGCGGCGTTCGTCCGCCTGTTCTTCATGGATGAGCACGGGTTCGAGCGGCTGGAGGACGTCTATACGACCCGGGGTCTGCAGGTGTACGAGCTGGAGCGGCAGTGACCGCAGGATATAAATTGTCCGGACGGATACCTTGGTCGACGCCCGGTCGATGTCGTCTGACGTTCAGCTGTCGTTTCTTCCGTTTTTCCTTTTTTCCGGGAGTAGGATTTATGAATCAGTCCGGCTAAGTATGGGGTATGAAGTTCCTGAAGCGATTGCTCGGCCTCGGCGGCGGTGAGGACCGCGGCCAGGACGATGGATCTTTCGAGTGCGATGCGTGTGGCAAGGAATTCGAAACAGAGGCAGAGCTCCGTATCCATGAGCATGAACACGAGGTCGAGACGTCGGAGGAGACCAGTGAACCCGCCGTCGACTACGACGAACTCGTGAGCCACACCATCAAGGAGATCAAGTCCAAGGTCGAGGACATGGACGTGGACTATGAAAAGCTGCTCGAGGCCGAGAAGGCCAACAAGGATCGCAAGACGCTGAAGCAGTGGATCAACAAGAAGCTGTGATCAGATCTGTAGCAGTTCGGCGAGATCCCTGATCTGTGCCACATCTCCATCGCTGATAGTAGCTGTATCTTTCTCCCAGCTCCCGCCAAGGATGTGGACAGCGTTGACGCCTGCTTCCTGTGCTGCCTGCACGTCGCTGTTCTCCGAGTTGCCGACATGGTAGATGTCGGACCGTGCTACGTCCCTCTCCCTGGCGATCTCGTCCAGGGCTTCGGCCTTGTCGTCGGTGATACGTGTCTCGTCGAACCAGCGGTCCAGGGCTAGCCCCGCGATCTTCCGTTCTTGGATGATCGGGTCGCCGGCGGTGATGAGGACCAGCGTGTCGGCCTGCTCCGCCAGCTCGTCCAGCACGTCTTCCGCGCCGTGGACGAGGCCTTGCTGCGCGTAGTAGTCCTCGTCGCCGAACGCCTGCCGCCCGATCTCCCATGCGATCTCCCGCTCGTAGTCGACTGGTTCCTCGACGAGTTCATCGTATGCCTCGCGGCAGGCCTGCGGGAACCGGTGTCGTGACAGCCCCATGTCGGGGTAGAGGTCGCTGCTGTGGTCTGCCTGTGTCTCGATCGCGTCCTGGCGGTCGATGTCGTGGTTGTGTGCCAGCCAGTCGGCGAAGGCGTACCTGGTGGCGTCGTATTCCTCTTCCTGGGTGTACCGCAGGGTGTCGTCCAGGTCGAAGGTGTAGACCTCGCCCATGCGGCGACTGTTGCGGGCAACGTTTTTGTGGCTGTCGGTGAGAAGGAAGAAGGTCCGGGGGAACTTGGTTGGCTTCCCCCGAGTGATGCTGGGCGGCGTGGTGCATTCCCCATGGCAGTGGTGTGCCGCCCGTATGGCAGCAGCATCCTCATCCCCCGGACGTGGTTGTCGCATGGTTCTGGGTTGTTGGCTACATTGTATCACCTGATCGCTGCCTGCCGGGGTCGAACCGGCTGCTCCCTGTTTATGCCGGGCCCGGTCCCGCATGGCCGTGTTTGGCAGGCCGCCGTGCCGCGGTCTTCGCAGGGTGTGTTGTCCACGGAGCTGGAGTATGGCGCTCCGGTACACCAAGGCAGCGAGAAACAGGTTCGACCACCCTCCGTTCACGCCCGGTGAGGCCGGGCCGCGTGGTGAGGTGGGCTACTCAGGCGCTCCCGAAAAATTCGGGATGGTGGCGACTGAGTATAGCTTATAGATATTGTTCGACGTCCAGCGCTCAGTCGCTGTTGTCATGGCTTATCGCCTACCGACTAAATAGCACTCTTATTTTATAAATGTTTGGAAGATTGCCGCCCTGTTTTATGATCGTAAAAAATTCGATGGCTGAGGGTTATGGAAGCAAAACGAAGCTGCGGCCGCTGTAAGAGGCTATCGACGCAGCGCTGCGACTGGCTGTAGAAGAGAAGAAGAGAAAGAAAGGAGGGCAAGCAGGTGTTACTGCTTGTCCTTGTACTCGAGCTGCCGGTCGTTCTCCCAGTTGGTCTGGCACTTGCCAGAGCAGAAGAACAGCTTGTTGCCCGAGTTCTGGATCACGAGCTTGCCGGAGGTCCGGTCAAGTTCATCGCCGCAGTAGGTGCATTCAGGCATCTAGGATCCCTCCATCTCGGTCTCTTCGAGCATGAGGATGTCCTCCTCGCGGACCGGCCCCATGACGTTGCGGACGAGGATTTTGCCTTCCTCGTTGCCCTCGGTCACTTTGCAGCGGACCTTCTGGACGCCACGGTGCCCGCTCCGGCCCAGCAACTGGATGACCTTCGCTGGCACAGCCATGATCACTCACCTCGTAGCTCTTCGGTCTTCTCGAGGATTTCCTCGAGGTCGTCGTCGGAGCTGCCTGCGTCGGAGATGGCGACGGCGGCGGACTGCACGCCGATGCCAGCGGCCAGGCCGAGCTCCTCTTTGCTCGGGACGTACGAGTAGTCGATATCTTTATCCTTACAGAGCGCGGGGAGATGCATCACGATCTCTGCCGGGTCCACGTCGCCTGCGATGACGACGAGTTCGGCGTTCCCTCGCTCGATGGCCTTGGTTGCCTCGTTTGTCCCTACCCTGATTTCGCCAGTGTCCCTGGCTTTCTCGACAGCGGTGTAGGTCTTTTCTGCTAGTCCTTCTGGAACCTCGAATTCTTGGTAGCTCATCGTGGTCACCTCTTGACGCCCGAGAACGGGCACTTCATCGGTTACACCACGAGTGACATGCAACATTTTTAAATGATGGTCGCTATCGCGCAAGGCCGAGCAGCGCTATGATCAGCACTGCGACCGATCCACCGGTGAGAACGTTGACCGTGCATGCTGCAAGTAAGCCTGTCGCCGCAAGCCCTGCAGCCGCAAGTGGGAAGATGCCTGCTGAGATGTAGAACATCGCATCATCGCCTTCGATTCTGTCGCCGGCGTACAGTGCAACGATACTGCCGATGACGGCGAGTGCCGGCAGAAGGTTGAGTGCAGGGCTGCACGTCACGGGTCTATCCCGGGCTGACGATGTCGCGGATGGTGTTCATCGAGTCCTGCAGCCGTTTCATCGCGTCGTTCAGCCGGCGCGTGGACTCGCGGTCTTCCTCCAGGGTGTTCCGCAGCCCGCCCATCTGGGTCTCCATGTCGCTGTTCAGCTCCCGCATCCGGGAGACCATCTGCTTGGCCTCCTTGAACTTCTGGACGCGGATGAACAGCGGGCCTTTCTGGATATCAGGCACCTCGATCTCCTTCGTCTCCGGCGGCTCCGGGATCTCGTCCTCGGAGACGTCCAGCTCGGCGTCCCGACCTTGCTGCTGGCGCTGCTCCTGGCCGCGCTGCTGGACCTGGCGGGACGAGGTGCGCTGGCTGTCGCCGGCCTCGCGGTGCGGCCGCGTCATCTCGACGTCCGTACTTTCCTGACCGCTCTCCTGCTGCCCGCGCTGGGTCTGTTGCTGTCCTTGCTGGGGCTGCCGTTGCCGCTGCTGGCCGTCACCCTCCTGTTGCTGTGGCTGCGGACGGTCCTGCTGCGGTGGCGGTGCGGGCTGGTCCTGGCCACCGCCCTGCTGTCGGTCCTGACGCTGCCGGGAGCCCTGTTCCTGATCTTCGACGAGGTCCCGGATCTTGTCCATGTTTTCGCGCAGGTCCTCTTTCTTCTTGTCATCAGAACCGAAGATGTCAAGCATGAGTATCGTACAGAATGTTGTCGCTGCCGCCTTTTATATCATAGTGGCCGGTCCCGACCCTGTCCGCGGGCGCGACGCGGTCTCATGGATGGGTGAAGTAGCACAGGTTCCGCCCGTCGTACGCCGCGTCGACCCGGCAGAACCCGAACCTGATGAACTGCACCACCTGGTCTGCCGCGTCCAGGGTGGTCTCGCACAGGCCTGACAGCGTCTCGCCGTCGGGCATGACGATCTCGCAGGTCTTGGTGTCGTCCGCGGGCAGCCACTGCACGATGTCCAGGTCGTTGTCCAGCGCGTAGTCCAGTGAGTCGTTGAGGAACTCGGCCCCCTCCTCCGTGATCTTCACGTTGAACAGGTCCTTCAAGCGCAGCTCCTTGCCGACCTCGTGGTCGCTGGCGTCCAGGACGATGCGTGCCTCGCCGTCGCTTGCCTCCAGCGGGATCTCCCTGACGCCCCGGTCGTCCTCAGGGTGGAGGTCGGCGTGCGCGACGTACTCGTCGTCCTCGAGGCCTGTGACGGTCAGGTGTTCCGGTTCCTCGATGAAGAAGTACCGATCCGCCTCGGGATCGATCAGCTTCCGGTTCTCGGTGTACAGCGTGTCGACCGGGACCTGGACGGTGCTGGAGGACATGCCGAACTCGAGGACGAAGTTCCGGATTGCCTCGGGCTCGAACCCGCGTTTCCGCAGCGACATGAGGGACCAGGTCCGCGGGTCGTGCCAGCCACTGTACTCGCCGTCATCGATCTTGTGCTTGGAGGTGGAGGTGGAGATCTTGATCCCCTGGATGTTGAGCAGGCCGTGGTGGACGATCTCGGGCTCGTCCCAGCCAAGCAGGTCCCACATGTACCGCTCCATCTTGTCCTCCATGACGAGGTCCTGGCCCCGGATGATGTGGGTCATGCCGAGCTCGTGGTCGTCGATCGCCCAGGAGAACTCCAGCATCGGCCAGACGTGGTACTTATCGCCGACACGCGGATGGTCGAGCTCTGAGACACGGAGCAAAACGCGGTCGCGGAACGCTGGGTCGTCGTGCTGCATGTCGGTCTTCAGCCGGACGACGGCCTCGCCCTGGCTATAGTCGCCGTCCAGCATCTTCTGCCACTCCTCGAGGTTCTTGTCAGGGGAGCGGCTCCGGTGCTCGCAGGCGACACCTTCTTCGCGGTTGTCGCGCAGGGTCTCGGCGTCGCAGGTGCAGACGTAGGCCCAGTCCTCTTCGAGGAACTCTTCCGCGTATTCGTAGAACAGCTCGAGGCGGTCGGACTTGTAGATGATCTCGTCGAACTCGATGCCCAGCCATTCCAGGTCCTTTGGGATCTGGTCGTAGGCCTCCTGCAGCGGTTTCTTCTCCTCGCTGCCTGCGGTGTCGTCGATGACGAGGTAGAGCTTGCCGCCGTACCGCTTGACGTATTCGTCGTTGAGGATCGCCATCCGGGCGTTGCCGATGTGGAGCATGCCGGAGGGGAACGGTGCCATCCGCATGACGACGCCCTGGTCCTCGTCGGCGTTTGGGAGGTCGGGGAGCTCGCCGTCGTCGCCCTGTTCGTCGATGTAGTCGTATTCCTGCTTCCGTTCCCTGAGCTCCTCTTCGGAGAGCTGGTTGATTTCGTCGATGATCGTCTCGGTGGTCTGGACAACGTCCTCCGCGTCCTGCTTCAGCTCAGGGTTTTCTGCGAAGACCTTGCCGATCACGGCCTCTTTCTGCGCTTCTCCGAACTCGAGCGCGTTTTTCACTGCGTACTTCCGTATGAGATCATCCATACGTTGTGACGAGGAGTCCAGATTTTTAAACTATCGGCGTCAAGTCTGACCCATGTCTGCCGTCGGGCTCCTGCAGGGCATCACCTCGCCGTTCATCCTGTTTATGGACTACTGGGTGCTGGTGGTGACTGTGCTGGTGCTGGCCTACCTGCTCGGCAGGTTCCCGGAGTTCGAGAAGAAGGAGGTCGCAACGACGTACGTGCTGTTCATGTCGCTGTTCGTGTTCTGGTCGCTCCGCAACCTCGCGAACAAGGTGTTCGAGGGATCTGTCCCGTTCTACGTGGATGTCTTTTCCCTGCTGCTGGACTTCGCCGTGATGGCGTTCTCAGCCCATCTGTTCCTCCATTTCTGGCGGAAAAGGGATGTTAGGTCGGTCCTGCAGCGGCTTGATCTCCAGGCGGGGATCGAGGAGGAACCGCAGCACAGCCACGCCACGGAGGAGGAAGGAGCGTCCAGTCCTGATATCCGGGAGGAGTACGAGGACATGGAGCCGGGCTATGCCTACCTGATACTGGAGCAGGGGACGGAGTACGGCTTCCAGCTGTTCCGCCAGGGTGTGACGGAGACGCCGGGGCTGTGTTTCTCGCGGAAGTACCCTGAAAAGATCAAGAAACGGCATGAGCTGGAGGAGACGCCTGTGTTCTGGTTCACGGAACGTGAAGATGTCGAGGACGAACGCACGGTGGAGCCGTTCCGCCTCAACTTCCTGGAGGAGACGATGACGAGCTTCATCGAGAAGAACATCGAGGAGGACAATGGATCGATCATCCTGATGGACGGGGTGGAGTACCTGATGTTCAAGAACCCGTTCGAGAAGTTCATCGATTTCATCGAGGATCTGGTCGACCATATCTCGGACAAGCCGGACGTGACCCTGTTGTTGACGATGGAGGAGGACAGTCTCAGTGACAGGAAGCTTTCACTCCTGAAGGAGGAGTTCGATGAGGTCCGGCGGGTGGATGAGGATGGCAACGTTGACCGCCGACACTACTGAGTCTTCCGGAAGGAAAGAAGGGAAGTGAAGGGGGTGGAGCCTTCTTACAGCTCCAGCACGTTCCCGTTCTCGCAGAGGTGGATGTTCTCGTTGAGGGTGTAGCCTTCCTCCCGCGCCAGTGTGGCGTAGGATGCGAGCATCTCCGTGGTGCCGTGCGCTGGAACGATGTTGTCCGGCTCCAGCATGCGGAGCATGTCACGGTTGTCCTCGCGCTTGGCGTGTCCTGAGGTGTGGATATCCTTGTAGGTCCGTGCGCCCTTCTTCCGGATCTTTTTTTCGACCTTGTACCGGTTCGCCCGGTTGATCGGGGCGGGGATGACGGAGCACGAGTAGATGACGTGGTCGCCTTCCTGCACCTCGAGCGGGTAGTCGCCGTTGACGATCCGGGTCAGTGCGGCACGCGGCTCGCCCTGGTTCCCGGTGGCGACGATCAACCAGTCCTCGCGTTCGTCTTTGATCCGCCTGAGGAGGTCCTCGGTCTCGTCCCGGTAGCTGACGACCTCAATGTCGTCAAGATCCATCAGTCCGAGTTCCTCTGCTGACTGGGTGTATTCTTTCAAGGAACGTCCGATGAACGCGACCTTGCGGCGGCCGTTGTTCGCCTCGAGGATGCTTGTCAGACGCTCGATCTGCGAGGAGAACGTGGAGACGAACACACAGCCACCTTCGTCGTAGGCCATGTCGATGGTATGTTCGAGTTCGGTCGCGACGGTTGCCTCCGAGCTGCCGCGCTCTTCTTCCTCGACGCGTGTCGAGTCACCGATGAACAGGTTGACTCCTTGTTCACCGAGTTCACTGATCCGTTTATAGTCCGGTGGGTCACCGATGACCGGTTCGTCGTCCAGTCGGTAGTCCAGGCTGTAGACCACGGTGCCGTCCGGCGTGTGCAGGACGGTCAAGACCGTGCCAGGGATGGAGTGCGTGATGTTCACGAACTCGAGCTCGATATCCTCGGAGATCTGGTACCGTTCACCGGCCTCCATCTCGATGAGTTCGTTGTCGAGGTCTTTACGGTCCTCTTCGATCATCCGCCGCATCACGCTCATGGTGTACGGCGTTGCGATGATGGGGCAGTCGTACGCGTCCGCGATCTTTGGGACGGCGCCGACGTGGTCCAGGTGGCCGTGACTGATGACGATGGCCTCGACCTCTTCTTTCTTTTCATGGATCTGAGAGTCGTCAGGGATGGCGCCCGCCTCGATGGTGGCGGTCGTGGTCATCTCCTCGATCTCCTGATCCTCTTCTACTACTGTTTCCATGTCGTACCCCATATCGATCAGAACGATATTATCGTCGACCTCGATACCGGTCATGTTCTTTCCAACTTCGTTATATCCTCCAACTGTGTGTACTTGCATACGTCAAATCACCTGAGAATTCTACTTCTCGTACCCCTCCATGCGACCTCTACTTTTATAAAGGGTGTTCCTTCCTCTGTCACTGACGGGTGAGAACGACCGTCACGCCGCCCAGCACGGCCAGGACGAGCACCTGCAGTACGGCGATGCCAGGGGCTTGTTTGACGCCGTCCGGTGTCCGCGGCCTGACGGAGATCTGGACCGAGTCCTTGCCGGTCAGGAGGGTCAGGGCCGACTTCCCCTCCAGGATGAGACTTCCCTGGCCCACCATCGCGCCCTGGAGCACGATGGAGAGCTCGCGGCTGCTTTTGGCGTCGATCGTGACGTTGCAGACGGTCTCCTCGCTGTACGCACGTCTCCTTGTTTCGTGCACCGGTATAAAAAATTTCTTTGCTC
>JAXINV010000076.1:0-17668 GCA_034190465.1 Asbonarchaeum danakilense (SeqCode) | reverse complement strand
AGCGCCGGGGGTGGGATTTGAACCCACACAGGCCGTGAGGCCCACCAGCTATCTGGTGAGACACGGTTTGAGCCGCTTGGGGTTCCAGTGTCCGACGGATCTCGGGGACCCGAGCGGAGCGAGGGTGGAACCGTAGTGACCTTCAGAGGGAAGGGCCCGCCTCTAAGCTCCAAGCTGGCGCACTACCAGATTATGCGACCCCGGCTCGCTGGAAGGGTTGGCGGGCAAGTTTTTAATAAATACGCGGCGGGAGCGCCGCTGCGAGGGGAGGGCATCCTTTATAAGATTCACCCGCACGTTTCGTGGTAGCGATGGAAAAGGCACGAGTCAAGCTGAGCAGCACCGACCCCGACCGGGTCGACGACCTTGCAGACGATGTGGTCGATACTGCCAGGGAGTACAACGCCAACGTCTCAGGGCCTGTCCCGCTGCCGACCGATGTCATGGACGTCCCAGTGCGGAAGTCGCCGGACGGGGAAGGCGCAGAGACGTACGAGACATGGGAGCAGCGCGTCCACAAGCGTATCATCGATGTTTCTGACTCAGAGCGCGCACTCCGACAGATCATGCGTGTCCACGTCCCTGAAGGCGTCAACATCGAGGTCGAACTGATCGAATAAAGCAGCGTGGTTCTCAATGGAGCTGCTGGACCGGGCACGGAACACCGTTCTCAAGCCGCTGCTGCGGAACAAGGTCGATGCAGCCGTCAGGCACGGCCACCGCGACCGCGCCCTCGACAGAGCCGACGACTACGGCATCGACCAGGACTACGTCGAGGAACAGGCACGTGAACGGTTCAACGAACTGCTCGGCTACACCACGCAGGACCCCGCCGCCTACGCCCGCGACATGGGGTTCGACAGGGAGTGGGCCAGGCAGGAGGCGATCGACTGGGTGGACGAGTACATGGAGGCAGCTTCCCGCGGCAACATGACACGTGACCGCCGCATCGGCAGTGTCATGGAGCAGTTTGACCTCCAGACCGACGACGTCGAGCACGGCGACGACATCGAGTTCCACGTCTACCTGCCCGACCGGACCGCCTCCGAGGAGCTTGCGGACGCGATCCTCACGTACCGCGACCGGGGATCGGTCGAAAAATACAGCGACCTGGACGGGCCGCGGTACGCCTACGCGGAGCCCGACCAGATAAGGGAACGGATCGAGGAGCAAGCCGTCGAGGAGCACCCCGACGAGTTCCAGGCCGGGCTGGACGAATGGTACGACGGCACCGCGTCCGACGACGTCTACCAGCGCCTCGACATCGGTTGGGCCGCGTCCGACGAGCTCGACGACCTGATCGACTCGTTCTGGGAGCCCGGGACCAGTGACGTCGATCTGATCTCCGTCGACATCTCCACCTGACACCGGTTTTCTTATCCGTTACGCCCGCATGACGTGGCATGGTCGCGATCGACAGCATCGTCTTCGTCTTCCTCGCCGGCCTCGTCACCGCGATAGCCACCGGTATCGGGGCCCTGCCGTTCTTTCTGGTCGACGAGCTGAACCTGCGGTGGGAGGTCGGGCTGTGGGGCCTCGCCTCCGGGATCATGGTCTCTGCCTCCGTGTTTGGCTTGCTGCGTGAAGGACTGCGTGAGGCGGGTTCAGGCTTCCTCCTCGGTTCAGGTATCCTTACCGGTGTTTTTCTCGTCCTTGCCGCGGAGAAGATCGTGCACAGCCATGAGGTCGATCCGCGCGAGTTCGAGCAGGCGGATTTCAACAAGCTCCTGATCATCCTCGGTATCCTGACCGTCCACAGCTTCCCTGAGGGCGTGGCGGTCGGTGTCTCATTCGCTGAGATGGGTCTGACCGGGGGTCTCCCGCTGTTCGGCCTGGCCGTCCCGGTGCTGGGCGTGGTGATGACCGTGGCGATCGCGATCCACAACATCCCGGAGGGCACCGCGATCTCGATCCCGCTCCGGTCGATGGGTGTCTCGAAGTGGCGGATGGTGGGGTGGTCGATCTTCTCCAGCCTGCCGCAGCCGGTAGGGGCGGTGATCGCGTTCGTGTTTGTCCGCGCCGCGAAGCAGCTGCTGCCGTTCGGCTACGGGTTCGGCGCCGGAGCGATGATCTTCCTGGTGCTGTACGAGTTCCTGCCGGAGGGACTGGAGCACGGCGAGGAGCTGCCCGGCGGCGGTAAGAAAGAGCTGGCCGCGGGCTTCCTGTTTGGGGCGCTGCTGATGGTGCCCCTGGTGCTGCTGGAGCCGGTGTGATCAGTCCAGGTAGTTCTCCTTGACCGCGTTGCTCGCGCCCTCGATCGCTGTCGGGGCGTACAGTGCAAGCGCGGCAGGGTTGGCTGTGCCGAGGAACGCGACCGCTGGGCCTGCTGCGCCGACGGCACGACCTGCCTCGTAGGCGAAGTCGTCGTCCGATGCGGCGTATTCCTGGTCCAGGTCCTTCTTCGCGCCGACCGTGTACGGTTCGTCGCGTTCAGCTGTTTCCTCGTCGTAGGTGACGGCCTCTGTCAGGTGGGCGGGCGTGTCCAGCCCCTTGACGATGCCGTCCTTGAACTCGATCGCGTTCTCGGCCAGATCTTTCGTCCACTGTTCGACACGTGACATTGTGAGTATCCTCGGACAGCACAACGGCCGCGAGTTTTATATACGGCAGGGAGGAACCGGTGTGGCTTAACGTCTGTCAGGAAAAAGAAAAAGAGAAGAGGTGGGAGAGGCTTTTACGCCTCTTCCAGGTCGATACACATGCCGGCGCCGACTGTCTGGCCCATGTCCCGGATCGCGAACCGTGCGAGCTGCGGGATGTCGTCGTTCTTCTCGATGACGAGCGGGCTCTGCGGTCGGAGCTCGACGATGGCTGACTCACCTTCCTGGATGTAGTCGGGGTTCTGCTCCTTCTCCTCGCCCGACTTGGGATCCATCGTCTTGACCAGGTCCTCGAACGTACAGGCGACCTGGGCCGTGTTGACGTGGAACACCGGCGTGTAGCCCTCAGTGATGACGTTGGGGTGGCTGAGCACGATGATCTGTGCCTGGAAGTTGTCAACCACTGTCGGCGGGTTGTCCGGTGTGCCGGCGACGTCACCACGCTTGACATCGTCCTTGCCGACGCCCCGGACGTTGAATCCGATGTTGGCGCCAGGATCAGCCTGGTCAACTTCTTCGTGGTGCTGTTCGATGGACTTGACCTCGCCGCCGACGTTTTTGTTTAGGCGGGTGGAGGCCGGCTCGAACTTGACATCGTCGCCGACGTTCAACTTGCCTGTCTCGACACGTCCGACCGGAACAGTACCGACGCCCTTGATCTTGTAGGCGTCCTGGATCGGGACGCGCAGCGGTAGTTCGACTGGTTTGGTCGGTTCTTCGAGGTTGTCCAGGGTCTCGAGCAGGGTCGGACCGGAGTACCAACCCATATTGTCGCTCTCCTCGACGACGTTGTCGCCCTCGTAGGCGGAGATCGGGACGAACGTGATGTCGTCGACAGGGAAGCCGACGCCCTTGAGCAGGTCCTTGACTTCATCGACACGCTCGTTGAACGTGTCCTCGTCCCAGTCCTCTTTGTCCATCTTGTTGATGGCGACGATCAGCTGCTCGATGCCGAGGGTTTTGGCAAGGTAGGAGTGCTCCTTGGTCTGGGGCTGCACGCCGTCGTCCGCGGCAACGACCAAGATGCCGGCGTCGGCCTGTGCAGCGCCTGTGATCATGTTCTTGATAAAGTCACGGTGGCCAGGAGCGTCGATCATCGTGAATTCGTAGTCATCCGACTCGAACTTCTGGTGTCGGAGGTCGATTGTGACGCCTCGCTCACGTTCTTCCTTGAGATTGTCCATGGCGAAGGCAAATTCGAACGTCTCCTTGCCCTGTTCTTCAGCTTCTTCTTCGAGTTTCCTCATTTCGGATTCGGGGAGGTTCTCTGTGTCCCAGAGAAGCCTACCGATCATCGTGGACTTGCCGTGGTCCACGTGTCCGATGGATACAAGATTAATGTGCGGTTTCTCTGCCATTTGGGTTCACCTAATATCGATTAGCTACCTACCGTTCCTTCGACAATCTTTATAAAGGTAATCGGCCGCTGGCCGCGGATGTCGGAGGGCCCGGACCGGGAGGAGAGCGTGTGTACGCTACATTTTTATAGGCATCGGGGTCGTCCCTACCGGACGTACCGGTTGTACGGCATGTGCTCATAGGACGGTGTCTGGTAAGGGGCGGCCCTGTCCATCGCCAAGCCCAGGACGTTCCCTTCACGGGCGCTGACATAGACCAGCCGGGCAGTGGTGTTCGAGACGATCAACGGCACCCGCCACGCCACCCGTCCGTTGTAGATCCCGGCCCGTGTCTGCCCTGCCAGGTAGTCACGGTTCAGGTAGTCGCGGGCGTTCTGGATGGCGCGGAGCTCGCCGACGTTGACCTGCACGGTGATGTTCTCCTGGTGGAACCAGTCGGTCGTCCGGAACCGCTGCAGCAGCCCGTCCCGGACGGTGGCTGTGAACCGTGCGCCGTAGACAGGGAAGCCGTCGTGTTGCTGGTGGAGGGTGACGGTCCTGGTCGTGGTGCCAGTCACAGTTCCCCGTACCAGTTCCGCGGGATCGATGCCGAGGCAGGCCTGGTTGGCTCTGACGGTGAGCACGGTCTGGTCGATGAGAGTGCTGTCCGAGGCGTTGGCCGGTGCGATCCGGACAGGGGTGGTGAACGTGGCTTCTGTCACCCGTCCGGGCTGTGTCGTGAGCTCTGTGACGAACCCGGCGTCGACGGACCTGCAGATGTCCCCGTACGCCTGGAGCAGATGCGGCCGGTAGGAGGAGAGCGCTTCACGGATTTTCGCCTCCCAGGGAACGGGACTTGCATGGAGGCTGCTGCTGTCGCCTTCCGTTGTGCATCCGAAGTGGATATGGCCGCTGAGCGGGAAACTGAAGCTGTCGCTGAGACCGTGCACAGTCTTGATGGGCTGGTCGAAGTAGACCTGGACGACCTGCCGCTCCCGGAGCCGGCTGGTGCAGTCCCTGGTGGTGCCGCGTATCGTCGTGTTCTGCAACCTGGCGAGCGCTGCGACGGTCGCCTGCCTGATCTGCCGGTACTGTGGGCTGGTGGTGTTGATGACGTACCGTTTGCCGTACTTCCAGTATTCGATCTTTTCGACGTGCTGCAGCAGGTCCTGGTGCTCCTCGGGGATGGTGTACGGGTCGCCGAGCCCGGTCCTGCTGACGGCGACGCTTGTGGCGAGGAGGAGCGCTCCGATGACCAGGCCGACGAGCAGCAGTGACGCGGTCCCGCGTGCGACGATGTTCTCGAACTCCATCTGACTGTACCGGACAATGGCTCCTGCGCGTTCATGAATGTTGCGCCCTGCAGCAACATCGCTGCGGCACGCACCGTTGATTTAGTGAGTGACCCAGGGAAAAAGAGAAAGGAACGCTGACGAGGGAGTTTACTCCTCGCCGGTGTCCATGCCGGGGATCTCGGTCTTCATGCCCTTGCGCTCCCTGATCTTGAGGATGGTCTCCTTCTGCAGGTTGTCGGGCATCGGTTCGAAGACCTGGTCCATCAGGTTGTAGAAGCCCTTGCCGCCGGTCGCGGACTTGAGATCGGCCTCGAACCCGAACATCTCGCCGACCGGAACCTTGGCGGTGATCTTGGAGGACTCGTCCTCCTCTTCCATGTCCATGATCTCGCCGCGGCGGTTGTTGACTTCCTTCATCGCGGAGCCCATCTGTTCCTGCGGGCTGTTGATCTGGACGATCTGCTTCGGCTCCAGCAGGACCGCGTCGCCGTCGACCATGCCACGTGTCACGGCATCCCTGACAGCCGGGATGACCTGTGCCGGGCCACGGTGCGCCGGGTCTTCGTGGATGTCGGCGTCGTGGATCTTCACGGCGAGCTTGACGCACGGCTCGTTCGCCAGCGGGCCTTCGTCGACGATGTCCTGGAACGCCTCGACGATCAGCTCCATGATCTCGTTCAGGTGCGTCACGCCACGGGTCTTGTCGATGAACAGGTTGCCGTTGTAGACGTTGTGTACGTCCGCGGCATCATCCTTGTCGAAGCCCACCTCCTGAAGCTCGTCCCGGACTTCCTGTTCGTCCTGGCTCCGGACCTTGCCCTCCGGAACGTCGCCGGACATGAGCTTCTCGTAGACCTCGTCGCTGATCGGCTCGACGGACAGCCAGAACTTGTTGTGCCGGTTCGGGGACTTGCCCATGAACTCTTCGGACTTGTTCCGGATGGATTCACGGTAGACCACGATCGGCTCGGAGACCTGGATCTCGATGCCCTGCTCCTGCAGGTACCGCTCGACCTTGGCCTCGATGTGCAGCTCGCCGAGGCCGGAGACCAGTGTCTCGCCTGTCTCCTCGTCGATGGAGACCTTGATCGTGCTGTCCTCCTTCGCCCGGCTCCTGAGCGCCTCGATGAGGTCGGGGAGGTCGGATGTCTTCTTCGGCTCCAGCGACTTCGTGACGACCGGCTCGAAGACGTGCTCGATCTGTTCGAACGGCTCGATCTCGAGGTCCTTCGCGACGACCGTCTCACCGGTGGAGTAGTCCACGCCTGTCAGCGCGGCGATGTTGCCCGCCGGGACGTGGTCGACCGGCAGCTTGCGCGGGCCGGAGTAGATACCGACCTTCTGCACGCGCTGCGCGGAACGGGAGCCGATGCCGTAAATCTCCTCACCTTCCTCGACAGAGCCCGCAAACAGTCTGGCGGTACAGATCGTACCGGCGTGTTTGTCGGATTCGACGTTGGTCACGACGCCGATCATGTCGCCGCTGGCGTCACAGTTCGCCATCGCCTGGCCTTCCTCGGAGTCGACGTCGCCGTTCCAGATCGCAGGGATCCGGTAGCTCTGCGCGTCGTCCGGGTTGACCAGGTGGTTGACGACCATGTCCAGTGTGACCTCGTGGAGCGGCGCCTTCTCGGCCAGCTCCTCGTTCTCCTCGTCGTTGACGTGGTCGACGATGTCCTGGAACGTGATGCCTGACTTCTCCATGTACGGCATGGAGATCGCCCAGTTCAGCAGAGCGGAGCCGAACGCGACCTTGCCGGATTTGACGTCGACGGTCCAGTCCTTATCCATCTCTTCAGGCATGTTCTTCTTGATCAGCTTGTTGACCTCTGCGATGATCTTCTGGAACCGCTGCTGCATCTCGTCATCCGTCAGCTGCAGCTCCTGGATCAGGCGGTCGACCTTGTTGATGAACAGGATCGGTTTGACCCGTTCCTTGAGCGCCTGCCGCAGCACGGTCTCGGTTTGCGGCATGACGCCGTCGACCGCGTCCACGACGACCAGTGCGCCGTCGACGGCACGCATCGCCCGTGTGACGTCCCCACCGAAGTCGACGTGGCCGGGGGTGTCGATGAGGTTGATCAGGTAGTCGTCGCCGTCAAGTTCGTGGACCATAGAGACGTTGGCGGAGTAGATCGTGATGCCACGTTCCTGCTCCTGGTCGTCGTAGTCCATGAACAGCTGGTTGCCCGCCAGCTGGTCTGAAATCATTCCTGCGCGGGCCAGCAGGTTATCTGTCAGTGTCGTCTTGCCGTGATCGATGTGCGCAACGATACCGATGTTTCGTATCTGCTCAGGGCTCTCAATGATCTCCATTATCTCTTCAGTCTCGTCTGCCATCAGAATGCACCATTATTTGCTATGATGAGAACCTGCCCCGACAAACTTTATAAATGTAAGAAGGAGCGGCCCGGTCGGGCCGGGCCTGCTGCGGAGTGAGAGCACTATGCGCTGTTACCCCGGTACGTCTCGGCTTCCATCACCCGGTCGATGGCACGGGCGTAAGCGGCCTCCCGGTACGTGGAACGTTCCCTGTCCTTGAACTCTTTTACGCTCCTGTACGCCTGTTCCATGTAGTGCTTCAGCTTGTCCTCGACGCGTTCCCGGTTCCAGTACTCGTTGGAGATATTCTGCAGCCACTCGAAGTAGGAGACGGTCACGCCGCCGGCGTTGGCGAGGATGTCCGGCACGATCGGCACGCCCTTGTCCGCGAGGTACTCGTCCGCCTCGGGCGTGGTCGGGCCGTTCGCCATCTCCACGATGCTGGACGCCTGGATGTCCTCCATGTTGTCAGCCGTGATCTGGTCCTCGATCGCGGCCGGGACCAGGATGTCGATATCCATGGTGAGCAGCTCGTCGTTGGTGATCTCCTCGGGGCCGTCAAGCTTGGTGAGGTCGCCGTCACCGTCGTACAGCTCGAACAGCTGCTGGATGTCGATGCCGTCCGGGTCGTGGATGCCGCCCGCTGCATCGGACACCGCGACGACGTTGTAACCGCGCTCGTCGAGGAAACGTGCAAGGTGGGAGCCGACGTTGCCGAAGCCCTGGATCGCGACGTCGGTGCTGCCAGCGTCCCAGCCCTGGTCCTCGACGAACTGGTCGATGACGTGGGCGCCACCGAGCGAGGTGGCGGTCGTCCGGCCTTTGCTGCCGCCGATCTTGGGCGGCTTACCGGTGATGACGCCAGGGTTCTTGTTCCCGGCGATCTGCTCGTACTCGTCCATCATCCATGCCATGATCTCGGCGTCGGTGTTCATGTCGGGCGCGGGGATGTCCTTCTCCGGGCCGATGACGTCGAAGTATTCGCGGATGTAGGCGCGTGACAGCCGTTCCAGTTCGGCTTCGGACAGCTTGTCGGGGTCGACGACCACGCCGCCTTTCGCCCCGCCGTACGGGATGTTGACGACGGCGCATTTCAGTGTCATCAGGAAGGCGAGCTCCTCAGTCTCGTCCCGGGAGACCTGTGGGTGGAACCGGATACCGCCCTTCGTCGGGCCGCGCGCGTCGCTGTACTGGATGCGGAAGGAGGGGAAGATCTGGGTGCTGCCATCGTCCATCCGGACCCGCAGGTTGTTGCTGACGGTCCGCTTCGGATGTTTGAGCAGTTCGATGTCCTGGTCCGTGAGGAGGTTGGCCTCGGAGAACCTGTCGAGTTCGACCTCACAGACTTCACAGATCGTCTCTGTACTTTTGTTGCCAAGATCAGGAACCATGAAAGATCACTGTGTATCACTACAGGGCGAACAGTGAAAAAGCTGACGTTTCGGATGAGTGACCCGGTCACTCCGCGCCGATACCCTCGTCCTCCCGCTTTTTCACGCCCTCGTAGTACTGCTCGATGATCCGGAAGATGGCGTCGACAGGATCTTCATCTCGCTCGTGTTCTTCGCCTTCCTCCGCGGGGTCGTCGGGCATACTAGAGTATTACCTGCCCTTGTTTTAATCCGTTCCGCTGACGGCAACGTTTAAGGCGGTGCATCGGCAATCATCGCTGTGATGACGAACCCGCTCATGGACCTTGATAACCCGACACGGGTCTACGTCGGTGTACTGTTCACGGTCGCGGTCGGTCTCAGTCTCGGGGTCGGTGTCACGGTCGGCAGCAGTCTGGACGGGGGAGACGGGGTACGGCGGATCGGGGATACCTGGGTGCTTGAGACGGAGGTGACGGACTACCACCGCTACCACGCCACGATGGGCCTGGTCACGTACCGTTCCGGGACCGCCGCCCCGGATTACAACCTGTCGGTGGAACGCACGTTGCGGCTGAAATGCCACGGCCTTGTCCGGGCGTTCCTCCAGTATCTCTTCGCCCGTGAGATGGATCCTGCTGCGGCATCGGAGTACGTCCGGCCGCGGCATCCTGACTACGGGGCCACCAATCTCACGGTGACCGTCGACATGGAGTACGCGCCGCCAGGGACACTTCGGATGGTGGAGAAGGTAGCTCCTGCTCGGATACGGTGCACATCACGGCTCCGGGATCGCTCCCTGACGTCGACCTACCCTGTGACGGTTATGCGGGAGGAAGAATACAATGGTGCCGTTATCGCGGCGAATAGGACCGTTGAACTGGGATCACAGGTCGAATCTATCCAGTGAGCTGGTGATGGCGTCGTACGCTTCATCAATCTGTTCGATATAGTCCTCATCAGCCCGGAGCCGGATGCGAAGTGTTGTTACGTCATTCTGGCCTGTGTATTTGTCGTCGAGCAGGCTGGCCCTGACCTCGTCGTACTGCATGTGAAACACGGGGCCGCGCTCCGTCTCCATTGGGAAGCCTTCCTGTTCCAGGCCGCCGATGTCCTGTTCAAGGTAGTCGACGACCTCGGAGACCTCGGCCTCAAGCTCGTAGGTCTCCTGTCGTTCGACAGGGGCCGGTGATGCCTCGAGTTGTGGCATGTTGGTTGACCGGGGACGCGGAGATATTTAAACACCCTGGCTCAGAGGCGCCGTCCCAGTTCGTCCTTCGCCTCCTGGTACAGGTCCTTTGCAGGGCTGAGCGGGTCGATGTCGTGGTGCTCCGTGAGCAGGTGGTAGGACAGTCCGGCATAGTTCCCGGCGGCATCCAGCCCGTCCGGGTTCTGGTCGTACCACAGCTCCTTCGCTGCCGTAAACGCGCTGACAGCCCCGAAGGCCAGTGCCTGCCGGGTGTACGGGTCCTGCAGTGCCTCGCCGGCGGATGCGACGTAGTCGCTGTCGCGCTCCTCCAGGTACTCGCCCAGCTGTTCCCCGCCACGGTCTGCGGCCTTGCCAAGATCCTTGGAGAAGTACGGGTGGACGAACAGGTGGTCCAGGCCGACCGGGTTAAGGGTGTCCCTGAAGACGGAGCTTCCCAGGGTTTCGGCCGCCTGTAGCCCGGAGCCGAGATACAGCCCGGTGTACTCCTCCACGCTGTCCCGGACGTCGCTGAGGTAGCGCTGGACCGTGCCCCGCTCGTCACCCATGTGAGGGTGTCGCTCGGAGAAGGTAATAAAAATTCCGGTCAGAGTTCGTACTGGTCGACGATCTTCTTCTCCTCACCCTCGATCTGCGCCCGGAGATGGATCAGGTCCTCGAGGCCGGAGCCCTCGATTTTCTTCTTCGCCAGTTCGTCAAGCTGGAAGATGCCAGAGGAGTTGCTCATCTCGATCTCGATTAGCACCGGTTTCTGCTCTCCCGGCCCGATCTCGACGTTCTCGATGGAGAGCGCGGAGATACCGTGGATCGACATGTTGTCCGGTTTCTTCGGACTGGCACGACCTTTCTCCATGTCCAGGCTATCCGCCACGCGGAGGATGCCGGCCTCCAGGGTCAGCGGGTTGGCTTTCTTGTGGTGGCTCTGGATGCAGTGCAGGATCTCGGACTTGAGGATGACCTGTTCCTGATCGTCGTACATGTCGCCGACCAGCTCCTCGATCAGGTCCGCTGCGATCGGCAGGCTGTACTCGGAGTGCTTGTACCGGTGGATGATGTGCCCGACGTCGTGCAGCAGGCCGGCCAGCGCGACGACGACCTCGGCGTCCTCCTCGTCCATGCCGTAGTCCTCGATGATGCCGGGCGTCTTTCTGTCATGCAGCAGCCGGAGCAGCTGCAGTGCGTTGTTCGTCACGATCTCGATGTGTTTCTCGCCGTGGTCGTTCATCTCCATCCGGTCCTTGGCGATGACGTTGGCGCAGTCCCAGTACTGGCTGATATGGTCGTGTTCGTTGACGTAGTCCTCGATCGCTTCCAGCTTGTCGTTGTCGTTGGTCGCTAATTCGATCATCGAAGTCACCTCGTCTGGACGGGAACAACGCGGCTCCAACGGTTTTAAAGCCCGGGCCTCAGAGCAGGTCCTCGGGCGGGGTGTAGTCCATGCCGAACTCCTCGGCGACCGGCTGCTCCGTGACCCGTCCCCCGGCCACGTTGAGCCCCTTCCGGAGCGCAGGATTATCCTGGCAGGCCTGCTTCCAGCCCTTGTCCGCCAGCTCGACGGCGTAGTCGATCGTGGCGTTGGTCAGGCCGTAGGTCGCTGTCCGGGCGTACGCGCCGGGCATGTTGGTCACGGCGTAGTGCACCACGCCGTGCTCGACGTACGTCGGGTCGGAGTGGTGGGTCGGTCTCGTTGTCGCGACACAGCCGCCCTGATCTACTGCGACGTCGACGATGACCGAGCCGTCGTCCATCCCTCTGACGTGGTCCTCGGTCACGACCTCGGGCGCTGCCGCGCCAGGTACCAGGACCGCGCCGACGACGATGTCCGACCCGGTGACGTGCTTCTCGATGTTGACCTCGTTGGACAGCACGGTGTCAACGTTGGCGGGCAGCACGTCCTCCAGGTGCTCCATCCGTGCCTGGTCGATCTCCAGGACGGTGACGTCGGCGCCCATGCCGGCGGCGACCTCGGCGGCGTTCTTCCCGACGGTGCCACCACCGACCACGGTGACGTCTGCGGGCTCGACACCGGGCATGCCTGGCGGCAGGACGCCGCGCCCGTTGTTGTGCCTGGTCTGGTAGTAAGCCCCCATCAGCGGCGCCATCCTGCCGGCGACCTGGCTCATCGGCCGCAGCAGCGGCAGGTCGCCGCCCTCCTCGACGGTCTCGTAGGCGACCGCTGTGACGTCGGTGTCGAGCAGTTTCTCAGTCAGGTCGGGGAAGGCGGCGAGGTGGAAGTAGGTGAAGATGAGCTGGTCGTCGAGGTAGCCGTACTCTGATTCGAGGGGTTCCTTGACCTTGACGACCATGTCGACATCCCAGCTGTCGTCCTGCCCCACGAACTCGGCACCTGCCTGACGGTATGCGTCGTCGCTGATGCCGGAGCCCCTGCCTGCCCCTTCTTCGATCCTGACTGTGTGGCCGTTGCTGACGAGTTTCTGAACGCCTGCGGGCGTCATCCCGACACGGTTCTCGTTGTCTTTCCGTTCCTGGGGTACGCCGATGAGCATGGTATCACGGGATACTGTTACGGCTACAGCTAATTAAATCCATAGGCGCTGCAGTGGGCGGGCGGAGAAAAGGGTCAGATATGGAGGAGCAGCCGGATGAGTTGCCTGCCCACGGTGAATGCCACTCCCAGGAAGGTTCTGCCGACATCCATGGCGACATTGAGGCCGGGGATGAGCGCATCCTTCAGGACGTACCCGCCGACCAGGCTGATCATCAGGCTGGCGACGTTGGATGCGAGGGAGTCGGCGAAGCCAGCGTAGTACACAAGCCCGCCCCCGGTCATCACGACCGCAAGCGAACTTATGAACAGGATCGCTCCCCGCCGATAGAGTGCGAGGGCGTCCTCGTCTGCTGCCATACTATTCCCTCCATTACCCCCACCACTTATATAAAGGTGTCGATTGTTCCAAACGGCGAATTCTACGTTTATAGAACCTCTCCGCCGATAAATTTCCATTTAAGGGTGATGAATCTGGTTGGAAAAGTTGCAACAGTGCCGAACACTGGTAAAGCGTTTTTTCTTTCTTTATATGCGGAGAAAAAGCGTTTTACGGTCTCCTTGATTCTATGCGGTCTTTTTTCGGGTATCTTATCGGTGTGGAACGATATATAAGCCTGTTTCTGTCACGGCCTGCCGGCCCGTGTCATCGGAGGGACTGGGTCACAGCGAAGTCGGGGCAGCCGGTCGGAACGATCCGTACCGTATCGGGCTGGCGTTCGACCGTCAATCGGAATGTGCTGTACTCGCCTGCAGCAAGTTCCTGGGCTGTCGTTGATTTTACTGCTGCGCCGTCATTCAGGGCTTCAGCACGGATCGTTGGGACTGTCCGCTGCCCGGTGTTGAGGACGCTGACCGTTAAAAGGCTGTCGTCGTTGCTGTAACGTGCCATCTCTATCGATAGGCGGGTTATCGAACACTGCTGCATCTGCTGGATGTTTTGCTGCATGTCGGCGAGCGTCTGCTGCATCTTGGACGTTATCTCTTTCTGCAGGGCGTCCATGCTGACCGTTGCGCTCACTTTGCCGTCCTGACCGACGTGGTAGTAGTATCCGGCGTCGTCACCGGTGGCGCGGACGATGAAACCGGGGTCAGTCGGGAAGTCGCTGAAGGTCTGGAGGCCGTAGAGCACCGCCTGTCGCTGGGTTGGTACGCCGGAGATGTTGGCTGCCTGACGGAACGAGGACTGGTTGACCTTCCAGGCGGTGGTTGTGACGTTGCCGTTGAGCTGCTGGTAGCTGTCGGTCTGCCTGACAGCTTCCATTGCCTGCTGTTCAGTGACGTTACCGCCCAGACATCCGGCGAGGACGGCTGCGGTGAGAAGGATGAGGACACGTCGCATATCAACCACCGAACTGTTCACCCCACTCCCTGTACCGCTGCACCATCTGCGGGTCGGTCTTGGGATCGATCTGCTGGAATGCGTGTTTGAAGTCGTCGAATGTCAGACCACGCAAATTGAGCTGGTAGTCCCGTACATCATCGACCGGCTGATCGGCGAGGTTCTCCAGTTCAGGGTTCATCGCGTCGACCATGTGCCTGACGGCTTCTTTGGTAACGTTCTTGATCTCTCTGCCGGAGTAGTTCCGGTCAACGCACTGCCTGGCGACGTCCTCGACGTTACAGTCCATTTCGAGGCCTTCTTCGACGGTATTGAGCTCGATGATCTTCCGGGCAGTGGTCTCGTCAGGCAGTGGTACGTAGATGACACGCTCGATACGTGAGAGGATGGCGGGGTCAAGGTCCCAGGGGGTGTTGGTGGCGCCGACGAACATGATGTCGCTGTTCTCCTTGTCGAACCCGGAAAGTTCTGTGAGAAGTGTGGAGAGCACGCGCCTGGTGGCTTCGTCCATGTCTCCGCCCCGTGACATCGCGATGGAGTCCAGTTCATCGAAGAAGACGATCGCCGGAGCCTTCTCCCGTGCCGCGCTGAACAGCTGGGAGATGATCTTGCCGGATTCGCCGTAGTACTTGGAGAGGGCGTGGGATAGTTTGACGTTGAAGAAGGGGTAGTCGTGGGAGCCGGCGACAGCGGACGCGAGCAGCGTCTTACCGGTGCCTGGCGGGCCGTACAGCAGGATGGAGTGGATGGATTCGATGGCGGCGGGCTTGTTCTCGATGGCGGAGAGGGCGAACGATTCACGCAGGTTCTTTTTCGTCTCCTGCAGCCCTGCGACATCGTTCCAGGTGGTGTTGGATTCCTGGATGAACCGCTGGACGTATTCGGCGAAGTCGTCGTCCTCGGAGCTTCCGGAACCGCTTTTCCCGTCACCCCCGCTTCCGCCGCCGTTGTATTTCTCCTTGAGCGAGTCGCTGCGACCGGCGAGGTTTTTGCTGATCTCGTAGTATTTCTCGGCGAGGTTCTTTTTCTCTTTCTTGGCGGGGCCTGTTTTGTTCTTAGCTTCTTCCATCAGGATGTCGCCACAGTTCTCGTAGTAGGATGCGGCCGCCGCCTTGTCGCCTTGGTCCAGTGCTGCCTCTGCCTTGTTCTTGTTTTCCTTGAAGATTTCGCGCAGCTTTTTCTCGTACAAGGCCTGCCACCTTCAGAAGCGATGGGAGCGCTATACGTTCATCTCACGGTCTTCCTTCCGTTTCTCGTCGCGGTTGCGCAGCGCCTCCTTGACGGCTTCTTCGGTACCGAGCTCGTCCTGCAGGTTCTTGATATCCTCTGCCTGCTGGATGATCTCGTCCACGCGCTCGTTCTGGCGCTCCTTCGGTGAGAGCTGGCCTTTGAGCATGGAGTTGAGACGGTCCCACTGTTCGTCCCGGATCATCTCCCGGACGTCGGCCCTGCGCAGTTTCTCGACGATGTCCTCCTTCTTCATGTTGCGGATCTCGTTGATCAGGCCTTCACGCTCCATCATCTGCTCCTTGCGCTTGATGGAGATCAGGCCGTCGATGACCCGGAGGGCGTCCATGAGCTGGGCGTGCTCGTTGTGCAGGATTGCCATCTCGTCCTCGATGGAGGAGATCTCTTCTGCAAGTTCCTTTTTGAGAAGGTCGTCGTCGGTGTCGACGATCTTTTCGAACAGTCGTTCACGTTTCTTCGCGAGGTCTTCGTGCCTGTCACGCTTGAGTCTGACCGAGGCCTTGATGTTGGCCTTCTCCTCGTTGAGCTGGTCCAGCGTAAGCTGCTCGATATCAAGCGAACCGTCAGGTGAGCCGAAGACCTTCTCTGCGATGTCCTGGATCACTCCCATTAAACAGCCCTCATACCTCACTTCCCGGTGAGATAATATAAATGTGTTGCCTGGCCCCTGTTTCGGTCCTTTAGCGGCCGCTACGACCCGAACCTGTCCATCAGGTCGCCGGGGCTGCTGAGCGCCTTGTCGATGATGTCGCCGATGCCGCCGTCACTGTCTCCGTCGTCCTGCTGCCGCTGTTCCTCGTCTTCCTCTCTTTCCTCCTTGTCGCTGGTCGCTTCGTCACCCTCTTGTTCCTCCCCGGTTTCCTCCGGGGTGAGCCGGTGGGTGTTGTCCTGGAAGCTGTAGTTGAGGGAGTGGAGCTTGTTCCGCTGCCGGTAGGCGTTCCACATCTTCCGGATGGTCTTGAAGCAGTCCTGGACTTCGTCAAATCCTTCCGGTGTGTCCTTCTTGAAGAAGATCATCAACCGTTTTGTGCCGGGAGCATCTTCTTTCTCGACCTCGATGTCGATGTGCGGGTAACTGAGGAAGTCCTCCTTGGTCGAGATCTCGGTGACGCGGTCCCAGGGCAGGAAGCCCTCCAGGATCTCGTTCGGGTCCATGGTGGATTTGATCTTCTTCCACTCATCGCCCCGGGTCAGTTCGTCCCGCTTGATACCGGACAGGTCGATCTTGACATCTCCGAGGACGGATTTGAAGATGAATTCGCTGTCGGCATCGACTGTGACCGATTTCTCCCGCCACGTCATGTGGAGGACTGGGTGCGCGATGATTATAATTCTACCGCTGATCATAGCAGCGAGGCGATCGCCGCGATGACCGCGACGAGGACGGCGGGAGCGAAGATGAGGGTGAAGCTGTGCAGCTTCGATTCGACCTGTTCCTCGACACCGGTGTAGACGGTGTAGAATCCGTAAAGACCGAGGAATCGTCCGATTATCGGCGGCCATGTGATGAGGAGAGCGAAGCTGGCGTACAGGACGGAGACGAGGACCTGTGTCCAGTCCAGGGCGCTCTTCAATACGACGAAGACCAGGCCCAGGTAGAGGGTCAGGACTGCGGCACCGAGCACGAACCCGCCGGCGAGCAGGCCGCCGTCGATGAGGGAGGCGGTGGCGCTGCCGACGAGGCCGCCGCCCAGTAGCAGGCCGATCAGCGTGCCGATGAGGACGTTGAGGATGAGGAAGCCGGCGATGTTGGCGGCGGCGAACCTGGCTGCGGCACCGACATCGGGGTCGAGCCGCCTGAAGAAGCCGGAAGGAGAGCTGAACACGGTCAGGACGGTGTCGGTGTAGCCCTGGGTCGTGGTCTGCAGGTCTTCCTCGCGTTCGGCTGGCTGTCGGGCCTGGCGCTGGAGGTCGGTGTCGTCGGTCTGCGCGGGCCAGTACTGCTCCATCAGCTGGTCGGCGTTGTAACCCTGCTGCCGCAGATGGTCACGGACCTCCTGCCGTGTCATGCCTTCTTCACGGGCACGCCTGAACCATTCATCCCACTGCCGTGCCATGGTAAAACCTTATGAAGCTGAGCATAAAAAAGACGGTTGCCCGACGCTACGGGCGGTTACGGGCGCCGGTGGTCCAGTGGCTTACGACTCCAGCCTCCCATGCTGGCGACCCGGGTTCAAATCCCGGCCGGCGCATATCAGAGATATGCTAGAGCCGGTGATTTGAACCGTCCAGAAGAACTTGCTTCTTCGCTGCGGGTTCAAATCCCGGCCGGCGCACCGGCAGCTCCGCTGCCGCTGCTTGAACAGCGTTCTCCTGGCGGAGAAACGCTGTGCGGCGCACTTCCTAGGCGGAAGTGGGACGCGTAGCCGGTTCGCGAAGCGAACCGACTGGAAGGCTTGTTGAACCGCCATCCGCCCACGCGGAAGCCGGTGCGGCGCATC
>JAXINV010000065.1:0-17868 GCA_034190465.1 Asbonarchaeum danakilense (SeqCode) | reverse complement strand
AGCTGGCTGTGGGCCATGCCGTCGATGTGGTCGACCTCGTCGGGCTGGACGATCTCGCTGTCGACCAGTTCATCGTTCAGCTCGTTGCCGACGAAGTTCGTGGTGTGGGCGCCTTCCAGCTCGTCGAGGACTGCCAGCAGGTCGACCTTCTCGCCCTTGTAGAACGATTCCGCGACGATGAGCTGTTTCTCGCCCTCGGTGAACTCCTTGCCGAGCACGTCCTCGTCACAGGCGGCGACGAGCTTGCCGTCGGACGTCTGATGTACTTTCATCCAGAACATGGGGTCACTCCTCGATGCTCTTCCGTGCACCGCAGGCCTCGCATTTCATCATCATGACGCCTTTCTCCTTCCGGATTGAGGTGTCGGGTCTGTTGCACTCGTCGCAGATGACGTACATCTCGGTGTAGTCCTCGATCTTGCTGTTGATCAGGCCGCGGCGGAACTTGCCCTGGAGCACCAGTTCCTTGCCGTCGACATGGCCGGACGTGCCGAGTTCACCGAGCAAGTACTTGGAGAAGTGCTTCTCCTCCCGGTTCAGGGTGTCGGCGATGTCGCTGAAGTTGGTGATGACGGTCCTGTTCCCCCGCTTCGTCGTGTCCGCCTGCGGGACCTCGAACCGCTCCTCCTCGAAGACGTCCTCCGGGATTTCGTCCCGTCCCTCGTCCAGCATGTCCTCGTAGTCCATGGTTCCACCTTGTGGGCTATCCTTTTATGTGCTTGCCGTCACAGCTTCTTGATCCGTCCTGGCTTGGGCTCGTAGCAGGTGCCGTCGCTGAGCAGGTCGTTGATCACGTCTTCGACCTCGTCCTCGCTCATATCGACGCGTTCGATGATGTCAGAGTAGTCGGCGCCCTCGCCGTCGTCCAGTTCGTCGATAGCATGCAGCACAAGCTGCTCCTGGTTCTCCCGGTCCCCCTCACTCTGCGATCCACCGCTGCTTCTTTCCTGACTGCTCGAACCGCCTTCGGTCTCTGAAGCTGTCTCGAACTGTTCCTCGGCGGAGAGGTACTCCAGGATGGCGTCGATGTCCTCGTCGCTGTCGATACCGAGGCCTTTCAGCTCCTGCCGTATATCCTCCTCTGAACGGTCGTTGTCCTGCATCTCCTTCGCTTTGTTGACGGCTTTCTGCCACTTGTTGTGCAGATGCTGGGTCTCGAGGGCGTGGAGGAGCTCGTATTCCATGTTTTCGGTCTTGATGAGCTCGGGCTGGACGTAGATCTCGTCGTCGTACTCCCGGACCTTGCCGACGACGTGGACGATGTCGCCCTCTTCGATGCCCTCCATATCATCCAGCTCCTGGAAGAACTTGGCGCGGATGGTCTCGGTGCCGTCGTCCAGGGTGAACGAGCCGTAGCTCTCGTCATCGTTGACGAAGGAGTCCACGACGGTCGCGACCAGGGAGGCGCGCGACACACGCATGCCACGGGGTGTTATCAGGAAGTTGGGGTCGAAGCCCTCGCGTTCATGGTAGTCGCCGTTGATGATGTCCTCGATACGTACCCGCCGTGCTGTCATGCGTTGTCTGCTGTCTGGCATCTGTTATCCTCTCAGAGGTGGCCTACGTGCCCGTGTTCGGGCTCGTAGAGTTCTCCCTGTCGTTTCAGCTTGTCGATCACTTCCTCTGCCTCGTTCTCGCTGAGGCCTTCTTCCTCCGCCTGGGCGAGCACGTCCTCGATCGGGACCGGGTCGTCGTTGCCGCCCATCTCCTGCACGATACCCATGACGATCTGGATCTTGTTTCGGTTCTCGGAGGACATCCCGGTCTCGCGCTTGTCGATATCCCATTCGCCGGATTCGTCGATGACACCGATCTGTTTGAGTGAGTACGTCAGCAGGTCGATGGCGCGCTGTGCGTCCTGCTGCTCAACGACCTCGGACAGCCGTGTCTTGGCGGAGGCCTCGGACAGCCTGATGAGCGCCTCGAGCTGGCGCGCGGTGATCGGGACCTTGGACTGGCCGTCGCCGCTGCTGCCCTGGGCGCGTGTGTCGACGTAGAACTGTTTCAGCTCTTCCTGCGCCTCCTCGCTGATCGTCGGGTTGACGTTGCGCTTTGCGTATGCGATATAGTTCCGCAGCAGCTCCATGTCGATCTCGCCGGTATGGTCCTCCGGGTCGGTGTGCATCTTCATGATGTGGTCGGACAGCTTCTCGTCCTTCGCCTTGTCCGGGATGTCCCGCACCGGGAAGATCAGGTCGAACCGGGAGAGCAAGGTGTCGGAGATGTCGATCTGCTCGGAGATGTCCTGGTACGGGTCGAACCGGCCGAACTTGGGGTTTCCTGCCGCGAGGATGCTCGTGCGGCACTGGAGTGTGGCTTGGATGTTGGCCTTGGAGATGGTGATCGTCTGCTGTTCCATTGCCTCATGCATGGAGGAACGGTCGTCCTTGGACATCTTGTCGATCTCGTCGACCGTGGCGATGCCCTTGTTCGCGAGGACCAGGGCTCCGGCCTCCAGCGTCCATTCATCAGTGATCTCGTCCTTCATCACGGTCGCGGTGATTCCTGCGGCGGTCGCGGCCTTGCCGACAACGTACTTGCCCTTCGGTGCCAGGTTGCCGGTGAACTGAAGCATCTGGGACTTACCTGTGCCCGGCTCACCGATGAGCAGGACGTGCATGTCGCCCCGTGAGACGGTGCCGTCAGCGCGTTCCTTCCGCGCCCCGCCGAACAGCTGCAGGGCGATCGCTTTCTTGACCTGTGTGTGGCCGTGGATCGACGGCGCGATGGAGGCGACGATGTCGTCGAACACGTCGTCACGCTGCGACAGTTCGTGGATGTCCTCCTCTTCCTCGGGCGAGATATCGATCTCCTCGAACTCGCGCTCCACTGGCTCGAGGTAGTTGCCCTCGATGTAGAGGTCGTACCGCTTGGAGTCCTCCTCCTTCTCCTGTTCCTGGAGCACACCGTTCAGGTGGACCTTGTTGCCGGGGACGACCCGGTTCTGGAACTCGGGGTCGACCATGTCGTCGCGGAGGAAGACACCGATTTTCCGGGGTTGTTCTGCCCCTTCGATGGTTTCGGGATCTTCTTCTATCGTGACGATCTGGACGTCCTCCATCTGTTTGTCGACGAGTTCGAAGTTCCTGTTCCCGCAGTCACATTTGTACGGGCTTTTCATCTTGGTGGAGTTCTGTTCCTTCTCGTAGCGGTCGCCGCAGTTGCTGCACTCGAACGTGGCTGACTGGACCTCAGGTCTGACCTCGGATGCGCGCTTGACGAGACCCTTGATACCGACGAGCTTGCCGATATGGTTACTCCGCAGGTTACGGATGTGTACGAACTCGGACTCGGGCAGGTTGGAGATCCGTGGGTTGAGGTCCTGGTCGATGAACGAGAGCAGGTCGAGGGCGTCCTCCGCGGCGGCGATGCACTCGTCCGGGTCCTCGATGACGGCGTCCGCGAGCTCGGGGGAGTATTTCATCAGGTCCTCGTAGTCGATGACGACGGCTCGCTCGCCCTGTGACTCGATGCGGGAAAGTTCCTCCTTCATCGCTTCCCTGAAGAATTCTTCGAACGTGGATGTCTTGTCGCTGTAGTCCAACACTGACCCCCTTACGGACAGGGTGAACTGCTCCTCCCAATCTTATATGAGTTCGTGCTGTTCACGAGAAAAAGGAAAGAGGGAAACGGAGGGAGCTTACTCCTCCGGATCGAGCGCGCCGATCTCGACGAGCTTGTCTTTGAGCCGGTCGATCCCTTCTTCGACGTCCTCGTACCTGTTGCCTCCTGTACAGACGATCTTGCCCGAGGAGAACAGCAGGAACGCGACCTTCGGGTCGTCAAGCCGGTAGACGAGTCCGGGGAACTGTGCGGGCTCGTACTCGGTGCCGACCAGCTCGAACGCGATCCTGTTCAGGTTGAGCTTCTGGTTGAGGTGGCTGGACGCGACCATGTTCTGGACGGTGATATCCGGCTCCTCCTCGACCACGACGTCGGACTCCTTCAGCTCCTCGATTATCTTGTTCACTGCTGTCTTGGCTTCTTCGGGGCTGGTCGTTCCTGTGCAGACGACCTTACCTGAACCGAAGATGAGGGCTGCGGCTTTCGGCTCCTGGAGCCGGTAGACGAGTCCTGGGAACTGTTCTGGCTCGTATTCTGTGTTTTCGAGATAGACGGCGATTTTGTCAAGAGGCATCCTCCTCTTAAAGTCCGTAGAAGCGACCACGTTTTCGATTTTGATTTCCTCCATCCGGTAACACCTTGGCTGTACGGGTGCTCACTGACGAGCCCCTTTTAAACCACTGCACACCCTTTTTAAACAACTTTTATAAACCTTTATATAAGGAGTGAGGTGTAGTAAAAAGGCGATCAGCCCGAGATTCCCAGCTCGTCCAGCTTCTTCTGGAGCTCCTCTGACAGTACGCGGTTGACCAGCGAGCCGTCGGCCTTGCCCTTGGCCTCCTGCATGACCTCGCCCATCAACGCGCCACGGGCATGTTCGCCCTGTTCCTCGATCATGTCCTCCTGTTCCTCGAGCACGTCCTGGACGATCGCACGGACCTCGTCCTCGCCCATCGAGCCCAGCCCTTCCTCGTCGACGACCTGCTGCGGTGTCTTGTCGGGATCCTGGGCCAGCTCCTTCGCGATGGTGGACAGCGCGTCCTTGTTGATCTCGCCCTCGTCCAGCAGCCGCAGCATCTCCTGGATCTGGTCGTTGCTGAGCCTGTCGGTGTCGACGTCGTGGCGTGACTGGACGTCCTTGAGGATGTTGGTGAAGAAGTTCGCGACGTCCTTCAGTTCCAGGGAGAAGCTGTCCTTGATGTCCTCGAACGTCTCGAAGTGCGGCGATTCGACGAGCTGTTCTGCCATCTGGTCGCCAACATCGTCAGCAAGCCGTTCGATCTTCTGGTCCAGCGTCTCCGGGACCGCTATCTCCTTGAGGTAGTCGTCGCCGACCTCGAACGGCGGGATGTCGGTCTCGGGGTACATCCGCGCCGATCCGGGGAGCGGCCGCGCGTAGCTGGTGGTGAAGTCCTGCTCGGCGTTCCGCGTCTCCTCCGGGACGCCTTCGAGGCACTGGGCTGCACGGTCGACGACGGCCTGCAGTGCGTTCTCCGCCTTCTCGTCCCGGCCGGCGGCGATGACGACGACCTCGCCGTCCTCCTTGTCCAGTTCGTCTGCCAGCCGGTCGAACTCGTCCTCAAGGCCGTACTTGGAAAGGTCCTCGTCGGTGTGCATGATGCCGTTGAGGCCGTGGGCTTTGGCGTAGTCGGCGAACTCCTTGCCGAGCGTCTTGCCGCCGCAGAGCTCCCGGTTCATCAGGCCTTCGAACGGGATCTTGGTGGCGTAGACGCCGCCGTCGCTCTCGATGATCCTGCCGATGATCTGGTTGTCGCTGTCAGCGAACAGGTTCGTTGCCTCGTGGACCTGTGCGTCGACGTCGTCGATCCCGCGTTCCTCGAGCTCGTCTTTGATCGCGAGCAGTTCCTGCTGCCGTTCGACCTCGTTTCTGACCAGTTGGTCCATGTTCTTGACGTCCTGGAAGCCCTTGATCTCGACCCGGGCTCCCTCGGCGATCGACACGTTGACGTCCTGGCGGATGGTGCCGAGGCCGCGCTTGACGTTGCCGGTGGAACGGAGCAGCATGCCGATCTTCATCGCGACCTCCTTGGCGTGCTTCGGGTTCTGGATGGAGGCGTCGGTCCCGATCTCGATCAGCGGGATGCCGAGCCGGTCCAGGTCGTAGACGGCCTGCTGTTTCTTGCGTGTATGGATGCCGGCAGACTCCTCTTCGAGTTCCATGTCGTCGATCGCGACGGTGCCCTCCTCGGTCTCCAGCTCGCCGTCCAGCCCGATGATCGCTGTACGCTGGAAGCCGGACGTGTTGGAGCCGTCGATGACGGTCTTCCGCATGACGTGGATCTCGTCGGGGATCTGGCAATCGGTCAGCTTGGCGACCTGCAGTGCGGTGTCGAGCGCCTCCTGGTTGATCGGGTGCGGCGGCTCCTCGTCCAGTTCGACGAGGCAGGTGGTGTCGCGGTAGACGTTGTAGACGAAGGATTTGTCACGCAGCTGTTCGAACTGTGCCGCTCTGTCGACGTTGCCTGATTCGCCGGCGACGGGCCGGAGGTACCGCTGGACCTTGGCGACAGGTTTGTCGTTGCCCATGTCGGTGGAACACGCGCAGAAGAGCTTGGTTTCGGTGTCAAGCTGCTGGTGTATTTCGATGCCGCATTTGAAACCGAGTTCGTCGTAGTCCATCATTCGATCACCCGTTCGACGCGTTCCTCGAGTTCGTCGAGGCCGATGCCTTCGTTGCAGATCATGTGGTCGCTGAGCGCCATCAGCTTGCCGACACCGTTCTCGATCTCGCGGAGGTCGCGTGCGTGGAAGTCCTGGCCTTTGATGTCCTCCTCACGCTGCCGTTCCTCGCGGCGCTGCCGCCGCGTGTCCCGGGACGACCAGAGCGCGATGATGTCGAGCTCGGCGTCTGTGTCCTCCTCGAACCGGAGCTTCTCCGACCAGCCGCGCATGCCGGTGATGACGATCCTTTCGGTCTCCTCCAGCAGGTCGTCGAGGTACGGGGCGCTGAGCCGTGCGATGGCGTCCATGCCGTGCTTGTCCCGCTGGCTGTTGACGAACGTGCCCTCGTTGCCGGCCTCGATGCCGCGTTTCTCCATCTCCTGCCTGACGACGTCGCCCATGTCGAGGACGCTGAAGCCCTTGTCCTGCAGCATCTCGGCGACGGTGGTCTTGCCTGAGAGTGGCATGCCGGTCACGCCGTAGATCTCTGCCATGGTATCACCTGTAGTCGTCGTGTTCTTCCCGGTCCTGGATCTCGCCGGCGACGTTCTGCGTGAACAGGTCGCGGGCAGTGTCCGGGTCGCCGGTCTGTCCGAGGCTCCACATGAGTTTGACGAGCGCGGTCTCCGGTGGCATGTTGGCGGCGGGGACGACACCTGCCTTCCGTATCTTGACACCGGCATCGTAGACGTTCATGTTGACCCGGCCGCTGATAGTCTGAGAGGCCATGGCGACGAGACTGTCGTCCGCCAGGTCGTCGACCGCGTCGAGGATGTCGTCGTGGTGCTGTGTATGGTCGTCGAAGCTGTTGACCGGCATGTGACCGAGGCCGGTGCCCTCGATGATGAGGCCGGACCTGTCCTCGTGTCGCCGGACCTGGTCGGGGTCCATGCCAGGATGGGTTTTCAGCAGCCCGACGTCTGTGTCGAGCTCGTCCCGGAGGGAGAATGCCTCGTCCGGCCCCGATATTTCGTCGTGCAGTGTGACGCTCCGCTCGTCGTAGTCCACGGTCGCGACTGGCTTGGCTCCTATGCTCTGGAAGGCATCACGCCGCGAGGTATGCATCTTGCGGACGCGGGTTCCACGGTGGACCGCGGCTGTGTCGTCGCTGGAGTGCTGATGCATGCAGACGAAGACGCCGGGGATGTCTTCCTTGATGAACTCGACGGCGGAGATGAGGTTCATGGCGGCGTCGCTGCTTGGCCTGTCGCTGGACCGCTGTGCGCCGACGAGGACGACGGGGATGTCCAGTCCTTCGAGCATGAATGACAGCGCGGCGGCGGTGTACTGCATGGTGTCGGTGCCGTGTCCGATGATGATGCCGTCGACGTCCTCGCGTCGCTCCGCGACCGCGGCTGCGATCTCCTGCCAGTGTGCGGGTTCCATGTCCTCGGACAGCATCTGTGCGATGACATCGCTGTCGATGTTGGCCTCGTCGAAGATCTCGGGGTACATCTGCAGCAGGTCCTCGGGGTCGAACGCGGGCTTGACCCCGCCCTCCCGGTAACTGACCCGTGACGCGATGGTGCCGCCGGTGTGCAGGACAGCGATGTCGGGTTTGTCCGGGTCGCGGTCCGGGACGGTCGGCTGGTCCGGTTCGGGCTGCTCCCCGCTGTCGAGGACCTCGATGTCGTTGATCTGGTCTGTGTCGATGCCGAGGTTGTAGCCGCTGTCGAGCTTGATGACGATGGCGTCGGTGTTGCCCTGGTCGGATCGCGGCATCAGGGTGCCCTGTTCTTCGCCTCCGTCATGGAGGATACGGAGCCGGTCGCCTGTCTCGGCCCCGTGTTCGTCGAGGAGCTGCTGTGCGCTGTCAGAATACATCGCGTCAGGGTTCGGTTCCAAGTTTTAAGAATGTATAGTGCCGGCCACGGGGGAGGAAAAAGAGAGGGTGAGGGGCGCTCTTACACGCCGCCACGGATCACTGGACCGTCGTGAACGTTGACTGCTGGTCCTTGGTCGATGGGCAGCCGATCGAAGCGGCCCGCACCGTTGAAAGCTGGGATGCGGAACTCACACCGCCCCACATGTCGAGGCTGACCGACTGGACGCTTCCAGTGTCCAGCCCCTTCATCACGTGGGTGATAGCGCTCCCGTTGTTGTGGGAGACGACGATGCTGACGCCGTCGCTCAGGTCACGGGTCCCTGTGTTGGCGACCGCGATGGTGACGGCGTTGTTCCCCTGGTTGTAGACGGCATCGTAGATGGAGAGCCCTGCGAACGAGCAGGCCACCAGGCGCTGGGACTTGTTACCGACCTGGCCGGTGGTCTGTTTCGTGAATGTTGTCACCCATGCTGTCAGGATCGCGGCGACAGCCATGGTGAATGCGATGAGGAGAACCGCTGCAATCAGGGGGGAGATACCTTTTCTGTTCATGTCTTTTCCTCCAGTTCACAGTGTGGACGCGGTGGATTTAAAGACAGGGGGCAACGCGTCTGGAAAGTTATCTTAGCAGCCTCCCTATATAAATTTTTCCTTGTCGGCCTGTTGGTGCGCCTCCTGCGGTGTGTATGTCCTTTCACCGTGATCACATGAACAGGACGGCGGCGGTGTAGCCGGAGGCGAGGAGGACGGCGACGTGTTTTGCCCCGGCACGGAGCTCGCCTTCGCTGAGTTTGCCGATGACCAGTCCGGAGAAGATGGCCTGGATGACGACCAGGTTCCGGAAGACCGGTCTGTACTGGTTGATGAGTGCCTTTGCGCTCTGTCCGCTCCCGCTCAGTGGCCCGATGTCGCCTGAGAAGCTGAGGGCGGGGACGAGGTACCGGATGAGAGCGATGAGGACGACGAGGAAGATGAAGTAGACGAGGTATCCGGTGATGACCTCGCCGTAGAGCTCGGATTCCCGCTCGCGTTCGAGCTGTTTGATCTGTTTGATGTTCTTGCCGACGGTCTCGAGCACGTCGGAGACGTTGCCGCCGGATTCGTAGGTCTGGATGATGGTGTTGACCGCCCGCCTGATGATCTGGGAGTCGGTCTTCTCGGCGAAGTCGCGGAGGACCTTGTCGAAGGGGATGCCCCACTTGAGCTTGGCGGCCATGGCGTTGACGTGCTTGCTGAGGCGGCCGTAGTCGTTCCCGGAGGCGTTCTGGATGGACTGAGGCAGCGACATGCCTGAACGGACGCCTTCGACGATGTCGCGAAGGAAGTCGGGGAACCGGTCTTCGTACTCCGCCCGGACGGTGAACTGGTAGTATTTGATCGTCAGGATCGGACCCAGTGTTATCAGGATACCGAACAGGTTGATGAGGAGGAAGGTGATACGCTGCACGGTGCTGTGCCCTGTGACGGTGAGGCTGCGGATGCGGGCATCGGCCGCGACGGTGAACTCGCCCTCGATGGTTATGGTGTTCGCCCGTCTGAAACGCCCGACATCAGGGGTGAACCGCTGGACGGAGCCGTCACGCATCCCGGAGATCGAGTCCAGTTCCTGGCCGTTGAGCGTGACGGTGAACGAGGAGCTGGGGTTGGCCTTGTCGAAGACGAACTTGATCGCTATGTGTGAGAGCTGTGAGGGGTTCTGGATGGGGATGGTGGTCTGGAACGGTTTATCCCCGCGGATGATCATGAACTCGCTACTGGCAGTCTGTTCGCTGACGGTATAGATCGTGGTCTGGTTCTGGTAGTTGACAAGGTTGAACCCGACGATGCTGAGGCCGATGACGGCGGAGACGAGGGCGATGAGCGCCTCCCGTTTGTGGTTCCTGAGGTAGTTCCTGATTGTGGTCCTGATCCCCATCACATATCACCCTGGGTGACCTGGAGGACGATGATGAAGAGGGTGTTTATTGCAGGGATTATCACGTAGACTCCGAGGTTCATGAGCTCGGAGATCCGGAAGCCGAACAGCCCGCCGCCTATGAGGTTCATGACGGCGAGCACGGCGATGAGGAAGAGCGGGGCTGCGACGAGTAGGGCAGTGTAGAAGCTTGCGAACGTGGAAAGGCGTTCAATCTGCTTCTCCCGCCGGAGTTTGTAGTCGAAAAGTGCGGAGTCGGCCTGTTCTTCAAGGAACTCGTCCAGGTTGCCTCCTGTCTCGATGGTGGAGAGCATGCCGTACAGGATCTCTTTGAAGTCCTCCGATGGGCTCTCCTGCGCGACCTCTCGGAGTGCCGTGGTGATGTCCTCGCCGAAGATCTCGATCTTTTTGATTATCTTTTCTGCCTCCTGTGAGATCTCATCGTACTCTTCGAAGTCGGTGAGGAGCTTGAACATGGAGGACGGCGGGATGCCGGACGATGCGACGGCGGACATCTGGTTGAGGGCGAAGGGCAGGTCGTTATCGATCGCGGTGGCTCTGCTGCCCGCACGTTGCGACGGATAGAACCACATGCCGACGAAGACGAAGATACTGACGATGGTCGGGGTGGTGATTATGAGGACCACGGTGAGCAGCATGTCGAGACTGAGGATGAGCGTGACGGCCGTGACGGCGAGGAACGTGGAGATGAACGCTAATGTGGAAGCGAGCATCATCTGGGAGACGTAGGTCCGGAACAGGACGTTGATGTTGGCCTTGTTGAGTTCGTTCCGGATCTCGTAGAACTGGTTGCTGTACTGGTCGACGATGTTGCCGTAGAGAGCGTTGGCTAGGCCGGAGAACGTGTCTGCGTTCAGGGCGCGTTTGAACGTGGTTTCGCGCCGCTGGATGTGCTGGTCCTGTGTTTCTGCCTGTTCGTCTCCATTGCTCATGTTTCTGGCTATCAGAATGGTTCGTCAGTTCGCGAACTACTATCTGATGAGGATTCGAAGGCCTCTTCTTTGGCGTATACCTTGAGTCCGTCTGTATTGAACTTGAAGGGGTGGATCTTCTTGTCATGGTCGGTGCCACGCATCTTCCGGACGAGTACGCGGTTGGTGAGCTCGGCACCGTCCTGTGAGAGCAGGAGCGTGATGACGCCGTCGGCGATGAACTCTTCGACACCGTATCGAGAGATCTCTTCGGGGTGCCCGGACTTGATTTCGCCTGTATATATTGTCGTCACGCCGAGGTCCCGGAGCTGCTCGTTCATGTCGAGGATGAGTTTCCTGACGTCCTTTGTGTTGTCTACGTACAGGCTGAGCGCTGTCAGCGAGTCGACAACAACGCGCTCTGCCTGGTTATCCTTGACGGAGCTCCTGATGAGGTCGATGACGTCCTCGTACTGGTACGGGTCGTACTTGACGACGTTGAGGTCGCCGCTCTTCATCAGCTCTTTGATATCCCAGTTGAACGGGAGATCGCCGATTATCTGTTCTTTTGTCTCCTCGAAGGAGATGTAGAGGCCGTTTTGACCGTATTCCTTGGCTCCTTTGTAGAGGAACTCGAGTCCGAAGGTCGTCTTCCCTGATCCAGCGGGTCCGGCGAGGAAGACGGAGTGGTTCTCGGGGATGCCGCCGTTGAGGAGTTCGTCGAGCCCCTGTATCCCTGTTCTGAGTTTCTTTACCTCCGGCATAGATGCATCACTCACAACTTTCTTTCTCTGCTAATAAATAACTTTGCCGTGCGACGCGGTGCCACGGTCTGCTGCTGGCCGTTGCTGCGTTGCCGCCGATGGCTGTGGGGTACAGCGCGGTTACCACAAGTAATTTATGCGCACCACCCGGATGCTTTGTGTGGGCTGGTAGGGGCCGATCCGCATGACTGATCGACAGAAAACAGGGATACCGGGTCTTGATGACCTTCTTGAAGGAGGTTTTCCCAAGGGGGCCACGATACTACTCCGCGGTGCTCCAGGGGTTGGTAAGTCGACGTTCTGCAGTCAGTTCATGCAGCAGGGTCTGGAGGAGGACCAGGGAGGGCTGTTCATCGCGTTGGATGACGCTCCAGACGACGTGCTGGACAATGCCCGCTCGTTCGGCTGGGATTTCATGGAGCATGAGGACAAGTTCGTGTTCATGGACGCGTACTCCTGGCGTCTCGGGGAAGAAGTGGAGGGCAAGTACGCTATCCAGGGACCCTCCGACCTGAACCAGATCAATATGACGTTGACCGATGCGCTCCGGGATGTGGGGGACATCGAGAAACGGATGGTGATCGATTCGGTCTCGACGCTGATCCTCTACACGGACAAGGATTCTGCGGCGAAGTTCCTCCAGGTTGTCAGCGCGAAGACCAAGGCGAACAATGGTGTGCTGCTGCTGACGGTGGAGGAAGGCGTGCAGGACGAGGAGGCGATTTCGACGCTGAACTATGTGGCGGACGGCGTGATCAGGTTCGAGATGGAGGGCGACACCAGGAAACTGGTGGTTTCACGGATGTCGAGGACGTCACATGAACGCGACTGGCACGAGTTCGAGATAACTGATGATGGCCTTGAGGTGGTGGAATGATGCTTTCGCTCCTTCTGAACACGTTTTCACTGCTATTCGCTTCGATCAATATCTTTATGGTGATCAAGATCTTCTCCGAGGTGACGCCTGTGGCGGAGGCGCCCCAGGCGTGGACGATGCTGGCGTTAGGTATCGGGATGATCGTCATCCACCTGTCGCTGAACATGTTTGTCTGGATCAGTCCAGTGTTCCGGGTCTACGATATCCGCGTCATATCGGCTGTTGTCGGGGTCGTCGGGTTCGCGTCGCTGTTCCTGGGTGTACGCCAGCTGTATGAGGTGGTGGCGGTATGAGGTGGGCGGTGGTGCTCCTGGGGCTGTACGGTCTTTCGGCGCTGTTCGGAACGTTATTCCTGTTCTATCTGTTCCGCGTGCTCGCGGAGACGAGGATGATTGGCTCGCAGCCCCGCAGCTGGATCATGCTGTCAACAGGGCTGGCGATGATTGCGACGTCGTCGATTCTTGAGCTTGTGTTCGTCTCCAATCCGCGGGCTCTGATTTTCAACACGTTCAATCTGTACTTCACTGTCGGCAATATCTTGGTGTTCCGGGTGCTGCTGACGATCTGGAGGAACCTGGAGGGATACGATGGATTTTGAATCTGCGCTCACTGAACTTGCGAAGACTGATACGAAGATTGTGAACGATGAGGAAACGGACGAGATACGGGATGAGTTCGACGATACGGTACATATCCACGCCCTCCGAGAGCTAATATATGCGCTACAGTCGGTGTCTGTCGGAAGCCAGCAGCTGATGTATTTTGCAGGTGCGAAGTATTCGAAGAACATCGAATTCGATGCTACAAGCTTTGAGAACGTCTTTGAACGGGTTGCAACGGTATTTGAACGTCTCGGGGTCGGCCGCCTGGAGCTGGAGGAGGTCGATGCGGACGGCGAGTCGTATGCCCGGTTATATGAGAGCGCTTTCACGTTCAACGGGCCTGAGGCGGACAAGCCGGCGTGTTTCTTTGTTTCGGGCTTCGTCGCCGGCGCGCTGGAGCAGTATACGGGTGAGAAGTACGTGGTGAACGAGACCGGGTGCTGTGCACAGGGAGAGGAGAGCTGTACGTTCAGGATCCGGAAGGCCTAGTCCTCGAATGGGTTCTCGTCGAGGTTCTCCGCGTCCTCGAACAGGTCCTCCCCGGTCTTTGGCTTTTCCTCCTGCTTCTGCTCTTCGTCTCCGGTGGGCTCCTCTGGCTGTGCCCTGGACTGCTCTTGCTGTGATTCTTCCCTTTCTGACGGTTCTTCTGTCTGCTGTTGTTCGTCCATGTCTTCGGGGCCTGGTTGTTCGCCTGGAACGGGTTGCTGTTGTTGCTGTTCCTGGACGGCCTCTTTCTGCTCCTTGAGGGCTTCTGCTGCCTCGGATTCCTGTTTCTCTTCGACCATCTGCTGCTGCGCTGATTCCAGGCTGGCGGACATCGAGCTCTGTGCGGCTGTTTCTTCGCTCATGAACTGTTGCATGCCGACGTCTTCCTGTTCGATCGCGTCGATGACGCTTTCTTTGTCTTTGTAGTATTCTGATACGATCCGTGCGACGTCGGCGAAGTTGGAGTAGCCGTTGTCGTGCATCCATTCGAGGACCTTCCGCCGGTTCTCCAGCTCTTCCTCCAGCTCGTCCTGGGTGTACCCGAACTGTTGTTTGATCTGGTCGAGGATGGTGGATTCGTTCTTGAAGCTGTAGGTGTCGTCGACCGGTGTCCAGGAGATGTATTCGTTGGTACGTGGAGAGCCCTCGGGGGTGATGGCTTCGACCTCGTAGACTCCCTTGACACGGCGTGCGTTCTCGCCGTACTGTCGTGCACGTGTCATGATGACGATAAGGTCGAGTGTCTCGACGAGGGACGGCGACAGGTTGATCGGCGGGGTTGTCAGCCGCTTGACGACGTCGCCGGGGCTGGATGCGTGGATGGTTCCGAGCGAGGGGTGGCCTGAGGACATGCCCTGGAACAGGACGGATGCCTCTTCGCCACGGACCTCTCCGACGACGACGTAGTCAGGGTTCTGCCGGAAGCTCTCCTTGAGTAGGCGGTACATGCCGATGTCTGTCTCGGAGTCCTCCCCGCCCCCGAACCCGGTCCGTGCGACGGAGGGGATCCAGTTCTCGTGGGGGAGTTGGAGCTCGCGCGTGTCTTCGATTGATACGATCTTCTGCTCGGGCGGGATGAACGTGACGACGGAGTTGAGGAAGGTGGTCTTTCCGGTCGCGGTCCCGCCGGAGACGAGGATGGATTTCTGGTACTCCAGCGCCATCCAGAAGTATGCCATGATCTCGTAGTTGGCTGTGCCGAGGTCGATCAGGTCGACGGCGGAGTAGGGTGTCTCCTGGAATTTACGGATGGAGAATGTTGGTCCCTTCGTGGTGACGTCCTGTGTCAGGCTGGCGTTGACACGCGAGCCGTCGGGCAGGGCGCCGTCGAGCAGGGGCTGTGCATAGGAGACGTACTTGCCGCAGCGCTCGGCGAGCTTGACGACGAGGTTCTTGAGGACGTCTTCGTCGTTGAAGACGAGGTTGGTCTTGATGGAGCCGAACTTGCTGTGGATGATGAATATGGGGATGCCGGTGCCCGAGCAGCCGATGTCTTCGATGTACGGGTCGTGCATGAGGGGCTCGATCTCGTTGAGCCCGGCGAAGTTCCTGTAGACGAAGTACATGATCTTGGTCCGTTCCTCTTCGTCGAGCCTGATGCCGAGCTCCTTGGTGACCTCGTCGATCTTGCTGCCGAGGTAGTTGACGACCTTGTCTGTGGTATCCAGCTCTTCGAGCGAGACCTCGATTTTCTGTTCGAGCGCGTCTTTGATGTTGTTGAATATCTTCTGTTCCCGCGGGTTGAGCTTCGGTTCTTCGATGTTGTAGACGAGTTCTTCCTGTTCGTCATCCCAGGTGATGTGGGCGTCGGCGAACGGGGCGAGCAGGGAGTACCGGACGTCGATCTCCCTGACGTCGTCCTGCTTAGGGATGACGACGAGGTTCTCGGAGGCGCTCTTCAAGGTGAACGTTGACTCTTCCTCCTCGTCTTCCTCCGAGGAACCGGCCAGGTTCTGGAACTGCTTCTTCAGAGAATCCAGTACCATGTCTACTGGTGATATAACCGGTTTTGTGAGTTAAATAGGTTGGTGCCGGCCGATGCTGCCGGGTGTCACTGTTATGTGGTAAATTTCCGAAAGATATTTGAGGGAGGGGCGGCCATCTGTCCACATGTCCGACCCTGCCGATTATCACGAGATGTCGCTGGAGGAGCTGAAGCCGGAGCTGGAGGACAGTTCGTTGCTGGAGCTGTACACGGGAGACGATGAAGGGACGGAGATCCCGTACAGGGACGGTGCGGTCGACCCTGACAAATACCTGCAGCGTGTGGTGGAGATCCAGTTCGATGAACGGTACGGCGCCCCGTTCTGGCGCGAAATGTATGAGGAGGAGCTGGACTTCGATCCCCGGGAGGAGATCGAGTCGTTCGAGGAGCTGGATAAGCTACCGGAGGCGGAGGAGGACGAGCTCCGCCAGCGGCCGGTCGAGGATTTCATGCCTCGTCTGTTCCACCGGGAGGACGACCCTGGTGACGCGAGGTACGACAAACTGACGCCTGATCCGCAGTACTTCGACATGTCGAAGTCGTCAGGAACGACCGGCAAGAAGAAGGAGATGCCGTGGCGGAAGACGGTGACGGACGAGGTCGTGTCTTGGTACAACTATGTGCTCGATATGAACGATACCGGCGACGGCGACTGGCTCTCCGTGGGGCCGTACGGGCTCTGGGAGAAGCACCATGATCGGTTCACGGAGGAGCGCGGCGCCATCAACCACTATACAGGGATCGAGTCCAAGGGGCTGAAGGATGAGCTCCGGGCGCTCGGCGCTGTCAGTGACAACCCCTTGTCGGTCCTGCGACCGAGGACGGCGTTCTACGCGGCCAAGGGCCTGGCCAGGATGAAGCCGACGCTCACATCGGTGGAGGAGGATCTCCGGTCGGAGCCGGTGGCGAACATCTCGACAGCGCCACCGCTCGTGGAGAAGATGTACGGTATGCTGCAGGAGGATGCAACGGTATCGTCCCCTGAAGACATCGATACGATCCTGCTCGGCGGCACGGCTGTCGATAAAGGGGCTGTCAAGTCGCTCGACGAGATGTATGAGGATGCGGACATCGCGGCGATGTATGCGACGTCGTTCACGGGCCCGGCGTTCGCAGCAGATGCAGATGAGGAACTTGCATACGCGCCGCTTGAACCGTTCATGCGGTTCGATGTCGTCGACGATGCGGGGGAGACGGTCGAGTACGGTGAACGCGGCCAGGTGGTGTTTCACCGCGTGGCGGAAGGGTTCTTCTGGCCGAACCAGCAGGAGCGGGAGTCCGCTGTCCGGGAGCGTCCTGGTGAGGTCAGCGGTGCGGACCGCATCTCGGCGATCCGTCCGTTCGAGGATTAGATCTCCTGGCACTCGCGTAGTTCGTTCCTGATGCGACGGACGCCGGGATGGAGGAACCGGAACAGGTAGTTGTAACCCAGGACGAGTTTCTTCGGCAGTTCGGATACTTTTTTCTCGCTGCTGGTCTCCTCCCACGTCTGTTCGCCGAACTGTGACGGTGGCTTGAACCGAGAAGTGGCTTCGCCGAATGCAGGGTCTGCGGTGACCCAGTCGCCGTCGAGGCGGAGTTCGACGGGGGCGTGGATCGAGCTGTCGGTGCGGTCCTTGTACTCGTTGTGGAAGGTGCAGCGGATGAGGTTGAACCGTGCAGGGATACCGAGCGAGCGTGCAAGGGAGACGAGAAGGTTCGACTTGTCGAAGCTCATCGCGCGGACGGGTTCCTCGGCAAGGAGGTGTTGGGTGCCACGTATCTTTGTCATGTCCCAGCAGAAGCTTTCTCTAACGTGGTGGAACAGTTCGCGTGCGGCATGATCGCTGTCGTCGGTGTCGGTCACGATTGCGTGGGCTGTCTCCCGTGTCCGTTCGTCGACGGGGCAGAGATAGCCGCCTACTTTATATTCACGCATATTGAATCATGGCACAGCGACCAAAAAACCTTTTTGTTTGTCACCGAAAAATGGCAAACCAGGTGGTGGAGATGAGGATCAGTGATCAGGTGCGGGACACGGTATCGGACTATCTGGAAACAGCGTCTGAACTGGTCGGGACAAAGGAGGCTGACGGCCTCTACGACGTCAATCCCGATGATATGAGTCATGAGGAGCTGCAGGAGCTAAAGGATGAGCGCCTGCAGTACACGGTCGAGTACGCCTGGGAGAACTCGGAGTTCTACCGGGAGCAGATGGAGGAGGCGGGCGTGACGCCCGACGATATCGACGGTATCGA
>JAXINV010000010.1:13689-18890 GCA_034190465.1 Asbonarchaeum danakilense (SeqCode) | reverse complement strand
GTCTGACGGATCGGCACGATCACGTCCGACTGCCGGCCGAACTTGTAGTGGATCACCGTCTGATTGTCGATACGGGACACCTTGCAGCGGCCCTGCTGCGGCACACAGCTGAGCGTCCGCATGCTGTTGAACTCCTGGTTGCTCTCATGCGAGATCTGCGACACCGCAGAGTACTTCCCGATCATCGAGCTGTCCAGCACGATATAGTCAACGCTCCGCGTCGCCAGCCAGCCGCGCCACTTCGACGCGTTGTGCGACGTCAGGAAGTCCGCCAGCGGGTAGTTGATCTTCGACATATTGTTCCCGCGGGCATAGTACGCCATGTTACCTCCATCAGCGACCGCTGGACGTTCACCGATCGTCTCGAACCAGTAGCCATAGTCCCACCACGACAGGACGACCGACCCCTTCGGCGTCTGCTCGCGCATGTACTCCAGGTTCTCCCTCCACAGCTGGTTCGGTGATCCGCCGATACCGCCGACCTGGCGGCCGTTGTACGTCACACCCGCCGACATCACGTACACCGCCGCCACGTTCACCGTGACGAACAGCACCGCGACGAACGCCACGAACACCCTGTAGAGACCGTCCGGCGACAGCTGCACCGAGCCCGACAGCCGCTCCCAGACACTGCTCTCCGCGGCCGCGTCGAACATCCTGGCAACGCCGATACCGGCGACCATCGCGACAGGGGAGGCGGCCAGGAACAGCAGCCGTGACTTCTGCACTGCGCCGTACACCGTCGAGGCGATCCACAAAAATATCAAAACATACAGCCAGTTGATCTCGATCGGTTTCGTATCCGCCCAGCCCCGGTACCATATCAGGAACACGCCCTGCGCTATACCGAGCAACGCAAGCGCCTCGAACGCCTGGATCATAGCCACGACCAAGAAGATTCCCGCCCACATCATCAGCGAGAACCCGACCCACTGCTCGAACTCCTCACTGTACAGGTACTCGACCATGAACAGCGCCGATGTGCCGAACGTCGCGATCGTAATCGCCGGGACAAAACCCGAAGAATACGTCGCCGGGACCGCAACACCGCCGAACAGGATATCGAACAGCGACGCCTCCATATTCTTGACCGCGAACGACAGATACAGCACCAGACTGATCGAAGAAACGACAACAGAAAACATCCCCAGACCGACCGACCCGTTCACCACTTCATAGTCGAAATAGAACTTCCCGACCATGTACAGCAGCGCAAGGATCAGGAACGACGCCCCTAAGACCCCGAACGTCCATCCGCCGAAGAACTCAGAATAGGCGGCCGCTCCCGGCAGCAGTGCCGCGGAGAGCTGCGCCCCGAGCTGGCTTATAACAGAATTAATACTTGCCGGCGCGTTCTCAGCCACCGTCCCAGCGATGACACCTCCCCCGGACTGGCTTGCAGCCACGATCAAGCTCTGCACCTTCTGGTACAGCCACGGCGAGAACAGCGGTGACAGCGCCACCGCGATCAAGCCCGCCACAAACATCCCGAGCGACGTGTAGGCGCGTTGACCCGTCTCCAGCAGGTCGTACTTCGACAGCCCGTACCGGACCGCCAGGAACCCGAACATCCCCAGGTTCGCCAGCGCGAACGTGTTCGGGAACGTCCACGTCGACGCCGAACCGTTCAGAATCCAGGGCAGGAACGCACCGATCAACGCCGTCGGCGCGTAGGCCGCCGTCAGCCGGTCATAGAACGAGAACTCGCGGAGCCCGTCGCCGAACAGCAGCGTCGGGATCAGCATCACCAACGGGATCCCCACCAATAACGTGAACACGGTCAAGGGGTACAGCAGGAACAGGAACTTCACACCCCCCCACGTCGTCGCCGCCACACCGAGGAACAGCCCTGACGCGATCCCTGACAGCCAGTCCCTCCGGTTCCAGGCACGGGCGAAAAAGTACATTGAGAACAGCATCAGCAGGTTCGCGATCGGCTCCTTCTCAAACCAGCCAGCCGACGAACGCTGCATGATCGCCGCCGACATCGCCAGGAAGAACGAGGACAGGACACCCGTCTTCCGGTCAAACACCTCGGCGCCCAGCAGGTACATCGGATAGACCGCCAGCGCACCGATCAACGCGGGATACAGCTTAGCCCAGGTCAGAAAGTTGACTTCGAACAGCTGCACAACATAAAACATGTAGGCCGGGATGTAGATGTTGCCCAGGTTCAGCATGTAGGTCGGGGTCGGGTACGGGAAGAACCGCCACACATCCACAACCGGTAGTTGCCCATTCTGGACGATGGACGCCGACATACGGGCGATCATGTACGGGTCCAGCGCCTGCAGGTACTTCATCGACGAGGCAGGGATAGAACGGACCCAGAACGCAAACACAAAAATCGCAACGACCGCCGTCCAGTACAGGTGCCTGCGCTCGAACCGGGAGAGAACACCCGTATCCGACTGTGTCTTCTCGCGCAGCACCTCGAGCACGCTTGCCATATCCCCACAAGCTCAGGTTAGATTTAAATGCTTTCAGAGAGCACGGTGGGTAGGCGATGTTCGAGCAACCCAAAGAGCGATTCAACAGCTTCTTCGACTGGATGTACGACGACTACGAAAAATGGCTTCTCCTCCCAGCGCTCATGTTGCTCCTCGCCTTCGGCGTCATCGGCTACAGCTACGTCACCACCGGCGACATCGTCAACAAAGGCATCGAATTCACAGGGGGGTCAGAAATCAAGATCCAGGTCAACGACAGCGTCAGCCAGGACGCGATCGAACAGGCCTTCAGCGGCGAACTCCAGAACGTCCGTGTTCGGACCCTGTCCGGCAGGGGCGGCACCACATGGATGCTCGTCCAGACCTCCACCACCTTCAGCCGCGACAGCGGGAACGCCACAGCCAACGGCAGCGACATCGAACAGATCGGCGTCACAGAACAGGTCAGTCAGCTGCTCCAATCACACGACATCCCCCACGGCGACATCAGCGCACAGTCACTCGGAGCCGCAGTCTCACAGAGCTTCCTCAGAGAGGCGCAGATCGCCGTCGCACTTGCATTCCTCATCATGTCCGCCGTCATCTTCGTCGCCTTCAGGAACTTCGTCCCATCGATGGCAGTCATCCTCGCAGCGTTCACCGACATCATCGTCGCCATCGCCGGGATGAACCTTATAGGCATCGAACTCACCCTCGGTTCGCTCGCCGCACTGCTCATGCTCATCGGGTACTCGGTCGACACAGACATCGTCCTCTCCACCCGCGTCCTCCGTCAAAACCAGGGCAGCCTCAAGGAACGGGTCAGAGACTCCATAACAACCGGCGCCACCATGACAGTCGGCGCCCTCACAGCATTCACCGCCCTCTTCCTCATCTCAACCTCCCCCACGCTCGATGAGATCGCTGCCGTCATGCTCCTCGGCCTGCTCGCCGACATCCCCATCACCTGGACAGGAAACGCCATCATCCTCAAAATGCACGAGGAGGGTAAGCTATGAGTCTGGCACACGACCTCGTCCAGGAATGGCGCATATGGTTCCTCATCACCGCACTCGTCGGCGCATTCATCGCCATCGGCCCGCACTACGCACAGGCACCGCAGGAGGACGGTACAGGGAACCGGACCGTCATCAAGACCAACATCAACAAAGGACTCTCCATCGCCGGCGGCGCACAGATCCTCATCAATCCTGACCTGAGCAACATCAACCAGTCAAGGACAGACGAAGTCATATCGAACGTCATAACCACGCTCAAGACACGTGTCAAAGCCTTCGGGCTCCAGGACATGACCATACGCCCGATCCGTACCTTGACCGGGGAGCTAAAATACGTCAGCATTGAGATGGCCGGGGCCAACACCTCACAGCTCAAAGAACTCATCACCCGGCAGGGCGTCTTCGAGGCCGGCTTCTCAATGAACCTCGGCGACGGCGACATCGTCACCATCGGTGACAGCGCATTCAACGTCAACACCACCAACACCACCGTCAGCATCGAAGGCAAACGCCTGACACCGAACAACAGCATTACCCTCCAAGCCGGCAGCATGGACATCCCTGTCCAGTACCTCAACAAGACCGGGAACACCCACCGCGTCCTCGCCATCGCTTTCACCGGCGCAGACATCAGCGGCGTCAACATCAACCCGACACGTGCAGGCGTCAGCTGTAGCAGCGGCAGCTGCAACTTCCAGTTCGCAGTCTCGATAGAGCGCTCTGCCGCCGAACGGTTCCACGCCGTCGCCCAGAACTTCCCATCAGGACCTCGATTCCTCCAGGGGACACAACTCGTCATGCTCCTGGATAACAACCAGGTCTCCGCCCTCAACGTCCGCAACGTCTTCAAGAACCAGGTCGTCGAGACACCCCAGATCACAGGCGGTGCAAAGACCCGTGGCAAGGCGCTCAAAGAGATGGATCGGCTGCAGTCCACGCTCCAGTCCGGGGCACTGCCCGTCCCGATCGAGGTCGTCAACACCAACACCGTCTCAGCCAAGCTCGGGCAGCAGTTCATGAACGTCGCGCTCATCGCCATCATCGTCGCCGTCATCGCCGTCAGCATCGTCATCTTCATCCGGTACCAGAACCCCAGGATCGCCATCCCGATCATGGTCACCGGCTTCTCAGAGGTCATCATCCTGCTCGCAGTCTTCAGCGAAGGCAGCCTCGGACCGCTCAGCGTCACAGCCATCGCGATCCCTACCGCCGTCGGCATGGCCGCCGGCGTCAACAACGGCGACCTCAAAGCGCTGGCACTGCCGATCGGCGCCATGTTCCTCCTCGCCATCATGCGGATCTCCCCCAGCCTCGACCTCGCAGCCATCGCCGGCATCATCGCCGCCGTGGGAACGGGCGTCGACGACCAGATCATCATCACCGACGAACGCAGCGTCGAACGCTCCCTGTCCCTGAAGAAACGGGTCAAGCGGGCGTTCTTCATCATCTTCACCTCCGCCGCCTCCACCATCGGCGCGATGCTGCCAGTCATGTCGATCGGCGCAGGAGCGGTCAGGGGCTTCGCCATCACCACCATCCTCGGCGTCCTCATCGGCATCTTCATCACACGGCCCGCCTACGCAACCGTCCTTGACGTCATCGAGAAGTGACCAGCCGAAGCTTGAAGAACCCGGACCGGCCAAGGGATGGACATGGAAATCAGTCGTGGGCAGGCTGCCGTCCTGATCGCCACCGTGCTGTTTCTCGTCGCCGTCGCGCTGACGCAGGTAAACGGCATCCTGCCGGCAACGAC
>JAXINV010000010.1:0-13589 GCA_034190465.1 Asbonarchaeum danakilense (SeqCode) | reverse complement strand
GGTCAGCCCGGAAAGCCCGAACTACACCGAGCTGCGCCAGCTCGTCGTCACCGCGATCACAGGCCAGGGCGAACAGGTGGAAGCCGTGAACTGGGGTCCCTGCCTGGCAGAGGCCCGGAAAGAAAACATCCTGCAGGTCGCCTTCAGCGAGCCGATCAACCCCGCCGGCACGGCCTACAACGACTCCTTCACGTACTACATCCTCGCCCTCCACGGCAGCCCGGAGATCCATCCTGTCAGGCCCGGTGTCGGCTGCGGTACCTTCGAAACCACCATCGACTGGCAGCGGCAGGCCAACGCCCTGCTCCCGACATCCCGTCCCACCAACGCCACGAGGTGCGAACGGACCGATTTCAGAATCACCAGCGCCATCTACAACCAGGAGACAGGAAACACGACCGTCAATCTCCTGAACACAGGTTCAACGACATTCTCCTTCCTCCTGACAGTCAAGAGCGATACGGCGACGACCACCGAAGCAGGAGAACTGCTGATCGACGACACAGCAAACATCTCGCTTCACTCCGGACAACCTGTCCAGACCGTCAAAGCGTTCGCCGTCGGCTGTCCAAACTCCACGGTAACGTCCAACGTGACTAGGTAGAAGAACGGAAAAAGGCAAAAGAGACAGTTGCACCACCCAACTTAAAGAGTTGTTTAAGTTTTCCCAACCTTTTTTGTACCAGAGAGAGAGACCAGTTTGTATCCGGTGGCAGTTCACCGATGACTGACGACACAACCGGCAACGACCTCGACATGGATCGACGAACCTTCCTCAAATCCGCAGGCGCACTCGGCATCTCTGCCAGTGCAATTGATTTTATCAGCGAAGACAAAGCCCAGATCGGCGACATTACGTATAACCCACAGGAAGAAGTACCGTACGTGGCTGGATGGGATTATGTCACAGACGATAAAGGACAGCTCATCGAAAAAGACCCCTTCTATAACGTTATTGGCAAGGAAACCTGGAGGAAACACCGCCAGACTGATCAAGCTGTCCAAAAGACACGAAAATACTTACAGCAGCATTTTAGTCCGGAAGAGGGAGTTCTATTGTCTATAACCGATGACAACTCTAGCCCAACTGACGAAAAAATAAAAGTAATGTATGACGAGGAGGGGCCGGTCTCAGAAGAATTTCTCAAGAGTTCCCTAGAAGAGTTACAGAGCCAAGTACTAACCGGCAAACCAGACATCCCATTAGAAGTCGCTGAACACAAGGTAAATGAACAGGTCTGCCAATATGAGGATAAACTGTATACAGAGGTGCCCGGAGGTGCGCCTATAACAGAACTAAATTCTGAAGAAGTGGGAACAGCAGCCGCGTCGTATTATCATCCTGAACACGGCCAGGGTTGGGCAACTGCCGCTCATGTCGTAAATGATACCGGTAACCCTATTGCCGAGTACGCGGTATCGGGAACCGCCTTTATCGGTGAATCAAAAGAATACGTCAAGACAGCCTTCAACGACATTGATGTGGCCTACATAGAGGAGCAATCCAATGAAGTCCCTGTCCCCTGGATTGCAAATAAGGATTATAGCGACAACAAGGATCTTCCAGTAAAGGGCAAAATCAGTAATCAAGAACTCAGAGAACAGAAAGGCAATACAGACTGGCACCTTCACCTTCAGGGAGATAACACCTGCCGTGATCATGACTATGTAAGCGAAATCATAGAGGGAATATACGGAAACCTGAACAGCATCGTAGTCGGTGACTCTACACTCACACAAGGTGGAGATTCAGGAGGTCCTATTTTCCGGATTTCTGACGGTGATGCCTACATGGCTGGAGTCATTCGTGGCGATTATAATGGAAATGGGACCGTTGGAACTTCAGCAGAAAGGACAGAAGAAGTCCTTGACGGAAACTTTATGACCCCATGAACGGGATACAAGAAGAATCAAACTGTAAATACCTCGTCATTGGTCTGGCAGGGCTCGTACTCCTGACAGCTGCTGTCATACAGTACAGCGCCGGCTTCCCCCTGCTCTACACGAACCAGGGCGTCAACCCCCTGCCCGACGCTTCGCTCACCAGGTTCACCACGGAACGTGTCTGCTCGTACGGCCCCGGCAACGCCACCGCCACAGTCACGACACAACAGGGCAGCCACCAGGTCACCCTCCACGGCAGGATCCAGCCACAGTACGGCGCCGACGACATCGACCTCACCACCGACCTCCTCCAGATCCACGACACACTCCTCCTCTTCATCACCTCACAGCCCCACCGCCTCGGCACCGCCCAGGTCGCCTGCGCTAGCGACACCGCACCCGGCGGCACCGGCGACTGGCAGCAAACCTACACCGCCCACCTCACCACCCCAACCACCATCCAGAAGCTCCGCATCCTCCACGACGGCACACCAGTCACCACCGTCAACGTTTCAGGCCAGGAATAACCGCTTATCAGAACAAGAAAGAAAAGAGAACCGACGAGCCTACTGCAGGCTCATGATCGCGTCCGCCGGCTCGTCGTGCTCCTGGAGCGCCTTCCGTGCCTCGTCCTCGGAGACATCCGCCTTCTCAGCGACCATCTTCACGTCCTCCTGTGACGGGCCCTTCGCCTGCGTGGAGTAATCGCCCTGGAGCTGGAACATCTCCTTGCCCTTCACCTTGATCTTGTTCAGCTCCGGCTTTTCGAACACCATCTCCTCATCGCCGAGATCGACCACGACGCGTTTCGCACCGACTTCCTCCATGTCCATGCCCATCTGCTCCATCATCTTCTGCATATTCTGCGGATTGAACATTGTACCGCACCATGCGGCAGCAGCTTTTAAATCATGCATCCCCTTCCAGCAGCCGAGCGAGGCGGAACCAGCAGCCCAGTATAAACCGTTTCCCGTCCCAGATCCTCGCATGCTGGCCGTCCTGGCCCTCACAGTCCTCGGCACCGGCGTCGGGGTCGTCACCGGCCTCACACCCGGCATCCATCCCAACACCCTCATCGCCATCAGCCTCCCACTCCTCCTCGACCTCCCGCCCGGCACAGCCCTGCCACTCATCGCAGCCGCAGCCACCGCGCACAGCGTCCTCAACCACATCCCCGCCATCCTCATCGGCGTCCCCGACCAGGACTCAGCCCTCGCCGCACTGCCCGGCAAACAGATGCTGCTCCAAGGCAACGGCTTCACAGCCGCCGCTACCACCATCAACGGCGGCCTCCGCGCCACCACGCTCACCGTCCTCAGCCTCCCCGTCCTGCTCCTCATCCTCGGCCCGCTCTACCAGCTCGCCGGGCCGTACCTCCCGTTCCTCGTCAGTGTGGTGTTCGGAGTGATGGTGATCGACGCAGACCGGGTCCACATCGCGCTCGGGATAACGGTGTTATCAAGCGTGGTCGGGATGCTGACATTGACGGCACCGCTCCCCTCGGAGGAGGCGCTGTTCCCTTTGTTCACCGGGCTGTTCGGTGTACCGGTCCTGGTCGCGTCGCGGGGCGGCGAGGTGCCGGAGCAGGAGCCGCCGGACGACGCCGTCGTCCTCCCGGCCAGGGGCTCGGCGATCGGGAGCCTGGCCGGCATTCTGGCCGGGATCCTCCCTGGTCTCGGACCCTCCGCCACCGTCGCGCTGTTCGCACGGTACCTGGACCGGCACCAGTTCCTCGCAGCGCTCGGCGGGATCAACACGGCTGACGCCCTTGTCTCCATCGTCGCACTGTACGCCATCGGGCGGCCTCGATCCGGTGCAGCCATCGCCGTCCAGCAGCTCGTCCGGATCGACACCGGCACACTCCTCCTCGTCGTCGGGGCCAGCCTCATCGCCGTCAGCGGTAGCTACATAATCGGAAAGGTGCTGCTCCCCCACGTCCTCGCCGGCTACAACATGCTCGACCAAGAGCGACTGACGAACGGCCTCCTTTCCTTCCTTACCGTCCTCGTCGGTATCGTCGCCGGGCCCGGCGGCCTGGCCATCCTCACCGCCGCCACAGGGGTCGGCCTGCTCTGCCACCGGCTGCACGCGCCCATGACCCTGTGCATGGCCTGCCTCATCGTCCCCTTCCTGCTCCACAGCTTCGGCGTCACACTTTAATCCCGCGACCGGCAACACACGTACATGATCCTTGTCACAGGTGCAGCCGGTTTCATCGGGCGGAACGTCGTCGCCAAACTCGTCGAGGACCACGACGTCAAGGGCATGGTCTACGACCCCGACGACATGGACGTGGTCGAAGAGCTCGGCGGCGAACCCGTCCGGGGCGACATCACCGATCCCGCGACCCTCGCCGGCAAGCTCGACGACGTCGATGTCGTCGTCCACCTGGTCGGCATCATCCAGGGCAGCCAGGACGACTTCCGCAAAATCCACGTCGATGGCACCCAGCACCTGCTGGACGAGGCCGACGACCTCGACCAGTTCATCTACATCTCAGCGCTCGGTGCCGAGAACGCCTCCACGCCGTACTTCGAGACCAAGATCAAGGCCGAGGAACGTGTCAAGGGGTCAGGCCACCCGTACACCATCTTCCGGCCGTCCGTCGTCTTCGGCGAGGACGACTCGTTCGTCAACCTGTTGATCGATCAGATAGAGGACGCTCCCGTCGCACCCGTCCTCGGCAGCGGCGACTACCGGCTGCAGCCCCTCTATGTCAAGGACCTCGCCGCGATCATCGACCAGGCCATCGGCAACAAGGACGCGCTCAACGACACCTTCGAGGTCGGAGGGCCCGGCATCGTCTCCCTTGAACACCTCATCGACATCATCCTCGAGAAGAAGGGGTGGGACAGGCGGAAGGTCCATATCCCGATGGTGCTCGCGCGGCTCGGTGCCCCGTGGGCGCGGCGGGTTATGGACGTCCCGCTCTCCAAGACCACACTCACCATGCTCAAAGAAGAGAACTACGTCAAAGAACACCATTACACCGACATCTTCGACGTCAAGCTGCACTCAATCGAGGACCTGTTCACCAAGATATACGGCGATTAAAATAAAAAAACGGAGAGGCCACCTACGGATATGATCGATCGACGGGAACTCGGACTCGGAGTCAGCATCCTGTACACCACCTTCGGCCTCGCCGTCGCCCTCTACAATGGATTCCAGGGCAACTTTGCGCTGACCTGGGCAGGGGCGTTTATGGGCTGGTCCGGTTATCTCATCACGCATCACATCGAAACCGGAACCCTAACTGACATCGATGAGGAATTCGGATTCTCCCGGGAGGACGTGACTGTGTTCAACGTGATCGGACTCGTCCTTGGCGGCGGGCTGCTGGCCGGTGGGCTCCACGGCCTAATGACCACCATCACGTCAGGCGACATCGTGACGCTCTGGCTGTACGGGTTCGCCGGGGTGACAGGCTACAGCATCCTCCACTACGTCACAGCAGACACATTCGTCTAGAGCGGTATCTCCTTGTCCCACCACAGCGTCATATTGCTGCGGAACTGCTTCCTGTGCGCCTTGCCCTCGTCCGCCAGCCGTTCCAGCCGCTTCTTCGCCGTGTGCCAGTCCACGTCCAGCCGGTCCGCCACCGCCTTCGTCGACAGCGGCGACCCCGACTCCCGGAGCAGTTCGTGGACCTGCCGTGCGAGGTCGTCCTCCGTCATAAGGCATCCGAGCGCTCGGACTGTTTTATGCCTTTTGCTACAGGAACAGCAGCAACGGGAGCAACGTCAGACTCAGTGCGAAGAACAGCATGTAGCGACGGTCAGTCACGACTTTGTCGAACAGGAACTTCACCACTCCGTAGAACCGGTCGTAGAACACGAGATAGACAAGAGTCACCAAGGTGGCTGCGGCACCCAGCAGAAGCACCAGGTTGAAGCCTATATACGTATCCAGCACCACCGCGGCGAACAGCGTATCCGCCAGCGTCGTTATATTGGCTCCCATCAGGTACGGGATGATCTCCTTCCGCTTGATGTAGTAGCCTTTGTTGTACAGTGGCACGATCAGTCCCACCGAGATCGCGACACTCGTCGTCACCAGCGTCGCCAAGGCACCGACAGCCATCGCGATCCAGGGCGTCCCCATCAGGTAGCGGAAGTACCTGTTCTCGAACCGGTCCGCACTCAACTCCGCGAACGCATGATCAAACAGTTCAAGACTGACGAACAGTCCGGCGAACGCCAGCAGGAACGCGATGTACGGCGGCATGCTCGCCAGGATGAACGCGATGACCGGGTCAAGGACAGCGAGTACCGACGTGAACCCGCCGCCACCGTCGATAATGTTCACCGCCGCCATGTCGACGTTCCGGGCGACGAGCAGGCCGAGCAGGATCGCCGGCACGTAGATCAGGTACGCCACCAGGAAGCCCAGGATCCCGATCGAGCTCGAGTCCCTGAGATCATCGTTCTTGCCTTGCAGGTACTCGACCGCACCAATCAGCACGACGATGAACGCCGCCCCAATCCGCGAACCCGCGACCACCAGGAACGTCTCGACCGACGTGAACAGGCCCGAACCGAACAGCGCCAGGCCCAGCGCCGCGACCGACGACCCGTTCAGGAAGATGTAGGCGGACAGCCATCCCGTCGCCAGCGCCGACCGTGCATCGTGAACCAGCACGTCCATGTACTGCCTGATGAACGGAACCAGTGGATCAGTCGCCTGGCTCATCACCTGCAACGAGAGGACAAACAGGAACAGTGCCGTGAGGCCGTACCCTGCCCGGACGTAAGAACGCATGGTACAGTTATTTCAAGCGGCCCGCATAATAAGCTGACGATGGTCGACGCCGAACCCTCCGAGCGGGACCGGAAACGGTTCAAAGACGCCCAGGTCCTTGGCAACGTGGACATCAGTGAGTTCTCCGGGATCAAGGAGAAGCTCTCCAGCAACGAAGAGGTCTCCCTCATCGCCGGCCTCGACACCGACCGCATCCCTGGCCTGTCCCGGGAGAAAGGCAAGAAGATGCTGGTCGTCACCAACCTCCGGCTCCTCGCCTACAGCTCACAGAACGTCCGGCTGCTCGGCGAGAAGAGCACATTCAAGGACATCGACATCGACAGCGTCAAGGAAATGGACGTCGAGGAACGTGACGGCTTCGACCGGGTCAAGGTCACCACCAAGCGCGGCACCGAGACGTTCATGGCACCTGAGGGCGCCGGGGTCAAGATCACCGGCAGGATCCGTGAACTCCAGGAACACGGTGACCCCATGGACGAGCTGGAGCGGCTGTCAGAGCAGCATGACAAGGGCAACATCGGCGACGACGAGTACCGGAAAAAGAAAGAAGAGCTGCTCCGCCGGATCTGAGTTCTGAAAAGAAGAGAGGTCTGGCCCTCTCACATTACCCCGGAGATAACGGTGTGATATCCGGCCGGTTGTCGATGAGGGTAAGGGGATATAATGCCGTTATGAAGATTAAGGTGGCGACTCCGTCACGCCCTTGTTTCACGTGGAACACTTGGAAGGAAGAGGTGGATAAGAGACGATTATAACACTGTTATCTCTTCCTTCCTTCCCTTCCTTAATCTCCAGTTGAAACAGAGGGGTGGTGGGGTGAAATGCCTGCCTTTCGTGTGGAAAGGAATTTAAGGGTCGGTGGTGCACGGTTGGTCGAGGACTAACGGATGACGAGCGACAGTCTCCAGGAGCAGTTCAATGAATACCTTGAGAGCGAGTCCGTGTTCCAGGACAAGGACGTTCTCTCGACGAACTACCGGCCAGATGACATCCTGCACCGTGACGACCAGATCGACGAGCTGGGTTCGATCCTGGCGCCGTCCCTGAAGGGCAACGACCCGTCGAACGTGTTCATCTACGGGACGGTCGGGACGGGCAAGACGCTGGTCACGCGGCACGTCTGCAATGAGCTGAAGTCGGTCGCGGACCGTGCGGAGGAGTCGCTGGAGGTCATCTACATCAACTGCAAGATGAAGAAGGTGGCTGACACGGAGTACCGCCTGTCGGCGAAGCTGGCCCGGGAGCTGGGCTCGGACGTTCCCTCGACGGGGCTGCCGACGGACGAGGTCTACGACCGGTTCTTCGAGGCGCTGGACGACAAGGACGGTGTGGTCATCATCGTGCTGGACGAGATCGATACATTGATTAAGAAGATCGGTGATGACTTCCTGTACAACCTGACACGGCTGAACGATGAGCTGGAGCAGACGAAGGTGTCGATCATCGGGATCTCGAATGATCTGAACTTCACGGAGTACATGGATGCACGTGTGAAGTCCTCGCTGTCGGAGGAGGAGATTATCTTCCCGCCGTACAACGCCCTGGAGTTGAACAATATTCTGGAGCAGCGGGCGGGAGATGGCTTCCACGATGAGGTGCTGGCTGATGGTGTGATTTCGAAGTGTTCGGCCCTGGCTGCCTCGGAGCACGGCGACGCGCGGAAGGCGATTGACCTTCTCAGGGTTGCGGGTGAACTCAGTGAGCGTGACAACAAGAATAAGGTCACGGAGGAGTACGTGAACAAGGCACAGGATAAGATTGAGAAGGACAGGGTCGTGGAGACGGTACGGAGCCAACCGAAGCACTCCCAGCTGACGCTGTACACGATCCTGGATATGCATGACGAGGATGGCAACGTGGTGACGGGCGACGTCTACTCGGACTACAAGGAGATTGCGAACGAGGCGGGCGCCGACCCGCTGACACAGCGCAGGATCAGTGACCTGATCGCTGAGCTGGATATGCTGGGCGTGATCAATGCGACGGTGAAGTCGAAGGGACGGTACGGCCGCACGCGGCAGATATCGGTCGATCTTGACAGCCACATCGTGGATCGGCTGCAGGAGATGGTCGAGGAGAACTACTACCTGTAGCGGCGGAAACGGAAGCCGCCCGCAAGGGTTGAAGACGTGACGATGCGAAGGTGAGTGTGGGGGATGGAGACACAGACGATGGTGAAGCGGTTGACGGAGCACGGCTGTCTCGTCGAGCCGGAGGTAGTCGACCGGCTGCAGGAAGACGATTTGAACCGTATCACCGGGATGGACCCCCTACCGATGGTGGTGAACGAGCGTTTTCTGGAGAACCTTCGAGATACTGAGACGATCCGTGACGAAACGGACGGCCTCGACGACTCGCGGCGGACGAAGGTCGAGGTCGAGAAACACTTCGAGGGCAACATGGAGGAGAAGGACGTCGAGGAGTTCGTGCAGTACTACAACGACCGTTATTCACGCATGAAGGATCTGCTGCGGCAGCGGATGGAGCTGTCGAACGCGGTCTCGATCGGGCGGCTTGAGGACCGCGGTGAGCGGGAGGATGTGGCGGTCATCGGCCTGGTCCGTGACATGTACCAGACGAAGAACAGCGGCAAGTGGATCGTCTATCTGGAGGACCCGACTGGCGAGACCAAGGTTCTGATCGATGAAGATGAGGGCGAATGGTTGATCGAGGATGAGGTCATCGGTGTGACAGGTCAGACCGGTGATGACATCGTGTTCGCGGACAAGGTGGTCAGGCCGGACATCCCACTCTCCCGCGAGGTGAATACGACGGATGAGGAAGTGTACGCGGCGTTCATCTCGGACATCCATTACGGCTCGATCGACACGCTGGACGACAAGATGGATGGGCTGGCGGAGTGGCTGCGGTCAGGTGCGGAGGAGGCGGATAGGGTCAACTACCTGTTTGTCAACGGCGATTTGGTGGAGGGTGTCGGCAACTATCCGGGGCAGCGCGACGAGCTGCGGCAGGAGAACATCTATAAGCAGTATGAGCAGTTCGAGGAGTTCGTCGACAAGCTGCCGGACGATCTGGAGGTCATCGTGGTACCAGGCAACCACGACTTCGTCCGCCTTGCGGAGCCGCAGCCGGCGTTCGGCGAGGAGACGATGCCGAACCTTGTCGAGAAGGACAACGTCCACCTGCTGTCGAACCCGGCGACGGTTCGCATCCATGGGTTCGGGAACGATGGCATCCGTGTGCTGCTGTACCACGGCTATTCGTTCGACAACCACGTCGATGCGATCCCTGATCTCCGTGAGAAGGGCTACGAGGAGCCGCACCACGCGATGGTCGACTATCTGCGCCGGCGGCATCTGGCCCCGACGTACGGCTCGAACCTGCTGTCGCCGGAGGAGCGGGACTACATGGTGATCGACGAGATCCCGGACATCTTCGTGATGGGCCATACCCACGCGTTCGACGTGGCGAACTACAAGACGGTCAACCTGATCTCGTCGGGCACGATGCAGAGTCAGACAGAGTTCCAGGAGCGGATGGGCCACAAGCCGGATCCCGGTGAGGTAGCGCTGGTAAACCTGAAGACGCGTGACACGATCGTGAAGGAGCTATGACAGCGATGAACGTGCCTGACGACCACGACACGGTGGCGCTGCTGGATCTGGACGGGACCCTTTCCCCCCGCGAGTCGACCTGGCAGGCGCTCGGCGAGGCGTTCGGGGTGACGCAGGACGAGTTCCAGGACGTGTACGACAGCTACGTCGATGAGGAGCTGACCCATGCAGAGATGATGGATGAGCTGTACCTGAAGTTGACGGGCGATGGCCCGGTCACGGAGGGGGCGTACGACGACTTCGTCGACCGGCACCTGGAGCTACACGTTGCGGCGTACGACCTGGTCGATGAGCTGCAGGAGCAGGGTGTCTACACGGCGGTGCTGTCCGGTGCACCTGATGACTATTCGGAGGCGGCCCGGGAGGAACTTGATGCGGACGCAAACGTCGAGACGATCAGCCTTGAGTTCAAGGAGGGGGCGCTGGATGGTTTCGACTGGACGGACTACCGCGACAAGGAGAAAGTCGTCGACCAGCTGCAGCAGGACGGCTATGAGGTCTGGGCTGTCGGCAACGGCGGGAACGACGTCGACATGGTGGAGTCAGCTGGCCGCGGCTTCATGCTGTTGAATACGGAGGAAGTGGCGTACGATACCCTGGACTGTACGACGGTCGACGATCTGACGGATGTCCTTGAGGTGATACAGGATGGTTGATATGGACGGCTACTTCGAGATGATCGAGGCGAAGCGGCAGCAGGCGTACGACGTCGCTGAAAAGGCCCGTGACCAGTCAAAGGATCCGGAGCCGCACGTCGACATCCCGGTGGCGGAGGACCTGGCTGCAAAGGCAGTCAGTCTGGTCGCTGGAGGCATGTACCCGGAGCTGGACGAGGAAGCGGTCGCTGCACGCATCCGTGAGCTGGAGGACGAGTACACGAAGAACGATGAACGGGTCGCGCTGGAGATCGGCCGAGAGATCGCGGAGAACGAGTTCCATGAGTTCGATGAGCTGGTGGACAGGGTCGATGCCGGGCTGCGGGTTGGCCTGTCCTATATGACGGGAGGGATCACGACCGCGCCGCTGGAGGGGATCGCTGACACGGAGATCAAGGAAAACGACGACGGGAGCGACTATCTGGCGGTGTCGTACGCCGGCCCGATCAGGTCGGCAGGAGGAACCGCTTCCGCGCTTTCTGTGCTGCTGGCGGACTACATCCGGAAGAACGCAGGGTTGGAGCGGTACAAGCCGCGCGACGAGGAGATCGACCGGTATGCGGTCGAGGTGGAGGACTACTTCAAGCGGGTGACGAAGAAGCAGTACACGCCGGAGCGGAAGGAGACGAAGTTCATCGCGGAACATGTTCCGGTTGAGGTCACAGGGACGCCGACAGAGCAGCTGGACGTGTCGAACCACAAGGATCTGGAACGGATCCCGACGAACCGTATCCGGGGCGGGATGTGCCTGGTCTATCTTGATGGTCTGCCGCTGAAGGCGTCGAAGATCCGGAAACGGATCGATAGCTACGGTGAGGGGTTCGGCCTGGAGCACTGGGACTGGGTGGAGGACTACCTGGACCTGCAGCACGAGATCCATGCCTCGGAGGATGAGCAGGGAGAGGAAGACGAGGAGGAAGATGATACGAAGGAGTACGAGCCGTCGGACAAGTTTCTGGGCTCGTTAACAGCTGGCAGACCAGTCTTCGCGCATCCTGGGAAGAAAGGAGGGTTCAGGATCCGCTACGGTCGTTCACGCACCGCGGGGCTGGCAGGGACGAGCTTCCATCCGGCGACGATGGAGATCGCGGAGCAGTTCATGGCTATCGGGACACAGTTGAAGACGGAGTATCCTGGCAAGGCGACGGTGTCGACGCCCTGCGATGCAATCGAGGGCCCGCTGGTTCGACTGGACAACGGCGATGTCGTGAAGGTTGAGTCGCGTGAACGGGCGCGTGAACTGACGGACCGTGTAGATGAAATCTTGTTCCTCGGGGATATCCTGGTGCCGTTCGGGGAGTTCGTGGAGAACGGCAAGGAACTGATCCCGTCGCCGTACGTTGAGGAGTGGTGGAGCCAGGAGGTCGAGGCGGCGGACGACAGTAAGGGCGACCTTGACGTGGACCTTGCCCCCTATATTAAAAACAGGTTCGCGGTACCATCGTTCGATGAGGCGATGTCAATCGCTGAGGGGCTTGATGTACCGCTCCATCCGGAGTACACGTTCCTGTGGCATGATATTGCGTGGGATGACTTCGAGCGGCTGTACCGTGCGGTTGAGGACGGCAGCTTCGACGGCGACGAGCTCAGGGTCGACGCGGACGCGAAGCATGCCCTGGAGGAGCTGTTCGTCCCGCACCGCGTTGAGGACGAGACGGTGGTTGTGGAGGACGACGTCGCCCGGGCGCTGCACGCGTCCCTTGCCCCGGGTGAGACGGAACTGGCGGACTTCGAGGGGGACATCCCGGCAGGGGTGGAGCAGGCGCTCGGCGTGCCGGTCCGTGACGTCGGCACGGTGTTCCTCGGGGCCCGGATGGGCCGGCCGGAGAAGGCGGAGCGCCGGTACCTGAAGGGCAAGCCCCAGCTGCTGTTCCCGTGCGGCAAGCAGGAGGGTGGCAGGATGCGGAACCTGATACGGAGCTACAACGAGCACGGCGAGGTCAACGAGCAGGTCATCCACAACTACTGCCCTGACTGCGACCGTGATGTCTACTTCAGCTACTGTCCGTACTGCGGCCGTGAGGCGGAGCAGCCCCGCCACTGTACCAGCTGCGATAAACGTGTCGACGCGGAGACCTGCCCGAACTGCGGCGATGACACCCGGCGGAAGAAGTACACGGACATCCCGCTGAAGGAGCTGCTGAACATCGCGAAGCGGAACACCGATGTGAGGGAGCTGCCGGAGCTGATGAAGTCGCCGCGTGCTGTCACTGGTAAGCACAGGCACGTGGAGCCCCTGGAGAAAGGGCTGCTACGGAATAGGTACGATCTGTACATCAACAAGGACGGGACGATCCGGTACGATTCCAGCGATCTGACGATGACTCATTTCAAGCCACAGGAGATCAACGTGTCGGTTGAGAAGCTCAGGGAGCTGGGCTACGAGGAGGACATCGACGGCGAGCCGCTGGAGCATGACGATCAGGTCTGTGCATTGAAACCGCAGGACATCGTGATCTCGGAGAACGATCTGAACTATTCGGCCTCAAAGTCTATGTACCAGGTGTCACAGTTCGTCGACGATCTGCTGGAACAGTTCTATGATCTGGACTCATTCTATGATCTGGACTCGGCGCAGGATATCGTCGGTGAGCTGGTGATCGGACTGGCGCCACATACATCAGGCGGGATCATCGGCCGTATCATTGGGTTCACGGAGGCGAAGGGGACGTACGCCCATCCGTACTGGCATGCGGCGAAGCGCCGGAACTGT
>JAXINV010000051.1:0-20380 GCA_034190465.1 Asbonarchaeum danakilense (SeqCode) | reverse complement strand
ATCAATGACACTGTTCCGATAGAGGTCGATGCACGTGACAACCTGGGTGTGGAGACGATCAACGTGACGCTGCGGAACGCGACAGGCGCCCTGGTCAACGCGACGATGGACCGGCTGACAGGCACTGCGGTCGACGGCACCTGGCGAGCTGACTTCAACCGCACGCAGGCCGAGGGATTCTACAACCTGACGAAGCTGTTCGTCCACGATACGTACGGCAACCTGAACGTAACGAACGTCTCTGGAGCGTTTGAGGTCGGGCGGTTGTCGACGACGATCGATGCCTCGCCACAGTCAACCTCGATCGATGACAACGTGGTCATCGGTGTCAATGTCTCGGGGAACATCACGAGGACGACGGACGTGGTGGCGAAAATCACGAAGCCACGTTCCTACGTCGAGACGGTTGACATGCAGCTTGAGCCGGAAATGGCGAGCGAATATGCGGTCGTGTACGGTAACACATCACGTTCCGGGAGCTACGATGTCAACGTCTCCGTGACCGCCGGTGTGACGGTCTCGAACATGACCCGTAATCTGTTCGCTATCGATTTCGGGCAGCTGGCCGCGGAGCCGCTGTCCGGCAACGGGACGCACCTGACGCTGCCGCTTGACGCCTCGCCGTACCAGTTGTCGTGGAGCATCACGCCGGATACGGGCGATTTGATCGATGTGTGGGCGAACGCGTCGGTCAACAATACGTCGGTCATCGAGCTCCAGGACGCGACGCCGGGACGGGATGTCGGCAACGTGACGTACGAGGCGGGTGATACTCGTGTGACGTACGGGCTGAACGGCAGGGATGTTGGCTCGACGGTGTTCAACCTGTCTGTCAACGCGTCGAACGGCGACCAGCAGCTGTATGTCCCGATCAACGTCACGGTGGTCGGTGAGGACGCGCAGGCGCCGAACATCACGAGCTACGATGAGTCACCCTCCGAGGTGAACAAGAACCAGCCGGTGACGATCACCGCAACGGTGGAGGAGAATTCGATTGTGAAGAACCTGACGCTGGTCGTCCAGCACCCGGTCAACGGTTCGAACTACACGGAGGCGCCGGTGGCGATGGAGCAGGTCGACCGCGGCACGTACCGGTACAGGTTCACGAACACCAGTGAGACGGGGCATTACACGTACAGGATCAGGGCGTGGGACATCGCGCTGAACAACGATACGATCCATTCGAACTCGTTCGATGTCAAGGAGCAGTTCAGTGTCAACGTGACGTCGGCCCGCCAGCTGTTTAAGAAGGCGGACACGGGAAGTTTCGATATCACGGTCCGCGACGTGAACGGCGATGTCATCGACGGCTACAACACGACGATCGTCATGGACAAGGCGGGGACGAATGTCACGATGTTCGATGACGGGTTCAAGGACCTCTTCAAGTACACGTTCAAGCGCTCGGATCCACCGTCCCCGGTGGCGTCCGAGGTACCGAAGCAGTACACGCTGTATGTCAACGTGTCGAAGGCGGGAAATATCGGAAGGACGGCCTACACGTTCAACGTGACACGACTGCTGGACGTCTCGTTCCTCAGCCCGGAGCAGGGTGATACGGTCGCGCCGGGCAGTGAGTTCCGGCTCCGGGTCAATATCACGGGGCCGAACGGTGAAGTCGTCGAAGGTATCATGTACGCCAGGTGCGAGCAGTGCCCCAGCCAGTACAAATTCCTGAATTTTGCTGGCGGTGGTGTGTTTGTACAGAACTTCACGGCACCGCAGGACGATGATTCGGCGCTGATCCGCGTGTTCGCCTCAGACCTGCAGGGCAACACGGAGAGCCAGGATTCGGGGCCGCTTTCAGCTGCTCCGGCCATCACGATCAACGTAGGCAACGAGTCCGGCACGGGCGGGACCGGTGCCGGTGGCGGGGGCGGTGGTGGCGGTGGGTTCGGCACCAGGTTCCAGATCGAGAAGCAGTCGCCGCAGCAGGTCTCACTGCCGTCGAACACGTCGCAGGTCAATCTGTCGGTCTCGACGAACCTGGCCGCGAGCTGCCGCTACACGAACCGCTCGCTCAGCATCGTCCGGGTCGATGCGATGAACCGGTTCAACCGGACCGGCGGCACGCTGCACTGGGCCGTGGTGTCGACGCAGCCGGGCAGGACGTACCGGTACAACGTATTCTGCCAGCAGTCGACAGGCGGCAACGCGACGCTGGAGGTGGTGTTCTCCATCGAGCCGGAGACCGTGGCCAGCTTCGGACTGTTCATCCCTGACACGATCCCACCTGACGGTTCCGGTGTGGAGCAGGGCTCGGTTGGCAAAGCACCGTTCTCCATCTACAACAACGGTAGTGAGTCGATTCAGATAGATGTGGATGCAGTGGTCCGGCGGTGCTGTTCTGCATGGATCAGTAACGAGTCAACACGTGTCGATACTGTGACGCTGACACCTGGGTCGGAGAAGAGCCTGACTATCAACGTGGATGTACCGCTCAATACGTCGCTTGGCTCGTATACCGCAGGACTCTCGTTCGCCAGCGGAGGCCGGGTCCGTGAAAAGACGGTACAGATGCGAGTGGTGAAGGGCACGGACATACGACGACTGGAGAACCTGAAACAGCGCGCCCAGCAGCTCGTCCAGCAGATCAGGAACTATCGACGATCCGGGATCAATACCTCGGCACTGATGCAGGACTACCAGCGTCTGCAGAAGCTGATAGGCTACGCGGAACAGGCGGTAGCACAGGATGACCGCCAGGTGCTGGCTAATACCCTTGATCAAGCGGACACGAAGGCTAATGAGATCAAAGGCAAGTTGCGGGCACTGGCTTTCAAGAACTATGTGCTGGAGAACTGGTGGAAGTGGCTGTTCGGTGGCATAGCCATCTACACGCTGTTCTTCCTGCTGACGATGGTCGCAGTACCGTACTACCGGCTCAGGACCGACTACCTGACTGTCAAGGAGAAGCTGGAGTCGGCGACGCAGGCCAGGAAGAAGGCGGAGCGGCAGTACTTCAAGCGCCAGATCGACCGGGACACGTTCATGGATATCATGACAGAGCGGCAGGATGAGATCCTTGAGCTGCGCAGTGAGCGCGATGAACTGCAGGAGGAGCTTGATACCGCCATTAAGAGCAGACTGACGGCGGAGAACTATATCAAGGCTCCGATCAAAGCTGTGCGGGAGATCAACAGGTGGATCGAGTCTAGGAGGAACAAGATGGTCGCTGAGCGCGAATCTTCTGAGTAGCGGGGGCTGTGCGGAAATTTTAATAACCGAGGACAGCAATTGCTAACCCAGGTGCCAGCATTGAGCCCCACGACCGCTCTCGAGGTTGAGGAGTTTTCTGTGAGCCGGGAGGACGGCATGATCAACTTCCGGTTCGAGATCGGTAACGGCGGGGACGCGAAGCTCTACGAGTTCGTGAAGATGTACGTCGGCCCACTGTACGTTGGTCTGGAGTACATGCACCTGGAACCCGGGGAAAGCTATACCATCGAGTTCCAGGCGAACGGCAGGACTGTTTCTCCCGACGATGAGGTCGTCCTGACGACGGAGGACCGGGAACAGGGGATCATCTTCGAGGAGGCTATCGGGAACATCCTCTCGATGCCGGAAGGCGAGGTCGAGGAGGAGCCGGAGCGGAAGGTCGCTGGCGCGCCCCGTGAGATCCGTGAGGAGGTCGAGGAGCTGACGGAGCAGGAGATCTCCGAGGAGCAGTGGGATAAGCTGGAGGAGGAGTACGAGGAGCTCTCCGGCGAGAAACAGGAGAAGAAAAAGATACTTGAACGGTTGAAGGAGGAGTACGAGAAACTCAAATCAGCCGACAGGGGCGAGCCGCAGGAGGTCGAGGCCGCGGAACCGCCATCAGCTGAACGACCTGCTGAGGCGAGGCCGTCGGAGGCCGAAGAAGAGCCGTCGTCCCAGCCGCCCGAAGCAGAGCGGCCTCCTGTCGAGGAGCCAGAAGCCGGTGAGGAGGCTGGAGGAACGGAGGAAGAACGACCGCAGGAAGGCCCTGAAGCAGAGGAACGACCGACGGAAACAGAGGAGAATGCAGAAGAGACAGCGGCGGGGCAACCGGAAGGGCCGGAGCAGCCTTCTGAAGCGGAGGAAGCTGAAGAACCCTCCGAAACACTGTCGGAAGAGGAACATCCCGCAGAGGAGCAGGCTGCCGAGCCGAAGGAGACGACCGAGGAGCAGGAACCTTCTGTCGAGCATCCTGCTGAGGAACGCCAACCTGAGCGTCCGCCGGAGGGTGAGACGGGAGAGGAACGTGAAGAAGCCGGTGAAGAAGAGGAACAACCACAGGAATCTGAGGCCGAGGAAGAAGAAGGAGGGGTTGAACCGGTTGAAGAGACGGAGGAAACACCCGATACTGTCGAGAAGCCTGAAGAGCCGCTGGAGCCTCCTGAACCGGAGGAGTCCGGCGAGGCTTCCGGGACGGCTGGGGAAGCGGCGGAACAGGAGGAACCGGCCGCCGAGGAGACCGAGACTGTACAGGAGACGGAGCCGATCCAGGCGGAGGGACGTCAGCCTGAGCCGGCCGGCGAAGCGGAGAGCGAGGTCGAGCGTAAGGTCCGTGAGTTCGAGGAGAAGGAGCGGGAGGAAGCGGGGGCAGAGCCGGAAGGCGAGAACATGCTCAAGTCGGTCGTCGACCATATCTTCGGCAAGTCGAAGAAAGAGGAAACCGAGGAACCGGAAGAGGAGGTGGAAGAGCCTGAGGGATCTGAGGGGGCTGAGGAAGCGGAAGAGCCCGAGGAGGAGCAGGAGCCCGAGGAATTGCCGCCCAGCATGCAGGTCGAGCGTGTCAGCACGGGTGTGATGGGGCTGGACGAGAAGATGCAGGGCGGGTTCGTTCAGGGCACGATGAATCTCGTCACCGGGAAGACAGGGACGGGTAAGACCGCGTTCTGCGCCAACTTCCTGAAGGGCGGTGCCGACAAGGGCGAGCCCGGCGTGTATGTGACGACCGAGGAGCGCCAGGAGGATATACGCGCCGACATCGAGGCCATGTTCGGCTGGAGCTTTGAGGATCTGGAGGAGCAGGGACTGGTCAAGATCCTGTCGATCAAGCCGATCTTTCCGAGCAAGGAGATCGACAACCTGAACCGGTTGGTCCGGTCGTACATCTCCAACCTGCTGGATCAGGTGATGGAGGCGGTCGAGGAGATCGGTGCGGAACGCGTTATCATCGATTCAGTGTCGATCATCGAGATGTTCATCCGGGACGAGTACATGGCGCGGGTGGCGCTGGCCTCGCTGCTGAACAAGCTCCGTGAAGCGGACGTGACAGCGCTGCTGACGGGAACGGTCCCGGAGACGTCGGAGGGTCTGTCCGGTGGCGGGATCATCGAGTTCTTGGTGGATACGGTCATACTGCTGGAGTTCGTGCCGGTCGCGGAGGACCACAAGCGGACCTTGGCGATCCGGAAGATGCGTCGGACGGACCACGATGTGGAGATCTTCCCGTTCGACATCACGCCTGAAGGCATCAAGATCTTCGATGTGTCCGGCGCGCCGACTGGCTGATCGCAGGTCGTCCTTCTACCGCTGTGCCGGGTCCGGGATCTAGAAGCCGGCCTCGCTTGTCAGGTTGATGCCCTGGTCCGTGATCTGGAATGGATGGGTGCCCGGTGTATGGTCGGTACGGCGCATCTTCCTGACCTCAAGGTTCCTGAACGTGCCCTCGCCGACACCGGTGTAGTACAGCACGACGACGCCGTCGGCGACGAACTCGGAGACCCCGAACCGTGACAGTGCCTTCTCGTCGTTCTCCGGGATCTCGGATGTCAGCAGCGTGGTCGGGCCTGCGCGCTTGATGTTACGGAGCAGGTCGTACAGGTTGTCACGCTTCTTCGCCTGTGTCCCTCCGTAGGCGCCCAGCATGACAGAAATCGAGTCGATGACGAGACGGGAAACGCCTTCCTCGCTCGCCATCTCGTTGATCTTGTCGATGAATCCGCGGGAACCGGATGAGGGCTTGATGTAGTCGATCTTGAACTGGCCGTCCTCTTCGTAGTCGCGGAACTCCCAGCCGAAGACCTCTGCGTCGCCCATGATGTCGTCCACCGGCTCTTCAAGGGAGATGTACCGGACCTTCTCGCCTTCCTGGAGGCCGTCCCAGAGGTACTGGTTGCAGAAGATGGTCTTACCACAGCCAGCGCCACCGGAGATCAGTGTCACTGACCCTTTCGGGAAGCCTCCTTCGATAAGGTTGTCTAGTCCCTTGACGCCTGAAGATACGCGTGGAACGTCATCTGTTCCCATTTCATCACCTACTAACCCATTTGGAGTACTGCTGGTTTATATTTTATCCGGTGGGCCCTGTCCTTGACTCCAGTTTTTCCAGTACCTGTTCCTTGACTTCGTCGTAGTTATCGTGGGTCAGTTCGATGACCTCGCCTTCATCCTTGTATTCGTCGACGTACTCTTGCTGCACGACAGCCAGGACATGCTCGCTTCCTCGAAACGCGTCTCTGACACTTTCACGGAATAGAGATGAATGCATCTCGATGGTACCGATCATATCGATGACGATGAGGTCGCCGCGGCGGATGGCCTGCTCGATGGCATCTTTTGACATTCTGTTCAGCGTTTCCGTATTGATGTGGAAGCCTTTCGCCACGGGTCCACTGTCACCGTCCCGTGAGGCGAGTACGTCCTCGTCACCGGTCTCAAGGTCCTTGAGTGTGAACTCCTGGATCTCGCCGTTGTCCTCGTCGCGTTTGGCGACGAGGCCGCCGATGTCGACGTCGAGCTCCTCGACCACCTCGTTGACGAGCCGGGTCTTGCCGACCCCCGGGGCGCCGGTGAGAATGATGTTCATCGTCCACCCTGTGCTTGTCCCTGGGAGCTTTTATGTGCTGCTACATCGCGGCCAGAGGCTCGATCCCGAGCAGCTCCATCCCCTGGTCGGTGACGTCGATGAACGTTTCGACGATCTTCAGCCGCCGCTTCTTCGTCTCCTCGTCCGCCTGGATGACGGGACACGAATGGTAGAAGCTGTTGAACTCCTCACATAGCGCTGAAAGATAGTTGGCCAGGTTCGCCGGTTCCCGCTGCTCGGCAGCCGCTTCGACGGTATCCGGGAACGCTGCAAGCTTCCGCAGCAGCTCCGTTTCCTCGTCGGTCGGCTCACCTACAAGCTCGCCGTCCGTCTCTGCCTTCGCGGTGATGCTCTTCGCCCGCGTGTTGGAATACTGCAGGTACGGCCCGGAATCGCCCTCGAACGACAGCGCACGGTCCCAGGAGAACTCGATGTCCTTGGTCCGGGACACGGCCAGGTTGGCGTACTTCAATGCGCCGATGCCGATCGCCTCGGCGTTCTCGACGGTCCGGTCCATCTTCTCCTCCGCTTTCTCCTTTGCGCGTTTGGTTGCCTCGTCCATCGCGTCCTCCAGACGGACGATCCGTCCGGCACGGGACGACATGCTGCCTTCAGGGAGCGATAGCAGGCCGTACGATATGTGTTCCGAGCCGCTTGGGTCCAGGCCCATCTCATCGGCGGTGGCGAAGACCTGCTGGAAGTGCAGCTCCTGCTCAGATCCGACGACGTACAGGTTGTGGTCGAAGCCCTCCTCGTTCCGCTTCTTGAGGTTGTACAGGTCCCGCGTGATGTACAGTGTGGAGCCGTCAGCCTTCAGCAGGACGGTCCCCGGCAGGTCGTGGTCCTGGAACTCGATGAACACGGAGCCGTCGTCGTCCCGCTCCAGCTTGCCGGCGTCCAGCCACTGCTCGATCAGTTCTCGTGCCGGCTCGACGACCGTTGATTCACCGGTCCACCGGTCGAAGTCGATGCCCATGCGGCGGTAGTCCTTCTTGTGGTACTCGATAGAGGCGTCACGGAACCGCTCCCACAGCTCGACGGCCTCTTCGTCACCGTCCTCGATCTTCGCGGCCCATGCACGGCCTTTCTCCTCGAGCTCCTTGTTCTCTTCCATCTCGTCGTGGAATTTGACGTACAGCTCGTACATGTGCTCCATGGGAGCTTCTTCGAACGCTTCTTCGCTGCCGAACTCCTTGAACGCGTAGATCAGCTTGCCGTACTGCGTCCCCCAGTCGCCGAGGTAGTTCTCCGAGGTGACATCGTAGCCGACGAACCGGAGGATGCGCTGCAGTGCATCGCCCAGCGCGTTGTTCCGGAAGTGGCCGACGTGCATCGGCTTGGCGACGTTCGGGGAGGAGAATTCGACCAGCACGCTGCCGTCCCGCTGCTCGACGCCGAAGCTGTCCTGCTCCAGGGTATCGACGATCTCCCGGGCGAACGCCTCCCGGTCCAGCCACATGTTCAGGTAGCCGGGGCCGGCGACGTCCACGTCAGCGATGATGTCGCCTTCCTCGAGCTCGTCAGCTGCCGCTTCCGCCATCTCGCGCGGGTTGTCGCCTATCTCCGCCGCTGCCTGCATGACGGGGTAGGCGTAGTCGCCGTGTTCGGGATCGGGTTCCTCGACGTCGCGCGGGGCGATATCGGTTCCGAGCGCGTCGCTGAGTTCGTCGGCCAGCAGGTGCTTGATGCGTGCCATCTGGTATCGCTCCGTGGAACGGTTCCCGGCCAGGTTTTTGTAGCTTACCCGTCGGACGCTGCCGCGGCGAGGTCCAGCAGCTCCTGCTTCCAGGCGTTCTCCTGTTCCTGCAGCTGCTGCCATGTTTCGGCGTGGCTGCTGGCGTCGGGGAATGAGGAGGCGGCTGGCACCGGCTCGCTGGCAGTTCCTCCCTGCTGTTTGACCTGATGGTACGCCTCGCGGAACGGGACGCCGTCCTCGACCAGCTGGTTCGCCTCCTGCGCCGCGGTGATGTCGTCGTGCAGCAGCTCGTCGGCCGCTTCTCCGTCGACCGCAGTGTGCTGGACGTGCTCCGTCAGCGCCTCCAGGCAGTCCTGCAGCGTGCCGACCGACTGCATGAGGACGGGCTTGGTCTGCTGGGTGTCGCGGCTGTACCCGGTCGGGCCGCCTGTCAGGACGGAGGCGACCGTTCCCGGCTGCTGGAGCAGCTGTTTCCCGCGGGCGCGGACCAGCTCCAGGCCGTCGGGGTTTTGCTTTTGCGGCATGATGCTGCTGCCGGTCGTCATGTCGTCGTCCAACTCCAGCCACGACCCCGGCTTCGTCAGTGTGACCAGATCGTCGGCGAAGTTGGCCGCGGCCAGTCCGAGGGACTGGACGGCCTGCAGCATGCCGAGGGAGGCCTGGCCGCGGAGCTGGACGGCGTGGATGGTGTTGCTGGCGGGTTCCTCGAACCCGAGCAGGTCGGCGACGCGCTGGCGGTCGAGGTTGAGGTGGGTGCCGAACCCGGCGGCCGCGCCGAGCGGACAGGCCAGGCACTGCTCGTGGACCTGTTCCAGCTGGTCCAGCGCGTCGAGCAGCGCTGCGGCGTGGCTGCCCGCCCAGTTCTCGGCGGTTGTCGGCATCGCCTGGCGTGTGTGGGTCTGGCCGGGCACGACGGTCCCGTCGCCCAGCTCTTCGAGCGCCTCGATCAGGTCGAGGACCTTGTCGGCGGTCTGGATGGTCTGCTGGCGGATCCAGAGCAGGGTGTCGGCGGCGACCTGGTCGTTGCGGGAGCGGCCGGTGTGCAGTTTCTTCCCGGCGTCGGTCGCCGCGGTGACCTGCTCCTCGCAGCAGGTGTGGACGTCCTCGTACTGGCTGACGTCCGGTGGGTCGTCCAGCAGCTGGAGCAGCGCTTCGTGCAGCGCTGCAAGCTCTTGCTGCTCCAGGTAGCCCTGTTCGTGCAGCATCTGGCTGTGCGCCAGGTTGACGAGGATGTCTGGCTCCAGCAGCTGCTGGTCCAGTGCCGCGTCCTGCCCGGCGGTGAAGCTGTCGGGGCTGGTGTCGTGCTGCCAGAGGGTCACTGCTGGTCCACCTGGTTGGCCAGCTTGGTCTGGAGGTTCCACAGTTCGATGAAGCCGGGTGAGGCGTCCTGGTTGAAGGTCTCGCCTTCCTCGTAGGTGGCGAGGTTGTGGTCGTATAGTGCGTTGTCCGATGCACGGCCGACGACCTGTGCCTGGCCTTTGTACAGCTTGACGTGGACGGTGCCGGTGACGCCCTGGTTGATGGAGTCGATGAAGGCGTCGAGGTGAGTCATGGCAGGGTCGTGCCACAGTCCGCTGTACGCCAGCTCTGCCCACTGCTGCTCGAGGAAGTCCTTGAGCTGGTTCTCGTGCTTGGTGGAGCAGTAGTGCTGGAGTGCCTCGTGTGCCTGGAGCAGGGTGACGGCGGCGGGACATTCGTAGACTTCGCGCGACTTGAGGCCCACCACGCGGTCCTCGGTCACGTCGATGATCCCGACGCCGTGCTTCCCGGCCAGGTCGTTGAGCTGCTGGATGAGGTCGGCCAGGGAGAGTTTCTCGCCGTCGAGGCTGACGGGGATGCCGTCCTGGAAGCCGATCGAGACGGTCTCCGGCTGGTCCGGCGCGTGTTCGGGCGGTGTGACGAACTGGAACACGTCCTGCGGCGGTGCTGTCGCGGGATCTTCGAGCGGCCCGCATTCGGAGGACTTGCCCCACAGGTTCTCGTCGGTGGAGTACGGGGAGCCTTCCTCGGCCTCGACGGGGATGCCGTGCTCTTTGGCGTATTCGAGCTCCTTGTCACGCGTCATGCTCCATTCACGGACGGGTGCGAGGACGTCGAGGTCGCTGAGGTTCTGGATGGCGGCGTCGAACCGGACCTGGTCGTTGCCCTTCCCGGTGCTGCCGTGCGCGATCGCGTCCGCGCCGTGTTCTTCCGCGACCTTGACCGCCTTCTCGACGGTGAGGTACCGTGCGATGGCGGTGCTGAGCGGGTAGCCCTGGTACTGGGCGTTGGCCTTGATGGCCTTGGCGAGGTAGTCCTCGGCGAACTCGTCTTTTGCGTCGACCACGACGGCGTCTTTCGCGCCGAGGTCGAGTGCTTTCTGCTTGGCCTGTTCCAGGTCGACGCCTGGCTGGCCGAGGTCGAGTGTCAGTGTGATGACGTCGGCGTCGTAGGCGTCCTGGATGTACTTTACCATGCAGGAGGTGTCGAGCCCGCCAGAATAGAGCAGGACGACTGTGTCGATGGTTTGGTCTGCTTCATACGTTCCGATCGTGTCTTTCGTGGTCACCCTGTGCGAGTTCCATTGCTGGTCACCTGTGCCACTACATTGTCACGACACGCATTTATGTGCTGTGACATTGATGGCACATATTTTTATCTGATGCACGATAACGTACATCTATGTCGGTGGCGGAACAGGTTGAGCGGTGGGTGCGGCGCCGGCCGTACGTCCAGGAGGCGCTGGTCCAGGAGATCGTGAACTATGCAGCGCTGGCCCGGAAGGTGCAGGAGGATGTCGATGGCAGCTTCGAGGCGGTGAAGGTGGCGCTCCGCCGCACAGCGAAGGATCTCTCCCGGAAGCGCGAGGAGGACGTGGCGGCGATCGATGATGTGCTGGCGGCGACGAGTGTGACGCTGCAGGGCGGGGTGTCGGTCTGCAAGTCTGACGGGCCGTGCGACGGTGAGGTCGTGGCGAAGACCGAGCACGGCTACACCTGTGTGCAGGACGAGCAGGACTGTGACGGGGAGCTGATCGAGAAGCAGGTGCTGATAACGCTCCGGAGCCCGGAAGAGCTGGAGGAGACGCCGGGGGTGGTGTCGTACGTGCTTTCGACGCTGGAGGGTCACGGGATCAATGTGACGGAGCTGGTGTCGTGCCGCGAGGACACGCACCTGGTCGTGGACGCGAGCGATTCGGTTGAGGCGTTCGAGCTGCTGAACGACCGGCTGGGCTAGTCCAGCATGGTGTCGAGGAGGGTCCTCCCTGCTTCGAGTGTCTTTCCACCCTGGTCGAGCGAGGGAGCGATCTCGACGAGGTCCCACCCGACGATGTTGTAGTCCTTGAAGCTCCTGACGAGCTTCTCTGCTGCTTCCAGCGAGACACCGTCCTGGGAGGGAAAGGTGGTGCCGGGGACGCGGTCGGCGTCGAGGACGTCGATGTCGACTGAGACGTAGACGGGGTCGCTGCCGGGGGTGAGCCGCTCGTCGACCAGGTCCTGCAGCGCTCCCTGGCTGTTTCCCTCGATCTCGTCGACGCTGAGTTCGTTGGTCTGGCGCTGGAGGAGGAAGTCGTCTTCGTCAGGGTCGCTCTCCCGGACGCCGGCGAAGAGGATGTCCTCGAGGTCGAGGCCGTCGTCGAGCAGGGCCCGGATGACGGCGTCATGCGGCACACCTTCGTCGAGCCGGACCTCTTTGAGGTCGTAGTGGGCGTCGATCCAGACGAGCTTGAGGCCGGGATGGGCGTCGCGGAACGCGCTGATGAGCGGGTAGCTGACGGAGTGGTCGCCGCCGAGTGAGATGACGGGAGGCTGGTGCTGGAGCAATTCGTCGATCCTGTCACGGATCCGCTGCTGGTTGTCGGGAAGGCTGAATTCGTGGGGGAAGACTTCGTCGATGTAGACGTTGTCGTAGCCGTGGTCCTGGAGCAGCTGTCCGGGGGCGTCGAGGGTGCCTTTCCGCCCGGTGTTGCGGATGCCGATGTCTGACGGGCACTTGAGAAGGATGGTCCGGGCGTCCTTGGGGCTGAGTCGCATGGCTACAGGTTGAGTTCGTCGTAGCTCTGGTCGATGGTGTACTGTTCTTCTTCGCGTGGATGGTCTTTGTCCTGGGGTTCGAGCACGCCCTGGTCGAGCAGTTCCTGTTTGTATTCGGCTGACTGTGCTGGCGTGTCGGTGATGCCGTGCCTGCGGAGTTCGCGGTCGAGGTCTCTGAACCTGAGGCCGTCGTCGAGTTCGTCGAGGATATCGTCGACTGTGTATTCTGTCATCGTTGTGACCCTTGCCGGGGTGGGAGGGTGACGGTTAAGAAGCTTGCCCTGGACCGGCAACTGTTTTACGTTGTCGAGGGCATGGTAGTACATGGAGTGCCCTGCTGAGATGAAGCAGTTGTTGAAGGTGCTGTACAACCTGTCCGGCTCGGAGACCCAGGTACTGTACTATCTCTGCGATGTGGAGGCACGGGCCTCGGAGATCGCTGACGAGCTGGGTAAGGACCGGTCGACGGTGCAGCGCTACCTGTCCAAGCTCCGGTCGACGGGTCTGGTCGAACGTGAGGCGGTGGTTGAGGATGGAAAACGCGGCCGCTACTACGTCTACACGGTCCCGGACAAGGGGAAGATGAAGGAACGGATCAGGCAGCGGATGCAGGAGTGGGAGGACGACAAGATGGATGTGCTGGATGAGCTTTGATCCGTGAAGGGCTTAGACGAGCTGGATCAGGAATCCTGTCAGGACGATGGAGGCTGTGACGACGCTTATCAGTGCTCCGAGCATCTTGTTGTCCATCACGTCTTTCAGCATGATGAACTCGGGGAGTGACAGACCGGCAGCGGCCATCATGAATGTTACGGCTACGGAGACTGGCAGACCCTTCGCCATCAAGGATTCGACGACAGGGATGACGGCGAAGATGTTGGTGTAGACTGGTACCGCTAGTAATACTGCCAGAGGGATGGCCCAGACTGTGATGGCGTATTTTTTGAGGAGGTCTGTCGGTAGGTAGCCGTGGATCAAGGCTCCCAGTGCTGTGCCTACGAGGACGTACGGTGTGAACCGTTTCATCTGGTCGTAGGTGTCTCTGTAGGCTTCTTTCCATCTGTTGTCTACTGCTGTCTCTGCTACATCCCCTCGCTCGATATTTTTCTCGAAGCCAAGTTTCTCTAGTGAAAAACCGGCTATCATGCTGATAGACAGGCCTATGACAGTGTAGAGCAGTGTTATCTTCCATCCAAATGCTGTCAGCAATATTGGGATCGCTACAAGGTTGACTATGGGCGAAGTCAGTAGGAATGTAAGCGTCGGCCCTATAGATACACCTGCGCGTAGGAAGCCCATGAAGAGCGGGATCGTGGAACAGGAGCAGAAGGGCGACAGTGTTCCGAAAACTGAGGCCAGCGGGTACTGGACTGTTTTATGCCTTTCAAGGTACTCGCTGATTTTCTGAGGTGTAAGGTAGGTTCGCAGGTAGTTCAGTCCGAAGAACAGGACGGACATCAGGGCCAGGATCTTCAGGGAGTCGAAGATCCAGAAGGACATGACTCCAGCGATCGACTCCGGTACTCCGAGTGAGGAAAGGAACGAGGAGAGGGGAGCAGTCATGCTTCGTCCTCTATGACCTCCCTGATCTCCCCGGGGTTGAGCACGTTCCCCTGTTTCTTGAGCTCGCCGTCGATGGCGAGGCCCGGTGCGGACATCATCCCCATGCTGCTGGCTTTCTGAAGGTCGTAGATTTTCTCGATCTTGATGTCGTCCGGATCAAGGGGCGGATCCTCTTCCTCCTCCATCTGCTCCAGCATGTCCCTCGTGTTTTCCTCAAGCTTCTTGCATTTCGGACAGCCCCTTCCCAGGATCTGCACTTTCATCTTCCAACACCTCCTTGGCTTCGATGAGATCTTCGACAACTTCTCGTTTTGGGACGGTGGAGATGAGCTTCCTGCCGTCTTTCCTTGTCTCGATGATACCTGCATCGTCCAGCTTCTGGATGTGGCGGGAGATCACCGACCTATCGCGGGAACACATCTCGTCCAGCTCACAGATGCACACCGGCTCGTGCTTCATGATGAGTTCCAGGACGTGGAGCCGGGTGTCGCTCGACAATGCCTTGAATACTTGCATATATGCACATATATGCACAGAAATATAAAAAAGTTGTGGGTCTTGTCGGTAGCGGGGGAAGAGGCTTTCACTCCCCGGGGTACCGGTCGTAGAATTTTTCCGGCGGGCAGAAATCCGTGAACGAGCTCTGGATCATGTTCAGCCCGACGAACAGGTCCACCGCGTAGAGGTACGGGTGGATGAACCAGCCGCCGAGGACGCCGGCGGTGACGAGGCTGCCGGCGAGCCGACGCATGAACTTTTTCTTGGGCCGCACTGTCACTCACCTCCGTTGCTGTCGTTGTCCGACTGTTTGCGGTAGCGGTACCCTGCTCCAGCCACGACGAGGAGGGCTGCACCGAGCCCGAGCGGGATGAGCGGGGACTGTGTCCTGCCGTCAAGTGTGATCGCTGCGGTCGCTGTCGTGGTGTAGACCGAACTGTCACCTTCCTCGCTGTCACCGAGAGCCCGGAGCTGCAGCTTGAGCTGGTGGGGCTGCAGGGTCGCCGCCCGCTTGGCGGACAGTCTGAGGACGGTCGCTGCCTGTTCCCCTGCCTCGATCTCACCGATGTAGGCGGACCGGTCGGCGAGGGAGAAGGGCTGGGTCCTCTCGACGATGGCACGGGCTGTCACGGCCTCGGCGTCCTGGCTGCCGGTGTTGGTGACGGTGAACCGGAGCTGCCGTGTGCCGCCGGCCTGCATGGTGAGCTGGGCGTTGCTGATCTCCAGGTCGGGCCGTCCCTCGACACGCAGCGGGAGCTGGAGCTGTTCGCTGTACGGGTTGCCGTCACGGTCCTCGTAGCTGGCGTCGAGGTCGATCCAGTGGAGGCCGGGGGCCAGGTCTTCGTCGAGGTCGACGCTCAGGGTCCTGGTCGCTGTCTGGCCTGGCTTGAGGAGGCTGACGCTGAACTTCTCGTCGCTGGAATGCGAGGCCTTGATGTGGCGTGGCGTGGTGGGCCTCAGGTCGAGTTCTTCGATGGGCTTGCTGCCGGTGTTGGTGATGGCGAACCGGATGTCGACGTAATCGTCGCCGGGCCGTGGCTCGTCCGGCTGTGTCCCGAGGACTGTGGAGCTGATGTCGACGCCCTCGGTCTCGACCGGCATGCTGAACGTCCGGATGAATGTGGCGGTGGTGTTGCCGTCGAGGGTGACGGGCTCTCCGTCTTTCAGGTAGCTGATGTGGAGCTCGAAGTCGTAGCTCCCGGTCGGTGCCCCGCTTTTGACGTTGACCTGGAACTTTTTGTTCCAGACGCCGTTGGGGTAGAGGAAGCCGATGGTGGTGTCACGTGCGTCTTCGATGGTGACATACTCCTCTGTCAGGTGGTTGCCGGGTTTGAGGACGACGCGGAGCTGTCTGTCGGGGTGCCAGATCTCGTCGGGGGTCTGTGGCTCGCGCAGGTTGACGGAGATGTTGACCCGGTCGCCTGCGGCGATGAAGGCGGGATCGAAGCTGACCCCGTCGAGCTGGGGTACTGCTGTTGCTGTCCCCGCTGTCAGTGCGAGGACGATGAAGAGTGCTGCCGTCTTGTTGTAGAGTGTCGGTGTCATGGTATCGTGTTTCGTTGTATCGATTAGAGGTCGATAAGTACGATGATGGTGGGGAGCAGGATGACGGCCCCCATGTAAGCGGACATGATGCCGGTGAAGAGGAAGATCCCGAGCGCGTGCATGCCGGCGAGGTTGGCGGCGAGCAGTGCGAGGAAGCCGACGCCTGTGGTGGTGGAGCCGCCGAGCAGGCCACGTGCCAGTTCTTCCATCGTCGTTTCGAGGCCTTCGCGGTCGCGGGTGGAACCGTAGTATCGCTTGGTGACGTGGATGCCGAAGTCGATGCCGAGCCCCATGATCATGGCGGCGGAGACCATGGAAATGATGGTGAGGTCGGCGCCGAGGTAGCCGCCGAGCCCGAGCATCCAGATAAGGGCGAGGATGACGGGTGTCACGGGCATGAGCATCCGTTTCACGTCCCGAAAGACCGCGTAGAGGACCGTGAGGACGGCGAGGAAGGCGACGGCGGTGATCTTGATGAAGTCGCTGATGATGACCTGGAAGGTGGCGAGGTTGATCATGTTGTAGCCGGTGAGCTGGAAGCCTTCGCCGAGAGCCTCCGCCTGCATGATACGGGTGATCTGATTGTGGAGCTGCCGGATCTCGCTGGCGTCGGCCTGGGTGTCGGCCCTGACGGTGATGACGGCGGTCCTGTAGTCGTCGGTGGCGAGGCCACGGTAGTCGATGCTGAGGCGTTCTTTCTGCTCTGGGATCCTGCCGTACTGCTGTTCGAGGATGGACGCGGGGGAGGTGACGCCTGCCACGTTCTCGAGCCGGATAAGCCGGTTCTCTATCCGCTGGAGTTTCTCCATGAAGTCGTGGCGGCGGATGTCGTGGCTGTCACGGACGAGGATGTAGGTGCTGTCGCCGGAAAACTTGGCCCGCAGGGTGTCGAGAGATTCGACGACAGGGTCGTCTTCCGGGAGGATGGCCTCGGTGCTGGGCCTGATCTGGAGCTGGAGTATGCCGGGAACGAGGAGTGCTGTGACGAGTCCGAGGGCGGCGAGGACGTGGAACGGTTTCGCGGTCTGCAGCCGGACGAGTTGTCGCGCGAGCGGTTCGATCATGGGAAGTCGTGCCTCCACTGGAGCCTGTCGTGGATGGTTTCGAGCACCTGTTCTTCGAGGACGAAGACGGCGGGGAGGAGGAAGAAGCTGAACATGAGTGCGTAGCCGATGCCGATGGACATGATGAGGCCGAACCGGTGCATCTCGGGCATGGCGCCGCTGAGGAAGGCCATGAAGGCGCTGATGGTTGTGACGGAGGTGGCGATGAGTGCGACCCCTGTCTCGCCGACGGCTTCGGAGAGTGCTTCTTTGACGGAGGTCTCATGGCGGTGGTAGCGGTAGGTGTTGAGGATGTGGATGGAGTAGTCGATCCCGATGCCGATGACGAGGGCGGCGACGGAGCCGGCGAGGGTGGAAAGGGGGATGCCGAGATAGCCCATGGTGCCGTAGAGCCAGATGACGCTGAGCGCGACGACGAGCAAGGGCATGAATGAGGCGGTGAGCGAGCCCTGGAAGAGGGCGAGGGTGATGAGGAAGACGAGGAGGAGTGAGATGGCGGTTGTGAGGTTCTTGTCGTGCTGGACCATGGATGCGAGGCGCTGCTGGACGGCGGGAACGCCGGAGAGTGTTGCTTTGATACCTTCGGGACGTTCGTACCGGGTCTGTTCTCTGATCTCGTTGAACATCCGTTCCATGGCTTGGCCGCTGTCGCCCATGTAGGTGGAGGCGACGATGACGGCGGTCTGCCGGTCGCGGCTGATGAGGCCGGGTCGTTGGAAAGGGTTGTGGACAGCGGTGATGCCGTAGATGTCGCGGATGTCGTCTGTGAGGCCGGCGATGTACTGCTCTGCCCTGTCGTTGGTGATGTCCTGGATGCCGTGTTCTGTCTGGCCGGCGGTGAGCTGTACGGCGATGGTGTCTTTGCCGATCCCCTCTGCCCTGAGAGTGTTGAATCCCTGGACGGGATCGCTGCTTGCGGGCATCATGTTCTCGAGCGCGACTATTGTCTCGACCCTTGCCATACCGGGAGCCATGGCTGCTGTGAGGAACGTGAAGAGGAGGACGACCTCGAGTGCATGGTCTTCCTGGATGGTGGTGAGTCGCTGTAGCACCGGTTCCTTCATTTGATTGTGCAATAACTTTCAACAAACTTTTATAAACTCTTGGCGGCCTGGTGGTGCAGACTGTCTGTGGAGGGGACTTCATCGGGGGATCTATACTGGCAGACTGGAGAGATCTGAACTGTGGAGTGCTTTAGAAGGGAAGCGGGAACCTATCAAATCACGCGGGGAGAGGGAGGGGAAGCGAACCGAAGTGAGCGGACCCGGAGGGATTTGAACGTCGAAAACCTGGTACAGGTTTTCTCTGGTTCAGAATCCCTCTTTGGTGACGGACCCGGAGGGATTTGAACCCTCGACTACTCGGTCCCTCCCTAAATAGGAGGTCCTTCCCGTTTCAGTCTGGTAAGGTTCCATTCTCGCTCCCATGGTCGCTCGAATCCGATCCGACCCGACTGAGACGGAGTCGAGGGAGGGGGCCATGGTGACCTTCGGGAGGAAGGGTTCGCTCCTAAGGTAGAAGCCGAGCGCTCTGTCCAGGCTGAGCTACGGGCCCTTTGCTGTCATCATCCTGCGGCGAGTTTGACGATGATCTCCAGGGTGATGACGCCGATGACGCTGGCGGTGACGACCTTGGGATCGAGCTGGAATTTTTGCTCACCTTCGTCGAAGTATTGGACGAGGCCGCCGAAGGAGGAGGGCATCTGCTGTTCGTTGTTGGCCATGGTACCGACCTGTCTCGGGAAGCGCCTGCCAGCTTTATAAAAATCGCGCCTGGGAGGAGGAAGGGTGTGTGGTGGAGGACGTAAGCCCGCTTCTATTGAACGCCGCGGCGTTCAATCACGCCAGGCGGGTCCGCTACGCGAACCCGCCATGACGGCATTCCTCATTCGACTGAGCACCGTTTCAGGCTTGCTCCGTGCGGTCTGCCCGTTTCAACGTTCCCACATGCGTCCTCCGCCCGTTGCAGCTGTCTCGCGGCCAGGCGAGACGTGCTGTTTTGTTCTGGGCTTCATCGCATGATGTGCACGTGGACGTGTCGTTTCTGCTGCATTGACACGGCTCTCACCGCCCGGGCTTTCCCCGGCGCACGTGACTCCCGGAGTGTTCCGGGGGAGGCGGGACTTTCTTCCCTCTGCGGGCGTCTGCCCGCGTGCAACGGCTGTTACGCTGGTGCGAGGGGGTGAGGATCGCCTCCTCCACACGTCTGACTATGCTGCTACGTTATTTAAAAGGTTAGCTGTCGAGGTAGGGGGTCTCCAGCTGTTCCTGCATGGCCTCGACTTCTTCGATGACGTGGTCGTCGGTGGTCTCGGCCCGGTGGGCGACCTCTGCGGGCTGGACGACGTGGTAGGCGGCCCTGTTCTCGATGTTGTCCAGGCTGCCGGTGTCGTCGATCTGGTCTGTGAGGTCGCTGTAGGCCTGTTTGACGTCGAGTTCGTTGTGGCAGAGGTCTTTGACCTCGTATTCGTCGAACAGGCCGTGTTTGTTGTGCCAGTACAGTGCTTCTTTGGCGGCGGTCCTGTCGGCGACGTAGTCTTCGCGGGCGTGCTGGACGATGTCTTCCCAGTATGCTTCTTCGAGCGCTTCTTTGTGGGCGTCCAGGTTGTTTTCTACCGCATGGATTAATGCTGCTTCTTTGTGTGCGAAGACCTGGCCGTCGTCGAGTTCCCGTGTTTTGTTACGGAAAGTTTCGACGGTCTGGTCTGGGCCGTCCCCGTACAGTTGGTCGAGGTCCATCTCGGGCCCTGATGACCCTCTCTTGTATATAAAGTTGTTCCTTCACCGTGACAACGGCGGCGGGGAGTTTTTTGGAGAAGGGGATGAGGTGTGGGAAGAAGAACAGGGGAAAGAGGTAGGTCTTGTCTACCCGGTGTGGAAACCGTAGCTGTCTAAGACACGGATCAACGTGTCCGGAAGTGGTTCTTAGTAGTGGTCGGCTGAACAGCTCGTTGCCTCGCTGCTTACACCGCCACTCTATCAAACCCGTCTTGTGCAGGCACCTGTGGTGGCTATTTTTGAGGCGGGTTTCGGGCTTAGATGCCTTCAGCCCTTTCCCCTTAGAGCGTAGCTACGCAGCACGCCCTTCCGGACGACTGCTGCACCAGAGGCTCCGATTCGGGGTTCCTTTCGTACTGTCCGAATCTTCCTCTCAGCCACCGAACACTCCCAGTAGATAGCAACCGATCTGGCTCACGCCGATCTAAACCCAGCTCACGATCCGCTTT
>JAXINV010000064.1:24351-31809 GCA_034190465.1 Asbonarchaeum danakilense (SeqCode) | reverse complement strand
CAGATAGCTGGTGGGCCTCACGGCCTGTGTGGGTTCAAATCCCACCCCCGGCGCTTTCTCCTATCGTGAATTCACGATACCTCAAAACTCCTCCAGATACTCCAGGAAGTCGACGCCGTAGTCTTCCTCCACGTCTTTGAGTGCCTGGTAGCGCTGGTTGGCGACCTGGACGGCCTGGTCGATGGCTTCCTCGCGGTCGCGGACCATGTAGTTGATCAGGGCCATCAGGCGTTCCTGGGTCTGTTCGTCGTAGCCGTACTCGCCGGCCAGGGTGGCCGCCACACCGACCGTCTCGTCCGGGTCGTCTGAGCGGCGCCAGTTGATCCAGGCCTCGATCTCCTCCTCCGGGTAGCCGTAGAACGCCCCCGTCATCCGGTGGACCTCCGCGTCCCGGTGCGCAAAGAACGTCCGGTACTCATCGATCGAATACGCATCGTCCCGCGTCGCGAACACCCGGACAAACGGCGGATAGTGGTCGAACTCCGTCACCTTCACACCACAGTTCAGCCCCAGCTCGTTCAGCACCTCCACGAACCGCTCCACCGTGTGCATATCCGGCAGCCGGCCGTAGATATCCGTCCCATCCTTCGCACCGATCACAGCCAGCACCAGGTTCAGCACCTCCTTCGGCCGGTTCAGCGAGAACAGCTGGTCCGACACATGTTCATCAGACTCCTGCACGATCTCCTTCAGCTCCGCCAGGCCGTCCCCTGTCACCTCCCCGTCGCCGTCATGCAGCTCGATCCCTCGGCAGACCGTGAACGTCGTCTCCGACACATCGATCGGCTCCTTGATGAACAGATCCAGCTCCTGCATCACCGTCCGGCGCTCCCAGACCTCGCCGAACGACCGGAGCTCATCCTCCAGCTCATCGTTCTTCACCTCCACGTGCTTCGTCACGATATCGATCGCCACCTCCGCGCAGCTGTACAGCTCCTCAGGACTCTTCCCCTCAGTCGCGGCATCGTCCGGCACAAGAAGATGGGTCGGGAACACCAGATCCAGATTCACCCCGGACGACGCCATGTCGAACGGGATCCACATCCGTGCAAACTCCTGGCCCTCCATCGCCTGGTCGATCCGTCGAGAAACAAGCATCCGTATCTCGCGTGACGCATCGATCAGATCCACGACCGTATAGCCGTCGATATCCTCCAGCACAGGGACAAGCTCATCCCTGAACACCGCGACCTCATTCGCCATCAGCCAGTCTCCTCGCCAGAACAATGCACCCGCAAATTAAAAACAGTGTCCACCCGCGTCAGTACGGCTCGTCATCAAAGCTCTGCGACGGATTATACGCCCAGCTGCGGCCGCCGAGCTTCCGTGCGCCCGAAATCGTATTCTGCGGGTCCAGATCGCCGTTGATGTACCGGATCGTCAGCTCGTCCTTGCCAGGGTGTTCATGGTGCGTTTTCTCATGCGCGATCGTCGACTCCTTATCCACCTTGTACAGCGCATCATTGACCTGGACCGAGGAACTGTCCACATCCGTGAACCCGAACAGCCCAGCGCCCATCGACATGAAGTTCACCGTCAGATCCGCGTACTGGCCATCCTCATCCAGATCGACCTCGTACTCGACCGCCAGCTCCTCATCCTCGTCGACAGCCGCGTACCGGAGCCCTTCCGTTGTGTCAGCAGGATCGTCCAGGTACGACTCCACATCGTCAACAACGTCCTCGAACGACTCCTCAAACAGCTCCACCTCCTCGTCCGGTCGTTCATCCTGCCAGTACTCGCCGAACGTTGCCGCTGCCAGCTCCACGCCGTCATCATCGCCGTAGACGAAATGGTCGACCGCCTCGGCGTCGTAGACAGCGGCAGCTTCCTCCTTCTGGAGCACTGCCCGATCATCGTACTGGCCGGTCTGCATATTAGAACATTGCACAGCACCGCTTATAAAGTTGTCACCGAGGAGTGAGCACCGATCACGGCGAGACATTTAACCGGCTGCTTCCCCAATAACCACCTGTGATACAGATGCGTCCACAGGTCACCTTCAAGACGAGCCAGCCACTCCAGGAACACATCCTCCAAACCGACAGCTCCGCCGACGCCATGGACGAGCTCCGGGCCACCCGGGACCGGGCCATGGACTTCTTCGCCGACCGGGTCACCGTCCTCGACCACATCGAGGACCTGGCAGGAATCGAGTACCGCGGCTTCACCGACATCGACATCTACGTCTTCAGCGGCCGCGACACCTCCGTCTCCTCCCCCATCATGCTCGCCGCCCGGGACGACGAACAGGTCATGTTCGTCGAGACCGTCTACTTCCTCGCCAAGGAACTCCTCTACCAGAACCTCGACCGGATGGAACAGGGCCACGAGATGCTGGAACCCGGCAAAGACCGGTTCGACGTCACAGCCGGCATGCTCGCCCACAGGGCCATCGAACGGATCGAGAGCAGCGACTTCATCGACACGGTCCTCGACAGCGACGCCTTCGACGACCAGCGCGAAACCTGGGAGGACGTCCAGGACAGGATGGCGGACTGGGACGACAGCGAACAGACCCTCGTCCAGCACCTCGACATCGACGTCGAACGGCCCGACGAAGAAGGATGAGCGACTTCACCATCCTCGGCCACACCGCCGACGTCATGTTCCAGGCAGAGGGCGCGACGCTCGACCAGGCCTTCGCAAACGCCGGCAGGGCCACCTTCGCCTGCATGGCCGACCTCGACGACATCCCAGCCGAGCAGTCGGTTGACTTCCGCGTCAGCGCCAGCGACCTCGGCTCACTGCTGTACGACTTCATCGACCAGCTGATCTACCTCCGCGACGTCAACAACATGCTGTACAGCGAGTTCGACGTCGAGATCGACGAGACAGACGACGGCTACCAGCTCCAGGCGACCGCTCACGGTCGCGACATCGGTGATATCGACGCCGTCGACGTCAAGGCCGTCACCTACAGCGACATGGAGATCGAACAGCGCGACGACGGCTGGCACATCCAGGTCGTCCTCGACGTCTGAACCCCACCACAGTTATCAATCTCCCCTGTCCCCTCGTGCCCAGCCATGACCGATATCACACTCAACCGTATCGATGACAACCAGTGGGAGATCCCGCGCCAGGGCGACATGAACGTCCCCGGCCGCGTCTTCGCCTCAGAAGAGCTCCTCGAACATATCAAAGACGACAAGACTCTCCAGCAGATCAGGAACACCGCGCACCTCCCAGGCATCCAGAAATACGCCATCTGCCTGCCCGACGGCCACCAGGGCTACGGCTTCCCCGTCGGCGGTGTCGCCGCACTGTCCACCCAGGACGGCGCCATCAGCCCCGGCGGCGTCGGCTACGACATCAACTGCGGCGTCCGCATGATCAGGACCAACCTCAAAGCCGAGGAGGTCTACGACAAGGCCGAGCAGCTTGCCAACATCCTGTTCCAGAAAGTCCCCTCCGGCCTCGGCAAGGGCAGCGTCGCCGGCAACCTGTCACGCGACGAGATCGACGACGTCCTGGCACGCGGCCTCGAATGGGCGAAGGACAACGGCTATGCGGTCGAAGACGACCTCGAGCACTGCGAGGACGAGGGACGGCGGCCCGAGGCAGACCCCTCCCTCATCTCCGACAAGGCCAAGGACCGGGGCAGCAGCCAGCTCGGCAGCCTCGGCTCCGGCAACCACTTCCTCGAGGTCCAGAAGGTCTCCGAGATCTACGACGAAGCGACAGCCGAGGCGTTCGGCCTCGAGCAGGACCAGGCCGTCATCCTCATCCACTGCGGCTCGCGCGGCCTCGGCCACCAGGTCTGCTCCGACTACCTCCGCAAGATCGAAGAAGAACATCCCGAGGTCATGGAATCGCTGCCCGACCGTGAGCTGGCCTACGCCCCCGCCGGCTCGCAGCTCGCCGAGGACTACTACGGCGCGATGTGTGCCGCCATCAACTACGCCTGGACCAACCGGCAGCTCATCACCCATAAGGTCAGAGAATGCTTCGAACGCATCTTCGGCGAGGACTGGCAGGATCTCGGCATGGAGCTGCTGTACGACGTCTCCCACAACATCGCCAAGAAGGAAGTGCACCAAGTCGACGGCGAGGAGAAGGAACTGTACGTCCACCGGAAGGGCTCCACGCGGGCCTTCCCCGCCGGCAGGGAGGAGGTCCCCGAGGCGTACAGGGACATCGGGCAGCCTGTGCTCATCCCCGGCTCCATGGGGACGTCTTCCTACGTCCTCAAGGGCGGTGAGAACAGCATGGAGCTCACATTCGGCTCGACGGCGCACGGTGCCGGCCGTCTGATGTCACGGACCCAGGCCAAGAACGACTACTACGGCGAAGACGTGCAGAACCAGCTCAAACGGCGGAAGATCATCGTCAAGGCCCAGTCCGGTTCAACGATCGCAGAGGAGGCGCCAGAGGTCTACAAGGACGTTGACCAGGTCGTTGAGGTCTCGGACCGGCTAGGGATCGGCGACAAGGTCGCGCGCACGTTCCCGATCGTCAACATCAAGGGGTAACCTTATAAGCGCAGGTCGGTAGTTTAGGACAAGGCGGTAGTAATGCCAGACCACGCCATCATCGACGACGGCAGCGGGTTCAGCACCCTGTACGAACAGGACGAGGACATCGACGTCTACACGATCCAGGACGGAGACATCGACGAAAGCTTCTACGACGAACTGGACAGCTACACCGCCGTGCTGGTCGGGGACGACCTCGACGACGAGCTGCGGACAGCGATCGACGACAGCCCCGCCGTCACACTCGATCAGGAGACCGCCATCAGGGCGGCCGCCGACGCCGTCTACGAGGAGCTGGAACAGGCCCCCTACCGTCAGCAGGCCAAAGAACTGCAGGAGACTATTGACGGACGCGACAGCTGGGCCATCCTGCTGCATGACAACCCCGACCCCGACGCGATGTCGGCCGCACTCGCCTTCAACGAGCTTGCCGACGCCGACATCTACCACCGGGGCGAGATCAACCATCAGCAGAACAAGGTCATGGTCAACCAGCTCGAGGACCTGGACCTGACACGGGTCAAGGACGGCGACGGTATGCCAGAATTGGACGACTACGACGGCATAGCATTGTTGGACACCAACCCGTACAGCACCAGCATCTTCGGTGACGGAGACGATCAATACGACATCGACGAGACGTTCATCGACGTCATCATCGACCACCACGAGAACTGGCAGGATAAAGAATTCTACGAAGACACAGAGAACGGCTTCATCGACCTGCGGACGGAGCGGGGCAGCACCGCCTCCCTCATGACAGACTACCTCGAACTGCTCGACGTCGACTACGACAACGACACCGCCACAGCCCTGCTTGTCGGCATCATGGCAGACACCGACGATCTTAACCCGAAGCGTAACTTCTCACAGGAAGACATCGACGCCATCCCTTCCCTCTACAGCAAGGCCAAGGACCGCGAAAACCTGGCAAGCATCTGGGACCCACCGATCAGCGAGGACTTCCTCGACGTCTGGGCCGAAGGCATCAAGAACAGGGAGAAGGACGAGAGTGTCGTCTACTCCTACCTCGGCGAGGTCGACGAGCCGAACGCCATCTCGGGTGCGGCGGAAATCCTGCTCAAGCTCGAGGCGATCGACACATCCCTGGCGTACGGGCTCGAGGAGGCCGATAACGGAACGGAACAGATCCGGATTAGTGGACGGAACAACAACGCCAAGATCAACCTGGGCGAGGCCATCCAGCAGCGTTTTGAGCGGGGTGGCGGCAGCCTGGACAGCGCCGGTGCGCAAATCCCGATCGACGAGGATCACTTCCAGGGTATCGCCGACAAATACTACGAGGCCGAGGAGGACGGACGGAAACAAGTCTACCTCGACGCCATCCTGGAGAGCATCAAGCAGGACCTCGAAGACCTGGACAAAGAGACCTCATAGCGAGGACTCAATCCAGTCAGCGTAGGGCGCAGCAGCACCTTCAGCCTCATAGAACACGATACACGGCACCTCGTACGGATGCAGCTCCGCCAGCCGTTCACGGACCGCGTCCCGCTTCTCGGCCGTTGTCTTGCAGAGCGCCACGACCTCGTCCTCCTCCTGCAGCTCCCCCTCCCAGCGGTACAGCGAGGTCGACTCGATCAGGTTGGCGCAGGCGATCAGGCGTTCCTCAATGAGCTGGTGCGTGACCTCGCGTGCGGCATCTTCCGAACCGAACGTCGTGTAGAGAAGAAGGATCATCCTTCGTATGCGATGTCCCGCTGGATCTCCCGGGAGATGTCTCTGTTTATCTCCTCGAAGATCGAGTGAAGGGAGTAGAGCGAATCGATCCCGATCTCCCCTTCCGACTGCTTCATGTACTCATGGTTGTCGTAGACATCGACGTCAGTGAACAGCGGCTTGACCTCCTCCAGGTAGACCTCCGCGATCTCGCGCTTGGACTTCTCCTCTTGGAACGGCAGGATGATCTTCCCGCGGACAATCTTACCCATCTCCTTAGCCTTCTTCGCCACCGCCGGCAGGATGACCCCTCCGGCCCGGCCGCCGAGCGCCCCGACCAGATAGACGACATCGTACGGCTCCAGCACAGACTCGATCTCCTCCATGGTGTTCAGATCCACCTCCTGATCGATCCGGAGCCCTCGTGACTTCCCAACGTCAACTCCAGTATCCCGTACCAGAATCGTATGCTGCGCTCCAGAGGAGTGGAGCGCATACTTGTCAAGATCGATAGCGGCCGTATCAACGCTATTACTGATGTCACGAGAAATATTGTCGATGACGTCGATACCTGCCTGCCCGATTCCGATAACCAGCCGTCTCATCACAGTCCACCGGCGGGCGACATACCCTCCATGTCTCACTGCGGCGTGAAATGTTAAATATCTTCAACACGTTCTCGTAGCACTGATCTCCTTGTAACCGCACCAACGACCTCATCGCCGGAGACAACCGCTATGACCGGAGAGACGGACAGCAGAGAGCGAACGTCGTCCTCGTCCGCGTGGGGGGGAAGTGTGGGGAACGGTTCAGACATGATGCCCTCTGCTGTCGTACCGTCGAAGCTTCCGGTCGTGTGGGGGAGGAGGGACACAGGTTCGAGCGATCCGACCTGTCGTCCCTCCTCAACGACGATCGCATACCCCGCGTCGACGACAGCAGCGATAGCCTCGCGGGCGGGCGTCCCTGCCTCCACCGTCACAGCCGGCTCAGTGAACGTCTCAATAGGCTGATGATCCTCCGAAAGAGTCTCTTCGACCCTTCGAAGCTTTTCATAGCCCGGAGACGCTTTTCCAGCTTCCATCTTGGCGATGAAGGACTGTGATACACCCGCTCGTTCTGCGAGTTCTGTCTGCGTCATCCCGCGCTGTCGCCGCTTCTTTCTCAGTTCCTCGATCTTCGTTGCGAGTCCCGGTAGCATGCGACCGGACGTCTATTATCTTTTGAATAATATTAATTTATAACAATTCTCCTTGTAATAAACCACACATGTCAGAGGCGTAGGCCGCCACGAAGGTTAATC
>JAXINV010000064.1:6439-24251 GCA_034190465.1 Asbonarchaeum danakilense (SeqCode) | reverse complement strand
TCTCCTTGTAATAAACCACACATGTCAGAGGCGTAGGCCGCCACGAAGGTTAATCTTCGACCCGAAAACCATATAAAAATTACAAATATATAAAGGATTAACAAATTATATCTTTTATTTGTAAAGGATGTGGAGGCAGCGAACGATGCTCGACGAACTAGACAGAAAGATCCTGACACACCTGTCAGAAGACGGCAGAAAGCCCTACAGAGAGATAGCGGATTCCATCGACACCACCCCAGTTACAGTGACCAACCGCATCAATCGCATGAAGGACGAGGGCGTCATCAAGAACTACACAATCAAACTCGACCACGACAAGATCGGCTACGACCTCTCCGCCAAGATCGAGCTCAAGCTCCACGGCGAACGGTCGGAGCTACGGGAGCGGCTGGAAGACCACCCCAACATCGCGTCCATGTACCGCGTCACCGGCAAGACAGACATCCTTATCATCGGCAAGTTCGAGGACAAAAACGACATGTCGGAGTTCGTCAAGGACGACCTGCTCGATACCCACAACGACCTCGTCAAGAACGCCAGCACGCAGATCATCATGGACACCTACAAGGAGGAGACCGCATCACCGGTCCCCGACATGGAGAACAACTGACCGCCTACTTCTCAACACCCCCTTGTGGCGACGACCGCAAGGGGTGAGACACCTATTTAAAAGTTGCCATACCATCCCCCGGTACGTCCAGGATTCTGGGCGTACACGCCTCATGCGAGGCCTCTGTCAGGACTGAAACCAGGGCAACCAGAGGAGCGTATCCTCCACGCTGCCCCCACGAGGTGCGACGAATGGCAAGAAAAAGACATCCACGACGAGGTTCACTGGGGTACAAACCCCAGAAACGAGCACAGCGGCCCTACCCGACACTTGACACCGTCAAGGACGAAGGAGAAGCAAAACCGCTAGGATTCGCAGCGTACAAGGCAGGCATGACACGCGTCCTGCGCATCGAAGACAGGCAGAACTCCACATCCAAGGGACAGGAAGTCGCTGACGCGGTAACAGTACTCGAATGCCCGCCACTCAAGGTCCACGGCGTCCGCCTCTACCAGGAAGGACTGGACGGCAAGGAGGTCTTCACCGACATCCTCGCCGATGACTTGGACAACGACCTCGAACGAGCCATCAACACGCCGGACGACCACGATCACAATCTCGAGGAGGCGGAAGAGCACCTCGACGACCTGACAGATATCAAGCTCCTCGTTCACGCCACACCGGGCGAGACCACGAACAACAAGAAGAAGCCGGAGGTCTTCGAACTCCCGGTCGGCGGCAGCGTCGAGGACCAGTATGAATACGCACAGGACAAGCTCGGCGGCGAGGTCAGCATCTCCGATGTCTTCGAGGACGGCCAGTACCTCGACGTCATCGGCATCACGAAGGGCAAAGGTATCGAAGGCCCCGTCGAGCGACACGGCGTCAAGCCGCTCGGCCGCAAGGCACAGAAGATCTCGCGGAAAGCCGGCAACCTCGGCCCGTGGCATCCCGACCACACCTCGTGGCGGGCACCGCAGGCCGGTCAGTCCGGCAACGTCCGCAGGACGGAGCAGAACAAGCGTCTGCTCCAGATCGGCGGCGAACCGGAGGATATCAACCCTGAGGGCGGCTTCACGAACTACGGGGAGATCAGGAACGACTACATCCTCGTCAAAGGCTCCGTCCCCGGCCCCTCGCAAAGGTTAATAATGTTAAGGGGCGCAGTCCGGAAGGACGGATACCCGTCAAACCCCGAAATAACGCACATTGAGAGGTAAGAGCGATGGCAACAGTACACGACACCACCGGCGACGACGGAGGCGAGATCGGCCTCCCTGTACAGTTCACGGAACGCGTCAGACAGGACATCATCAAGCGCGCCGTGGAGTCCACACAGTCCAAGCAGCGGCAGCCCTACGGCGCAGACAGGCGGGCAGGCCTCAAGCACGTGACCGAGTGGAAGCAGCGTAACCGCGCCTACCGCTCCCGGCGGGGCAAAAGCTACCCGTCCTCCCGCACACCGCGGAAGATCACCTTCCGACGCGGGATGCAGATGAGCGGTCCCGGTGGCGAGGCACCGCAGACAGTCAGCGGCCGCAAGGCGCATCCGCCGAAGGCAGAGAAGGACTTCACCAAGGATATCAATGACAAGGAACGGCGCAAGGCCATCCGTGCAGCCATCGCCGCGACCGCCGACCCGACGAAGGTCCGGGAACGCGGCCACGAGTTCGACGAAGACCTCGAACTCCCGATCATCGTCGACGACAAGCTCGAGGGGCTGGAGAAGACCAGCGAGGTCCGTGAGGTCCTCGTCAACCTCGGGCTCGAGGCCGACCTGGAACGGTGCCGTGAGGCGTCCGTCAGGGCCGGCCGCGGGAAGTCACGAGGTCGGAAGTACCGCAGGAGCCGCGGTCCGCTGATCGTCGTCGGCGAGGACGACGGCATCCAGCAGGCAGCCCGGAACCTGCCCGGTGTCGACGTTGTCCAGGTCGATCAGCTCAACGCAGCGCTGCTCGCGCCAGGGACGGACGTCGGCCGGCTGACGGTCTGGACGGAAAACGCCATCGGACGACTCGACGAAGAGGGTATCTTCAATGGATAAGCGAGACTGGGATATCATCAAGCACCCGCACCTGACGGAGAAGTCCGTCGGCAAGGTGGACGAGGACAACACCCTCGTCTTCATCGTCGACGAACGGGCGAACAAGCCGCAAATCCAGGGCGCGGTCGAGAACCTGTTCGACGTCGGTGTCGATAACGTAAACACACAGGTAACACAGGATGGCGAGAAGAAAGCGTACGTCCGCCTCACACCGGACTACGAGGCACTGGACGTCGCCACACAGCTCGGCATGCTGTAAGGTGAGTAGCAATGGGTAAGCGCATCATAACACAGCGACGTGGCAAGGGAAGCAACCGGTACCAGGCGAACACGCACCGCGGGAAAGGCAACATCGAGCACCCGCAGGGCGAGAAGGAAGGTGAGGTCGTCGACATCGAGCACGACCCCGCCCGGACAGCGCCCGTCGCAGAAGTGCAGTTTGCAGACTCGACGGAATCGGATGATTCCGCTCGATCGAGTGATGATAAAGAATACATCCTCGCGCCGGAAGGACTGGCCGAGGGCGATACAGTGACGATCTCGCGGGAGGCCCCGCTCGAGAAGGGGAACACGCTCCCGCTCAGGGAGATCCCTGAGGGCGTGCCCGTGTTCAATATCGAGCTACAGCCCGGTGACGGTGGGAAGATCTCCCGTTCCGCCGGCACGTACGCGTTCATCGTCACGCACGAGGCGGACAAGACCCTTGTCCAGCTCCCGTCCCAAGAGATCAAGGAGTTCAACCCGGACTGCCGTGCGACGATCGGACAGGTCGCCGGCGCCGGCAAGCGGGACAAGGAGTTCCGCAAGGCAGGGGACAAGCACCACCGCGAGAAGGCGCGTGGCAAGCTGTACCCGAAGACGTCCGCCGTCGCGATGAACGCGACCGACCACCCGTTCGGTGGTTCCGCCAAACCAGGCAAGCCCAAGACGGTCTCGCGGCACGCGCCTGCCGGCAAGAAGGTTGGCAGCAACGCCGCGTCACGGACCGGCAAGAAGGAGGAGTGAACATCATGGAACAAACAACATTCACAACATCAGGCACCGGAGCGAGAGCGACGGTGGAACCTGAGTGACCTTGAGAAGGAAGGGTGCCTTATAAGATGGCTAACGATTTCACGTACCGCGGCAAGACGCTCGACGAACTCCAGAAAATGGATATGGACGAGTTCGCAGAGCTGTTGCCGGCGCGGCAGCGACGAAGCATCAAGCGCGGCCTGACCGACAGGCAGAAGAAACTGCTGCAGAAGGTCAGGGAAAACGATCACGTCAAGACACATGAGCGTGACATGATCGTCGTCCCGGAGATGGTCGGGACGACCATCGAGGTATACAACGGACAGGAATACGTCACCGTCGAGGTCGAGGAGCGGATGATCGGCCACTACCTCGGCGAGTTCACACGAAACCGTAAGGAAGTGGAGCACTCCGCACCCGGACTGGGTGCAACACGGAGCTCCAAGTTCATCCCACTCAAGTAGCGTGATACCATGGCCGACAGCGTACAGGAAGCAAAGGCACGCGGGGTCAACGTCTCCGTCTCCCGGAAGCACTGCGTGGAGATCGGGCGTTTCATCAGCGACGACCCTGTGGACGAGGCAAAGGAGAAACTGCAGCGTGTCATCGACAAAGAGCAGCCGGTACCGTACACCAAGTACGACTCCGACCTCGCGCACAAGAGCGGTGACATGGACAGCGGACGGTACCCTGTCGCGTCAGCCAAGGAAGTGCTCCAGCTCCTCGAGAGCGCGGAGCAGAACGCCATCAACGAGGGACTGGCGGCGGACAAGCTGTACATCCACGAGTTCTACGCCAACCAGGGCAGGTCCCAGCCGACACCGAAACGTAACAGAGGTGAGGAGCCCAAGTCGGCTCACATCACCATCAAGCTACGGGAGCGATAGCTAATGATCGAAAAGCAGTTCGTGCAGGACAGCATCAAGAAGGTCAAGATCGACGAGTGGCTGGAAGATGAACTGGACAAGGCCAACTACAGCCACATCGACTTCACCAAGACCTCAACATCGACGAAGATAACCATCTACTCCGAGAAGCCCGGCCTCGTCATCGGACGGGGCGGCCACCGGATCAAGGAAGTGACACGCAAGCTGAAGGACGACTTCGGCATCGAGAACCCACAGGTCGAGGCGCAGGAAGTCGAAGAGCCCGACCTGGACGCCGAGGTCGTCGCCAAGAACATCCAGGGCTGGCTGGAGAAAGGCGGCCACCCGAAGCGTGTCGGTAACACATACACCCGGCGTGTCATGGATGCCGGTGCCGTCGGCGTCCAGATCGAGATCGCCGGCAAGCTGTCAGGCAGCAGAGGGCGCAGCGAGAAATTCACACAGGGATACGTCAAGAAATGCGGCAACACCGCGGAACAGTACGTCGACTCCGCGTACCGGGCAGCAGTCACACAGCCCGGCGCACTCGGTGTCAAGGTCCGTATCATGAAAGAGCTGCCAGGCTACATGACCCGGCAGCAGGTCAGTCAGGACGTCGTTGAAGACGAAGAACCCGAACCCGTCGTCGAGGACGAAGGACAGGACGGCGAGGAACAGGAGGCCGAAGAGACGGCCGACGAAGCGGCCGAGACCGAGGCGTCCTCCGGCAGCGAGAGCGACATCGACTACGAGGAACTCGTCACCAACACGATCAAGGACATCAAGGCCGAACTGGACGACGAGGACGACGTCGACTACGAGGCCCTGCTCGAGGCAGAGCAGGACAACAAGGACAGGAAAACACTCGTCAGCTGGATCGAATCCCAGATGGAGTGATACACAATGGCAATCCTCACACCCGACGAGATACGGAACATGTCCCGCAGCGAGCTGGAGGAACAGCTCGACGACCTCGAGCTTGAGCGGGCGAAGGAGATGGGCAAGGTCGCCATCGGCGGGTTCCCCGAGAACACCGGCCGGATCAAGGAGATCAGGCGCACCATCGCCCGGATCAAGACAATACTCAACCAGGAGGAACAATGACAGAGACCTGTCCCAAGTGCGGACTCCCGAAAGATATCTGCGTGTGTAAAAGCATCGCACGAGAAGGCCAAAAGATCGAAGTCAGTATCACAGAACGGAGCTTCGGGAAGAAAGTCACCGTCGTCGACGGCCTGGACGACAAGGAGGTCGACATCGACGACCTGGAGACGAAGCTCAAATCCAAGCTCGCCTGCGGTGGCACATCGAAGGACGGCACCATCGAGCTCCAGGGCGACCACCGGCGGCGGATCAAGGACGTGTTGCAGGACCTCGGGTTCGACGAGGAATCGATCGAGGTCGACAGATAAGCGATGCCACGGACACCCGACAATCTCCCCCGGCACGAACTCATCGGGCTCGAGGCGGAGGTCGTTGAGGCCACCGACCCCTCGCGTGAGGGGATAACAGGCACGGTGGTCGACGAAACGAAGAACACCCTCGTCCTGGATACCGACCAAGGCGAGCGGCAGATCCCGAAGGAAGAGAGCGTCTTCCGCTTCCACCTTGGGGATTTAAAGGTTCGGGTCAATGGAAGACTGTTGGCCGGACGGCCAGAAGAACGGATAGGCAAGGACCTCCCCGGGAAATGGGGGTACGTTGCATGACAAGGTGAACAAGATGGCAGAAGCACGAGACATCGGACTTGACGTAGCAGATCCCGAAGGAAGCTGTGAGGACGACGAATGTCCGTTCCACGGCAGCCTTCCGGTCAGAGGCAGGACCTTCGAGGGCACGGTCGAATCCACAAAGATGGAAAAAACGGCCGTCGTCTCCTGGGAGTACGCGGAGAAGCTGCCCAAGTATGAACGGTACGAACGACGGAACACACGTGTCAACGTCCACAACCCCGGGTGTATCAATGCTGACGAGGGCGACACCGTCACGATCGCGGAGTGTCGTCCTCTCTCCAAAACCAAGAAGTTCGTCATCGTCGAGAAGCACGAGGCTGAGTGACGATGAAGGCACTGACATCAAACATTGCACGCGGCCTTGAGATCGGATCGACGCTCAACTGCGCCGACAACTCCGGCGCCAAGAAGCTCAAGGTCATCGGCGTCCGTGCACAGAAGAACACGAGCGAGCGCCGGAACTCCTGTGGCGTCTCCGACCGGATCACCGTCCGGGTCATGAAGGGCGAACAGGAGATGAAAGGCGAGACATACGACGCCGTCATCATCCGGCAGAAGAGGGACTTCCAGCGCGGGAACGGGCGGCGTGTCAGCTTCGAGGACAACGCAGCCGTCCTGCTCGAACAGGACTCCGACATGCCCAAGGCCAACCGGGTCAAGGGCGTGGTCGCGAAAGAGGTCGTCGAGCGATATGCGCCCGTCGGCAAGATCGCGTCGATCGTCGTATAGGTGATACAGGATGAGCGACTGGAACAAGAACTGGCAGAGCTCAGAGAAGCCGGGCAAGCAGCGGAAGCACAGGGAGAACGCACCATACCATCAGCGGAAGAAGTTCCTCTCCGCCCGGCTCGCCGACGATGTCCGTGACAGGGTCGGGACCAAGACCCTCCCCCTCCGCGAAGGCGACAAGGCAGAGATCATGCGGGGCGAGTGGTCGGACGCGACCGGCCGTGTCGAGGACGTCGACTACGAGGATAAGAAAGTATACATCAGCGGCGTCGAGACGGAGCGCGTCGACACATCCGACGCCAAGATCCCGATCGACCCGTCCAACCTCAAGATCACCAAGCTCGACCTCGACGACGAGGAACGGCTCGCCAAGTACGAGGTCTCCGAAGAGGACAGGCAGGAGATCGAGGCGGCCGACGAGGAAGACGAGGCAGAGGCGAGCGACGAAGATGCAGAGGACGACGATGAAGCGGAGGACCCAGACGACGCCGGGGACGAAACCGGCGAGGAAGCAGATGAAGACGACGGAAAAGGTGATAGCTAAATGACACATCAGAAGCGACTTTCAGCGCCGCGGCATTATCCCGTCGAACGGAAGGACGCGGCCTACGTCATCACAGGCAAGGGCCCGCACAGCGAAGAGGAAGGCGTCCCGATCGCCGTCCTGCTCCGTGACGTGCTGGGCTACGCGAACGACCTGTCGGAGGTACAGCAGATCTTGAGCTCGCGGAACGTTGCCGTCAACAACACCGTCGAGACCGACCCGCAGCGGACCGTCGGCTTCATGGACGTCATCTCAGTCGACAGGCTTGACAAGGACTTCCGCGTCACCGTCGACAAGGACGGCTTGGTCTTCCAGGAGGTCGACGACGGCGACAGGCGGCTCCGGCGGATCGAGGACAAGACCACGCTGAAGGGCGACCGCACCCAGCTCAACCTCGACGGCGGCGAGAACCGGATCGTCGAGGAGGACTACGACACCCGGGGCAGCGTCGTCCTCAAGGACGGCGAGATCGTCAACGGACTGCCGCTCGAGGAAGGCGCCCAGGCATACATCATCGCCGGCCAGCACGTCGGCGAGATCGCGGAAGTACAGGATATCAAGACCGTCCGCGGCTCCCAGGCCAACCGTGTCACTCTGGAGAGCGATGACGGCACGTTCGAAACCATCGAGGACTACGTCTTCGTCGTCGGCGACGACGAGCCGGAGGTGGCGCTCTGATGAACGAGATGGAACAGATCCAGATCCATAAGGTCACCGTCAACATCGGCATCGGCGAGGTCGGTGACGATGTTGAGAAGGCGGTCAACCTGCTGGAACGGATGACTGATTCCACCGCCGTCCGGACCGAGTCAGGTCCGAACTCGACAGGCTTCGGTCTGCGTGACGGCCTGAACATCGGTGCCAAGACGACGATCCGCGGTGAGAAGGCCCGCGACTTCCTCGGCCGTATGTTCGACGCGATCGAGGAGAACATCAGCATGAGCAACTTCGACAAGCACGGTAACTTCTCGTTCGGCGTCGAGGAGTACATTAACGTCCCCGGTATGGAGTACGACCCAGACATCGGCATGAGGGGGTTCGAGGTCGCCGTCACACTGGAGCGGCCCGGATACCGGGTCAAACGGCGGAAGGAGGATCCTCGCGATGTCGGGAAGGAACACCGTATCACGCCTGAAGAGGCAGTAAACTTTGTCCAAGAGCAGTTCGGCGCCGAGATCGAGGGTGCATAAGCTATGAGCTACGAAGGAGTACTGGAGCAGATCAAGCATAATAAAAACAAGGTCAAGCGATTCAAGAAGCATAACAAGCCCAAGGACAGGGACTTCGGCAAGGCGAAGCGCAAGTGCCGTCGTTGTGGCAGGAGAGGACGCGGCATCATCCGGAAGTACGACCTGTACTACTGTCGGCAGTGCTTCCGCGAGATCGCGCCCAAACTAGGATTTAAAAAGATGAGCTAGAAGGTGGAATAAGCGATGCAACAGGACGTACTGGCGGACGCTCTCTCGACGATCAGGAACGGACGCGAGGTTGGCAAGCAGGAAGTCACGGTCGAGCCCGCATCCGACCTGATCAAGAACGTCCTCAAGATCTTGCAGCAGGAAGGCTACATCGGTCTGTTCGAACAGATCGAGGACGGCAGAGCCGGCAAGTTCAAGGTCGAGCTGAAGAAGACGTTGAACGACTGTAACGCGATCAAACCCCGGTTCTCCGTCTCCAAGGACGGGTATCAGAAGTACGAGAAGCGATACCTTCCCGCGCGTGGGTTCGGCAACCTGCTCGTATCCACGCCCCAGGGCGTCATGACGCACGAAGAGGCCCAGGAGGAAGGTCACGGTGGCAAGCTGCTCGCCTACGTCTACTGAGGTGTATCAACGATGGAAGAACAGGTAACGATCCCCGATGATATCACGGTCAGCCAGGACGGCGACAGCATCGTCGTCGAGAGCGACAGCAATGAAATCCGGCAGAAGCTGGAGCACCCGCAGGTCGCCATCGAGATCGGTGACGACACCGTCACCGTCCGGACCGACGCCACCAAGCGCGATATCAAGGCGGTCGTCGGCACGTACAGCTCCAAGCTCCAGAACATGATCGAGGGCGTTCAGGAACCGTATGAATACAAGCTCAAGACCGTCTACGCCCACTTCCCCATGTCCGTCAAGGTCGAGGGGAACGAGGTCGTGATCCAGAACTTCATCGGTGAACGGTCCGACCGGCGCGTCGAGATCATGGACGGTGTCAGCGTCGAGATCAACGACGACGAAATCACTGTCACCGGCCCGGACAAGGAGAAGGTCTCACAGACCGCGGCACGGATCGAACAGGAATGCTACAAGGGGACACGCGACCCGCGGAAGTTCCAGGACGGTATCTACATCACGAGCAAAGGTGAGTAACGATGACTGACGACAACGAGAAAGAACGGCTGATGCGGGAACGGGAGAAGAAAAAGAAGGACTTCACACGGCAGAACTCCCACAAGCAGAACCGCGTCCCCGAGTCCTGGCGACGTGCACGGGGCAAACACAGCAACGTGCGCCTCAAGAAGAAGTTCGCCAAGGACATGCCCGATCCCGGGTACCGCGCACCGGAAGCAGTGCGTGGCCTGCATCCCTCCGGCTACGAGGACATCCTCGTCCACAGGCCGGCGGATCTCGACGAACTGGACCCCGAAGAAGAGGCGGCACGGATCGCCTCCAATGTCGGTGGTCGGAAGCGTGAAGCCATCCTGGAGAAGGCAGACGAACTCGGCATCCACATCCTGAACGACGGTCGTGACGACGAAGAGGAGGAATGAACATGGTAGGGAGCTCATTTTTCCGTACGGACGACGACAAATGTCCGAACTGTGGCAGCTTTGGTGTCAACGAGGAGCAAGAAGACGGACTCGTCTGCCCGAGCTGCGACGCAGTGTTCAACCGGTACATCATCCTCCAGCAGGGCGACGACGTCGAATTCCGTAACAACTGAACAGGTTTAAAAAAGATGCTCAAGCAAGGAGATGCACGATGAACCTGCGATCACAGAAAAAGATGGCGGCCGACGTCCTTGATGTCGGGAAGAGCAGGGTCTGGATCGACCCAGACAGGACCGATGAGGTCCACGACGCCATCACCAAGCAAGACATCAGGAACCTGATCGAATCAGGCGTCATCCAGAAGAAGGACAAGGACGGCACCAGCAGAGGCCGTGCACGTGAACGCGATAAGCAGAAGAAGAAAGGCCGCCACAAGGGTGCAGGAAGCAAGCAAGGAAGCAAGGGCGGCCGCAAGTCGGAGAAAGAAGAATGGATGGAGAACATCCGCGCCCTCCGGAAAGAACTCAAGCGTATGCGGGACGAGGACGAACTCGACAGCTCCGAGTACCGCAAGCTGTACAACATGGCGAAAGGCGGGTTCTTCCGGAACAAGAAACACATGAATATCTACATCGACAAGAACATCAGAGGCGAGTGATATGGCAGACGGTCCAGACTACACAGTACCACACCGACGGCGACGTGAGCAGAAGACAGACTACAAAGAGCGGCTTGATATGCTCAAGTCCGGGAAGCCGCGTGCCGTCGTCCGGCGGAGTAACAGCCATGCCCGGGTGCAGCTCGTCAGCTACGAGCAGGAAGGTGACGATACGATCACCAGCGCGTTTTCCAAGCAGCTCGAAGAGTACGGCTGGGAGCACCACACCGGCAACCTTCCCGCAGCATACCTGACAGGCTACCTTGCCGGGACACGTGCCCTGGAAGAAGGGATCGAGGAGGCCGTCGTCGATATCGGCCTGCAGAACCATCAGCACGGCACACGGATCTACGCCGCGGTCAAGGGCCTCATCGACGCAGGGCTTGCCGTCAACGCCGACGAGGACATCTTCCCCCCGGATCGACGTATCAGAGGCGAGCACATCGACGAGTATAGAGATACAGACGTTGCAGCAAACTTCGAAGAGGTCAAGGACAAGATAGGTGAAGCATGATGGCGGATGACGACGAACAGGAAGAGGTATGGCGGCCATCGACCGAACTCGGTCGGCTGGTGAAGCAGGGCAAGATAACAGATATCCACGACGCGCTCAACCATGAGAAGAAGCTCAGGGAGCCAGAAATCGTCGATCATCTCGTCCCCAACCTGGACGATGAGGTCATCCTCATCGGCGGCACACCCGGAAAAGGCGGGGGCAAACGACGTATCGTCTCCAAGCGTACCGTACGGATGCACAAATCCGGTCGTCGTTTCAAGACCAAGGCCATGGTCGTCATCGGGAACGGTAACGGCCTGATCGGTCTTGGCGAAGGTTACGCAGATGATACACGTGAAGCCATCGACAAGGCCCGTGACAACGCCAAGCTCAACATGATAGAGATCCGGCGTGGCAACGGCTCTTGGGAGGACCGGGGTACCGAGCCCACGACCATCCCGTTCAAGCAAGACGGTAAATCAGGCTCCGTCGAGGTGGAACTTCAGCCCGCACCGAAGGGGACCGGCCTGGCAGCGTCCGATGATGTCAAGAAGTTGCTGCGCCTCGCTGGTATCCAAGACCTCTGGATCAAATCCCGCGGCACCACGAGGACGCGGGAGAACCTGTTGAAGGCAACGTTCAACGCCTTCCAGAACATGAACGAGATCAAAACGACCGACTCTATCAAGGAAAAGACCGGCCTCGTCGTCGGCAAGGTGTAACAGATGTACGCAGCGATCCGCATCAGAGGCGAACCCGACACCAGGAAGAACGCCCGGGAGACCCTGGAACGGCTCGGGCTGACAGCGCAGAACCATGTCGCGCTCCTCCCTGAGGACGACAACTACCGGGGTATGTTGACCGCGGCGAAGGACTACATCACTTTCGGCCAGGTTGATGCATCGTTCGCAGCCGAGCTGCTGGAGGAACACGGCGAAACACGACACGGATCGCTCGCCGACAGTCTCGACGAACTCGGCTATGAAAGCGTCGAGGAACTGGTCCAGGCACTTGACGACGGCGCTGTCACACTTTCCGACCTCAAACAGGGCGGTTTCCGGAACGTCGTCCGTCTCACCCCGCCAAGTAAGGGGTATAACGACACGAGGCGGCATTACAGCCAGGGAGGTTCACTGGGCGACCGCGGTGACGCGATCCAGGATCTCCTCGCACGCATGAAGTGATACACATGAGCAAGAAGAAAAAGAAGCGCGGCAGCGGAACCCACGGCCACGGCTCCTCGAAGAAGAACAGGGGCGCAGGCAGCCGCGGTGGACGCGGTAAGGCCGGCATGGGGAAGAAGGCAAAGCACAAGAAGCGGACCGCTCAGGAAGGCGGCAAGTACCTCGGTGAGAAAGGGTTCCAGCGGCCGGACAGCGTGCAGAACGAGCAGAACGGTATCAATCTCAAGGACATCGATCAGCGTATCGACCAGTTCGTCGAAGCAGGGGTCGCCGAGAAGGACGGCGACAGCTATGTATTCGATGCTGACGAGGCAGGTTACGACAAGGTCCTCGGCGGTGGGAAGCTGACAAAGGACATCGACATCAAGGCAGCCAAGTTTTCATCCAGCGCAGAGGACAAAATCGCCGACAACGGTAACGAGGCGATCGAACTCGAAGACGAATAAGGAGCCCCGCGCGGGGAGAACGTAGAGGAAGATGTCACTACTACTCACACTGGCACAGTTCCTGCCGTCGATCAGGAAGCCGAACCGTAACGTCGGCTTCAGAGAGAAGCTGACATGGACCGGGCTCATCCTCGTTCTCTACTTCGTCATGAGCGAGATCTACGTTATCGGGGCTTCTTCTGCGCAGCTCCAGCAGTTCAAGACGTTCTCAACCATTCTGGGCGCCAGCATCGGCACGCTGGTCACACTGGGCATCGGTCCTATCGTATCCTCCTCGATCATCCTCCAGCTGCTGGTCGGGGCGGAAATCATCCCCTGGGACCTGAACTCCGGGCCCGGCAAGCAGAAGTTCCAGAGCACGCAGAAACTGCTTGCCTACGCCTTCGGCCTGTTCGAAGCACTCGCCTTCGTTGCCATGGGGGCCGTCAAACCGGCAAGCGCCTCGTTGTTCCCGCTGGTCGTCGCGCAGCTGACGATCGGCGCATGGTTCATCATCCTCATGGACGAGATCGTGTCCAAATGGGGCTTCCACTCCGGCGTCTCCCTGTTTATCCTCGGAGGGGTCTCGAAGACGATCATGATCCGTCTTATGTCACCGTTCACACGTGGCGGCGTCCTCTTCTTCAGTCCTGAAGCCGGAGGCGCCCCGGCAGGTGCGCTGCTCCAGTTCATGACCGGTCATTTTGCCCCGGCAACGATCACAGGACTGTTCTTCACCGTCGTCGTGTTCCTGGTGGGGGTTTACGCCCAGTCGATGCGGGTGGAGATCCCCCTCACCTTCGGCAACGTCCGCGGGTTCGGCCGGAAGTGGCCGCTCAAGTTCCTGTACACCAACGTCATCCCTGTCATCTTCGTGTCCGCGATCGCCTCCAACTTCAGGCTGTGGAGCTCAGTGATGGCTCGACGCGGCATTGAGCTGTCACTCAACCTGCCATGGATGGAGGAGGCGTTCTACCTGGTCGGCCAGTACTCGCCGAACAGCGCCCCGGCCGCGAACACATTGATCTACTACTTCACCGCTCCGTCGAACCTTCCGACGCTGCTCTGGCAGTCGATCGCCGGGATGCAGCTCCAGATCCCGCCGACGATGCTGCTCCAGGCGCTGACCTACACACTGTTCTACGTCATCGCGTCGGCGATCTTCTCGCTGTTCTGGATGAAGACGTCGAACCAGGACCCGACCGCGGTCGCTGACCAGATCATGGATATCGGGATGAAGGTGCCGGGCTTCAGGAAGGACAAGCGCGTCATCGTCAAGATTCTGAACAGGTACATCCCCGCGCTGGCGGTGCTCGGCGGAGCGTTCATCGGGCTGGTTGCCGCGGTCGCCAACTTCACCAATTCGTTCGGTACCGGGACGGGTATCCTGCTTGTTGTGATGATCTCCTTCCAGTTCTACGAGGAGGTCGTCAAGAAACACATGGAGGAGATGCATCCCTCCCTCAGGAACTTCATGCAGAACATGGGCTAAACTATGACATACGGATTCCTCTACGACGCGATCATCCCGCTCCTCGCACCAACGTTCCCGCTGTTCGATCTGGTGTTCGGCCCGTTCTTCGCACTGTTCGATCTCTCAATCGCACCACAGCTGGCACTGGGAGCACTCTCCATCCTCCTCGCCGCCCTGGTCTCGGTCGTCTACTACATCATGATCGACAAGGAGAAGTACGACAGGATCAAGCAGAAACAGCAGAAATACCAGGACAAGATCAAGGAGGCAAAGGAGAACGACGAGATGGACAAGGTCAACAAGTACATCAGCGAGAACATGAAGCTGCAGAAAGACTTCATGAAGGTCTCGCTCAAACCCATCCTCGGCTCGATGCTGCTGTTCTTCCTGTTCATGCCGTGGGTGCTCCACACCTTCGTCCCAGTCACCACGCTCCAGCCCGCCCAGCAGGGTGACGGCTACACCGGGAACCTGACGTTCCTCGACGGACAGTACAACCTTGGCGAGCTCCAGGCGACCGCACAGAACAATGACACCTATATCCTCCAGCACGGGAACGAGACATATCGCGAAGGAAATATGATGAAGATACGTGGCATGTCCTGGCAGGTACAGAACATCCAGGTCCAGGACAGCGAGGCGGCCGTCAAGCTGTCACTCAGCTTCCTCCACCTCCCGTTCAGCCTGCCGCTCGCCGGCGACTCGCTGGAATGGTTGGGCTTCTACATCATCTTCCAGCTACCGTTCACCTTCATCTTCCGCAAGATGCTGGGGCTGCAGTAGCCTGCTATGTGATTTAAAACAGTTGACCCTCCCTCTTCTACAGCCATGCTGCCCGCAGAACACAACCAGGATCGGGACTGGCTGATCCGTGAGGAAGCCGAGACAGACTGGGACCACGGTGAACGACCCGAGCAGCGCAGCATGGACGACCTGCTGGACAACGGCATCGTCCTCGTCGACAAGCCCACCGGTCCGACCAGCCACCAGGTCTCAATGTGGACCCGTGAAGTGCTCGGCCGGGAGAAGACCGGGCACTCCGGCACCCTTGACCCGCAGGTCACCGGCGTGCTACCGATCGGTCTCAACCGCGGCACCAAGGTCCTCCAGGCGCTGACAGAGGCCGGCAAGGTCTACATCGGCAGCATGGAGCTGGAGGACGAGGTCGCACGGACGGAGATCGCCGCGGCCGCCGAGGATGCTGTCGGCGTACGGACACAGACACCGCCGGAGAAGTCAGCGGTCAAGCGGGAGCCACGGGAACGCGAGATCTACGACCTTGAGATCCTGGAGGTCGACGGCGGCCAGGTCCTGTTCCGCATCGAATGCGAGAAAGGCTTCTACGTCCGCAACTTCTGTCAGAACTTCGCAGAGGAACTCGGAACGACCGGGGAGATGGAAGACCTCCGCCGGACCCAGGTCGGCGTGTTCGACGAAGCCCAGCTCAACACCTTACAGGACCTGAAGGACGAGTACGAGTTCTGGAAGGAGGGCGAGGACAGCGACCTCGCATCGATGGTGCTCCCGGTCGAGGCCGGGGTCAGGCACCTGAAGAAGGTGCTGGTCAAGGACTCAGCGGTCGCCTCCATCTGCCACGGCGCGGACCTGGGTGCACAGGGCATCAGCCAGCTCCAGGACGGTATCGAGCCCGGTGAGATGGTCGCACTGCTGACACTGAAAGGCGAGCTGATCGCGCTGGCCGACGCCACGATGGACTCAGAGGCGATGCAGGAGCAGAGCGTGACGGCGGCCGACCTGCGCCGCGTGTTCATGCAGAAGGACCTGTACCCGAAGGCGTGGAAGTAGCTGGTTCTCAAAGACACATAAACCGGGCGGGACAATACAGGGCCATGGTCGAGTACCGCTCCGTGACGGACAGGGACCTGCACCGGGTCGCCGCCGACCTGATCATCGAACAGGAGGGGGAGATCGTGCTGATTAAGCGGAAGTTCGAGCCGTTCGAGGACCAGTGGTGCCTGCCCGGCGGCCACGTCGAGGGCGGCGAGCAGGTCAGCGAAGCGGCGGTCCGGGAGGCGAAGGAGGAGACCGGGCTGGACGTGGAGCTTGACGAGGTCCACGGCGTGTACGACACACCGGGAAGGGATCCTCGCGGCCCTGTGATCTCAGTCGTCTACCAGGCGCATCCCGTCGGCGGTGAGCTGGACGCGGAGACGGATGCCAAGGAGGTCCGGTGGTTCGCGCTGGACGAGTTGCCGGACGAGCTCGGGTTCGACCACGAGCAGATCATCGACGATTACAACAGTTGATGCAGCACTATCCTCGCTGGTTCACGGCAGGTTCCAACATCAGCTCGAATAGCCGTCGTGCAAAATCGACAAACATCCTGTCTTCATCGACAGCGGAGGCGTAGTAGAGAAGGTTCTTCTGATTCGCCAGGAACATCACATTGTTCTGGCCTTTCGATGCCTGGATACGGATACGGGTAACATTCGTCCCGTTGACCATTATTGATGAAACATTACCGCCGTTCTGTCTCGCTTGCCGCCTGATGGAATTGTAACGGGCTGCAGCATCTTTCGGATCGAGGTACAGCCGCACTGTTGAGATGATAAGAACGGGAACAGGCTTGTCCGATGTGCCGTTCGAATTGTTTATCGTTAGGACATTACTCCATGATTCTACGATTCCTCTCCGCTGCATCATGACGGCATCGATGCTCTTCTCAGACGCTTTGACGTGCTTGCTGATCACCCTCCGGTACGGTGTATCGGTCTGTGTGCCGATATCAGTCGTGTTAACGCCAATTTGTGTTATATTGAATGCTTCAATCAGCTCTTGTTTCACATCCGTATCAGCACGCGGTAGATCCTCCAGATCAGGCTTTCGAGTCTCTGGAGCAGTACAGCCTGCAAGGAGGACAGCCGCTACAAGCACGATAACGTATCGTCCACGCCCCATATCGTTCACACTCTATAGGAGACGATGCCTTCCCAACGTTATAAAAGTGTCTCAGCACGTGTTCGTGTAGGCTGTACAGCCCGATGCACGGGTGGCTGACACGGTGAACCCTTGCGGTTCACCCGTGAGCAACCATCAGGTTGCGACGGAGCCACCTGCATCACACAAATACCGCCCGGGTGGCGGAGCTCGATGAAATCCCTACGGGATTTCGCTCGAACGAAGAAAACTCCGTACGGAGTTTTCAGAGCCGCGCACCCGGAACCCACAAGCAGTATGCCCGGGTGGCGGAGTCTGGTCCATCGCGCCGGTCTTGAGCCAAGCGGCTACCCCAAGCGGGAACGACCGTGGACCATCTATTGCAAGACAACCGGTGGGCGCGAGCCCTCGCAGGTTCAAATCCTGCCCCGGGCGT
>JAXINV010000064.1:0-6339 GCA_034190465.1 Asbonarchaeum danakilense (SeqCode) | reverse complement strand
TCAAATCCTGCCCCGGGCGTTTCTATTCTATACCATGAGGCAGGATCATGAACAGAGAAGACTAGGCCCCTCGGGTCTTCGAAGGATAGGCTTGATACCCCCTCATCTCTCCACGATCTGCTGATAGAAGTCCTCCGGGTCGTTCAGGACCTCATTCACTTCCTCCCGGGACATGCCGGTCATGAGATCCCGCCCCTCGGAGTAGACATCCGGGTACTTCCGGGCAACAGTGGCATCCCATACCCGCTGCCCCCCTCTCTTGACGGTGTAACGGAACGTATAACGCGCCGCCTCCAGGACATCAAACCGCTCAAATGTCTCCTTGCCCAGTGATCGATAGGCTGTCCGCTCAAAGTGCTGGGCTACTCCTTCACTGATCGCCCGCAACACCCCGTCGTCATACTGCTCGTCCCGCCACAGCTCTCCGAAATCACTGTTCTGGTACAGCGCCGCGTGGCCGAGTTCATGGCCGACCGTCGTGGTAAGTGATGTCTTAGGCCAGTACACGTCTTCGCGCACCTTCACCGTCCCCGGCTCATCCTCCTCCCCCTCCCGCGGCCGATGGTACTCCATAGCCGTTCCCAGCGATGCATATCCGGCCCTGGTGGCCTTGAAATCAGGAACCTCCAGATCGACACCATACAACTCCGCGAGATCAGGAGCAAGGTCCTCCACCACTTCCTTACTCCGCTCAACAGGGTCCTCCAGCATGACCCCACAACGATCAGGGACTAATAAAAACCTTTCTGGGCGGCCCGTCAACCTCCCGTCGGGGCAGAGCCTTCGTCGAAAACCCTCGAGCAGAGGCAGGATCAACAGTAGATCATACGCTTGAATTACTCCACAACCCTCTTATACAAGGCTGCATAAAGGAACGGTATGGAGAAAAACGTAGGCGAAACGGACAAAGAGGTACGACTCGGTGTCGGGACTGTTCTCCTGGCCCTTGGTCTGGCCGGTTACACCGGTTACATCCCTGTCGCCGTCGGACCACTGCCCCAGGCACTCACAAGCGCCATACTTGCCATCATCGGAGCCGTCTCCATCTTCACCGGTGTCACACAGCGTTGCCTGCTGTACAGACTCATCGGCAGAAACACCTGTGAGGCATAGCACATCCGGCACGCTCACCGGCCGCAGCAATCCGCCAGCCATGGCTTCCATCCCCCCGCACCTCTGCCAGCGAATGCTCACTTCACTCCAAGAAATTATCCTCCTTAAAAGCTTCACTTCTTGAAGTGTAGCATCATGACCGACTACCCCACCAAGCGCGACTACGCAGACCAGGTTGACCTGGACGACAGCCTCGACCAGATCCCCGGCCAAGACACGCTTGACGAAACAGTTCAGAACCTCAAAGACCACGGGTTCAACGTCCACACCGTCGAAACCGGTGACAAGGCCCTCGAAATCATCGAGGATTTGATCCCGGATGGCTCCACAGTCAACAACGGACATTCAACAACGCTCGAGGAGATCGGCTTCATCGACTTACTCAAAAGCGGTAATCATAGCTGGGTCAACCTCAAGCAGGAGATCCTCAACACCGACGACCCCGAGGAACAGCAGCGGAAACGCCACAGGCACACCGCCTCCGACTACTTCCTTGGCAGTGTCAACGCCATCGCCAAGACAGGCGAACTCGTCGCAGCTGACGCTTCAGGCAGCAGAGTGGGCGGCTATCCGTTCGCCGCACAGAACGTTATCATCGTCGCCGGCGCCAACAAAATCGTCAAAGACCTTGAAACAGCCCGAAAACGGCTCAAAGAATATGCATACCCGCTCGAGAACGAACGCGCGCAGGACGCCTACGGGACAGAAAGCACCGTCGCCAAAGAGTTCATCTTCCATCAGGAGACCATCGAGGATCGGACAACAGTGATCCTGATCAACGACAACCTCGGCTTCTAACGCCTGGCAGTCGGCATCGCCGCCGCGTTGTGGTGTGAAGCCACCCCCTCCGCGGTGACAGCTATCAGTCCCGCCTGCCTCCCCGTCCGCTCCTCCAGGAACTCTATCGCCCGCTTCACCGCCTCCGGGGCCGCTGCTCCGTCTTCAACAAGCTCGCAGCAGCGGCGGGCGAGCGTCGTCTGTACGATCGCCTCCCCGATACCAGTCGCCGAGACAGCAGCATACTCGTTGCAGTACGTCCCACAGCCGATCAGCGGTGTGTCACCGATCCGCCCCGCCAGCTGTGGGGAGCGGCCACCTGTCGACGTCGCAGCGGCTAGCTCGCCGTCTGCATCAACCGCCACAGCGCCGACCGTGCCGCCCGTATCCATTCCCGCCAGCTCCTCCAGCTTCTCATCGAACGACAGCCCGTCCACCCGCTCCTTGATCCTCTCCCACGCCTCGACCGCGTCCTCTGTCCGCAGATCCTCGCGCTCAAAGCCCTGCTCCTCAGCGAACCTGGTCGCGAAGCCGTTGCCCAGCATCACGTGATGGGTCTCCTCCATCACCGCCCGGGCCACAGAAACCGCATGCTTTATCTCTTCCAGCCCCGTGATCGCGCCGCAGGCAAGATCCGACGTCATCACCGCCGCCTCCAGGCGCGGCGTCCCGTCGAGCTGCAGCTTCGCGCCGCGGCCAGCGTTGAACCCGGGATCGTCCTCCAGCACGTTGACAGCTCGTTCCACCGAGTCCAGCGCCGATCCGCCGTCAAGGACCGCCTTCCCCTCCTCGGCCGCCTGTTCGACGACCTCCTGGTCCTTTGCCTCGCGTTTACCGCCTGCCCCGCCGTGGACGATGATGCGTGGTTCCATGGGCGTGGTCTTCGCACGGTCGTCAGATAAATGTTCGTGACTGCAGGAACACCACCGTCACCAGGATCAGCCCGATCGCCGCCACCTTCCGCCGCGTCACCGACTCATCCAGCACCAGCCAGCCGAACAGCAGCGTCCAGACCGGTGTCGTCCGGGCCAGGGCCGACGTCGTCAGCACGTTCGACCCCATCACCGCGTACAGGTACAGCATCCACTGCACGATAACCAGCAGCGACCGCCCCGCGATCGCAGCCATCGTCCGTCGGGTGTACGACCGAATCTCAGGCCGGAACACCGTCAGCAGCACAGCACCGATCGCCAGGGCACGGACCCAGTACAGCGTCTCCGGGTTCGTCACCGCATACTCCGTCAACGCGTACCGGGCCGGGATCGCCGACAGCCCGAACAGCAGCGCAGCACCGATCGCCGCATAGTTCCGCTCCCGGAGCATCTCCCTGAACGGCTGCAGCAGCCCACTCCCATCCGCGTTGAGAAGATAGACCGCGGCAACGATCGTCAACACAGCCGCACCGGACGCCAGGGTCAGGTGCGCCGGCAGAAAAACCGTAGCAAACAGCATCGTGAACAGCGGGCCGAGCGCGAACACCGCCGACAGCCGCGACACCTCCTGGACGTCCATCGCCTCGAAGTACAGATAGTTCGCCGCCGCATCGGTCGCCACCACCGCCCCGACCAGCAGGGCGGCAGTCCACGTCACCCGTAGCTCGAACCGGAGCAACGCCAGCGGCGTCATGAACAGCGCGATCCAGATGAACGAGACGGCGATGAACTCGCGGAAGTCCAGATCGTCCAGCAGCACCTTCGCCACGATGTTGGACAGCGCCGCGAACACCGCCGCCAGCAACGGCAGCACCAGGTTGACCTCCACCATGCCCTTCACTTGGTCGGCGGCGCATATCAACCGTGTGGTGCAGCCGGTACACTAATCCGGTTGAAACGTCTCCCAGCCGCAGCCGTGTATGGGACGATGGACACAAACTTCGCCTACCTGCGCGACGACCGGTACAACTTCTTCATCGCACTCGGCGACAACCACGAGGACGACACCGTCTCCTGTCTCCCCGTCTACGCGCCCGATCCCGACGGCGCCCGGGAGTACGACGAGGTCAGGCTTTCCAAACAGCCCAAGGACGGCAGCGCCGACCTGGCCGGCGACGGCTACGAGCAATCCCCTATCCGGTTCGGCGCCCTCGAGGTCGAACGCGACCGTGTCGAGGAGGTCGTCGACCCCTACCGTGACCGGGACCAGGTGCTGGCCAACATGGACGGCGAGAGCCGCGCGGTCTACGAGGAGATCGAGGCCCTACTGGACGAGCCCGACCAGCTCATGGCCATCGGCTCGGACACGTACGGCGTCGGAACGGACAGCTCCGACCTCGACCTCGTCTGGCTCGGCGACTACGACAGGTTCCACGACGACGTGCTCCCCGGCCTGGAGGACGGGCTCGGCCTTGAGGAGGTCGGCGACGACTGGCTGGACGACAGGATCCGAAGTCACGCGGAGCGGTACGACGTGCCCGAGGAGGTGGCGCGGTACCACCACGAGCAGCCGCAACAGCGGTACTTCAGGGACGACCTCAAGGTCGGGTTCAGCCCCAGCCAGGAGCCGGGAAGCTGGGACGGATTCGAGCGGCCGGCGCCGGACGACGCCTACGAGGAGGTCACACTCGAGGCGACCATCGAGGACGCCGAGCACAACGACAGCTGGCCGCGCAACGTGGAGCTGGACGCCGGTGACCGGGATCTCGACCTCGTCACCTACTTCTGGGCGTATGGCGGCTCGTTCGAGGAAGGTGACGAGATCGTCGTCGACGGCCAGCTGGTTGAGTCGAAGGACACCGTCTACCTCCGGGAGCCCGGTGACTACGCCGCGCCTGTGGATGTCCTTGGGCCAGCATGAAGCGGTCACAAGAAAGGAGTACCTCAGGAACGTTCGTCGAGTACCGCTCTGATGGATTCGCGGTATCCTCTACAGTCGTGTGGCATATCGTCGTCTACGGTGTTGTCCGACACCGTCATATCATATCTGAGGCTCTCGACCAGCGCCCGGATCAGGCCACGGGGGCGGTCGGTCACCAGATCCACCCAGTAGGAGGACAGCTTCGGTTTCAGCACCGGAACAGAGACGATGAACCGTCGCCGGCCCAGCTCATCAGCCAGGATCGAAAGCAGCTTCCTGTAGCTGTACGCGTCCGCTCCCCCGATCTCATAGGTCTTACCCGCTGTCTTCGGCGTCTCCAGCGCCTCTACCAGGTAGTAAATCGCATCGTCGACGTGGATCGGTTGACACTGTGTCTGGAGCCAGCGCGGCGCAATTATCACCGGCAACCTATCAACCAGCTGGTACATTATCTGGAACGAGTCACTCTCCCAGCCCAGCACCATCGCTGCACGGAACTCAGTGACATCTGCATCCCCTTCATGCAGGATCTCGGCAACGTGGTTACGGCTGTATAGATGTTCAGAGAGCTCCTTGTCCGTGCCGACGATACCGCCCAGGTAGAAAACACGATCAACCCCATACTCATCACAGGCCTCCCTGAAATTCATAGCACACTGGCGCTCCGCCTCCACGAACTCCTCGTCGACCCCCATGCTATGGACAAGATAGTAGGCAGCATCGACGTCCTCAAGAGCATCTTCAAAGCTCTCGTAGTCAGTCAGATCTCCAACAACAGCCTCTGCATCCCCATCGTACTCCTGCATATCCAGCGCGGCGACATCATGGCCGCGGTCGTTGAGTTCCGGAATCAGGTGGCGTCCGACAAAGCCTGACGCGCCCGCGACAAGCACCTTCATATGGAATGATGCGGGGCGACCAGCTATAAAGCCAGCGCCGGGGCAGGCATTTATACGACGGTGACGCATTAGTACCGCGATGGGATACCAGTCCGGCATCCACAAACTCCGGCAGCGGCTCGGACTTACCGAGTCCGATGAAAAGGGAGAACTGTTCTACGCCAAGGTACTGACACTGCTCGCTCTCTCACTGGCCGCTGTCCTGTACCTCCTCGTCGAGGGGGCACTGGCAGCCGGCGCGCAGATCGAGGGCATCTTCCTCACACTCGTGGTGGCTGGTTTCATCGTCGAAACCCTCCCCGATATCTGGATGTATGTCGGCCCGTTGAAAACAGAGCACCCCCTTGCCAGGCGACTCATCCGGATTCATTACGGTATCGAGGCCGTCTCCTACATCTTCCTACTGATAGCCGTGCTCGACGGCCCGCTCGGCCAGTTCATCAGCTACTCGCTCTTCATGCTCCTCTGGCTCACCAGCTTCGTTGTCGGTGAGGCCACAACCCTGGTCCTTGACTGAGAACAAGGGAACAGCTTAAAATAGTTTACCACGCAACCCCCGTGCAGACCGGCTGGACGGGTAGAACGGTTCGGACAGCCGGACCGGGTCTGAACAGATAACCTTTCGGTGCCCGACGCGCCTGAAGGCGCTCCATATACACCGGAGAGAACAACCATCATAACAATAGCCCCCTGGTGTAGTGGCCAATCATACGAGACTCTGGCTCTCGTGACCCAGGTTCGAATCCTGGGGGGGCTA
>JAXINV010000079.1:0-31951 GCA_034190465.1 Asbonarchaeum danakilense (SeqCode) | reverse complement strand
TCTCGTGTTCGTACAGGTCCTTGACCTTGCCCATGAGTGAGTCGCGGAGATCGTCGTCGCCTGTCGCCTTGTAGATCGCGGCGATGTCCTCGACAGCGCTCTCGTAGTCGTCGTTGCTGAGGTCGTCCTTCAGCCTCCTGCCGTACTGTTTCACAGCATCGCCATGGTCCTCCAGTTCGCCGCCCAGGTATTTGGCACGTTTCTCTATCTTCTGCTCAAACTCGCTCATCGAGGTGCCGGACGTGCTGCGGCGCTTGTGGTTGCGCATCGACTGGCCCGTGTTCGGGTTCTTCCGGGCTGAGACGTAGTGGTCGACCGCCTCCAGGAACGACCGTTTCCTGTCCTCGTATCCGCGCTCGTCGCCCTCGTCCGTCGTTTCGGGCTCCGCCAGGTCGATGGTCTCGTCCTCGTACGTCTCGCTGTCACCGACCCACTGGAACGTGCTTTCCTTCTTCTCCACCGCTTCCTCGACCTCCTCGTCGTCTGCCATCGTGGCCCACCTGTCTCCCTATGCGGGCCGACGCCTAATATAGCCGGGTGCTCGCCAGCACCTATAAAAGATTTCCGGACGCATCCGTCTGTGAGAGAAAAAAGAGGAGAAAAAGTTTTCCGATAACCCCGAATTCTCCTTCATCACACAAGGTGGATGCACATGACTTCACGACGCCTATCGAGGGCTACAAACCAGCTAGATACAGCTGTAACGTGCCAATCCACCACTCACTCTCACATTACCACAAGGTGAACCAACCATGGAAAAATTAGTCAACAACCGTGACATCGTCGTGCCTGGACAGGCACTGGCATCGGGCGAAGCAAGCCCGGGCGACGGTACCTACCTGGAGGCGGGCAACATCCTCTCCGAATACGTCGGTACCGTCGAGTTCAGGGACGGGGAGGTACGTGTCAGTCCGCGACGCGGACGGTACGTCCCCGAGAAAGGAGACTCCGTCATCGGCGAGATCTCCCGTGTATCCCACTCAAACTGGACAGTCGACATCAACTCACCGTACGACGCCATCCTCCCGATCGGCGAAGCGGTGGAAGAATACGTCGACCTGACCGAGGACGACATCGCAGACTGGTTCGACATCGGTGACGTCGTCGTCGGCAAGATCCAGAAAGTCACGAAGGGCAAAGACGTCCAGCTCACAATGCAGGACAAGCGTGCCCGCAAGCTTGAGGAGGGACGTGTCATCACCGTACCTCCCACGAAAGTGCCCCGCCTCATCGGCAAGAAGGGCACGATGGTAAACACGATCAAGGACAATACCAACACCAGCATCGTCATCGGCCAGAACGGACGGGTCTGGATCAACGGCGACAAGGAAAGCCTGGCGGCCCAGGCCTGCTACAAGGTCGCCAAGGAAGCCCACGTCTCCGGACTCACCAGCAAGGTCGAGGAATGGCTGAAGGAGCGGAAGTGATAGTCAATGCCACAGAAACAGAAAGAGGACCTGCTCGTCGACGGTGAACGCCTCGACGGCAGGGCACCGGACGAGATGCGTGACCTCAACATCGAGGTCGGCATCCTCAACAGGCCTGACGGCTCCGCGCTGGTCGAGATCGGGAACACCCGTGTCATCGCCGGCGTCGAAGGACCGAAGGAGCTGCACCCGCAGCACCTGCAGGAGCCCGACAAGGCAGTGCTCCAGGCCAAGTACAACATGGCAGCATTCTCCGTCGACGACCGGATGAGTCCCAAGCCCAGCAGGCGGGACAAAGAGATCAGCCTCGTCACCAAGCGAGCGCTGGAACCCGCAGTCCGGCTCGAGGAGTTCCCCAAGGCTGCGATCAAGGTCGATGTCCAGGTCATCGAGGCCGACGCCTCGACACGAGTGACCGGCATCACCGCGGCAGGACTTGCACTGGCTGACGCCGGCATCCCGATGAAGGGGATCGTCCAGGCATCAGCAGTCGGCAAGCTCGAAGACCAGATGGTGCTCGACGTCGCAGGCGAGGAAGACGCCTACGGTAAGGCAGACATCCCCGTCGCGACGATCAACGGCAACATCGACGAGATCACCCTCCTCCAGATGGACGGCGACATCACCGCCGACGACGTGGAGGAAGGACTGCAGCTTGCCGAGCGCGGCAACCAGAAACTGTTCGAGGCGCAGAAAGACGCCCTCAGGCAGGAGTTCGAAAACGTCGGTGACTACAACGGAGGTGAAAGCTAATGGTCCTACAAATCAACGAGACTAACATCAGGAAGACGGTCGAAGACGGTGAACGGCTGGATGGCCGGGACTTCGACGAGTTCCGTGACATCACCATCGAGCCCGACTACGTCCACGAGACAGCGGACGGTTCCGCGTACGTCGAGATGGGCGACACCAAGGTCATCGTCGGCATCTCGACCGAGACCGGGGATCCGTACCCCGACACGCCGGACGCCGGCGCGATCATCACCAACGCCGAGCTGACCCGTATGGCGGCACCGCGGTACGAGTCAGGTCCGCCCGGTGATGAGGCCACAGAGCTCGCACGGCTCGTCGATCGAGGTATCCGGGAATCCGGGATGCTCGACCTCGAGGAACTCATCATCGAGGAGGGCGAGACGTGCTGGATGGTCTTCATTGACATCCACGTCATCGACTACGACGGCAACCTGATCGACGCGGCGTCGCTGGGCGCTGTTACAGCGCTCAAGCTCGCCGACCTCCCGACCTACGACGAAGAGGAAGGCACGGTCGACAGGGACGAGCGGCAGCCGCTCGAGACGGAAGGTCTCCCCATGACTGTGACCGGGTCCAAGATCGCAGGTCAGATCCTGTTCGACACGACGGCCGACGAAGAGGACGTCCGTCGGGCACGGCTGACCTCGACGATCAAGGAGGACGGCAACGTCGTCTCCATGCAGAAGGGCGAGCCAGAGGCTCTGTCCGACGACGATGTCATGGAGATCCTGAGAACGTCCAAGGAAAAGGGCGAGATGCTCAGGGAGAAGGTCAGGGACGCGCTGGAGCGGGCGTAACAGCCCGTCTCCCTCCCCCATTTTTTCCACAGACCACGTGTATTTAAAAATATTCACAGACAGTCATGCCAACAGCGGTGGTGAACGCTATGCCCAAGCGACAGAAAGAATTCGTCGATAAGGAAGAACACGAGCGAGCACAGGGGAAACTGAAGCGAGAAGCAGCAGGAGTCTGGAAGGATACCAAGACCGGTAAGAAGATCGCCGGTGGCGCCTACACGTCCGACACCGGTGCCGCGGACAAGATCGAGAAGGCCATCCGCGAGGGAACCGAGGAACTCGAAGCTGCGCAGGAGCGCCTGGAGGACTGATACAGATGGCAGGCTACGTCTGTGCGAAATGCGAGGAAGAGATTGACATCAACCCGGTCAAGGAGAAGATCATCTGCCCCAAGTGCTCCGGTCGGATCATCCTCAAGCAACGACCCGAGGAGAAACAGACCGTCCAGGCACGATAATGGAGGCGACACTCCGGCTCGACGTTGACAAGCCCGAAAAGGTTCACACGGCGATCAAGCCCGACCTCGGCGGATCGGACCGCGTTTCCTTTGATGTCAGCGTCGATGACGACAACGTTGTCATCGACATCGAGACAGATAGCTTGGGCGTGCTTCGTGGCACACTCAACACCACCACCCGTCTCACAAAGCTCAGTTCAAAGTTCGTCTAGCCCGTCTACGGGCAGAGGTGACCACCCATGGATGACCAGAGTCAACAGATGGCGATGCAGATCCAGCAGATGCGTCAGCAGCTGCAGCAGGTAACGATGCAGAAAGAAAACGCGAAGACAGAGAAACAGGAAATCGAACGGGCGCTCGACGAGCTGGAGGATTCTCAGGACGAGCAGCTCTACAAGTCCGTCGGCACGGTACTCGTCTCCAAGGACTACGAGGAGCTCAAGGACGAACTCGAGGAGAAACAGGAAGACCTCGAGGTCCGGCTGAAGAGCCTGGAAAAGAAGGAAAAACAGATCAAGGAGAAGGTCCAGGACACCCAGAACCAGTTCCAGCAGGAGATGCAGGGCATGGGCGGAGGTATGGCCCAGTAATGGGTGGTAACCATGGTAGAATCAGACGTCCAGAACGTTATCGACAGCATGGAAGAACTCAAGGACACCCAGGTACCGAGCAACGTCCAGGATCTTCTTGACAACGCCATCGAGGCGCTTGAAGACGAGGATGAGGAACTCTCCGTCCGCGTGAACACAGCGACGAGCTACCTGGATGAGATCTCAAACGATCCGAACATCGCACAGCACACCAGGACCGAGGTCTGGAACATCGCCTCCATGCTGGAAAGCGTGGAGAACTGACGACTTCGCAAACACATTTAAGTGTCCTGCACCCAATACTTTCCTGTCAGGAGGTCAGCGATAATGCCTTTCAGAAAGCTCTTAGGCGGCGACGACGATGATTCAGTCCAAGAACTCGACGAAGACGAATACGTGGAACTGGAGGAAGCGGACGAAGACACTGCGTCCAAGGTCAAGATCCGGGTCGTTACGCTGAACGAGTACGGCGACGTTGAACAGGTCCAGTCCATGATCCGTGACGGCAACATCGTCTGGGTCAAGATGAAGCCGCTGAAGGACAAGGACATGACAGACCTCAAGCGCGCCATCGATCGCATCAAGAAGACCGTCAAATCGGTCGACGGCGACGTGGCGGGCATCGACGAGGAATGGCTCATCGCCACCCCGGCCTACGCGCACATCCACCGATAGTGCGCGCCCATCTTCTTCTTTCTCCCACTTCCTCTTTCTCTTACCCGGTTCCCTCGACACCAGACCACATCGTGTATAAAAGTTCGGTATTATTACACAAACAGTGATTACTATGCCACAGACCACAGACAAAGACGGAAGTTCAAAGACAAACCAAATCGAAATCTTCACCACTCCGTCCTGTCCCTACTGCGCCAAGCTTAAGCAGTGGCTTGATGAGGAAGGCATCGACTACACCGAGCACAACGTCGCCGCCAATCGGAAGAAAGCAAAGGAGATGATCCAGAAAACAGGACAACAGGGCGTGCCACAGACCTTCGTTGGGGATCAGGCAGTCATCGGTTTCCAGCCAGAGAAGATCAAGGCACTGATCGACAGGTGACGGCTTCAGAGCAAAACGGAGTCTCTAGGGCGCGGCCGGGCAGTGTATCCGTCTAACCTGTCCGGCGATCCATCGCCTCTTCGTGGCGGCGGTGCATCAGCGGGTCGATTCTTGACCACATCTCGTCCACGGCCCGCTCCCGCTTCACCTTGACATCGCCCCGTGAAGAACGTCCTGTCATCGCTGTTACTACAATGGAGTCGCTACTTTAAAACGTTGGTGGTCTCCCCGTCAGTTCAGCCGGATCGTCTCCAGGTTCTGCGGCGCCGACGTGTCCGTGTTGAAGATCTTGTGCAGCGTCGAGGACAGTTGGAACGTCGACGAATCATCCCCGTGGTTGCACAGGATTTTCTGCGGGTTGTTCGGCAGGTTCTTCACGTAGTTGATCAGCTGCTGCCTGGAACTGTGGCCCGAGAACCCTTCCACAGTCTTCACATCCAGGTTGAGGTGTGTCGGCTTGTCGTTACCCGGCAGCGTGATCTTCGACCGGCCGGACTGGATCTTATTGCCGTACGTCCCCGAGGCCTGGTAGCCGACGAAGATCATCCGGTTGTCCGGGTCCTCCGCCAGCGACTCCAGGTACGACATGATCGGGCCGCCTGTGACCATGCCCGACGTCGCAAGCACGACACACGGCCCGCCATCGATCACATCCTCCCGTTCTTCGTTGCTGCCGACCCGCTGGAAGCAGTCCTTCATCAACGGGTTGTCCTCCTCCTTGAAGATCTTGTTCTGCACCTTCTTCGACAGGTATTCGGGATACGCGGTGTGGAGCGCGGTCGCGTCCCAGATCATCCCGTCAAGGTAGACCGGGACGTCGAAGTAGTCCTTCTCCGACTCCTCCGCGATCATCACCATAATCTCCTGGGCACGGCCGACGGCGAACGACGGGATCAGGACCTTCTCCCCCTCCTTCACCTTCTCCCGGATCAGCTTCTTGAACTTCTTCATCGCCTTCTTCCGGTCCGGCATGTCGCCCTTCTTATCGCCGTACGTCGACTCCAGGATCAGCGTCTCCACCCGGTTGAACTTCGGATCCGCCGGACGGAGCAGCTCGGTCTGGTCGTATTTGATGTCTCCTGAGTACACTATGTTGTGCAGGCCTTCGCCTATATGTAGGTGCGCCGACGCGCTCCCGAGAATATGGCCTGCGTTGTTGAACGTCAGCCGCATGTCCTGCGTGATATCCGCTACCTCGCCGTAATCCAGGGTGATCGTCCGCTTGACCTCCTCCTTGATCGCGGTCGAATCGTACGGGGCGGTGTTGCCCTCACGTCGCGCAACGTCAAGGTAGTCAAGCTGGAGCATGATCATGATGTCCCGGGTCGGCTCGGTGCAGTACACCGGGCCATCGTACCCGAACTCGAAAAGGTACGGCACCATGCCGCAGTGGTCCAGGTGGGCGTGGGACACGATCACCGCGTCCAGCCTGTCCAGGTTCAGCTCCGGCACATCCAAGTGTGGGAACGCGTCCTGGCCCTCACCCGTCGGGTCGATACCGCAGTCCAGCAGGATGTCCGACTCCTCAGTCTGGAGCAGGATCGACGAGCGACCGACCTGGCGGAAACTACCCAGCCCGGTCACCCGGACCCATTCATCGCCGATACTCTTCTCCAGCTGGATCTTCTTCCCGACATCGTGCAGGAAGTCCTTCCGGAAGTCCGCACCTTCCTGGATGATCTCACGCGCCCGATCGACCACCTTCGACTCGATGGCGGGGACGCGGACGACCTCAGGCATCCAGCGGGTCTTCTCCTTGATCTCGTCCAGCGTCGAGCCCGACTTGCCGATCACAAGGCCCGGCTTGCGGGCATGGATGACGACCTTGCCGAACCCAGGCTGGAAATGCATCTCCTGAAGATCCGCCTCGTCCGGCACGATATCCTCGATACGTTCCTTCGCCTCCGCCTCACCCAGCCGGATGTTCGGCGCAGGACGGATCTCCACGCGTTTCTTGATCGTCGAGACGATGTCCCGGACAACATCTTCGTTGTCCAGAAAGAAATCTCTGCTTTTCGTGTAGAACACGATGTCGGACGCTTCATACTTCGCATCCTGGATCATCGCGTCGTCCGGAAGCATCTCCTTGACTTCATCAAGTCCTGCCACAAGAATCACGCTCTGTAAGCACGGCTACAGCAGGTCTTCGATGCGATCGTCATCGACCTCCTGGTAGCCTTCCTCCGTTATCGTCACGACATCGATGCCGTCGCCCGACGCAACATCGCGCTCGGTCGCGGCACTCACTGCGCGCACCGCGAGCTCGACAGCATCGTCCTCGGCCATGCCTTCATCATACGCGTCCTCAAGGACGCCATACGCCATCGTTGAGCCTGAACCCGTGGCAGTGAACTCATCATGCTCCATCAGACCGCCCATCGGGTCGAGATCGTACAGGACGCCACCTTCATCGGCAAGACCGCCGATGACGAACTGGTTCATATATGGAAGCATCTTCGATGACTGCAGGATGTTGGACAACAGGGTCGCAGCGCCCTCGACAGAGATCGCCTTCGTCTCCAGCTTGTACAGCTTCAACTGGGACCGCATCACACGGACGATACGCTGGGCGTCGCCGACAGAACCTGCGATCGTCAGACCAATCTGATCGTCCAGCTGGTAGACCTTCTGGGCCTTCTTCGAGGCTTTGAGGTTACCGATCGTCGCTCTGTTATCTGTCGCAAGGACCACCCCGTCCTCACTCACGAGTCCGAGCGTTGTGGTCCCCGTTTCCATGTTATCCATCTGCTGCTTCTGCTCTTGCATATTCTGCATGATAAAACCCCAAACGTGGTCGTCTTCCGAGAACAGTATCCCATCATACAGGTACAAACTTTAAATATCTGACCGTGAGCCGGTAACGCATTTAACACAGCACCACGCAACAAGGCCCATGGGCACAATCAGCCACCGACTCGGCCAGATCATCGGCGGCGGCATCGTGGCCGGTGCCGGCTACGGACTCACCTTCCTCAACACCGCCGCCCAGACATACTTCCAGTTCATGGAATCACTACCTATCAACATCCCGACACTCCTCACCTACAGCAGCTGGGCCCTGTACGGCCTCGGAGGCCTCATGGCCGGATGGGGCGTCATCGGCCTGTTCTACACCGGCATCCACCACCTACTGACCGGCAGCGAAGACAAACAGCCCGGACATGAGAGGCCACAACAGCAGCCCCGATCAAGGCAGGGGAAGCAACAGCAGGCCACAGATCAGTCCCGCCGACGTCAGCAGGGACAGAAGCGGCAGCCGCCCCGCGATCAGCGGGACGAGCCACAGCGCTGACCTGTCTTACTCCTCGTCGGCAGCTCCTGTCAGCGGGTTCAGGCCCTTGACCGACACATGCTCGAACTCGAACTCCTTCTTATCCGGGTCACTGGGCATCGACAGGTAGACCGCGCCCTTCTCGGCCGGCGCATCGGTGAAGCCCTTCACGAAATCGTTCGTCGCCTGGGCCGATCCCGGCATCATCGCCATCAGATCGTTCTGCTTGCCGAACGACGGGACATGCAGGTGGCCTGCGACGAAAAGGTCAGTGTCCTGCTCCACCGCCTGGTCCAGCAGCTTGTCGACCGTCTCAGCGCCGTAACCTGTCGGCCTGTGCTTAGCCCGGACCTGGAGCGTCTCACCGTCCTCCCCCTCCAGGTAGAACGTGCCGTCGCCGTCACCGTTGCCGTCACCGGTGCGGATCTCATCGTGGTACTCCGAGTCAAAGATCTCCAGCAACCGCTCCGACTCACTGAGGCCGTCCAGGTTGTCGTTGTAGTGGTTGCCGTCCACGATGATCATATCAGCGCCGCGGTCGATCAGTTCCTCGTAGTTGTCGACCAAGAGCTCCTCGACCAGCTCGCCCTGCTTCGCGATGTTGTTGACCGGGACCTGGCGCTTGTCGCGGTGATCAGCATAGTCCAGCGCCATCTGCGTCTCTGAGCTAAGGTCGGTCTCCTGGAGGAAATCGTAGAACTCGTCCTTGGACTCGAACTCGACATCCTCGTCCTCGAACACCGAGATGATCGCCGACTTCAGGTCGAGCTCCTCCATCCCGAGGTACATCGAGCCCTCCTGCTGCTGACCATCGTAGACATCGGTACCCTGGAACGCGTCCCCGACCTCGATCACGGTCGCGTCGCCCTCGAGGCCGTCCATCCACTCATCGATGTTGTGGAAGTCCTCGGCGATGACCTCCTCGGTCAGCGGTTCGTAGATGTATTCCATATCGTGCTGGGCGCCGATCTGGTCGTCGCCACGGGCGACAACGTGCTGTCGGTCATCCGTGTCGGCGAAGTCCTTGCCCGGCACCTTCTCACCGTTCAGCTGTTCACCCAGCCGCTTCAGGTATTCGCCGTCCCAGCCCTCAACGTTGAACCGCTTCCGCAGCTCGCCGTCAGGACCTTCCTCGACCGTCATGTTGATCAGTGAGACCGTGGAGTCGAACAAGCCCTTGCCCATCCGCTTCACGTCCTGCAGCTGGGTCAGGCCTTCCTCCAGTCCGTTTTCCTCCAGTTTCTCAGGGTCCATGAACGTTGATAGCTGGACCATCCAGGTGTGGTCGTTCTCGTCTTCGCCCCGGCCGTGGACGAACTGCTGCGCCTTGAACGGGCCGTGGTGGCCGGTGAGGAACAGGTCGGCCTCCTCGTCCTGACGGTCCTTGTACTTCCGTTTCTCCTTCTTGAACCCGGTCTTGAGCGGTGTATTCGTGTAGTGGAGCTTGTGCGCCAGATCGACCGTGAACCCGCCGACGTCGAACCGTGTAACGTCAGATTCGCGGTCCACCTCCTCGACGTTGCCGATCTGGTGGTAGTACTCCTCGTACTCCAGCTCCGCAAGCTTGCGGGCCAGTACGGACTTGTCCGGTGGAAGGTACTTCCGGTTGCCCCAGTCCGCTGCCTCGCCGAACGCCTTCTCGACGAGCATCGCGTTCCGGTTGTGCTCCATCTCTCGGATCTCCTTGATGAGGTCTTCCTGTTCCTCAAGTGCTTCCTCGTACGTCTCCAGGTCGCTGCTGTCGATATCGTAGTCCTCGAGCTCCAGTTCACGGGGGTCCCGGTCGTTCGCGAGGTGTTCCTCGATCTCCTCCCGGACCTCGTCGTACTGTTCGCCCTCGAGGTCTGCCAGTTCACGGGACATCGTCTGGAGCATGTCGTTCCGCGAATCGATCTTCTCCTGCAGCGTCTCCATCCGGTCCTCGACCTCGTCGGTCAGCTCCTGGATCTTCAGCTCCTCCATGTCCTCGATGTTGGCCTCGTCCTGCTCGCCCATGTGCATGTAGAGATCTGCTTCCGCCCCAAGCGCGTCGTAGATCTTGTCCACCTGGGCTTCTGCGTACTCGCTGGCCTCCTGCAGGTTGGTGAGCATGTTCTCGTTGCCGTCGAGAACCTCATCCATCTTCTCCTGGACACCAGCCAGGAACTCCTCCCGTTCCTCCGGATCGTCCGGGATGTTTTCGTCCTCAAGGTATTCTGCAAGCTGGTCGGTATCACGTAGCTCCTCGACGGTGGAGTCCGACTCGTTCTCCTCCCACTCCGCGAGGGCGCGGTAGGCGTGGCGGGCGGTCTTGTAGTTCCACTTCGAGATGCGGGGAAGCACGCCGCCGTTCATCACGATGCCGAAGTTCTCGTCGGGGTCGAGTTCGTCGGCATCGATCTTCTCCTCAAGTTTGTACGCGAGCGCGTCGACGGCCTCCTCGCTGCTGAACTTCGTGCCCCAGCCCAGCTCCGACATGGTGAGCAGGGTCATGGATTCCTTCTCCTCCCATTCATCGTTGTTCAGATCGCGGTGCATGCCGGAGGCCTCGCCGAAGAGGTAGTTGGCAATATCGTCCGCCTCACGGACCTCAGACTTCTCCAGGTAGCCCGGATCGTCGACCGGCAGCGAATAGACGTGGCGGCCGTGATCGCCGCGTTCCGGTTCCAGGCCAAGCCGGTCACTGAGCGCGGAAAGATCCTCCCTGGCGGTGCTCGGACTGATGTCGAATTCCTCGGCCAGGTAGCGCGAGTCTAGTTCATCCCCCTGTTTGAGCCATTCGAACTCTTTTTGGTAACGTGCCTCCGGATTGTCCTGGTACTCGTTGACAGTCTTCATCTAGTCACACCCTTGACGGGCTCCCTGGAGCAGAAAGAGTGGATAGCGGAAGCTAGAACGACCGATCTTCCTGACGTGTCCCCCGATGTTGTCGCTTGGCTCAACTGTGCTTCCCCCGCAAGGAGCCTTCGAAGTTCTGGTACAATACTTGGCAACCCCGATATATAATGGTTGTTACCGCGGCACGGTACGACATGTAGTGGAGGGGCGGAATCCATAAAAGGGAGGAGAACCAATACTAATAATCCTGGCACCGAGCCAGGACAGGCGCTTTCTTCCAGCCGGGGCGGCCCGGACAACCCTTATAAAGGTTTGCGGGCATCTACGGTACTGGATACGCCCCGTCAACCCGAACAACTCAAAGTCCCCAAACCGAAGAGCAAAGGATGGGGATACCGGGAGGATGCCCGATAACCCACCTCTCCGCAACCGGGTGTGATGGGAAGTCACTCTAACACATCGGTCATAACTCCACGGCCGATAGGGGACGGCGGGGTGTTTCCTCCCTTTCCTTTCCACTTCTCACGAAGAGCTTGTCTCCCCCGTCACGATACCGCCGACCACCATCGCGGCCCCGATCAGGACCAGATTCTTCACCACGTACTGTCCCTCCATCGTCAGCACGAACGGGAACTGGGCAAAGACCGCTTCAGGTAGCAGGAAGAACGTTGAGAACGTCCCCAGCATGTGCAGCCCCATCAACGGCAGGGCGACACGGATCAGTGGGCGGTAGAGGAAGCAGAGGCCGATCGCAACCTCCCAGAAACCGAGCAATGGGATCCAGATATCTGCAGGCATCCACGGGATCGTCCGACTGGCAAAGCCCGCAGCCGGACTCAGCCCCAGCGGCTTCAGCGCGCCGAACCAGATGAAGATCAGTGCCAGACTGTACCGCAGCACGACGACACCCTCCTGACTGAGCCAAGGGGCGATCCTCGCATCGTATTCGTAGATCCTCTCACGGAGCCGGTGTCGATCCATGAAGAAGACTTGTCGGCGGAGCAACAAAAATGTAGCGGCGCCCCGGCTACGCCGGGCCGACGCGTTCACCGCCGCTGAGAAGCGACGACACCGCGGCCTGCACCTTCGCCGTCACCGACCGGTCCGGCACATCGTGGACCGGCTCGTCGTACGGCAGGTTGGCGATCTCGGTCAGGATCCGCTCCGGCTCGTCGTAGTCCATCAGCTCCAGGTTCCGCACCGTCTGGTCGTACCAGTCCCGAAAGCCGTCGAACTCGTCGGTCTCGTCGGGATAATCGAGGAACGCGTCCAGGCCTCCGTCCTGCCAGTCGTCGTACTTCGAGTCGTCGACGTACTCCGCGACGTTGAACCCGGTCGTCGATGTCAGCGCGACACGCATGTCCTCGACCGGGTCACGCCACTCCTCGAGCTCGTCCTCGGTCGGCAGGTCGTCGCGGGCGGTGTGGGCCTCCGCCAGCGCTGCGACCGCTTCCGGCTCCGGTGCATCGTCGCCGTCCTCGTGGTACCGCTCGAGTGCGTCGTCCAGCATGTCGCCGGTGATCTCGTCGAAGTCCTCCTGTGTCAATGTGTACCGTTTGCTGCCGTCGCCGTACTCGATCCGCAGCTGATCGTGCTCGTACGGTTCGATATCGTCCGCCTCAAGGCCGACAAACACGTCGGCCATGAACTCCCGGTACCGGCGCTCCTCACCGGTCAGCATATCGTCAGTCATACGTCACAACCGGGCACCGAGATTTTAAAGGATGTCGGCAGCGGCCGATGCGTCGTCACAGCTGTCAGGAAAGAGAAAAAACAGATCGACGGGCGGCCAGCCCACCAGTAGTTCTTCGCGACCGAACCCGCCACTGGCGCGTGAGAAAATGAAAAACTACGTCAGTAGTTTTTCGCAACCGAGCTACCGGAGGTTGTGAGGGGCAGACAAGAACTACGCTAGTAGTTCTTGGCAACCGGAGTCCGGCGACGGACGGAGGAACTGAAGAATTACGCTAGTAATTCTTCGCGAAGTACGCCGTGAACTCTGCGTCCTTGTCGCAGATGGCGCAGCTGCCGGTCAGCTCCTCTTGCTCGTCCTGCACCGATCCTTCAGATCGCGTGCTTCCAGAAGATCCGGAAATCGGATCTTCGTCTTCGAACGGCACCATCACGATCTCGGCGTGGACCTGGTCCTTGACCTCCGCCTCGCAGGCCTCATCGCCGCACCACGGTGCCTTGACATAGCCGCGCTGCCGGCCAATCAGCTCCAGGATCTTCTCGTAGCTGTCCGCCTCAGCGATGTGGTCGTCGCGGTAGTCCTTCAGGCGTTCGTACAGCGCGACCTGGATGTCCTCAAGCAGCTCCTCGACAGCGGCGTCGATGCCGTCAAGCGCCAGCTCCTCCTGGCTGCCGTCGTCCCGGCGGGCCGCCGTGACGACCTGGTCCTCGACCTCGTTGGGACCGATCTCCAGGCGGAGCGGCACACCACGGAGCTCGTGTTCGTTGAACTTGAAGCCGGGCGTCTTGTAGTCGCGGTCGTCGACCTCGACCCTGAACCCGTCAAGCCGGTCAGCGACCTCGTCAGCGTAGACCAGCACCTCGTCACGGTTGTCCTCCTGGTAGATCGGCACGATCACGACCTGGGTCGGCGCCACCTCGGGCGGCAGCACCAGCCCGTCGTCGTCGCCGTGCGCCATGATCAGCGCGCCCAGCGCCCGGGTCGACAGCCCCCAGGAACACGTGTAGCAGTACTGCTTCTCCTGGTTGCGGTCCTCGTACTCGATGTCGAACGCCTCCGCGAAGTTCGTGCCCAGGTTGTGCGACGTCCCGCCCTGAATCGACTTCCCGTCCGGCATCAGGGACTCGACTGTCGTCGTGACGATCGCGCCAGGGAACTTGTCATGCTCCGGCTTCCGGCCCTTCAGCACCGGGATCGCCAGGTAGTCCTCGTACAGCCGGGCGTACTGGTCCAGCCGCTTCATCACCTCTTCTGTCGCGCTCTCCTCATCCTTGTGGGCGGTGTGGCCCTCCTGCCAGAGGAACTCGCGGGTCCTGAGGAATGGACGGGTGTCCGTCGCCTCCCAGCGGACCACGTTGCACCACTGATTGAGGCGGAACGGGAGGTCGCGGTGGCTGCGGATCCAGTCCGCCATGAACGGCGCGATGATGGACTCGCTGGTCGGCCTGACCGCCAGGCGTTCCTCAAGCTCTTCATCCTGACCCGCGTTCTCCACCCAGGCGACCTCCGGGTCGAAGCCCTCGACGATGTCCTTCTCCTTCTCCAGGTAGGACTCCGGGATGAACAGCGGGAAGTATGCGTTATCGACCTCGTCCTCGATCCAGTCGTCGAACACGTCCTTCAACCGGTCCCAGATATCCATGGCGTACGGCCTGATCACCATGCAGCCCTTCACCGGCGCGTAGTCCGCCAGCTCCGCCTTCTTCACGACCTGGGTGTACCAGTCGGACATGTTTTGGTCCTTGCTCACCGTGATACCGAGTTCTTGTTCATCAGTCATCGTCGATCACCTGGAGAAACCGTGGAGCGGATGCTGGAACCAGGATGCGTATGGTAGAATACATGCTGGCCTGCCCGGACCGATTCATCGTCCCCTGCGCGGAACACAGCCACCCTGCTTGCCAGCGTCCATCGCTCTCACGTGACCCGTGAATGGCCGGACAGGGCTTTTAAACCTTCCGCCGGGCAGCGGTCACCGGGCGTGGGCGGCGTCGAACCCGCATTCAGGGCAGACCACGACACCGCGCGGATCGGGCGGGATCGTCCCGCAGTTCGGGCATTCGATCATCCGTTCCTCATCCATCGTCTCACCGTAGCGAGCGCAGCACCTGTTCCTTGGAGTGGGGCACACCGACCATCGCGCGTTCCCGGTCGATGATCGCGGTCGGGACCTCGTAGACATCCATCGCCGACGCCTTCCGGATCCCCGGGTCCGACTCGATGTCGTGGCCGATCAGCATCACGTCATCCGACTCCTCGACGACCTCACTGAAGATACGTTTCGCCTCCCGGCTCTGCCGGTCCCCCTCCGCGTAGAACAGTTCCACGATGTGCATCAGTTCTAGATGTGGGACTGAACGATTTAAAGAACACGGTCCCGGTCGGAACCCTTCCAGCAGGACCTGATGACCGACAAACCAGTTTTATAAACCGCTGCCTCAAATCTTGCACCGTACAGAGGTGCATCTCCATGGCCAACCACGATTACGAGGAAATCTCACAGAAAACCATCGCAGAGATCAAGGAGATGGTCGACGAGGAGGACCTCGACCTCCAGAAGCTTCTCAACGTCGAGAAGGGCAACAAAGACAGGAAAACGTTGAAAAAGTGGCTCAGGAACCGTATCGATGCTGAAGACACCGGCGAACAGGACGAAGAAGAGCCGGAGGACGAATACGCCTGCGAGAAATGCGGGAAGAGCTTCGACTCCCTGAAGGCAAAGCGGGAGCACGGCCGGAAACACCACAGCCCCGACCGGGGAACGACGGACGGGTCACCGTGGAAGAAGCCGAAGACCGTATTCCTCACCGGGCTCGCGATCGGGCTCATCCTCGGGGCCGGCTTCATCTTCGCCTCCGACATGAAGCAGGACGGCATGACGAAGCAGCAGATCCGGCAGAAGACGGATGCATACTTTGAAGAGCAGCTCGGCGGAGTCGTCCCTGCCAACATCACCGTCGCCTCGATCAACGGCGACAAGTTCAGCGACCTGTACGTCGTGACGATGGACGTCGCGACCTCGAACAGGACCGCGCAGCGGGACGTCTACGTCACCAAACAGTCCGGGCTGCTGTTCATCAACTCCCTGTTCGGCGGCATCCCGCCGATCAACACGACAAGCCAGCAGCCGATCGGGACCGACGTCGCGATGCCCGGCACCGGCCAGTGACCTCCGGAGCGGCGGTAAGGCGCCCTCCCCTTCTCCCTTCTTTTTCTTCCGGAACACCCCCGGCCAGATATTAAAGCCTTCGAGCGGCAGCTTCATGCATGGACATCGCGGTCATCAGCGACCAGCACCTCGGCTACGGCTGGGACACCGAGCGCCGGGACGACCCGTTCGACAACTTCAGAGAGGCACTGGAACGGTCACGTGACGCCGACGTCATCCTCCTCCCCGGCGACCTGTTCGACCGCAAGATACCGCGGCAGGAGGTGCTCGGACGGGCCATCGACCTGTTCAAGGAGTTCGACGACATCGAGAGCGACGTCGACGTGACGGACGACGGCGACAAACAGTTCTCCTTCCGCGGCACACCGATCATCGCCATCCACGGAACCCATGAGCGTCGGAGCAGCGACTTCCTCAACCCGATCCAGCTGCTGGAGAAGGCCGGCTACCTCTGCCACCTGCACAACGAGACCATCGTCCTGCGGAAGGGCGACGAGACCCTCACTGTCCACGGTATGTCCGGCGTCCCGGAGCGGTACGCCCCCAAGGTCCTGCAGCGGTTCGATCCAACTCCCGTCGACGGCGCGACCAACATCTTCATGCTGCACCAGTCCATCGAGAACTTCGTCTACACCGATCCCGACCATCCTGCACTCAAACTCGAGCACCTGCCCGAGGGCTTCGACTACATCATCGACGGCCACATCCACTGGTACAACCTCGAGATGCGGGACGCCGACCGGCCGCTGGTCATCCCCGGCTCCACCGTCACCACCCAGATCAACCAGACCGAGGCCGACAAGCCGAAGGGCTTCCTCCGGATCGACACCCGGGACGGCCTCGAGTTCATCGAGCTGGACGGGACACGCGACGTCGAACACCGTGAGATCGACGTGACAGGCATGACCGGCAGCCAGGTCCGCGACGCCGTGCAGGACGCGATGGACGAGATCCTCGACGACCGGGAGAAAAAACCGCTTGTCCGGCTCGTGCTGACAGGCGAGACCGACGCCGAGATCAGCGTCACCGAGCTCCGGGAACCGTACGAGGACCGGGCGCTGCTGACCGTGGCGAAGCGGACCGCGACCAGCAACGAGGAAGGCCAGGCGGACGTGCAGTACGAGGAGAAGAACGCCCGCGAACAGGGCATGGCGATCCTGCAGGAGAAGATGGACTGGGAGGGCCTGGACGACCTGTTCACACTGCTCTCCGACGGCGAGCTCGACGCCGCGATGGACAAGCTGGAGGCGACAGACCCCGACGACCTGCAGGACGCCGCAGGAGCGGAGGAAGAAGGGAAAGACGGGACAGCGGAGGACGATGAACCCGAAGAAACCGGCGACGGCAGGGACTCGAACCTGGAGGCGTTCATCCAGTGATCGAACACGTCGAACTGACGAACTGGAAGTCGCACAAGCAGACAGAGCTCGACTTCACCGGCGGGGTCAACGCCATCGTCGGGGAGATGGGCTCCGGCAAGTCTGCGGTGCTCGAGGCCATCACCTACGGCCTGTTCGGGACCACGCCCGCCGTCCAGGAACGGAAGATCTCCCTCGACGACCTGATACGACGGACACCGACGAAGGCAGACCAGGCCGAGATCCAGGTCACGTTCACCGTCGACGGGGACAGCTACCGCGTGGAGCGCACCTTGAAGCGGGACAGCGGCACCGAGGAATCCAAGCTGTACCATGACAGCGACCTAGTCGCCGGCCCGCAGACCACCGAGGTCACCGAGGCGGTCGAAGAGCTGCTCGGCATCGACTACGACCTGTTCGCCAACATCATCTTCGCGGAGCAGAACCAGCTGGACCGGTTCATCGACCTGACACCGTCGGAGCGGAAGGAACGGATCGACGAGCTGCTCAAGCTGGAACGGTTCGAGGACGCCCGGAGCAACGCCGTCACACTCCGCAACCGGGTCAAGGACCGGCACAGCTCCCGGCAACAGGACCTGGAAGAGCTGGAGGAACGGCTGGACGAGGCCGAGATCGAGGAACTGGCCGACACCATCGACGACCTGGAGGACGAACTGGACGAACTGCAGGAAACGAAGGCGGCAAACGAGGAACGGCTGGACGAACTGGACGAGCAGGTCGAGGAGCTGGAGCAGACCGAGGAACGGGTCGAGGAACTGGAGAAACAGGCCACGCAGCTCAGGGCGACGATCGACAGCCTGCAGGAGCAGCTCCCTGACGAGGAGCCGGACGTCGAATCGCGGGAACAGGCGGAGGACCGGCTCGAGGAGATACAGGACGAGCTCGATGCGATAGAGGAACGGAAGGACGAGCTGCAGGAGCTGGAGAAACAGCTCGCGCTGCAGGAAAGCACGGTCGAACGGCTGGAGGATGAGCTCGGCGAGCTGCAGGACGAAAGGGAGAAGGAAGACGAGCTTGAGGACGTCGAGGAACGGCTCGGGGAGCTCGACGAGCGGCTGGAGGAGCTGCGGGACAAACGTTCGTCCGCCGAAGCGGAGCTGGACCAGGTCACGGACGCGCTCAAAGACCTGTCCCAGTCGACGGAGACCTGCCCCACGTGCGGCCAGGAACTGACCGACGAGCACCGGGTCGAGATCCTGCAGGAGAAGAAACAGCGGAAAGAGGAGCTGAACGAGCGGATCGACGAGCTGGACGACACGCTGGACGAGCTTGAGGACGAACAGGACGAACTGGAAGAACAACGCGACGAACTGCTGCAGTACCGGGACATCGACGAACAGATCGAGGACAAGCAGGACGAGCTCGATGAGGCCGAGGAACAGCTCGAGGAACTGGAAGAACAACGCGACGAGCTTGAGGACGAGCTCGACGACAGGCAGCAGGAGGAACTGGAAGAGGAACAGGAACAGCTCGAGGACGCCGTCGAGATCTTCGAGAAGCGGGAGATGATCGCGGCGAAGCAGGAGAAGCTGGCGGACGTGGAGGACGAGCTGGACGACATCGACTTCGACGAGGACGAACTGGAGGGGGCGAAGGAGGAGCGGAACGATCTGGAGAGCGACATCAAGGTACTGGCGAGCAAGACGGAGTCCAAAAAGGAATTGCTGGAGGAGAAACGTAAGCGGATGCAGGAGTTCGAGAAGCAGCAGGAACGCCTGGAAGAACTGCAGCAGGAGGTGGAGCGATACGGTCTGCTGCGGGACTTCCTCAACCGGTTTGAGCGGGCGCTGGTGGAGACCCAGGGCGAGATGCGGCGACGGTTCGTCGACCAGGCGAACAGCGTGATGCAGGAGGTCTGGGACCGGGTCTACCCGTACGAAGACTACACCTCGATCCGGCTCCGCGCCGGCGACGACTACGTGCTCGAGGTCCGGAACGACCGCGGTGACTGGGTCAGGGTCGAGGGCGAGGTCTCCGGCGGGGAACGACACACCGCGGCGCTGACACTGCGTATCGCGCTGGCGATCGTGCTGGCACCGACGTTCAAGCTGCTGATCCTGGACGAGCCAACGCACAACCTGGACACCCGGGCGATCGACGACATGGCGGAGACCCTGCGGACCAACGTCGCCGACCTGATCGACCAGCTGTTCCTGATCACGCACGAGGAGCAGCTCGAAGCCGCGGTGACCGGCAGCCTGTACAACCTGCGGAAAAAGGAGACCGAGCACGGGCTGACCGAGGTCGAGGACACCGCACTGTGACCCCTTTTTTTTATACCGGGCAGCCCAGTACCGGGCCATGACGGAGCTGGAACCTGAGCTGTACGCCGCCGACCCGGGCGCGACCGAGTTCAGCGAAAGTACAGGCGTCCAGCAGCGGGCGTACATGGAGCGGTCGGACCGGATCGATGCAGCGTTCGATCGCGGTGAGGAACGGATGGAGGACGAGGACTGGCCGTACCAGGAGCTGGTGACCGACCTGTTCTCCGGCTACTACCTGGCGACCTCGGCGGCGATCTTCCTCGTGGGAGGTGGTGCCCTGGCCGACGGCGTGGCGACCGGGGACTACTCCCGGGCCGCGATGGGCGGGTTCCTGACCGCGGCGGGCGCGAAGTTTCTGTTGAACGGTCGGGATGCCGCATCGGACCTGTACGACCGGCTGCGTGACTGACGGCCAAGACGTAAATACCGGCGCCACCAAGACACGTCCATGACACTGTACGAGTTCTACGGGGAGGAATGTCCCCACTGCAAGGCGATGGAGGACAAGGTCGAGAACCTGAAGGATGCCGGCGTCGAGGTCAAGCAGCTGGAGGTCTGGCATGACGAGGACAACGCCGCGAAGATGGAGGAGTTCGACGACGGCAAGTGCGGCGGTGTCCCGTTCTTCTACAACACCGAGACCGACGAATGGATCTGTGGCGAGACCGACTTCCACACCCTGGAACAGTGGGCCGCCGGCGAGGAAGTCTGATCTGATGTGCGGGCAGCGGTACACCTGCGACGAGTGCGGCACCTCCACGATGCTCGGCGAGGACAGCGACAGCCACAGCTGTCCTGAATGCGGCGCGCAGATGTCACGCGATCCACCTGGAGGCGATGAACGATGAGCAGACGGGTCAGGTTCACGAACGGGCGTGACATGGAGCTCGTCGGGCTGCTGGACGAGCCGGACACAACCCCCTCCCCGGGCGTCATCCTCAGCCACTCGTTCACCGGCTACAAGGAGATCCCACACCTGCACGCGATCGCGAAGAAACTGCTCGACCGGGGGTTCACCGTGCTGCGGTTCGACTTCAGCGACTGCGTCGGCGAGTCCGACGGGAAATGCGAGGACATCCAGCTCTCCTCACAGATCGACGACCTGGAGCACGCCCTCGATTTCCTGCGGGAGCAGGACGGCGTCGATCCCGACCGGATGGGGCTTGCGGGCCACTCGCTCGGCGGGATGACATCGATCATGGTCGCCGCCAGGTACGACATCCAGGCACTGGCACCTGCCGGTTCACCGGCCTACGCAGAGCTCGCCCCGCTGGTCGGCGGTGCGGACGAGCTGCAGCGGTGGGAGGACCAGGGCTTCTACCAGTTCGACTCCGTGAAGAAAGGCAGCGTCCGTGTCAACTGGTCGTTCGTCGAGGATCTGCGGCAGTACGATGCACGGGACGCGATCGAGAAGGTCAATGCACCCATCCGGGTCATCCACGGCGACAGGGATGAGACCGTGCCGCTCAGCCACGGCGAGGCGCTGTTCCGCCACGCCAACCAGCCGAAACAGCTCCACGTCCTGGCCGGCAGCGACCATCTGTACACCTCGGACGGCGCCCAGCGGGAGCTCGTCCTGCTGACCGCTGACTGGATGGAACGACAGCTCCGGCCGTGAACTTAATTAGCGTCAGGCCCAATCCTGTCCCGTGACCCGCAATGCTTGACCGGATCAGGGAGCTGCTCGGTGGCGAAGACGACGAAACGTTCCAGGACTACAAGCGCGTCCTGCTGCCCACAACCCGTGAGGAGATCGTCATCACGGCCGGCGACGGCCCGCACATCGACATCATCCGGGACGGCGAGGAGCAGGAAGGCGTGATGGACGCCACCAGCCAGGTCGGCACCACACCGTTCGGCCACCGGTACGAGCCGCTGCTCGAGGAGATCCGGCCGCTGTACGAACAGGACAGCGACTTCCCCCTGATGATCGACGGCCAGGGCTACTACCACCCGCTGCAGCGCCAGCTGGCCGAGGAACTGACCGATATCTATCCAGGCAACCTCTCCCGCGGCGACCTGAAGGTGTACTACTGCAACTCCGGGTCCGAAGCGGTCGAGCGGGGCTGCCTGAAGGCGGCGCAGCTCCACCGGGGCGGCAACAGCTACGTCGCGTTCAAGGGCGCGTTCCACGGCCGGACATCGCTGGCACTGTCCCATACCACCTCCAAGCCGACCTACACCGAGGGCTTCAACTTCCTGGCCCGGACCTTCGTCGCGCCGTACGCCTCGAAGACCGGCGGCGAGCTGCACCAGGACCCGCAGGAGAACGCGGAGGCATGCCTCGCGGAGCTGGAATCCAGGATCAAGACCGAGGGACCGGACAACATCAACTCGGTGCTGCTGGAATCCCTGCAGGGCGAGGGCGGCTACAACGTGCCGCATCCCAGGTTCATGCAGGGCGTCCGCGAGCTGACACGGGAGCACGGCATCCCGATGATCGTGGACGAGGTCCAGGCAGCGTTCCGGACCGGTGAATGGTTCGGGATCGAGAACTTCGACGTCCAGCCCGACATGATCCCGGTCTCCAAGACGTTCTCCGGCGGCGTGGAGCCGTTCGGCGCCTCGCTGATCAAGGACGAGTTCGCGACAGACGAGGACGCCAAGCACTCCGGGACATACGGCGGCAACGCCAAGGAGTGCTTCGTCGCGCTGAAGACCATCGAGCTGATCCGGGACAACCACCTGCTGCAGAACGCAGAAAAGGAGGGCAACTACCTCAAGGAGCGGTTCGACAAGCTGGAGCAGTACTCGATCGTCGAGGAATCGCGGGGCATCGGCCTGTTCCGCGGCATCGAGTTTCGGCGGGACGGCGAACCGTCACCCGAGCTGCGTGACAGGGTGCTGCACACGCTGCTGGACGAGCACGACGTGCTGGCGGAACCGTGCGGCAACGATAACTACAACACTGCGATCCGGTTCCTGCTGCCGCTGACACTGGAACGCCGCCACGCGCGGGAGCTGGCGGACGCGGTGGAGGAAGCGGTCAAAGAGCATGCGTGATACCATGAAAGACGTGACACAGGGCTTCATCGAGTTCCTCAGGGAGTACGGCATCGTCGGCTGGCGATCGCCGTCGTGATCGGCAACGCAACGAAGGACCTGGTCAACGCCGTGGTGGACGACGTCATCATGCCGTTCATCGAGCTGGCGCTGCCTGTCGGCAACTGGCGGGAGTACACCGCCACCCTCGTTGGCGCCGAGCTCCGGATCGGCCACCTGCTCGCCGCGATGCTGGACTTCGTCATCATCGCACTGGTGATCTACGCCTTCGTCAAGCTGGTGCTGAAACAGGAGAAGGTCAAGAAGATCTGAGAAAGAGAAAAGAGAAGAAACGGGCAGCGACGTCAGTCGTCGCTGCCGCGGAAGATGTCGGCGGACAGGCCCTGGGCCATCTCGATGTCCTTCTCGTTGTTGACCGTCCAGGCCATCCTGTGCGTCACAGCGCGGATGATGTCCTTGCCGGACGCGATGCCTGAGCCGGACTTCTTCACACCGCCGAACGGCAGGTGGACCTCTGCCCCGATCGACGGCAGGTTGACGTAGCCCAGCCCGACCTCGCATTCCTGGCGGGCGCGGCGGGCCTTCCGGTAGTCCTCCGTGCAGATCGCCATCGCCAGGCCATATTCAACCGAGTTGTGGATCTCGATCGCCTCATCGAAGTCGCTGTACGGCATCAGGGCGACGTGCGGGCCGAAGACCTCATCGTGCAGCACGTCCACGTCCTCGTCGTACTCCATCCGGTAGGCGAACGGCCCGACAAAGTAGCCGTCCTCGTGGGAGGCATCAAGGTCGTCCTCGCGGTCGACCAGGACCTCGGCAGCGTCCATGTCCCGGACCACCTGGTTCCAGTACTTCGTCTTCTCGACCTGGTCCTCGTCAACCATCGGACCCATGAACACGTTGTCCTCCACAGGGTGGCCGTAGTTGATCTTTTCAGCCGCCGCGACGAACCGTTCCTGGAACTCGTCGATCACGTCCTCGTGCACGATCAGTCGTTCCGCGGACACGCACCGCTGGCCGGTTGTCTTGAACGCCGACATGATCGCCGAGTGCACCGCGATGTCCATGTCCGCGTCCTCCGTCACGATGATCGCGTTCTTGCCGCCCATCTCGCAGGCGCACTGCTTGCCGCCCTGCTCGGCGACATCGCACTGGATCTGTTCACCGACCTGGGCCGAGCCGGTGAACAGCACGGAGTCAACATTCTCATCATCGACCATCTCCGCACCGGCGTCGCCGTAACCGGTGATCATGTTGATGACGCCGTCCGGGATACCCGCTTCTTCAAACACCTCCATCAGCTTGACACCACACTTCGGAGTCTGCTCCGCGGGCTTGAACACGACCGTGTTGCCCTCCACCAGCGGGATCGCGATCAACCAGATCGGGATCGCGATCGGGAAGTTCCACGGCGTGATCGATGACACGACACCGACCGGCTGGCGGTGGACGTAGGAGTCCTTCGACGGGATCTCCGACTCCACGACCTCGCCAGTGGGCTGGCGGGCGTTGCCGAACGCGTACTGCAGCATGTGCGTGGCCTCGACCACGTCCGCCTTGCCCTCGGACAGTTCCTTGCCACATTCACGGGAGACAAGCTCGCCCAGCTCGTCGGTCCGTTCCTCCAGTATCTTGAACGCTTCCTCCAGGTATTCAGCACGTTCGATGCGTGACATGCCCTCCCATTCCTCCTGCGCATCGTTAGCCGCCTGTACGGCTCGTCGGGCGTCCTCCTCATTTGACCGCTGGAACTCGCCGAGGACCTTGCTCCGGTCGGCGGGTTCCTTCGATTTGAACGTTTCGCCAGAAGCTGATTTGACCCATTCACCGTCGATGAAGTTCTTGTAGACCTCAGTCATCCGTTACGCACCGTAGCTTCCGATGCGGGCCGCCGGTACAAATAGCTGGTGGGCCGGGGAACAACAGGTTTAAAGCTGTGAAACGTGCATCCTCTGGCACGATGTGGTGCTACCTCTGCCGGCACGGTGAGACACATTACAACCGGAAGCCACGGACCCAGGGCCAGTTCGACTCCAGGTTGACGGAGACAGGACAGCGACAGGCCGAGCAGCTGGCCGACTTCCTCGCAAAGCAAGACTTCGCAGCGATCTACAGCAGCACACTGCTCCGCTCCTACCGAACAGCACGGATCGTCGCGGAGCGGCATGGGATGCGGCCCACCGCGATCAGTGACCTGAAGGAAGCCGACCGCGGCCTCGGCACCGGGATGCACTACGACGACATCGACGCCGAGCTCGAGGAGAAAGGTATCAGCCGGCCCGCCTGGGAGGATAGGCATGGCGAGGACTACCACGATCTGGCGGCGCGTGTCGTGCCCGCCATCGACGACCTGATCGACCGGCACGACCGCGACATCTGTATCGTGGCCCATGGCGGGGTCAACAGGGTCTACCTGGCCCACATCCAGGGCGTGTCACCGCGGAAGGCGTATTACATCGACCAGGACAACTGTTGTGTCAACATCATCGACGACCAGCGGAACATCGAGGCGTCCAACCTCACGGAACACCTGGAACCTGTTCGACCTCAGTTGAACGAAGGATGAGGACTAAAAAATAGAGGCACCAGAGGATACCACATGGAACTGACCTTCGCCACGATCAAGGCCCTGTCTTCAGCGACCCGGATCAAGATACTCGACCGGCTGCTGGACCAGGAAGCGACCCCGACAGCGCTCAGCGACGACCTGGGCAAGAGCAAGTCAACCATCGCCTCCCACCTCTCCATCCTCGTCGATGCCGGGCTCGTGGAGAAGGATGAAGAGGAGGGTCGACGTCGTGTCCTCTACCACCCCACCTCGAAGGCGAAGACTATCGTCAAGGGGCGGGAACGCAAAATCAAGTTCTCCGTCGCCTCGTCAATCGTCTCCGGTATACTGCTGCTCGGAACAGCGCTGACCTTCATCCGGCAGCGTGCAGCCTCCCAGGCAGAGCAGACAGCACAAGCCGCCATCGGAACGCTGGACGCTGGTGGGGCTGCGCATGAGGGTGCGAACCAGGCGCCGCTGCTCCCTCCGGAAGCGCTGGGTGTCGGGCTCGTCGTCCTCACCTGCGTACTCCTTTTCTCACTCGGGAGTTCCTACGTCTTCTCACAGCTCGATGCCTGACTCAGTCTTCCTGGAACATCGCCAGGTTGTCCAGAACCAGTTGATCGAACCGGTTATCAGTTTCCTCCAGCCGGTTCCAGAGCAGGCCCAGATCCATCGTGAATTCGCGGTGCTGTGACGGCATCAGGGACCACCTCAGCAGTACTTTCAGAAACCAGGGAGCGGGAGGATTGGGAACCTGGATACAACCTGCGGGGGTCGGGGGTGGACGGATGAACGCGTCGACAGGCCCCTGATCCTCCCCTGGGGTGCCACCGTCCGTCCATCCCTGTATTCGCGGCCAACACAAAAACTCGTTGTGGAACAGGCGCCGGAACGTCCGACCCGTCACCGTAATAAGCATCGGGAGCGCCGTGTCTTCCACCGCATGGATCCACGACAGATCGTCCCCGGCCCGCTCAAGGACACGATAACCAAGGACGCCACCGACGGCACGTTCGCCGGCACCGACGACCTCAACGACCAGGTCGAACAGACACTGGAACAGCACGGCATCACGAAGCTGTACCAGCACCAGCAGGAGGCACTGGACGCGCTGGACGACGGATCCAACGTCATCCTCTCCACCCCAACCGCCTCCGGCAAGTCACTGGTCTACACCATCCCCGCGCTGGAACGGGCACTGGACGGCAAACGGACGCTATACATCGCACCGATGCGGGCACTGATCAACGACCAGACAGAGACCCTGCGGGACTACGTCCAGGCCGCTGGGATGGCGCCCGGCGCGGTCCAGAGCTACACCGGGCAGCTCGACCGGGGCGAGAAACGGAAGGTCAGGGAGCAGCGGCCCAGGATGCTGCTGACCACCATCGACATGGTGCACTACTCCCTCCTCCCCTACGCCACCCAGCAGACCTGGTCGTGGCTGTTCAACAGCCTGGACCTGATCGTGGTCGACGAGCTGCACGAGTTCCGCGGCGTGTTCGGCAGCCACGTCGCCCTCGTCTTCCGGCGGCTGCAGCGGATCCTGGACCACTTCGATGCCGACCCTGACATCGTGGCCTGCTCAGCGACGATCGGCAACCCTGTCGAGCACGCGCGGAAAGTGACAGGGACCGAGGACTGGCACGGCATCGACGAGGACAGCAGCGCCACAGGGGAGAAGCGGTGGGTGATCGCGGACAACCAGGACTCCCCGCACCCGGTCAGCAAGCAGATCATGCAGAACCTCGTGGAGCGCGACGTCCAGACCCTCGCGTTCACCAACGCCCGCCAGACCTCGGAGCGGTACGCACGGAACCTGACCCAGGACCTCCGCGAGGAGGAACGCGCCGAGCTGGCGGACAAGATCCGGGCCTACCACGCCGCGCTGAGCGACGACGAGCGCCGGACCGTGGAGCGGAAGATACGGAGCGGCGAGCTGCTCGGCGTCTGGTCGACGACAGCGCTGGAGCTGGGCGTGGACATCGGCTCGCTGGACGCGGTCGTGATCGACGGCTACCCCGGCAGCCGGATGCAGGTCCAGCAGCAGGCAGGCCGGGCCGGCCGGGGCGAGGAGGAGAGCCACGTGTTCCTGGTGCCGGGCAGCGACAACCTGGACCACTACATCGCGGCGAACACCGACGAGCTGTTCGCGGAACCGGAGAGCGCGAAAGTTAATCCTTCCAACACCGAGATCCTGCCGCAGCACATCGCGCAGGCGGCAGTGGAGCGGCCGGTCACGGAGCGGGACGACGACTACTTCGGCCGGTTCCAGGAAGGGCTGCTCAGCGCTGCGGAGGCGGGACTGATCGAACAGGGCGGCAGGCGGTGGATGCCGACCGACGAGGCGAAGGGCAAGCCGTTCAACCTGCGGAACATCGACGACCGGACGATCTACCTGAACACGTCGAGCGGGAAGACGCTGACCACCCTTTCGTACGGCGACGCGATCAAGGACGTGTATCCCGAGGCGATCTACCTGCACGGCGGCAGGCAGTACCGGGTCGAGGCGTTCGACACGGACAGGGACCAGGTCACGCTGGAGCGGAAGCGGCAACGGCTGAGCTACTACACCAAGCCGCAGAAGGACAAGCAGATCGAGGTCAACGAGGAGCTGGAGCGGCGGGAGGGCGACCGGGTGGACGTGTTCCTGGCCGACGTGACGGTGCACGGCAACGTGACCGGCTACTTCGAGCGGGACAAGTCGACGAACGAGACCATCGCGACGCACGACTACGCGCCGGACCGGCAGCTGCCGTTCTCGTTCCGGACCAAGGCGATCGGCTTCAAGCTGAAAGGCACGCCGAAGGAGGTCGACACGCTGGGCGACGGCCTGCACGCGGCGGAGCACGCGATAATCGGCGTCATGCCGCTGCACGTCCTCTGCGATCGGAACCATGACCTGGGAGGACTCTCCACCGAGCTGCACGGCTACACCGGCGGCCCGGCGATCTTCATCCACGAGGGACACGAGGGAGGGGTCGGCCTGGTGGACGAGGCGTTCGACATCCTGGCGACGATCGTTGAGGAGGGCCTGGAGACCGTGGACGGCTGCGACTGCGAGGAGGGCTGTGACGCCTGCGTCTACTCCCCGACCTGCGGCAACGCCAACCAGCATCTGGACAAGCAGGACGGCGCGACGATCCTGGACTTCCTGGACCGGAAGCTGCCCGATCAGGATACGTGAGACGGCCGTTGGGCGGCCGCCAAAACCTATTTAAGCCAGCCGCCGATCATTTTTCGACCGGTACCATGGAGGATCGCGTCTCTGTGACGGTCCTTGTCGGGGCGGCAGTGCTGGCCGGCTGTCTTGGCGGCACTGGTACAACCGGGACACCAGGTGTGACGATGCATGACGGTACAGCAATACTCAACGCCACCCTGCTCGCCGGCAACGGGACGGCTGAGTTCGAGAGCGCGTACACGCTCGAATACCACGCCCCTGTGCTGACCCAGTTCTTCGCGAACGGCATCTACTTCGACGAGCAGATCATAGGGTCAAAGACCGTCGACGGCCAGGTCGTGCTGAACGTCACACGGACCTTGGACCCGACGAACAGCGTCCCCGAAGCGATCGTCGTCCCCCTGTATGACGCGGCCGACAGCACCTTCGTCGGCAGAGCGTACGCGGATCAGGACTTCATGGACAGGTACGGCGGCGATCTGCGGGTCTACTGGGGCAGAGGACTCAGGAACACCAGCAGGTTCTACCCCGAGGAGGTCGCGGCAGGCATCTACATGGGACGCATCCACGCCATCCCGGTGTCGGGCGACGAGCAACGGTTGCAGTGGGCGCTGGGCAACTTCTCCACAACACCGCTCGAAGAGCCGTACGACGGCGTCGGCGTCTACACGGAGTGAACCCGCCGACACACCCCATTTCTGTCGACGAACAGAAGGGCAGCCTCTACAACCTTCTCGCCGCGACCATCTATTTTTGTCACTCAAGAGTAACAATTAAAAAGGCTGCTGAGTAAGTACGTGGTACGATGCTGGACGACCTCTTCGGTGGCGACGATGACGATGAGGAGCGGGACACGCTCGCTGACAAATACCTGAAGGACACCGAAACCCTGTTCGACGACGATGACGGGGTGTACGGCACCGACCTCGAGGAGACGATCAACGGCTACACGTTCGACGGGTCTGGGCTCGATGACGACGCGTTCTACGAGACGATGGAGACAGGCTACGAGAAGGAGACCAACACGGAGCTGAAGACGATCGACCCGGTGACGACCACGCCGGACACGACAGGGGCAGGCCTGCCGTCCGACCGCGGCACCAGCAAGGCAGAGCGACGCGAGACGTTCAGGGACGAGTACGAGGACGCCGTCCAGGACGCCGTCACCGCCGACCGGCTGCTCGAGGTCGCGGCCAGCGAGGTCGATGCAAGTCCTGCGGCGATCCACGACGCGCTCACCGAGGAACTGGGAGCCCGTGGCAGCGATCTCATCGACGAGATCCGGCCGGCCATCGTCGACGCCGCGGAGGAACGGTACGTCAAGGACCACATGTTCTACAACGACCGGGTCGACGACCTGGCACACGATGCAGTGGAGGAGACTGTCGACGACCTCCTGCCGACCCACCGGCTGCGGGACGGCGTTGAGAAGGTGTACGACGGCGCGGAGCTCGACCCGCGGGCGATCCAGCGCCACCTCGTCCGGCGGATGGCCGACGATGTCGAGGCGACGGTAACTGAATACGACGAAGCAGCGGCCGCGATGATCGAGGGCGAACGGCTGACAGCCGAGGCCAGCCCGGAGCAGGTCGAGAACGGGCTTCCCGGGAGTCTGGCCGCGATGGAGAGCAAAGCCGGCGAGACGGTCATGGGTGTCCGGTGGGACAGCAGCCATCCCTCCGTCCAGCGGGCGGCAGCCGACCAACTGCAGGAAGCGGTCGGCAAGGACATCCAGCGGGCCGCAACAGGAGCGGCGGACGCCTCAAAGGACGAGCTGGAGGCATTGCAGGACGGCTACAGGAACGCCATCGAACGGTTCCGCGTGGATGAGACACTTGCCGCGCTGGAACGACACTGGGGTACTGCCGACATGCCGTACGAGGTCTACAAGATCGACAACCCTGACGAGATGCAGCAGGCGGCCCAGGACATCGGCAACTGCCGGCGGCACGCCACCGACTACTACGAGGACCTGGCGGACGACCCGTTCACCACGATCCTTGGTGTCAGGCGAGACGATGAGGACGAATGGATCGGGATGGCCCGCGCCTTCCACCTGGACGCTGATGGAGACGACGTATTCGCGATCGACAACCTGGGGATGCAGTACAAGGACGGTCAGGAGGGCGGCCACCCGGACAGCGCCTGCAACTTCGAGGAATTCGGTGACGCGCTCCCAGTCATGGGCCTGGCGAGCATCGCCTACGGCCTGGAAAACGGCTTCGACTACGTGGTCGCCGGCAGGAACGACGGCAGGGTCGGTGGCGGTTCAGGCGACAGGATCGGTGTCGCACAGCTGTACAGCACGAAAAATACCGACGAATCCGAGCTCCCGGTCGAGAAGAAGGGTCACCGGGACATCGAACGGCCGTACGGCCTGACCGAACTGACCTACAGCGCTGACCAGCATTTCGCACTGCTGCTGGAGAACCCGTCGTGAGCTAGCCGGTGCGTTCCTCGATGATGTCCAGGATACCGTCGATCAGCGGCCGTTCACGTTCGGCCTCCTGGATCTCACGGTGGTAGCCGAACGGCGGCTTGGTGTTGAGCTCGATCAGGTACGGCTGCTCGTCAGGACCGAACACGAAGTCGACGGTGTAGAGACACGGCTGGAACCGTTCGAACTCCCTGACCGTCCTCTCGACGATAGCATGCACCGCTTCCGGGAGCTCCTCCCGGTCGACGTAGACCAGCTCGCCACCGCCCTGGCTGATGTTCGCCAGCTGACCTTCGTCGTTCGTCCTGACATAGCTGACAGCGACCTCGCCGTCCACGACCGCGACACGGAGGTCGTGCGGCCCGTCAACGTCCAGCGCCTGGATGCCGTCCAGCTCGATGTAGCGCTGCACCAGCAGGTCGTCCTCCGGCTCGAACTCCTCAGTGTCGTCGATGACCTGGATGCCTTCGCCGCCAGCACCGTACCGCGGCTTGCAGACGACCCTGTCGTACTTTTCCAGCATCGCCGCAATGTTCTCCCGGGTCGCCTGCCGTGTCTCCGGCATGTAGTCCTCGAACAACTGGTATGTTTCCCATTTGTCACGGCACAGCTCTTTGAGCCGGTATCTGTTCATCGTGCCGATATCGTCCTCGATCGCCTGCTTGACCGTGGCGGTGGCGTCGGTGAATGCGAACTTGTCCACGACAAGATCCAGCGGCACATCGTCGACGGTCTCCCAGCCGTCCTCCCAGCGCCAGGCACGTCTGAGCCGGCTGCCGCTGTACCATTCCAACCTGGCGACGTAGATCGTCAGACCGCGCTGGCTGGCGAGCTCGGTGAAGGTGCGATAATCAGCGTTCTTGACCTCGCGTTCGAACGGCGCGTCACCGGCCAAGTTGATGTCTTTGTTCCAGAGGACGCCGACAGCGGGTTGCTCCCGTGACACGCCAACAGTACATGCACGCCCGGTTTATAAAACAGCGGCCTTATCCGGCCAGTTTCCGGACAGCTGCCGGTACGACAGAACAAGATGCGGCGCACCGTGCTTCCCGCAAGGGAACGAGGGTTCCCGCACCGGAGCGAAGTGGAAGTGCGGCGTCCG
>JAXINV010000027.1:0-32091 GCA_034190465.1 Asbonarchaeum danakilense (SeqCode) | reverse complement strand
TCCCGGCCTTGCGTCCTCGGAGCGTAACCCGAGTGCCGGACTGAGCTACCAGCCCGAACTGCAGTCAGTTCGATCAACAGAGCCGGTTCAACAGAACCGGCTGGAAGGTTTGTGCCGGGTTCGCGTCAGCGAATCCCGGCCTTGCGTCCTCGGAGCGTAACCCGAGTGCCGGACTGAGCTACCAGCCCAAACGCCGCAGCGTTTGATCATGCAGCCTGCGTTCGCGCTGCGCGCTCAACAGGCATCGCCGGGGGCGAGTTCCCGTCCGTCGGTGGACGGTACAGGAGAGGTTGCCGCGAGCAATATTTTTAAGAGATAGCGGTGGTCGCGTCCCCTGGATGCGGCGCGGTCACTCCTTCCGGTCCTTCGACCATTCGAAGTCGCGTCGCTTCTTGGACTCGCCGAACCCGCAGGAAGCGCAGACCTTCTTCTTCACGTGGAACGCCTTCTTCCCGCAGCGCCGGCATTTACCGTGCGTCTTCTGGTTCTGCTTCCCGCTGTGCAGCTTTCCTTCTTTTGGCATCGTCGATCACCTCACTCCGGTGAGACGACCATCACGTTGTCGCCCCGTACCAGCAGCTTGCCGTACTGTGTCTGGCTCGCGGAATCCTCCATCTGTGCGTCCTCGAGCCACATGTTTAGGTGGAGGTCGAACGCCTTGAGGGTGCCCGAGATCATCGTGGGCTCCTCCTCGTCACCCCGCGCCTTCAGTTTCACAAGTACCTGATCGCCTTTTGCTGCATCTAAAACATCCAGAGGTCGCTGAGACACGTTAAAAACACCTTCACCACCCGATACGACACCAAGATATATAAAGCCACTCCCGGGAGACCACGCCCTCCCTGGACCAGACCCTCGTCAGCACCACTCACGTCCGATGTCCCCGACGTCACGCCGTGAAGTGTTACGTACCTTCGGCAGTAAAAATAAAAGCATCGGGTCCGCAGGGAGGGAGCGTTGATACACGATGTCGGACGTCCCCGAACGCGACGAAATCGACGAACGATTCAAATGGGCGCTGGAAACCGTCTACGACGACGAGGACGAATGGGAGCAGGACTACCAGGCCGTCGAAGACAAGCTCGAACAGATGCAAGAATACGAGGGCCGGCTGACCGAGGACGCAGAGACTCTCTACGACGCACTCCAGCTCAAGAACGAGATCAGCCGCGACATCGCCACGCTCAAGTTCTACGCCAAGGCACGGAAGCGCGAGGACACGCGGCGTTCCAGATACCGTGAGATGGCCTCACGCGCCGATGACCTTGGTTCAGAATCCGCCAGCGTCAAGAGCTTCATCACACCCGAACTCGAACAGGCCGACCAGGACGAGGTCATGTCCATGGTCGAGCAGCACGACGGCCTCCAGACCTACGACCACTACCTCGACAGCCTCTTCCGCATGGCGGAGCATACACTGTCCAAGGAACAGGAAGAGATCCTCTCCGAGATCGGTGTCGGGCTGGACAACGAACAGGACGTGCAGCAGTCCCTCATGAACGCCGACATCGAGTTCCCGACCGTGGAGACACCCGACGGCGACGAGGTCGAGGTCAACCACTCCTCCCGCGTCAAGCTGCTCAAGCACCAGGACCGGGAGTTCAGGGAAGAGGTCTACCGCAAATACGGCGAGACGTTCTCCCAGTTCGACACCACGCTCGCCACCAACCTCCACAACAAGATCGCGACCACCACCAAGCGGGCCGACATCCGCGGCTACGACTCCTCACTGCACCGTGCCCTGAAAGGCAAGAAGGTGCCCGAGGAGGTGTACGAGAACCTGATAGAGACCGTCAAGGACAACAGCGACGTCTTCGACAGGAAGAAGCGGCTCAAACAGGCGGTCCTGGGCCTGGACGAGCTCAAGCCGTGGGACGGCTACATGCCGGTGGCGGAAGGCGAACCACCCGAGATCGAGTACGACGAAGCCAAAGGGATCATCCTCGAGGCAATGGCGCCGCTCGGTGAAGACTACGTCGAGCAGCTGGAACAGGGCTTCGAGGAGGGCTGGATCGACGCCAAGCCGAACAAGGGCAAGCGGTCAGGCGCGTTCAGCTGGGGCACGTACGACACCCAGCCGTTCCTGATGATGAACTACGAGGACGATCTGGACTCACTGTACACCCTGGCGCACGAACTCGGCCACTCGATGCACTCCAAGCATGCCAACGAACATCAAGAGTACGTCAATGCCAACTACAACATCTTTACCGCCGAGGTCGCCTCCACCGTTCACGAGGCGTTGCTGACCAGACACCTGCTGGAGGAGACCGAGGATGAATACATGCGGCGGCACGTGCTCAGCCAGCAGCTGCAGAACATCGAGGGCACCCTGTTCACCCAGACGATGTTCGCCGACTTCGAGCAACAGATCCACGAGGCCGTCGAGGACGGTGGTACCCTGACCGCTGACAGGCTGGACGATCTTTACGGCGGTGTCCGCGAGGACTACTCCAGCACCGATCAGGACGCACCGTTCACCGACAAGGGCTGGATGCGGATCCACCACTTCTACAAGCCGTTCTACGTCTACCAGTACGCCACAGGCATCTCAGCAGCGCTCAGCCTGACGGACCAGATCACCGATCCCGATGACCCGGACGCGGCAGAACGGTATCGGGACTTCCTCCGCAGTGGTGGGAGCGACTACGCGCTCAACCTGCTGGAGGACGCCGGCGTCGACCTCTCCGAGCCGGACCCGGTCGAGGACGCGATCGACACCTACCGGGATCACCTCAGCGAGATGGAGGCCATCGTCGTCCAGGAACACCAGTGACAGCCTGCTGCAGGGAGATGCCCGGAGAAACAGGGGCTGGACGCCACGCAGGTTTAAAAATGTTGCAGCACCGTTCCACGGTGTGATCATCCATGGCAGTCGTACACGGTGACTCTGACAGGAAGAAATCCGGCGGCAGGACCCGGCCGCACTCTAAGCTGAAGAAACGGAACCTCGGTGGCGAGTTCGCAGCCACGAAGCTCGACGAGACGAAGACGAAGCGGCGGGACTCCCGAGGCGAGACAGAGAAGATCGCCCTGCGGAGCACAGATACCGTCAACGTCGCGAAGGACGGCGAGGTCGTCAGCGCGGAGATCGAATCCGTGCTGGAGAACGACGCCAACCCTGACTACGTGCGCCGGAACATCATCACCAAGGGCACCGTCCTCCAGACATCCGAGGGCAAGGCCCGCGTGACATCCCGGCCCGGCCAGGAAGGCGTGCTGAACGCCGTCGCCGTGGAGGAGTAAGCTCCCTCCACCCCCGATCTTTCTCTTCACAGGCGCTGCACTTTTAAACGATGCACGCCTAACTCCTCCCATGAAGCCGTTCCCCGACGAGGAGTACGAGTACCGTGAACGTGTCCGCAGGTTCGTCCAGCGGATGGACGACAACGTGGACGCGATCATCGTGGAAGGTGAATCGGACAAGCGCGTCCTCCGCCGACTGGGCGCGGAGTCCCGGATCTTTACCAGCGGCGGCCGCAGCCCTGAGCCGTTCGCCGAGACCGTGGCACGGGTGACCGACCGTCTGGTCATCCTGACCGACTTCGACGAGCACGGCAAGGAGCTGAACAAGGAGTTCCAGCACCTGCTCAGGGAGGACGTCACCATCTTCCATGCCTACCGCCGGGACTTCGGCAAGCTGCTGACCTCGTCAGGCCGGCACTGCGTCGAGGACCTCCGACCGCTGTTCGACTCACGGTTCGAGAAGTTCGTCGACGCCAAGCTCGACCGGCTGTTCACACCGTTCAGCTGAGTTGATCGCGATGCACCATGGATCGATAACCGAGCGGACACCTGAAGAAGGAGTCATCAACGTGACACAACAGGTCCAGGATGCGGTCAAGATCGACGACGGGCTCTGCCTCGTGTTCTGCCCGCACACGACCGCCGCCCTGGCGATCAACGAGGACGAATCCGGGCTGAAGCAGGACATGCTGGACCGGTTCGACGACCTGTTCCCCGCCGACGGCGACTACCGCCACAACCGCGGCGCCGAGGACAACGCCTCGTCACATCTCACCACGATCCTGGCCGGCAGCGACCACGTGATCCCTGTCGAGGACGGAAAGCTCCAGCTCGGCACCTGGCAGGACATCCTCCTCATCGAGACCGATGGCCCGAGGTCACGCAGCCTGGAGATCTACTGCCTCGGCGAGTAGGCGGCCTGTTCCTGTGCAGCAGCTTGCTCCGCCAGCTCCTGCATCCGCTCCATCTGCAGGTGCTGTTTCACCTCGTCCCGGAGCTCGCCGTAGTTGCCGTGTGACAGCTCGACCAGATCGACACTGCAGCCCTGCTGGTTGGCGTGGCGGAGGAAGCCCTTCCACGGCTGGTCCCCGTCCCGCCGCAGCGAGCGCTTCGCCTGTGTCGTGTCCATGTTTTCCTTGACGTAGACCACGCTGTCGAACGAGCCGCGGTCGATCTCATCCCGCAGCGCGTCGTAGATCGCCTGGTCGTCCTCCCGGCCGTACAGCTCCGACACCTCCGTCTTCTCGATGCCGACCGCCAGGTTGTCGCCGTCCTGCCGCCGGTCTTCGTAGAACGACTCCAGATCGTCGTAGCCCAGATCCTTGACACGGCTGAACGCGGCGCCCATCTCCCGGATCATCGTCGGCAGTGCCTCCCGCTCCGTCTCGTGCCACGGCAGGATCGAGCGCTCGGCGAGCGTCTCCAGATCGGCGCGTTCCGGTGTGGCTGCCGCGTAGGCGAAGTCGTGCTCGTCCTCCAGCTCCGGGACAGCGCCCCAGAGCCGTTTCGCGTCGCCGTCGTAGACCAGCAGCGTGGAGCCCTCTGCCTGTTCGACGGCTGACAGGATGTCCTTTTTTGAGACCTTCTGTTCCCGGTTGACGGCGGGCTCGGCCTTCGTCTGCACCTTGTCGTACAGCTTGTCCACCGTCTCATCCTCCATGTCGAAGAGGTGGGTCTCGCCGGTGTTGTGAACGTCGCGTTCCTCCAGGTCGTCCAGCAGCGCATCGTAGTCAGCCATTTTATCACTCGTAAACTTTAGACAACAAAAGTTCAACAAAATTTAAATAATTGTTGCCATTTGTTAGGTTGCATCAAGCAGCGGCGGAAGCTTGATAAACCGGTGGTCCGCCTTGCACAGTATGGCCTTCGACCCTGACCCGGAACGGTCCGCGGCGGAGGACCACGCACACGACTACCTCGTCGTCTCCGACCTCCACCTCGACTGGGGTGAGGACGGGCAGGACGACATCGAGTACGCCACAACGGTCGCCAACCACCTGGAACGGTACGGCGAGGAACACGGCTGCGACGGTCTTCTCATCGCCGGTGACATCGGCGAGCCGGACGACGTCGAGGACCTGTACGACGACGTGAAGGAAGCGTTCGACGAGGTGCTGATCGCGCAGGGCAACCACGACGTCCTCGCTCGCGACATCGCGGAACGGGTCAACCACGTCCCGACCGACGACTACGACCAGGCGGTCAGGACGGAGGTCGACGGCCTGCTGCTGGAGATGCAGCACGACCCGAGTGACTTCAACCTCAACTACAAGAAACAGCAGTCATCCAGCAGCGCGCACGGCGAGCCGGACATCGTGGTCTACGGCCACTCCCATATGCCGTTCGACCGGGCGCTCAGCGACGGCACACTGGCGATCGGCGCCGGCTCGACGTTCGACAACTACAACATGCAGGACCACATGCCGTCCACCAGCTTCCACGTCCTCAGCTCCGACGACGACCACGTCACCGTGGAGCACCACGACTTCTGGAGCGGGGAGAAGGTCGAAGAAGCGGTCTACCGGTACGGCCCCGACGGGTTCGAGGAAGTGTTCAGCGACTGGGAGTGGGACGCGGCGGCGCGGGACGAGGAACGCTGGACGATTCCATCGTGATCAGCAGATAGTGAGATCTTTCTCATAGCTGTTGAGGTTACGGTACCCGTCATCGGTGACGACGACCATGTCCTCAATACGGATGCCGCCGGTGTCCTGGTAGTACAGTGCGGGTTCGATTGTGAGGACCATGCCAGCCTCGAGCCGGCCACAGTCCTCGTTGACGCTGGGCTCTTCGTGGAGCTCCAGGCCGATGCTGTGGCCGGTTCGATGCAGGAAGCCTTCACCGTCGGTCGTCTCAAACCCGTGTTCGCTGAAGACGTCTTTCGCAGCCTGGTGGACCTTGCTTCCCGGTACTCCGGCCTCAATTGTTTCGAGGGCCGTTTCCTGTGCTTCCTTTACGGCGGAATACATCTGTTTTGCTTTCTCGCTGGCGTGCTGCTTGAAGAACGTCCGTGTCATATCGCCCCAGTAGCCGGAGGAAGCCTGTGGGAACAGGTCCACGATGATCGGCTGCCCGGCATAGAGCGGCCCTGAGCCGAGTCCATGTGGATCTGCACTGTCTTCACCACATGCGATGATCGATTCCTGCATCTGGTAGCCCTCCTCGAGCAGCAGTTTCCGCAGGCGCGTCTTGAGTTCCTCCGAGGTCAGTACCGAGCCGTCGTGATGCAGTGTGTCGTCCTCAACCGTTGCCTCGCGCAGCGTCTCCTCGACGGTTTTCATCATCCGTTCGGTTGTTTCCTGTGCCGCTTCAAGGTGTTCAATCTCTTCCGCAGTTTTGCACCGTCGCGCCCGCTCGATCAGGTTTGGTCCGGTCACGACAGTGATACCTTCCTCCTCAAGTGTAGTAGCGAGATACTGTGGGAAACCTGCCGGGACGGTCACCCGTTCAATCCCTCGATCGTGCAGGAATCCCGTCAACACCGTTGCGTATTTCTTCCAGTCGCCTCGAGCATCTCCTTCCACATAGTCGCCGAATGATACGGTTGTGAGCGGTGATTCAGAGGATATACGTCCGTATTCGATGGCTGGACAGAGAAGGAAGTGCTCCTCGTTATCGTTAACGTAGGCTGCAACATCGGGCACATCGGTCTCGCCCACATACTCCAGATTCGTGTCGCGAGTGAACCCGAGGTGGAGGAACGCTGTGATGTCCCCGCCACGTGCCTGCGCCTCGACCTGGTCTGTCCGGTCGGTCATACTATCACTCCTGCTTCCTGTACTTGTGGATCGGATGCCCGAGCAGATCTTCCGCTGCCTCGTGCACCGCCTCGGTCAGCGTCGGGTGGGGGTGAATGGTCAGCGCGATGTCCTCCACCAGGGCACCCATCTCGATGGCGAGCGTGAGCTCTGAGATCAGCTCCGACGCGTGCGGACCGCAGATCGTCGCGCCCAGGAGCACACTGTCGTCCTCCGTCGCGACCAGCTTGACGAAGCCGTCGGTCTCGTTCATCGTCATCGCGCGGCCGTTCGCCGCGAACGAGAACCGGCCTGTCGTGACGTCGTACCCTGCCTCCTGGGCCTCGTCCTCCGTCAACCCGGTCTGCGCGATCTCGGGATCGGTGTAGACGCAGGCCGGCACGGCTTGGTAGTCCTTCACGCTCGCTTTACCGGCCGCGGCCTCGGCAGCGACCATGCCTTCCTTGTATGCTTTATGCGCCAGCATCGGCTGGTCCGCCACGTCGCCGATCGCGTAGACATGGTTCGCCGAGGTCCTGCACCGTTCATCGATCTCGATGAAGCCGTCCTCGCTGGTCGCCACGCCTGCCTGGTCCAGCGCAAGGCCGTCCGTGTTCGGGCTGCGGCCTACCGCGACCAGCACCTTGTCCGCCTCGTACGTCTCGCCGCCGGCGTTCACGGTCGCGGAACCGTCGTCAACTGTCACGTCGTCGGCCTGGGCACCTGTCACGAACTCCATGCCCAGCTCCTCGCCGCGTTCACGGACCAGCTGTGCGGCTTCCCTGTCGTTGCCCTGCAGAATCCGGTCACCGGCCTCGATCACCGTCACCTGGCTGCCGAGCTTCTGGTACACCATGCCCAGCTCCATGCCGATGTAGCCGCCGCCGATGACAATGAACTCGCGCGGTATCTCCTCCAGCTGCAGCGCCTCACGCGAGGAGATGACCGTCTCGCCGTCGAACGGCGCGTCCGGCAGCTCGACAGGGGTGGATCCGGTCGCGATGATGCAGTGCTGGAACTCAAGTGTCGTCCCTTTATCATCGCTCGAGATGTGGACCTTTTTCGGGCCGCGGAACGCCGCCGTGCCCTGCACGATGTCGACGCCGTACTGTTCCTCCAGCTGCTCGACGCCGCCGGTCAGTCTGTCGACCACGCCGTCCTTCCACTCCTGCAGCGCGGTCGGGTCGACCGTCACGTTGCCGGCCTCAATACCCATCTCGTCCGCGGTCCGGATATCGTCGACCGTTCCCGCCGCGTTGATGAGCGCCTTGGACGGGATGCAGCCGTGGTTGAGGCAGATGCCGCCGATGTCCTCCTTCTCGACAAGTGTCACGTCCATGCCGAGCTGTGCGCCCCGGATCGCTGCCAGGTAGCCGCCAGGGCCGGCCCCGATGACGACCAGGTCCGCGCCTTCAGAGATCTCGCCGACGACCATGGAACCACCTCAGTCGTCCAGCAGCATCTTGTCCGGGTCTTCCAGGTGTTTGACGACCTCCATCAGGAACTCTGCGCCGTACGCGCCGTCGATGACACGGTGGTCGAACGTGAATGACAGCGGGAGCACCTTGCGGACCTTGACCTCGCCGTCCTCAGCGACGGGTTTCTCCTGGATCCTGCCCACGCCCATGATGCCGACCTCGGGCGGGTTGATGATCGGTGTGCCGTACTCGCCGCCGATGCTGCCCCAGTTCGTGATGGTGAACGTGCCGCCTCGCATATCGTCCAGCGACAGCTTTTTGTCCCGGGCCTTCTCTGCCTTCTCGTTCATCTCCCGGGCCAGGTCAAGTGTGGACTTGTCGTCGGCGTCCTTGATGACGGGCACCATCAGGCCGTGGTCGGTCGCGACCGCGATGCCCATGTTGTAGTATTTCTTCTTGATGATCTCGCCCTTCTGCTCGTCGAACGACGCGTTGACGTACGGGTACTTCTTCAATGCGCCGATGACCGCCTTCGCGATGAACGGCAGGAAAGTGAGATGCACGTCCTGCTCCTCCGCGTACTCCTTCTCCTCCTCGCGGAGCTCCCAGAGCTCGTCGATCTTCGCGTCCCAGGTCGTGGTGACGTGCGGCGCGGTGTACTTCGACTTGACCATGTTCTTCGTGATCGCGTTCCTGACCCGCGAGATTTCCTCCCGCTCGACCTCGCCGTACTGCTCGAAGTCGTAGTCATCCATGCTGGTCTCACGGATCTCCGAGCGGCCGACGGGAGCTGCTTCGACCGATTCGCGTTCGACCTCGCCGTGTTCCTCCGACTGTTCGGGTTTTTCACCGCCTTCGAGGTAGCGGTCGACGTCCTCCCGCGTCACCCTGCCGGCGGGACCGGTGCCCTCGACCTGTGCCAGGTCGACGTCGTGCTCCCGTGCGTACTTCCGGGTCGACGGCGTAGCGAGCACGCGTCCACTCTCTTCTGCCTCGGCTCCCGGCATTCCGGCCTCAGCCTCCGCTGCTTCACCTTCTGCCGTTTCGCTGCCTTCGAGGTGGCGATCGACGTCGTCCTTCGTGACCTGGCCATGGTTGCCGGTGGCCTCGACCTTCGAGAGGTCGACGCCCTGCTCCTCGGCGTACTTCCGGACCGCGGGCATCGCCTTGACCGCGCCACCGCCTCCTTCTGCCTCAGCGGCTGCGGGCTGCTGTTCCGGTGCTTTCTCTGCCTGTTCGTCAGCTGTGTCGGCTTCCTGCTGTTCCTCGTCCGGTACCTCGCCGACGACGGAGGTGCTCTCGCCGCTGCCCTGTTCGGGCGGTGTTTCCTCCTCAGATTCGGTATCCTCTTCTTCGTCAGTCTCCGCTGCTGCGGCTTCTTCGCCCTCCTCGCCGATGGTGGCGATGACGTTGCCGACCTTGATGGTCTCGCCCTCCTCGGCGTGCAGTTCCAGTACTTTCCCGGCCTGCGGTGATGGCACCTCGACGACGGCCTTGTCTGTCTCGACCTCGGCGAGGGACTGATCCTCCTCGACCTCGTCGCCCTCTGCGACGAGCCAGTTGATCAGTTTGCCCTCTGTCACGCCTTCACCGACGTCCGGGAATTCGAATTCGCGTGGCATGGTCACACCTCAGAACTCGACGGCCTCCTTCATCTTCGCGACGATCCGTTCCTCGTTCGGCAGGTAGTAGTCCTCCAGCTGGTACAGCGGGAACGGCACATCGAAGCCGGTGACCCGCTTGACCGGGGCCTGGAGGCTGAGCAGGTTCTCCTCGGCCATCAGTGCGGACAGTTCGGAGGCGATACCTGCCATCTTCGGCTCCTCCGCGACGACAACAAGTCTCCCGGTCTTCTGCACGGAGTCGATGACCGTTTGCTCGTCCATCGGGTTGATGGTCCGGAGGTCGATCAGTTCGGCGTCGATGCCGTGGTCCTGTTCCGCTGTCTGGACCGCAGCTTGTGCTTCCCGAGCCATCGCACCCCAGGACACGACGGTGACGTCGCTTCCCTCCTGCCGGACCGCGGCCTCGCCGATCGTGGCGTCGGAATCGCCCGGCACTTCCTCCCGGAACGCACGGTAGCTCTTCTTCGGCTCGAGGAACAGCACTGGATCAGGGTCGTCGATCGCCTCCTGCAGCAGGCCGTACGTGTCCGCGGGCGTCGACGGGATGACGACCTTGATACCGCCCATCCTGGCGTAGATCGCCTCCTGCGACTCGGAGTGGTGCTCCAGGGCGCGGATACCGCCGCCGTACGGTGCCCTTACCACCATCGGCAGGTTGATGTCGTCCCGTGTCCGGGTCCGCATCCTGGCGGCGTGCTGCTTCAGCTGGTGGAATGCCTGGACGATGAACCCGGAGAACTGGATCTCTGCGACCGGCTTCATCCCGCCGGCAGCCATGCCGACGGCGGCGCCGATGATGCCTGCCTCGTCCAGTGGCGTGTCCATGACCCGTTCCTCGCCGTACTCCTCGAGCAGGCCCTGCGTGGCGCGGAACACGCCGCCATCGACGCCGACGTCCTCGCCCATGACGGCGACCGTGTCGTCCGCCGCCATCGCGTCGTCCAGCGCGTGGTTGACCGCCTCGACGATGTTCAGTTCCTCGCTCATCACAGATCACCCCGCGTCTCTTTGAGGGATTCGAGCTGTCTTTGCAGTCTGTCCGGCATCTCGTCGTAGCAGTGTTCGAACATGTGGTCGACGGCTGGCTCGTCCATCTCCAGTGCCTCCTTCGCGGCGGCGTCGACCTTCTCCGTCATCTCGTCCTTGATCTCCTCGATCCTGTCGTCGTCGAGGACTCCTCTGTCCTTCAGGTATGCTTCGAACCGCTTGATCGGGTCTTTCTCCTTCCATTCCTCGACCTCTTCATCGCTGCGGTACCGTGACGGGTCGTCGCTGGTGGTGTGGACGTGCAGCCGGTAGGTGTCGCCCTCGATCATCGTCGGGCCGTCGCCGTTCTTCGCCCGTTCCATCGCCTCCTTGGTGGCGACGTATGTCGCGAGGACGTCGTTGCCGTCGACCTGCAGCCCCTTGAACCCGTAGGCCAGCGCCTTCTGCGCCAGGGTGTCGGACGCGGTCTGTTGCTCCCGCGGGACGGAGATGGCGTACTTGTTGTTCTGGTTGAAGAACACGACCGGGGCGTTGTACACACCGGCGAAGTTCATCCCGCCGTGGAAGTCGCCTTCGCTGGTCGCGCCGTCGCCGAAGTAGACGAGTACGCCGTGGTCCTCGTCCATTCTGTCCGCCGCCATGCCGAGCCCCGCGGCGTGCGGGATCTGGGAGCCGACAGGGATGGAGACCGGCATGTTGTGGCTGTCACCGACCTTGTTGCCGTACTCGTCGCCCATGAAGTACCGGATCAACTGGGCGGGATCGACGCCGCGCGAGAGGGCGATCGCGCCTTCGCGGAACGAGGGGACCATCCAGTCCTGGTCGTCCATCGCGTAGGCTGGACCGATCTGGCAGGCCTCCTGTCCCTTGAACGGAGCGTACGTCCCTGATTCACCCCTCCGCTGGAGCTTGAACGCTTTCTCGTCGAATCTGCGGGCGAAGATGAAGTCGCGGTACATGTTTAGGAGCGTGTCGTCGTCGAGGTCGGGTTCGAGGTCTTCGTCGACGTTGCCGTCTTCATCAAGTATCTCGAGCCGTTCGATATCCAGGTCTTCGATCTGTGTCCGTGGCATGGTGTCACCGGGTGTTGAGAGTGAACGGTTTACAGGATATAGTTGTCACGGCGAGTGTTTAAATCCACCCCTTCGCCGCGTCACGCTGCTACAGGAACGATCTGAAGTTTTGCAGCACGTCGATGAAGATGTCCCTGTACCGCTGCAGGTCTTCAAGCGTGTATTGCATTACTTCGTGGGATTCAGCCGAGCATCCGTCCTCCATCAACGTCACTGTGAAGTCTCTATCATATGCCGAGCTGACGCACTCTCTGACACCGGCGTTGACTGCCAGCCCAGCCACGACGACGTGTTCGACCTCGTTCCGGATCAGCATGTCTTCCAGCATGGTTTGGTAGAACGGATCCCAGCTGTAATGGTCGATCACCTCGATCTCGGGGTCGCTCGGCAGTTCGTCGTGCATGTCGGAACGTGTCTCGTACGGGGAGAACGCCTTCTCCTGATGGTCCTCGATGAATTTCTGCGTGTAGAAGACTGGGAGGTCTCGCTGCAGTGCTTCGTGGACCAGTGTCCGGCACTTGTCCGCCGCCAGACTGGTCCGGCCGATGTTGAACGGTGAGTCCACCAGCGACCACTCCTTCTGGAAGTCGACGATGATGACGCCGGTCCGTCCCTCTGTTGGCATGCATGGAACTGGGAGGTCCGGACATAAATTGGTACTGCCCCAGCACAACCGGCTTAAGCATGGGAGACCAATCCCCGGCCATGCGGCCTGCTACCAGCGACGAGATCGAGGCGATGGTCGACGGGATTGTCCACGTGGAAACCCAGTTCGATGACGGATCCCTGACGCTGACCGTTGACACGGTCGAACAGGTCACAGGCGGCGGCCAGCTGGACTTCGGTGGCGGCGAGTACGAGGAGGCCGCGACCGAGGAACTGAGCCCGGAGCGACGCGACCCGGACGACGACTACGGCTGGTGGGAGCTTGACGAGGGCACCTACCTCGTCACCTGTAACGAATCCCTCCACCTGCCCGACGACGCTGTCGGTGTGCTCCAGCCGTGGACGAAAGCCGCCCGGAACGGCCTCAACCACGACACCCGGACGGTGACGGGCGACCACGGCCCGGTCCGGCTGCTTGTCCACGTCGAGGAAGAGCTGTCCATCAAGGAGAACGCCAGGACGACGGAGCTGCAGGTGTTCCGGTGAACGGGTTCCAGCTGGCTGTGAAGGCGTTCATCGTCGACGACGGCGACGTGCTGGCGGTCCGACGTGCGGCGGACGACGTCCAGGAGCCAGGCATCTGGGAGCTTCCCGGTGGCCGCCTTTCTCCCGGCGAGGAGCCGCGGGCAGGGCTGCAGCGCGAGGTCGAGGAGGAGACTGGCCTCGACGTGGAGCTGCACGAGCCGCTGACGGTCCGTCACTTCGACCGGGACGACGGCCAGACGGTCACGATGATCGTGTTCCGCTGCGGGGCAGGGGACCGGGACGTGGTGCTCAGCGAGGAACACGAGGAGGAGCGATGGGTGCTGCTGGACGATGCGGAGGCTACGCTGAACGAGTTCTTCCATCGGGAGGTCCGGGCGTACCGCGACATGTCGTAACGCTGAAATAGCTGCACGTCCCAGTCCACCGTATGCCGATCTACACGAAGCGTGGCGACAAGGGCAGGACCGACCTCTTCTCGGGGGAGCGCGTCCACAAGGACGACCCACGGACCGAGGCGTACGGCACGATCGATGAGCTGAACGCGGTGATCGGCCGGGCGATGTCCTGGCTGGACGAGGATGAACTGATCGATGAGCTGGAGACGGTGCAGAACCAGCTGCACATCTGCCAGACGGACCTTTCCAACACGGAGATGGACGACGACCACCCCCGCATCCAGGACGACCACGTGGACTGGCTGGAAGAGGTCATCGACCGCCACAACGAGGAGCTCCCGGACCTGGAGGACTTCCTGCTCCAGGGCGGGGCGAAGGCGGCGTCGGAGCTGTTCGTTGCACGGGCGGTATGTCGCCGTGCGGAGCGACGTCTCGTCACGCTGAGCGGCGAGGAAGAAGTCAACGCCGCGCTGCTGAAGTATGTGAACCGACTGGGCGATCTCTTGTTCGTGCTTGCCCGGACCGTAAACCACCGGAACGATGTGGATGAGAAGCATCCGACCTACTGAGGGGAACCATGGCACGCCTGTACAGTCCAAAGCTGACACTGTTACGGGTCGCTATCTCACTGTACACGCTGTTCCTCGCCTACGCCTCGCTCGCACCGGGGACAGGTGTTCCAGGGAGCGGTGTACCGGGCATACTGCTGCACCTCGCGGCGTATCTCGTCCTCGGCCTGCTGGCGTCCGCTGCCTTCCCGATCCGGTTCGAGCGGTCACGGCTCCGGGTGGTGGCGACCGTGGTCGGGATCGGTGTGCTGTTCGAGCTGCTGCAGCTGGTCGTGCCGGGCCGTGTCTTCGCGCTTCCGGACCTTGTCGCCAACATCGCGGGAGCGGCGCTTGTCTGGTTCAGGCCGGCCGTGGACGGCCTGTTCAGCAGTGAAGGAACAGAAGAGGAACCGTGAAAGCATCCGTTCATCCTGTTAGAAATGCATAGACCGCCGCGATGACGATGACCGCGGTGACAAAGACGATAATGCTTCGGTTCTCCTCCATCAAACCCTTGTAGCCCTGAGCATGCATCGGTAGGACCTCAGTGCTTCTGGCTCTGGTGGATGTGGAGGCCGCGCTCGGAGTCGAACGTCCTGTCGCAGTGCTGGCAGGTGAAGCCCTCGGTGGCGGTGTCTTCGTCGTCCTCGTCGCCGTAGGAGGTGTCGTCGGTCTTCTCCTTGATCTTCTTCAGCCGGAACGTCTCCTCCCGCTCGGATTCCTCCAGGACTTGGGAGACGTAGTTCATCGCCTCCTTCATCTCGGGGATGACCTTCTCCTCCAGCGCGTTGACACGCCGCTTCGTCTTGTCGATCTCGTCCAGCAGCTTGATCAACGCTGTCTCGGTCTCAGCCAGTTCGATGACACGTTCCAGCAGTTCCTCATACGAGTCGACGGCCTGATCGATCGTCGCTGTCGATGACAGGATACTGTAGCCGCGCTCGTCGATGTCGCGGTGGACCTGCTCCGAGGAGATCAGCGGGACTTTGACCCCCATCAGGTTCTTCGACTCCAGCTCGACCTGCGGGGTCTGGTCGACGGCCATCGCGATGGAACGCAGCTTCTCACTGCCCTCGAACGCGATCGCCCGGTCAAGATCTTCCTGCGCCTGTCTGAACTGGTCGGCCATCTCGCCCTGGACGTCGCGGGCGTCGTCCGCCATCTCCATGAAGTCGTGGATCAGCGAGTCCCGCTTCTTCTCCAGGATCGAGTGTCCTGACTCGGCGAGTTCGATCTGTTCCTTCAGCCGCAGTTCCTCGGCGCGTGTCGGTTTGACATCCTGTGCCATTGGTGATCACTCCTCGCTCCCGGTCTGGTCCTCGTAGTGTTCGTCGAGCAGGTCGGGATCGATCCTGTTCAGGGTCTCACGTGGCAGGTGGCCGAGCAGCCTCCATGCCTCGCCCAGCGTGTCCTCGATGGAACGGTTCTCGTCACGGCCCTGCTGGACGAACTCTTCCTCGTACATCTCGGCGAAGTTGAGCACTTTCCGGTCCTGCTCGGACAGCGCGTCCTCGCCGACGATCTGCACAAGTTCACGGAGCGAGACGCCCTCCGCGTAGTCGGCGAACAGCTGGTCCTTGACCTCGTCGTGGTCGTCACGGGTCTTACCCTCGCCGATGCCTGCGTCCATCAGCCGTGACAGGCTTTCAAGCACGTTGATCGGCGGGTAGATGCCCTTGTTGTGCAGGTCGCGGTCCAGCACGATCTGGCCCTCGGTGATGTACCCGGTCAGGTCCGGGATCGGGTGCGTGATGTCGTCGCCGACCATGGTCAGAATCGGGACTTGGGTGATCGAGCCCTTCTTCCCCTCGATCTGCCCGGCCCGCTCGTAGATCTCTGCCAGGTCGGTGTACATGTAGCCCGGATAGCCACGGCGGCCCGGCACCTCCTCCCGGGCTGCGGCGATCTCACGCAGCGAGTTACAGTAGTTGGTCATGTCCGTCAGGATGACGAGGACGTGCATCCCTTCCTCGAACGCGAGGTACTCCGCGGTCGTCAACGCCATCCGCGGTGTGACGATACGCTCCGCCGCGGGGTCGTCGGCACGGTTGAGGAATACGACGCTGCGTTCAAGCGCGCCGGTCTCGCGGAAGTCGTCGATGAACTCCTGCGCCTCGTCGTTGGTGATACCCATGCCGGCGAACACGACGGCGAACTCCTCGTCCTGGTCACGGACCTCTGCCTGCCGCGCGATCTGCAGCGCGATCTCGTTGTGCGGCATCCCTGAACCGGAGAAGATCGGCAGCTTCTGTCCCCTGACCAGGGTGTTCATCCCGTCGATCGATGAGATGCCGGTCTGGATGAAGTCCTCCGGCAGCTCGCGGGAGTAAGGATTGATCGACTCGCCGACGATGTCCCGCTCCTCCTCGGGGATGATCTCCGGCCCGTCGTCGATCGGTTCGCCACGGCCGTTCAGAATCCTGCCGAGGAGGTCCTCGGTCACGGGCATCTTGACGTTCTTGTCCAGGAACTTGACCCGGGCGTCACGGCCGAGCCCGGTGGTCTCCTCGTAGACCTGGACCACGACGACGTCCTTCGAGGTCTCGAGGACCTCGCCTCGTTTCCGTTCGCCCTCGGGGGTCTTGATCTCGACGATGTCCCCGTAGGCGACGTTCTCTGTCTTCTCAACGAACACGAGCGGTCCGTTGATCTCCCGTACGGTCTGGTACTCTTTACTCATTAGATGTCACCTCTCTCCGATCGGTGGATCTCATGCCTTCGCGCTGATGCGGAAGTCATGATCCACCACCTCCGATGGACTGGAAGTCCTCATCGATCTGGTCGTGGATCTCGTCGAGGTAGCTCTCCCAGTCGCCTTCGAACTTGATGTTTGAAATCATCTGCTTGGACGCTGCCTCATTGATGTCTTCCAGCATCGCGCCCTGTTCCATGGCTTCCTCGGCACGGTCGCCGAACTCCATGATCGTCTTCAGGATCGCGATCGTCTTCTCAGGCGAGCAGAACGTGTCGATGTCGTGGAACGCGTTCTGCTGGAGGAAGAACTCCTTCACCATCCTGGCGATCTCCAGGGTGAGCTGCTGTTCTTCGGGCAGCGCGTCCTTGCCGACCAGCTGGACTGTCTCCTGCAGCTTCTCGTCCTCCTGCAGCAGGTTCTTCGCCCGCTTGATCATCTCACCCCAGTCCTCGTCGACGTTCTCCTCGAAGTAGGGCTGGAGCTTCTCCGTGTAGCCGGAGTAACTGTCCGTCCACGAGATCGCCGGGAAGTGGCGCTTGTTCGCCAGCTCCTTGTCCAGCGCCCAGAACGTCTTGGTCACACGCAGCGTGTTCTGGGTGACCGGCTCGGTGAAGTCGCCGCCAGGAGGACTGACAGCCCCGATGACGGAGACGGAGCCGGGATCGTCGATGTTGTCCGCCAGCGGGTCGACGCGTCCGGCCCGCTCGTAGAACTCGGCCAGCTTCGACGCCAGGTACGCAGGATAGCCACGCTCGCCTGGCATCTCCTCGAGCCGCGCGGAGACCTCACGCATCGCCTCGGCCCACCGCGAGGTGGAGTCGGCCATCAGGGCGACCGAGTAACCCTGGTCCCGGAAGTACTCCGCGATGGTGATGCCTGTGTAGATCGAGGCCTCCCGGGCCGCGACAGGCATGTTCGACGTGTTCGCGATGAGGACGGTCCGGTCCATCAGCTTCCGGTCCTCCTCGCTGTGCGGGTCCTCCAGTTCAGGGAACTCGTCGAGGACCTCTGTCATCTCGTTGCCCCGCTCACCGCAGCCGATGTAGACGATGATGTCGGCGTCACTCCACTTGGCAAGCTGCTGCTGGGTGACGGTCTTGCCGGTCCCGAACCCGCCGGGGATCGCGGCGACGCCGCCCTTCGACATCGGGAACAGGCCGTCAAGCACGCGCTGCCCGGTGATCAGCGGAACTTCGGGCCGGAGCTTTTCGGAGACCTCGCGGGCCTCCCGGATCGGCCATTCCTGCATCATGGATATCTCGGTGCCGTCTTCGAGTTCAATGATCGGCTCGTCGACGGTGTGCGGGCCGTCGTCGATCTCCGCGACGGTGCCCTCCTTCCGCGGCGGGACGAGGATCTTGTGCTCGTTGCCTTTCTCCTCGACGGTGCCGAGGACGTCGCCCTGGCTGACGTTGTCGCCTTCCTCGACCTCGGGCTGGAAGTCCCATTCCTTGTCCTGGTCGACACCTGGAGCATCGACGCCTCGCTCGATGAAGTTGCCGGTTTTCTTCTCGATCTCGGGCAGCGGCCGCTGCAGGCCGTCGTAGATGCTGCCGAGCAGGCCGGGTCCGAGCTGGACGGAGAGCGGTCGCCCGGTGTTCTTGACGGGCTCCCCCGGCTTGATACCGGTGGTGTCCTCGTAGACCTGGATGTAGGTCCGGTCACCCTCGATCTGGATGACCTCCCCCATCAGGCCTTCCTCGCCGACCCGGACGACGTCGTTCATCTGTGTCTTCAGGTTTTCTGCGATGACTACAGGTCCTGAGACCTTGTAGATCTCTCCTACGTCTGTGAATTCTTGATCAGTCATGATGCATCACCTCAGCTCCAGATGTCAACACCTATCGCTTGCTTGATCTTCGCCCGCAGGTCGGAGGACTCCCCTTCCTCGGAGAGCGCGACGACAACGGGCTCGACGGAATCGTTGACCTGCTCCCGCCGTTTCCTGTTGAGCGTATGCAGGAGGTCCTGGTGCGTGATCAGGATGCCCAGGTCCCTGTCCATAAGGTCGTTGAACGTGTCTTCGAACTCGTCCTCGTCGACGACGTGGGTCTCCTCGACGCCGGCAAGCCTGAAGCCGAGGCAGAGCTCCCTGTCGCCGATGACGGCGATGTCCTTGAGCTTTTCCTTTTCAGTCATCGTGTATCACCTTGCGCAGCCCGTCGAAGTCGGGTTCGAACCCGGAACGCAGCGCGTACGCCGGATGCGGCAGCGGGTAGACCTGTCCGTGCTCGGTCTCGAAGACGTGTTCGCAGACGTCCTTGACGAAGCTTTTCTCCTCGATGCCGTCGATCAGGAACGTGGCCCCGGTCTTGCCGAGCGGGACGATGAGGTCGGGCTGCATCGCGTCGATCTCCTCGTCCAGCCACTTCCCGAACCGTTCCGCCTCCTCGTCGGTCGGTGTCCGGTTCTCGGGCGGCCGGCACTTGACGACGTTCGTGATCGCGTAGTCGTCCTCGTCCAGGCCCAGCTCGTCCACCCAGTCGTCCAGCAGGTCGCCGGAACGACCGACGAACGGTTTGCCCTGCAGGTCTTCCTCGCGGCCGGGCGCCTCCCCGACGAACAGGACGACAGGGTCCTCGCTGCCGCGGAAGTCGACGAAGTTCGTCGCGTTCTTACACAGCTCGGTTGATGCCAGGTCGTCGCGTTCCCGTTCAAAAACGTCCTGGACCTGGCTCATCGCTCGACCACCTCGTGGATGATGTTCCGCTCCATGAACTCCTCGCCGAGGTCGGCCTTGTTGGCCTGGAGGATGACGCGCAGGTTCTGGATCTCGGCTTCCTTCGCGATCATGTAGCCGAGCACCGGGTTGATGGACAGGGGCTGCTGGTGTAGCATCGTGCTGCCCTGTTCCAGCTTGTACCGGTCCAGCGCCCGTTCGACCTCCGCGAGGTTGTCGGATCCGATGTATGAACCGATCTTCTCATCTTTCAGGAGCTCGATCGCGTCCTCATAGCTTTCAGCCCGGATGAGGTCGTCGTGGCTGACCGTCCTGACGGTGTGTGGCAGGTCGAACAGCTGGTCCCGGATGTACTCAGGATTCCGGCCCGCGCGTTTCAGCCGGAGGATCATGCTGAGGTTCCTGCTCTCGACCTCCAGCTGGAGGAACCGGCGGAACAGCTGGCCCTGCTCGGGGATCTCGTCCGCGACGTTGATCAGGTGCTCGTAGTATGCTCTATCGATCTCGCGTTCGATCGTCTGGAGGTCGTCGTCCGGCTCCGCCCGGTCGAGCAGCTGGTCGCCGCCGGGCAGTTTGATCGCCGCCAGCAGATCTTCCATCCGTTCCATGTCTGCCAGTTCGAGGAGGCGTTCCTCGGGCAGGTCCTGCGTGGGCAGCAGCATGTCCTCGATGTCGTCATGGCCCCGGCGCTTCGACCTGAGCACGGTCTTGACGTTCTCCAGGTCGATCCGCTGGAAGTACGCCCGCAAGAGGTCCTGCAGTATCTCGGGACTCATGTCGAGCAGTTTGCTGTAGACCCGTGCCTTGTGGTTGCGGAGCGCCAGTTCGAGCAGATCCTCCCGGTCGTACTCGGAGCTGAACCTGTTGATGTCCTGCTTGTAGTCGCACTGCTGCAGGAACTCCAGGATCTCCGCTGTCGACATCTTTTCCAGCTTCCGGTAGTCGTTGCTGGTCAGGAGATTGGAACGCATCGTCCTGACCCGTGCGCTGACGTAGGGGAAGCTGCCGTAGCCGATGATGCGTTTGACCGGGTTCATCGCTGATCAGAACAGTTCCTTCGCGACGTCTTTCCTGTGTTCGTTCCGGACGTTTTCGAGCACGGTGTCGAACGAGTAGTCGTACCTGACGCTGCCGTCCGCGTCCTCGACGATGATGCCGTCGATGTCGGCTGCCTGGACGTCGGCGTTGACCATGTCGTCGACCGCGTTGACCATCTCCTCGCTGCAGTGGACGGTACCGATCGTCGTCTCGTCGCTGATACGGTCCAGGACGCGTTGGAACAGTTCTTTTCGGTCGTCCTGATCCATGTTCCGGACGCGGTCCTCGAGGAGGGTGAAGGCCTGGTCGATGACGTCCTGTTTTGCCTCCATCTTCTTCTGCCGTGCCTCCATCTTTGCGGAGGCTTTCTTCTGTTTCTTGAGCGCTTCTGCCCTGTCTTCGGCCTCCTGTCTTGCCTGGGCCTCGAGGTCGTCTGCCTTCTGTTCTGCCTCGGAGACGATGTCGTCTGCCTCTTCTTCGGCCTCCTCGATGATGCGCTCTGCCTTGTCCTCTGCCTCGTCCAGGATCTCCTGCTTGACTTTGTCGAGTGCCATTGTTGTTCACCTGTGGGTGCCGCTGCTGCGGCGCTGCTTCTGTCGTGACCCGTGGAAAAGGAAAAAGGAAAAAATGCGCCGGGTCATGGCGCGCTTAGATCATGCCGAGTGCACGGAGTGCGATGACAAGCCCGAAGATGACCATCGTCTCAGGGATGACGGTCATGATCAGACCCTGTCCGAAGAGACTTTCATCTTCGGCCATCGCGCCGACCGCGGCCGCCCCGATCTTGGACTGGGCCCAACCTGTGCCCAGACCTGTCAGGCCGACGGCGATGCCGGCACCGATTGTTGCCATGCCACCGAATGCTTGTTCAGCTGCCATTGTTGAAGTTCACCTCAAATATCGATTATGGTCGTGATTCATCTGCGAAACGTGCGCCGAACGGGTTGTACGGCCGTCCACCGCCGTCGAAGAACTTCATGAACATCTCGACATAGTGGAGCCGGATGCCCTGCAGGAAGCCCTCGATGATCTTGATGAACGTGTTCATCGTGTGACCGACCATCAGGATCAGTGTGCCGCCCGACAGCCCAAGCAGCGTGCCTGTAGCGAGCATCGGGGAGGCGAGCGAGTTGACGACCTTCGCCAGTGCTATTGCTGCTACCATGACGCCGAATATCCGGAGGTAGGAGAGGATGTTGGACAGCAGCGACGGGATCTCGACAATGCCCTGGATGCCTTCTCCCTTCGCCAGCATCGCGACCGCCGTGACCATGACCGGTGCGCCGACCGCGGTGCCGTACAGGTACCAGGCGACCGCTCCCAGTTCCAGCACGATCCAGCTTCCCTTGGCCAGGACCGCTTCGATCAGGCCGTGGTGCCGGTATTCGTTGTACATGCCGAGCAGGTACCCGAGGTTGATGTGCACCACGCCGATCGCGGCCGATATCATGAACAGCATCGTCATATTGTGGGTCCTGTGGAACAGCACGGGGATCTGGCTGAAGAACTCGATGCCTGTCAGGGCGGTCAATGCGGAGTGTTCGCCGAAGATGATGTAGCCGAACGCGTCACCGAATATGAGTCCGAACACGAACGTCGCGGCGGACGCGAACATCAAGGACTTGAAAATATCCTTCGCGCCGGGGAACATACGCATCCCGAGGTAGAACACGATGAACGAGGCCAGGCCGTAGCCGGCGTCCCCGATCATGAACCCGAAGAACAGCGGGAAGGTCAGGAACAGGATGAACGATGGATCGACCTCGCCGTACTTCGGGACGGAGACCAGGTCGGTCAGGTCCTCGAAGTTGTCGACGGGACCGGGGTTGTCGTGCTGGACAGGGGGCTGCTCGCCGTCGGCGTCCTCCCGCTGCACGTGCACCCGGCCGTCGGATTCGTCCTCCAGCGCGGTCTTGACCTTCTTGAACCGGTCCTCCGGCATCCAGCCCTCGGCCACGAACGCGTTCTCCGAGGTGGCGAACCGGAGTGGGGCCTCGGCCTTCTCCAGCTCCTCGGCGAGCTCTTTCTCGTTCGCTTCGAGGTAGCTGCGGTGCTTCTCCGCCAGCTGCTTCTTTTCGTCGTCGATAGCATCGATATCAGACCTGATGTCGTCCAGTTTTTCCTTCACGTCCCTGATAGCGTCCCGGGCTTTCTTGTCGACCTCGTACAGGTCATCAATCTCTACCGGGTCGAACCCGCACCGGCCGAGCGCCTGGTCCACGTCCAGGTCCGCGTCGACGAACAGGGCGATGGCGTCACCGTCCTGGTACAGTTCGTACCGCCCCTCCGGCAGCTCGTCTTCGAACGAGGTGTCGTCAACCCGGCCGAGGATGATGTCGACGGCGTCAAGCTGCTGGAAGTCGTCCGGGTCGAGGCCGAGCCGGTCGATGAGCCTGAGACGTGCGAGCAGTTCTTCTTTCCGGTCGCGGCGTTCCTCAAGTTCCTGGCGTTCGTCCTCGATCATCTCCAGTTCGTCCTCGATCGTGTCGACACGTTCCTGCAGGTCGTTGAGGCCGTCGATCTCTGCCGGGCCGTCGCTTTCAACGTCGGGGAGCCGGTCGAGCAGGGAACGGGCGGCGACGAGTGTGTTGGAGATGCCGTCGGCATGTTTCTCGGGGTTCCCGAGCTCGAATTCGTCGTATTCGCCGTTGTAGTCATCGATGTCGAGGACGTTGAGCTCGTGGAGCCGTCGTATCGTGGAATCTAGCTGCGACTTGGGCCCTGTGATAGAAACTCGTTCCATGTCGCGTGGATGTATCATCGGTCTGTCCCTTTGTCACTCTCCCTTTGTCACTCGAACTGGCTGCGGAACCGGTCCTCCAGCATGTCGACGGCGTCGTCGAGGTTGGCCTCGCCCTTCTCACGGAGCTTTTCGGCTTTCTGTTCTGCCTGCTCGAGGATCTCTTCGCGTTCTTCGTCTGCCTCGTCACGCGCCTCCTCGATCTTCTCCTGCTTCAGGTCGTCGAGTTCGTCCTTTTTCTCCTCGATGATGTCGTCCGCCCGTTCACGCGCCTGTTCGATCTTCTGCTGGGCGGTTTCACGGGCCTCCTCTTTCTTTTTCCGGGCCTTGTCCTCGACATCAGAAATCTCGTCGACGGTGCTGGCTGACATCGCTACCTGTGGTTCCACGGACAATCTTTTAATACCTAACCATCCGCACAGGCGCCAGTGCTATTGAATTCAAGCCCGTGAGTGCTGCCGCCTGCTTTAATAACCTTCGGCCGAGACCCCTGCCAGGTTAACGTCCGTTAGACCCTGGGGTTCAGCGCTCCCAGCGCCGGTCCACCCTGTCAGCGATGGCGGGGTGCTGGTCCTGCAGCCGGTCCACTTCAGTCACGCCGTCGACGTTGATGACGTGGAGTTCACCGCGTTCGCCGCCGTGGATGTCCTGGAAGTCGTAGACCGCGCCGACGACGGTGACGTCGTCAGGTACCTCGTCGCTGTCCAGCAGTGCCTGCACCTGGCGGTCGACGTTGTACTCGACGAGGTGGTTGACCGCTGCCTCGTCGTCCAGCCCGTCGGGCAGCGCCTCGATACCTTTTTCCAGCTCCTCGCGGAGCAGGTCGATGCAGTGCTGGATGCCTGCCGGTTCGTCGAGGCCTTCCGTGATGTCCCGGTAGGTCGCGGTCACGGCGCCACACCCGGTGTGGCCGATGACGAGTGCCGTCTTCGTCTCTGTGTGTGCGATCGGGTAGAGGACGTCGCCGGAGACCGCGCGTCCTTCCTCTGTCTCCTGGATAACACGGTTGCCGATGTTGCCGCAGGTGAAGATGTGGCCTGGTTCGTCGTTGTCGACCATGTCGTCCTGCAGGACACGGGAGTCGGAGCAGCAGACGGTGACGAGGTCGGGCGCCTGCCCGTCCTGCAGATCGTCGAAGGCGTCGTCCATCCGTTTGACATGTTCGGTGTTCCGGTCGAGTAGCTGTGCGAGTTGGTCCATAGGTATCACGCTCCCGGGGGGCCGGGGAGAGAGGGTTCGATGGGAATGTTTAAACCGGTTGTGCGGGAGCTGCTCGAAGCTTTAAATGCAGGTGGCGCCAACCTTTCGTCAGGTGTATCATCATGGCAGACCACGAATGTTCGAAGTGCGGGAAGTCGTTCGATACAAGCAGAGGCCTAAACGTCCACAAGAGCCGGGTCCACGGCTCGACGGAGAAGAAGCGGGAGCAGGTCGTCCTGCTGGAGATGATCGACAACGGCAAGCAGTCGGTCCAGGAACTTGTCGACTCGGTGGACTGGAGTGAGTCGCGTGTCAGGGAACGGCTCGACGATCTTGTGGACGAGGACTACATCCGGAAGAACGTGGAGTCCAGCAAGAAGACGATCTACGAGATCACCGAGCCGGGCCGGGAGCACATCCCGAAGCTCGTCGATGAGGTCGTGGAGGAGACCCGTGACTGGGTCGAGGGCGTCCGCGGCTCCGTCGAGAAACACGTCGGCGCGCTCCTTCCCGAGGTCGAGGTTACGTGGCCGAAGGACAAGGAGGAGAAGGGGGACGAGTAAGTCCGTCCTCCACGGTTTCTCTTTTTCTTTCTATTCCATCTCGTTCCAGAGGTCGGGGATTTCGTCGGTATGCGCCTTGCAGAACGGACACCTCGCTGGCGGTTCGTGGACCTCGTCCTCGTACTCGTACCCGCACTCGGTGCACTTGTACATCGCCATGGTTCTACGGTAGCACGCGGATCACAGGCATAAAAATGTATCGAGCGGCAGCGTCCCTGCTCCTTTTGATCGACGTGATCACGCGTCTCTCCCGCCGTCGGGGTCGAAGTCGATGGCTTCCTTGTCTTTGAGGAACGTGGCGACGTCCAGCGCTGCCTTGCAGCCGTCGCCGGCCGCGACGATCGCCTGCTCCGCTTCGATGTCCGCGATGTCGCCTGCCGCGTACAGGCCTTTGACGGAGGTGCGGCAGTGGTTGTCGGTCAGGATCTTGCCTTCATCGTCTTTCGTCGCGTCCGCGACGAGGTCGGAGTTCGGGGTCCGCCCAATCTCGATGAACGCCGCGGCCACGTCGAGGCCGTGTTCCTCGCCGGTCTGCCGGTCCTCGTAGGTCAGGCCTTCCAGCTGCTTCATGCCGTCGTCGCTGCCGTAGAACCGCTGTGTGTCGGCGTTGTGGATGACCTCGACGTTGTCCAGGTCGGGGATCTGCTCGATGGTGATCGGCTCGCCGCTGAGTTCGTCGCCGTAGTTGACCAGGTAGACCTGTTCCGCGATGTCGGACAGGAAGACGGCGGCCTCCGTGCCTGCGTACCCGCCGCCGATGACGGCCACGGTCTCGTCCTGGTACAGCGGGCCGTCACAGACGGCGCAGTAGCCGATGCCCTTGTTGGTGTACTCCTCTTCGCCGGGCACGTCCAATGTGCGGGCGGTGGTGCCGCAGGCGACGATGACGGCCTCTGCTGTCACGGTTTCGCCATCTTCCTTCGTGACGTGGAAGACGCCGTCCTTTTTTTCCACGGTGTCGACATGCTTGCGCTGGATGTCGACGTCGTAGTCTTTGACGTGTTCCTCGTACTTCTGTGAGATGCTGTTGCCTGTTTCCTGCGGGAAGCCGAGGTAGTTCTCGACGGAGTCGGTGAGCAGCAGCTGTCCGCCGAAGTCTTCGGTTATCATGAGTGTGTCGATCCGTGACCGCGCGGCGTAGACCGCTGCCGAGCTTCCGGCCGGGCCGCCGCCGACGATGATGAGTTCTCTGTCTGCCATGGTCACTCCCTTGTGCCGATGCTTAAGTCAATGAGGGCAACCCTTAAGTAGTTTGTGTGCCAATTGTACACACAGTGGAACGATGACTGATGTGACGATCGAGGTATTCTACTCGGCAACCTGTCCGAACTGTCCCCCGCAGAAGGAGCTGGCGCAGCGGTTCGAGGACCGCGACGATGTGACGGTGCGGCTGACGGATGTCGCGAAGCATCAGGAACGTGCCCAGAACCACGGCGTGTCTGCGGTCCCGACGACGGTGGTGACCGGCCCGGGTGTCGACCAGAAGCTGGGGTTCCGCGGCGTGATGCAGGCGACGACGCTGCAGGACGCGGTCGATGTGGCACGCGGGAAGCTGGCACCGGACGAGCTGGAGACGCCCTCGCTCCTCGGCCGTGTGAAGGAAAAGCTGTTCTGAACGCGGTCACAGGAGGCTCCAGGCGGCCAGGATGATGCCGGTATAGCACAGCGTGCCGGCGAGGAAGCCCCAGGGCCGGCTGTCGCCCTGTGCGCTGAGTGAGTCCCGGATGACAACGTACATGAACAGCCCGGTGACGACCCCGATGAGGGAGTGGTAGTGGGACAAGGTCACGTCGAGCAGGACGGCGGCGCCGACACCGAGCACGACGGAGAACGCGACCAGGAACCGGACCACGGTGTTCTCCAGGATGTCTTCGTGCAGTTCCTTGAGCGAGAGGGAGCTCGCAGCGGTGTGGAACAGGACGGGGAGGAAGAACAGCACGCCCTCGATGAGTGAGATCCGGAGCAGGAACACGGCGATGATACCCAGTGAGAAGTGGTAGATGAAGAGGAAGATGGAGTGAAGCTCTTTGAAGTCGTTCCGCAGTTCGTCGGGGTCTTTCCCATGACTGTAGATGTATTTCTCGACCAGGTGCATCCCGGTGAACCCGGCGAGTGGGAGCAGGAAGGCGTGGTGCCCGAAATAGGTGACCCCTCTGTACAGCTCGGGCAGCAGCTGGAGGAAGATGTAGGTGACGGTCATGCCGGTGACGAACTCGGTGAGTCACGGCCGCTGCGCCCAGTGTTGGTTGATCTGTTCGCCGAAGAAGTGGACGGTGGCGAGGACCGCTGCAAAGCCGAACGCGAGCAGGACCGCAGAGGCCATGCGGGAGTGTTCCGCGCCGGGTTTAAGTCATTGTCGGGTCAGTCGCCGTCGGCCAGGTCCTCGACCTCGTGCTCGATCTCGTCTATCTCCCCCTCCACCTCGTGTTCGACCTCTTCCAGGTCCTCCTCGATCTGCTCCCGCTCGATGTACAGGAACTCGAGGACGAGCAGGACGGCGAAGATGACCCCGATGTAGACCAGCATACCGGGCTTCGTCCGGTAGAAATGCCAGATCATCAGCGGGATGGAAACGGCTGTACCGATGAAGCCGAGAAGCGGGACGAGGTTGTTGGCATCGACCTCCGGGTCACGGAAGCAGATCCAGTTGACGATCCCGAAGACGATGAGGAACGCGACCGAGGCGAACGTCGTGATCTGCTCCAGTGTCCCCAGCCCGGTGAAGACGGCGGTCAGTCCGCCGATGATCAACAGGGCGTGGCTGGGGATGCCTTCTCTGTTACGGAAGGAGAACACCTGTGGCAGCTCGTTGTCGGTCGCTATCCGGTAGGAGAGACGAGCGGTGCCGAACAATGTGGCGTTGATTGCTGAGGCGGTGGAGAACAGTGCTGCGATGGCGACCAGGACGAAGAACGTCTGGTTGATCAGGCCGGCCGAGAAGATCTGCCCGGCTGCATAGGCGAGGATCGTTTCCTTGTGCTGGAGGATGGCCTGGGCCGGGACCAGGTTGGTGGTGACAAACGCGACCAGCATGTAGATCAGGGTCGAGATGACGACGGATGCCAGGACCCCCTTGGTCAGGGTATCGACACCACCCCTGATCTCTGAGAACTCGTAGGTGAGGAGCTGGAAGCCCTCGAACGAGACGAAGATTGCTCCGATCGCGAGCAACGGTGAGATCATGCCGTTGTTGAACAGCCCGCCTTTGAACAGCACGATGTCGGGCCGGGTCACGATACCGTAGATACCGACCGCACCGAACAGGAGCAGGATGGCGACCTTGGCGTACACCAGCAGGTCCTCGGAGGCACCGGTCTCCTCCACGCCGAGCAGGTTGATGCCGATGAACAGGACGAGCACGCCGATAGAGAGGACAGGACGGATGAAGGGCAGGCCTTCGACGCCGAGCAGGGTGACGGCGAATGCTCCGAAAGCGAAGCTGTACATCGCCATGGTACCGACGTAGCCGACGATGAGGACCCATCCCACCATGCCGGCGATGTGGTTGTTCTCGACGTAGTGTTCCAGGAAGGTGAACGACCCGCCCTCTTCGTGCAGGTGTCCGGTCATCCGTGCGTAGGAGTACGCTGAGAACGTCGCGATGAGGCCTGATGCGAGATAGGAGAGGAAGGCCGTGTTCCCTGCGATCTTGGCGGCGACACCGAGGACGGCGAAGATACCGCCCCCGATCAATCCTCCGACACCGAGTGCGATGACCTCCGTGAGACCCAGTCCGCCGTCGTCCGGCATACGACCATGTTGGTGTCTTCCAGTTTTATGCCTTGCCCTGGATGTCCCACCGACCGACGAGCTGGGAGAGGAGGAACGGGACAAGGAACTTGAAGACGATGGTGGACGCGATCAGGACGGAGTACAGCCCCGTATCGAGCACCCCGCCGTCGTGCAGAAGCTTGATGATGACGATCGAGGTGGAGAACCGGACGGAGAGCCCGATACCCATGAAGACGGATTTCCGTGTCCCGAACCTGTCATGGCCGACGACCCAGCTCCCCAGGATCTTCGCTGCATTGGTGACGGCGACGACGAGCAGGATGAGCATCGGGTTGGCGGCAAGGTACGCCAGGTTGGTCTCGGCACCGACCCAGACGAAGAAGATCGGGCCGAACAGGCCGTAGGCGATGGATTTGAGATCGTCCTCGATCGGTTCCAGCCGTTCCTCAGGGATGAAGTTCCGGGTGGCGACACCGGCCAGGACAGCACCCAGTGCCGCTGCCTCGGCGAACTTGCCGATGCTGATGAAGAGGAAGAAGATGAACACGACGATGAGGAAGATGTCCTCCACGTCCGTGACCTTGAGCCGTTTACCCTCCTCCCGGAGCCGGGTCAGGCCGTAGGCGAGGAGGAACAGGAGGCCGAGCGAACCGATCGCGATCCCGATGTCGACGTGGTGCTGGCCGGCCGCGGCGCCGAGGAGGATGGAGGTCAGGATGACGGCGGTGATCTCGATCGCGTCGTCGATGACCCCGATGCCGACGATGTGCTGGCCGAGCGAGGTGTCGATCAGGTCGAACTCGTCGAGGATCGGGAGTAGCATCGCTTCGCCGACGGTGGCGAACGAGACTGCGACGAGGGCGGCGATCGGCCAGGCGTAGCCGAAGACATAATGGATCATCAGCGAGCCGAGCACGCCTTCAAGGAGGATGATGAAGAACGCGGCACCGGCTATGTGTCGGCCCTCCTGCAGCATCTCGTGCAGGTCGATCTCGAAGCCGATGAGGAACAGCAGGAAGTACATGCCGAGCTGGGCGAGGAAGCGGAACGTCTCACCCGTCATCGCCGCTGGCAGGGTAAAGGGGGCGATCAGCACGCCGAGGATGAGCGCGGCGAAGATCCACGGGATTCTGATCCGTTCCAGCAGGTTGCCGATGACGAGGGTGAATAGGTAGATGAGGGAGAGGAAGAGGAGGAACAGCATGTCGGGGCTGATCGGTGGAAGGAGGCCTCCCAGCGCCATGATACTGTGCCTGCACTGGAGGCTAATAAATATGTGGGGAGAGTGAGGCAACCTTTATACGTGACCCCCCGGCAGAGTATAGGTAGGACGACGTTTTTTCCACGGTAGACGGGGTGGTGGCGTCGTTTGGTGGTGCTGGAGTGATGGAGCGCACAACACGGTGGGTGCTGTTCCTGCTGGCTGCTGAGTTGGTTTTCGTCCAGCCGGCTGTGGGACATGAGGCCTATACGGTGCCGCAGGAGCAGTTCCATGAGGGGCTTGCATCGACGACGGCGAACCCGCTTGCACCGCTTGCATTACACCACTATATCTGGCTGACGCTTGGTGTGTTCGGGTTTGTAGGGGTTACCTACCTGGTGGAGATGCTGTTTATCGCGACGGAGACGGGCTATACTGTGGATACGTTCATCAAGCACGGGGAGAAGTACGGGCCGGTTCTCGTCCGGGTTGCTGTGGGGCTGTCGTTCCTGTTCGCGGCGTATACGGATACGATTTTCGGACCGGAGCTGTCGCTGTTCCAGCTGCCGTTCCCGCATGTGCTGAAGTTTGTGTTGTTTGCGGTGGGTGTGATGCTTCTGACGGGCTTTCTGGTGGAGACGGCTGCTGTGGCGGGATTGGTGCTGTTCACGATAACGGCGTTCCAGTTCGGGGAGTACCTGCTGACGTATGCGAACTATCTGGGGGAGCTGCTGGTGCTGGTGCTGTTCGGGTCGCGGCATCTGTCGCTGGATGGGCTGCTGTTCGGTGAGCGGGACCGGAGTGTGTTTGACTGGCTTGACAGGTTCAGTGACCTTGAGATCCCGATCATCCGCGTTTTTTACGGTGTTGCGCTGATCTATGCGGGTGTGACGATCAAGTTCCTGCACCAAGATATCGCTGTGCAGGTGTTTCACCAGTACCACCTGGGCCAGTTCTTCCCGGCGAGCGCGCAGTGGACGGCTGCGTTCTTCGGGGTGGGCGAGGTGCTGGTGGGGCTGCTGATTTTGCTGGGGCTGACGGTGCGGTGGACGACGCTCCTGTCGTTGTTTTTCATCACGATTTCGCTGTTCTACTTCCAGGAGCTGCTGTGGCCGCATCTGATCCTGTACGGCATTTCGTTCAATCTCATTATCAATACGCAGGACAGGCTCAGTCTGGATGGGAAGCTGATCCCGTGGCTCCATGAAAAGCTGGAAGGCCATTACCACAGGTATATCAAGGGTGAGCCGGCATGAAGCAGCTGGATATGACGCGGCGGCAGCGGCTGGTGGCGAGTGCCTGTGTCTTTCTCCTGGTGCTGGCGGTGTCATACGGGATATACACCGCTTCTGAGAACCGGAGGATGTACCACGGCCTGCCTACGGTGCCGTGTCTTAATCCGGCGCGGGAGGTGCAGCAGGACTATACGCTCCGTATCAGTGTCAGTATCGATGGCGAACGGTATCCGATCCCGTCTGATGTAGGCCATGCACCGGGCAACTGTCTGAGGGAGGTGTATACGAATAGTAGCGGGGGCGTGGTCCATGTGACGTCGGTTTCAAATACGACGTACACGCTGGGACAGTTTTTCGATGTGTGGCACAGGCATTTCACCCGCGACCAGCTGTTCGGTCACGTGGTGTCGGCGGGTCATACGCTGACGGTTTCGGTGGATGGAGAACGGGTTGATACGTACAGGGAGACGCCGCTACGTCCCGGGTCGCGTATCCATGTGGAGTATGAGTGAGGGGCCGGTGCCTTGTTGACGTTCATAGTCAGGATGTCGACCTGGTCCACGATGGCCTGGATAGAGCTGGGGCTATGGGAAATGAGGGGAGAAGTGGCCGGCTATGCCTCGATGCCGAGTGCGTCTTCGAGTTTGTCCTGGTTGAAGCCGACGATAACCTGTTCGTCGTCGCCCTCGCTGACGACGGTGACGGGGACGCCCCGCTGCCCGGACAGGTCGATCATCTCACGGGCTTTGTCACGGTCTTCGGCGACGTTGTGCTCGGTGTAGTCGATGTCGTGGTCCTCGAAGAACGACTTGGTTTTCTTGCAGTA
>JAXINV010000026.1:12835-33544 GCA_034190465.1 Asbonarchaeum danakilense (SeqCode) | reverse complement strand
CTTCCTCCGTCTCCAGCGACCTGCAAAGCGTCCTTGGCGCCGGCAACAGCGCCGGAAGCTACAACATCAACATGTCGGGGCAGGATATCTATAATGTGAACGAGGTGTTTATCGAACCGAGCGGAGATTCCATCTTCTTCCAGCCGGGCGGCGGAGCCAGCCAGTACACACTCCGGTTCGATGACAAAGACCTCCGCTTCTGGAACAACGATGCCACCACCGTCCTGCGCCTCAACGACAACACCGGCACCATCGACATCCCCAACGGCAACCTCGACATGAACGGCAACAACATCCGGAATGTCGGGAACATCAATGCCGACGGCGGTCTGCTCGCCGGCGGTACTGGCCAGTCCATCGGCATCGGCACGAACGAAGTCGGCCGCGACCCGATCGGGAACCTCAGCGACTGGCAGACCTCCTGGGTCCTCGCCGACGGCGGCCTCGGCGGCTATCCACGCAACCTCTACTTCCAGGACAACCAGGGCAACGTCGTCATGCGGTTCGACGCCAACGGCGGCATCAACATGTACGGCAACAGCATCAACGATGTCAACACAATCAAAACCTATCGTGTCGTCACGGGTAAAGGCAACAGCAATGGCAACGGGGTCACTATATCGGATGATGGTGGATTCTATGATGACAACGACGGCTGGGTAACCTTCGATGACCGTGCCGGCGGCAACAACGCCAACGGCCTCTCTATCGAACAGGGATCACTCCGGATCACAAGCGGCAACCTCACCATGAACGGGAACGATATCGAGAACCGCGGCAACTACTGGTGGGGTCAGGTCTCCCTGGACACCGGCACCTTCCGGACCAGCGGCGGCGTCACCGGCGACGTCGGCAGCTTCCCGGCCAGCGGCAACACCAACTGCGGGACCGGTGGTACAGGCAGCAACGTCACCTGCATCCACAACTACGGAAGCAGCAAGTACCGCATCGAGTTCGACGTCCCGAACCGGATGGACGACGACTGGTGGAGCGGCGACGGCACCCCGGGCGGCATGTGCTGGGGTATCTCCGCCGGGGACAACGAGGTCAACGACGAGGGATGGAACAGCGGCGTCCGTTCTGTCATCACCGACGGCAACGGGCACTGTATGGGGCCGGGCGTTGATGACTGCGCAGCCGCCGACATTTACGACGTTCAGAGAACATCCCACGACGTCTACGGCGTCGTCTGCTTCGACCCGCACTGAGACCAGTCACGTCACGATCTTCACAACGTCCCCGTTCTCCAGCTCGTGGTCCTTGCCCAGCGCCTGTCCGGTCCTGGCATCGACCGCCTTGACATAGCTGTCACCGATGTCCGAGTGGATCGCGTACGCGAGGTCTACCGGTGTCGCCCCCTTCTCCACCAGGACCGCGTCCGGCAGCACATCGCCCTCCTGGTTGGCATATTTTCCCGTGTCTTCCACCGGATACACGACAATCCGCTCCAGGAGCTCGAACAGCGCCTCGTCGATCAGCCGCTGCACTCCCGTCCCGCCGTACTGCTGCAGCACCGCCGACCGGATCCGCTCCAGTCCCTGCTCCTGCTCCTCGTCCAGATCGGCAACGATCTCGAAGTCATCCGCACCCGGCACGTAGTCGATCTTCCCTGCCTCAGCCGCCCTCCGCAGCGTCAGCTCGGCAGCAGCAGAGATCGGCACGAACCGCAGCGACGGATGCTCCTCGCGGAGCCGCTCAAGATTCTCATCCGCACCCGGCAGGTCTATCTTATTGCACGCGAACAGCGCCGGCTTCGCCTCCCGCCGCACCGCCTCGACGAACCCCGCAAAATCGTCCTCCTCCCACGCATCCGGCTGCTCCGGGACATCGACCGTGCGGAGCGCGTCCTGCACGTGCTCCCGCTTCACACCCAGGCCCGACAGCTGCTCGGCCAGGAACTCGTCCAGCCCGGCATCGCTCGACCGGAACGACCGGACAGCCGACTCCCAGCCATCGCGGAGCACCTGCTCCATCCATGCATCGAACTCATCCTCCACGAACGTCACGTCCTGCACCGGGTCGTAGTCCTCCGCCGGCTCGCCCTTCGCATTCGTCTTCCCCGCACAGTCCAGCACGTGGATCAGCGCGTCAGCCTCCCGGACCGCGTCCAGGAACTCGTTGCCCATACCTTTGCCCTCCGACGCGCCCGGGACTAGGCCCGCGATGTCCAGCACGTTCACCGGCACGAACCGGGTCCCGTCGACGCACCTGCCGTTCGGGTCGCAGTCCACGTCCAGCTCCTGGCAGGGACACTGTGTCGACGCGAACGCCACGCCACGGTTCGGCTCGATCGTCGTGAACGGGTAGTTCGCCGCCTCGATGTCCTTCCGCGTGATCGCCTTGAACAGCGTCGACTTCCCCGTGTTCGGCTTGCCGACGATACCCAGTTCCATGCAGCCGAATTGCCCGCGAAGCGTTAAAAAGCGTGGCTTCGCGGGGAAACGCTTTAATCCGAGGCATACCTACATACCTGCATGGCCGGACTCGCCCCGACCCTTGTCCTGTTCCTCATCGCCGGTGGCCTCGTCGCCGCCTACGCCGGCTACTGGGTGCACCACTTCTTCCTCGAGATCGTCGGCTTCGTCGTCGGGGCAGCAGTCGTCGGCGCCCTCGTCTACTTCGGCGTGATTAAGATTTCAGCGACCAGCACCCTTGTCATGACAATCCTCTTCATCGTCATGTCAGGCATCGTCGGCAGCTTCATCGCCACCAAGATGGAACGGCTGTTCGTCAGCTTCCTCGGCTCCATCGCCGGGTCGACACTCGCCGGCATGGTGCTGTCCGCACAGAGCTCCTTCTTCTCTCCCAAGCTCACCATCATCAGCATGTTCAGCGCCGTCGTCACCTGGAAAATGTTCAAGTACGCCGTCAAGTTCATCACCGCCATCCTCGGTGCATACATGGCCTCGCTAGGCCTCACAATGTACATGAACCCTGATGTAACGATCAGCACAGCCAACCTGTTCCAGATCTGGCCAACCCCGTTCTACGCCATCGCCATCACCGGTGCCGCCATCCAGACAGGGCTCCTCCAGCCGCTGAAGTGGGTCGATCTCATCACCGCAGAACCGGAGAGCAGTGAGGAACCGGAGGAGGACGAGGACGACAGACACGGCCGCCACCACTGACCCCTCCGGCCCCGGCAAGCAGCGCCGGCAACATCGATTTAATTAAAAAGTTTTACCCTCCAACTCTTGAGCAAGCATGGAAACTCCTCTCTGCAGCATCTGTCTGGAAAGCGACGACATCCTCTGTAACGGGTGCAAGCAGAAGAAGGAAGACGGCGAACTAACAGAAGAGGCTGTCGAAGCATCCAGGCTGCTGTACGACCTCAGCCAGGACATCCCGACCCTTGAGGACATCACGATCAAGGAGGTCAGGCGTGTCTCCGACGCCATCCTCATCGTGACCGCCAAAGGCGACGGCCCGCGCGTCGTCGGGAAGAACGGCGAGGTCGTCAAGAAACTGGCAGAACACTTCGACACATCGATCAGGGTCGTCGAGGACGCAGGCGAGCCGGAAGAGGTCATCGAGAACCTGCTCGAACCCGTCGAGGTCCAGGGGATCAACACCGTCTACAAGCCCGACGGCACCGAGAAAAAGGTCGTCGTCGCAGAAGAGGACAGGCCGCGCGTCCCGATCAGCACCGACGAGTTCCGTAACATCGTCAAGCAGCTGACCGGGGAGGAGTTCAGCCTCAGCTTCGAATGATTCTTACAGCGTCCCATGTTCCCGGCCGTGTATCACAAACTCAACAATCTCCTGCGCCACCTCCTCCGCCACCTCCCCGCTTGAACCCGTAAACATCCTACCGGATCGGGCGACCTTCCCCTCCACAACCTCACCGACTTCATCCACGATCCCGAGCTGGAGCCCCGACGGCACCGCGACCTGTTTCTCCTCCAGCAGCCCGAACCCGGCCAGGACCCTGGTCGCCATACACACCGACCCGATGACAAGATCCTCCTCCCGTGCCGTCACCACCGCTTCACGCAGTGCAGGATCCGTCAGCTCCCCTTCCGACCCGCTACAGCCGCTCACAACCAGGATGTCGAACGACGTGATATCGACATCAGGAAGAGCGGCATCAGGAACAAGAAACAGGCCTTCCCTAGCGTGCACCTCCTCACCGGACAGCGTCGCATAGGTGATGGAGATACCGTACGTTTCGAAGACACGGACAACCCCATTGATCTCTTCATCCTCCACTCCACTGGTCGGCAGCACGAACAGCGCTTCAACGTCATCAAGCTCCATATACCCCTGTGGGTGGACCCAGTTAAAGAATCTTCACGCCACTCAGGAAGAATAGTCCTGCGGGGTCTTGCTCTCCTCGACAACGTCACCGCCACAGATAGCTTCGTCTACAGAGTGGACCGACCCACCCATATCCTCAATCACAGTCCTGACGGCAGAAAAATCGACGTCCTTCCCCTCAACCGTCATCTTGATGTTTTCCACCTTCTCATCGACCTCGTACATGCTGGCATTGACACCGCCAACGCTCTCCTCCTCAGAGACACGCTCAGCCACTTCGAGCATCGACGGGTCATGCGGCTTCATCACATCCAGAACCAATCGTCGTATCTTCCCCATCTGTATCACTCCAACCGGTCCTGCAGCCAGTCCTTCAGTGTCTTGCGGTCCTTGTTCTCCTTCTCGGCCTGGAGGACAAGCGCAGGGTCGAGCTCCTCCTCTCTGACACGGTCCTTCACCTCGTCCACCGTGCCTTCGACGACCTCGTCGTAGTCCTGGTCCGGGATCTCCGCGACACCCGCCCCGGTATCGAACTCATCCTCCTCTTCGCGATACTTCTCCGGTTCAAAGTCATGCCGTTCAAGCTCGCGCTGAATCTTCAGCTCGTCAGACTCAATCCAGACGACGAAAAGACCGACCAGAGCAAGGAAAACCCCTAAACCGCCCTGTACCAGTACAGCAAGCGCCTGAAAGTTCGTGAGCGTTGACGGGCCTGGTTGGGCAGGGATATACCATGCAAACCCGCCCACAATCATCAGCGCGCCGATCAGAATCTTCGTATAGGGCCTCATTTATACCACGGAAACATCTTCTCCTCAGGCCATAAATACCTTGTGGCCCGTCAAGATCGGGCCGCCCCACCCCCCTCAGCAGCCATTGGTTTAAAAAGCTTGCCAGCAAGACGTGGAGTGGCACCTTCGATGTGGGACACAGCGGAACCGGAGGTTCAGCAGTTCGAACGAAATCTCCGATTTCGTGACTCCTGAAGGAGAAGCCGCAAGGCGAGGTGAACCACCATGACCTTTTACAGCTACGCACGCGAGCAGTGGAGAGATAGGAACGACGACGAAACACTCCGGAAAATCTGGCAGCAGCGCCTCAAAGAGTGGCGCGAACAGGACGCCATCACACGTATCGAGCGTCCGACACGTATCGCCAAAGCCCGTTCAATCGGGTACAAGGCCAAGCCAGGCGTCATCGTGGTCCGTGGCCGCGTCATGCGGGGCAGCAGGCGGCGACGCGACATCAAGGCAGGCCGTCGACCCAAGCGCGCCGGCCAGGTCAAATTCTCCCCGAAGAAGAACTACCGGCAGATCATGGAGGAGCGCGTCTCCCAGAAATACCCTAACCTCGAAGTGCTCAACTCCTACCCGGTCGCCAAGGACGGCATCCACAAGTGGTTCGAGCATGTCCTCATCGACCCCGAACACCCCGCCATCAAGAACGACGACGACTACCAGGACGTCGCAAAGCAGCGGGGACGGGCAGAGCGCGGCCTCACAGGGGCAGGCAAGGAGACACGCGGCCTGCGGAACAAAGGCAAAGGCGCCGAAAAGGCACGGCCGTCACGGCGCGCCAACAGGCAGCGTGAGAACTGATAACCGCCGGCACACACCGGCAACCCCTCTTTTTCCTTCTTTCCCGGTGACAGCATGACCCGCGTCCTCGCCAACGGCACCTTCGACTTCCTCCACCCCGGCCACATCCACTATCTCCGGGAATCCGCGGCACTGGGCGACGAACTCTACGTCGTCATCGCAAGGGACAGCAGAGCCAACCAGCAGAAAGACGACCTGCGGCTCGACGAAAAAGAGCGCAGAAAGGTTGTTAACGCCCTTGATATGGTGGATAAGGCCATCCTGGGTAGCAAAGACAGCATCTTCGACACAGTCGACAGACTGGAGCCCGATATCGTCACCCTCGGCTACGACCAGGACTTCGACGAAGACGAACTTGAAAAAGCGCTCAGCGACCAGGGCCACGACATCGACGTCGTACGGATCGAGAGCAGCACCAGCCACTCCTCCACAGCATTGAAATCCGAGTAGAAAAGAACAGAGAACTCCGGTAAAAATTCAACGTCGTCAGACTGCTTCTTCCATCGCTTCACGGACGAACGCCATCGCCTCCTGCTCGGACTGGAAGAACTCCTCCTTCGAGACCAGATCCATCCCAAAATCCTTGTCCGTGATCTCCACGACCGCCTTGTAGCCGCCTTCCATCTCGTGGACCGCTGCCCTCCCCTGCACAGATCCATCACTGTACGTCCATGAACGCCGACCGTCCTTCGCCCACATAGAAAGAAAAACAGATGGGACCGGGTCTTACTCCAGCCCGGCATTCTCGATATCGCGTGCCAGTTTCCCGACATCGTCCTCCATCGCGTTGAGGTGCTTGACAATCCGTTCCTTCTCCTCAAGCACCTCCTCGATCCGCTCATACTTACGTGCGGCACGGTCGAGATCAGACTTCTCGATGTACGCCTTGTCAGTTTCCACAAGGTTGTTCGCAATCTCCTCGGCAATCTGTCCGAGCAAGATGTTCAGACCGAAGTAGACCGACTTGCGGACGTACTGGCCCTCATCGGTCCTATCTCTGATCATGTTCACGATGCGCGAATGGGGAAACGCGAGTTCACTCTTCTCAATATCGTCAGGTACCTCAACCATGGATCATTCACCAGAATCTACCGGTAAATTGGGGCGCGACGTATATAATGCTTTCCCGTCGACACGCAGCAAAAATAAGCGCCCGCGGAACACCGCCTCCGGAGCGGCGGAAGGAGCGGCGGAACACCCACAATCAGGCTACCACGAAACAATTTAAGTCAGGAGCACGTACCAGGAACTATGGACGAACTCATCAAGCGGGCCAACCAGCAAGATGACGGGGACGCGGAGAGCCAGGACGACACCGTACAGCAGGAGGAAACCGACAGCCCCGACCCCAGCGAACAACCGTCCGACGACGGAGACGACACCGACATCGAGATCCTGCAGTCCGATGAGCAGACCACAGACCAGAGCCAGGACAGCGTAGCAGACGAGCCCGCTCCCGAGACCTCACCCAGCCAGCCGACCGACGATGAACCCTCCGGCACGGCGCCATCAGAGCAGAGCACACCGACAGACGAAGAAGGCGATCATTCAAGATCACCGAGCGACAGACAGTCCGTCGCCGAGGACAAGATCGAGAAACTGCGTGACGAGGCAAGCAGCGACGACGAAGACGGTGACCCCTACCAGGCCAGCAAGGAACGGTTCCAGTCCCTCAAGGAGAAAGAGAAAGAACAGTTCCTCGGCAACGACCAGGACGACAAGACGAGCAGCGACGGACTCAAGGACAAGTACGACAGCTACGGCGAGGGCAACGTCCTCCACTAGAGCTCCCGGAGTTCACCGATCGTCGGGTACTCGAACACACCTGCTTCTCTGTCGACCGCCACCGCCGTCAATGCATCGACATCGATCGAGCGGAGCAACGGCGACAGCAGCTTCCGTTTCGGCACCTCGTTCACCTCAGTCCCCGCAGCCAGCTTCGTGAACGCCGGCAGCACCAGGATATCACGGCCGTCACCCATCGGCCCGTACAGGAAACACGCGATCTTCTCCTTCACCCCGACCTCGTCCTTCACAGCGATCGCCGGGTGCTCATGCCCGATCACCACCGTTGCAGCGCCCGTCACGCCCAAGTCCTCCGGCTCCTCGTCCCCATGCGTGAAATAGATGTCCTCCTCCAGGAAATGGTCCGCCAGCTCCACGTTCGTGTAGTCCTCCACACGATACTCCAGCGCATTGTCATGGTTGCCACGGACCAGCTTCACCGTATCGAACAGCATCGACACCGTATCCAGGAACTCCTGCACCTCCTCGCGTTCCTTCACATGCTTCCCAGAGAACGAGTGCTTCACATCGCCGTCCACGATCAGGGTCGACGCCTCCGTCTCCTCCTGCATCGCCTCCAGCTCCTCAAGCAGCTCATCAAGCTGGAACTTCGGCATCAGCGTCCCCGACCGGGCCTCCACCACCTCGATCCCGATGTGCGTGTCCGCCACCACCAGCGCGTCGAGCCGCTCGACATATACAGCCGGCTTCTCGTCGACTACGCGGAATCCGTCCAGCAGCTCCACCGTCGTCACCCCTCGATCCGTTCCATGACCTGTTCATGCAGCTGCTGCAGCCGCTCCTTCTTGTCCTCCATCTTGATCACGTCCGACTGCCCCTGCAGGATCATGTTGTGCGCGAACGGCGACGGCGTCTGCGTGTCACGGATCTCGTACTCGATATCGCCCTCATCGATACCCTCCACCACCTCCTTCGCGTGCTCCACGTCCATCGCGTCCTCCATGATCTCGCGGTACGTCTCCTTCAGGATCGGGAACTCAGTGTCGATCTTCTCCACCGCCGGCAGCAGGAAATGCGACTTCATCTGCTGCTTACCCACCGACTTGTGGTTGCCCTTGTAGTTCCGGATGATCATCAACGCCCGGCCCGCAACGTGGCGGAACCGTCGCTTCATCAGCTCCGTCTTCCGCACCGCCGTCTTCAGCGTCTCCCGCATATCCACGTCCGCAGCATCCGCTATCAGCTCGTCAAGATCCACAGGGCGGCGCGGCAGCTTCAACACGAAGCCGTGGTCCTCCACCACCATCCCCACGTTCGTATTCACCTTCTTCGACAGCAGATGGGCGAACACCCGCGCTAAGGCATCGTTGACCTCCCGGCCGAAGATCGTGTGGAACACCACGTTCAGCTTATTGTCCTCATCCACCGTCTTCTCCACCAGCAGCTTCCGGTCCGTCGGCACGAAGCCCAGGTACTCGTACTGCTCCGACACATAGCCGAAAATCGCCTTCGCCGTGTTCTCATCCATATAGTACGCGCCGTCCATCCAGTCGATGACCTCCTGCTCGCTGCAGCCCATCTCCAGCTGGCGCTCGATCTTGCCGCAGAACCTGCCGATGCTCCTGCCAAGATCGTACGACAGCGGCAGCATCTCAGAATACCACGACGGCACCGTCGGACTCTTCTCCGGCACCGAATCCACGTACACCTTCATCCCGCGGGCGTACTGGAACTGGTAGGTCGAACCGCCCAGCACGAACACGTCGCCCTTCGTCAAACGGTCCAGGAACTCCTCGTCTAGAGAACCGACCCGTTCATCGCTGCCACGGAGGAACACGCGGTACTGGGACTCGTCCGGGATCGTGCCGATGTTCGTCATGTAGATCACACGGGTCATCTTCCCGCGGCGACCGAACACCAGCTCCGACGTGTCCTCCGCCTCGACCACCGAGATCCGGGAATCAGCGTCCTCCTTGTCCTCATCCTCCTCAAGCTCCTCACCGACCCAGATCTTACCGTACACGTTCTGATCCTCCAGCTCCGCGTACTGCCCCGCCAGGTAGTCCAGCGTCTTGTCGTAGTCCTCCCGCTCCAGCTCAGTATAATTGTACGCACGCCGGACCACGTCGAACGCCTCATCCACCGGCCACTTCCGGTTGCACGCCATCCCCACCAGATGCTGGGACAGCACGTCCAGACTCCGCATCGGCATCCGGACACGGTCCAGATTGTCCTCCTTCGCATCCTTCAACAGCACCGAGCACTCCAGGGCGTCGTCCCGGTCCATGACAACCATCCGGCCCTTCGCCTCCTCGCCCACCTTGTGGCCCGACCGGCCGATCCGCTGCACGCCGCGCGCCACGCCCTTCGGGCTGCCCATCTGGATCACCAGGTCCGTGTACCCGATATCGATCCCCAGCTCCAGCGACGTCGACGTCGCCGCGACCTTCAGCTCGCCGTTCTTCAGCTTCTCCTCAACCTCCAGCCGCTTCTCACGCGACATCGACGAGTGGTGCGCACCGATATTGTCCTCGTAGGCGTCCGGATACTTGTTCTTCAGTGTATTCACCACGCGCTCAGTCGCAGCCCGCGTGTTCGTGAAGATGATCGTCGACTCGTGGTCCTGCACCAGCTCGTGCATCATCTCGTACGCCTTGCCACGGGTCTCGTTCGGCGGCGTGTAGATAAGATCGTCGACCGGCGTCATCACCTGCAGATCCATCCGCTTCGACGCCGCCACGTCCACGATGTTGCAGCCACGGGTCTCCAGCTCACCGTCCCGCCACTCGTACCCGACCAGGTACTTCGCGATCTCCTCGATCGGTGCCTGCGTCGCCGACAGCCCGATACGGGTCGGATCGGTGTCCGCCATCTCCTGCAGCCGCTCCAGCGACAGCGACAGGTGCACACCGCGCTTGTTGTCCGACAGCGAATGGATCTCATCCGTGATCACGTACTTCACATCCTTCAGCTTCTCACGGAACTTCGGCGCATTCAGGATGATACCCAGCGTCTCCGGCGTCGTTATCAGGATGTGCGGCGGGGTATCAAGCATCTTCGACCGCTCAGACTGCGAGGTATCGCCCGTCCTGACCGCCGACCGGACCTCAGGCATATCGTAGCCCATCTCCTCCGCCTGCTGCCTGATCCCGTCCAGCGGCTCCTCCAGGTTCCGGTGGATGTCGTTGTTCAGCGCGCGGAGCGGCGAGACATACAGAACGTACACCCTGTCCTCAAGCTCGCCCTGATCACCCATCATGAACAGCTCGTTCAGCGCCGAAAGAAACGCCGACAGCGTCTTGCCCGAGCCCGTCGGCGCGCAGATCAGACTGTTCTCCCCCTCGTGGATCAGATCGAACGAATACCGCTGCGGCGGTGTCAGCTCCTCGAACCGCTCGTTGAACCACTCCTTGACGTACGGTTCAAAGTCCTCGGGGAGTTCGTCCGACGCGTCGCTCTCGTCCATGAAGGTGATCGAAGCCATCCGTGGCCCCCGGATTGACGGGCAACCTTTAAAAATGAGGCGTGGTGGGCGGTTCTACGCCACCATGCGGTGGATGAGATAGCCCACCATCCCGGTCAGCAGCTCGAACGGGATCTTGAACGTGTAGATGAGCGACAGCAGGACGATGAACGTAAGGGCCGCGAGGAGTCGCGTATCATCGAACACCACGCTCAGCCCGCTGTCGATCCGGGCCCGGACATCCTGCCTGATGTTCTTCTTCGACGGCTGGACCTGCTCGATCCGCTCATCCATCCGCTCCCCGACCCGGCCCGAGATCCGGTCAGACAGGCGTGACGGCAGCGATGTCTGGAGCTGCTCGAACGTCCGGTTCAACAGGTTGATCTGCGTCGGTTTGAACTCCGCAGCCGTACCATCGGCCTGCTTCGTCGCCCTGAAGACAGCGATACGGGCTGCCTGGAGCGTCGCCGTCGAGACGTTCGACGCCACCCGGGAAGAAAGCTCAACGACAAGCTGGCGCTGCTCCGCCATCAACGTCTGCCCTGACCCCGAGTTGACCGTCGCATTGACCGCCTCCAGCGCACGATCCGTGACCTTGTCCGCGACCGCTCCACGCACCGTCTCCCGCATATCGGCGTCCTGCGCCATCGAATACGCACCGACCGACGCAAAAACAACGCCCAGCACCATCACGATCGCCGAACCCGTCTTGAAACACGTCCAGAAATAGTTCTTCCCGTTGAACACGCTCCGGGCCATGTAGGACGCAAAGACGACGGCGAGCGGGAAGCCGAGACAGAAGACCGCAAAGACCCCGCCGCGGAACACACCGGGCAGCACGATGAACGCAGCAAGGCTCTCCGTCCGGAACCGTTCGAACGACATGTTCGCCACCCAGGCGACCGGGAACACCAGCAGCGCAAGATAGGCGAGCGACGGATCAAGGATGGCATCGAACCTGAGGTTGATGAGCGAATCCGTCGTGAGCGAGCTCAGATAGACCCCGATGATACCGATGAACGTCAGGATGGCAAGGATAGCGGCATCGCCGAACGAGAATTCCTCCGTAGCGCTATCACCCGGATCACCGGCCATGCCGGTCACTGCGGCAGAGAGCTATAAAAACTTTCTTCCAGGCCCCTCCACCCCCTTTTGTTAACATATGTCAGGAAAACCTGCTTCAAGGTAAATTTTTTAAGGTTCTCTCCCGTTCTGCTTAGCACCGATGCGCAAGAAACGGTTCGGTGGCTGGCCCGACGCCGCCGCGGCAAAGAACAACATCGAGAAAAAGTTCCCGTACAGCCTGGCCCGGAACATGGATAAGGCGGGGACGCCCTCGTTCGAACAGGTCATGGAGTTCTTCGAAACGATGCCGCGCGACCTCAGCGACGTGGAACAGTCCAGCCCCGGCCTGATCGCCGGCTCACACGGAGAACCTCCGGCAGCAGAGATCCAGGACTACTCCGAGCTGGAGGGCGACGAGGCGCTCGACCACTACCTCGAATCCGATGTCGGCGAGGACGTCGACCTCGTCCAGTTCCAGTTCGATGTCCCCGGGCTCATCGGTGAGACCGACTTCGCCCGGTACCAGCTGGACGACTACGACGCCGAGACCGAGGAAGAAGCACTCCACGCGATGCTCGACGAGGGAGATCTGAAACTCGAGGTCGACGGCAACCACCTCGAAGTCCACGAACGGCAGGAAGACGACTACGAGCAGCTGTTCCGCGACAGCGTCCCGTACCACACCGAACGCATGGAGAAAGACGGCAAGTACCTCGTGCAGATGGAGGGCGACTACGAGGTCGGGATGAACAACGGCGTGCTCACCGTCGAGATCCCGCTGCAGTACACCGCGCTCGGCCCAGAAGATGAGAGCGACAAAGTCTACTAGCGATAGGTTTTTGAAACTGCGGCCGCCTACTCCTTCCAGGTGCCTTCTATGGCAGTACAGGAACTGACAGGTGACGACTTCGACGACGAGACAGCAAACGGCGCATGGGTCATCGACTTCTGGGCTGACTGGTGTGGCCCCTGCAAGAAGATGAAACCGATCTTCGAGGACCTCTCCGACGACTTCGACGACATCAACTTCGGCTCCGTCAACGTCGACGAGGAACAGGAGGTCGCCGGCCAGTTCCAGGTCAGGAGCATCCCGACCTTCCTCTACATCGAGGACGGCGACGTCCAGGACACCGCCATGGGCGCCATGACCGAGGACGAGTTCAGGGACTGGCTCGAGGAGAAAGCTTAACCTGTCACACGTTAACGCGCCGTCCACCCCAGACGATCATTTATAAGCCAGCAGCGCCTATCCACAGATATGTCACCGGACGAGGACGACACCAGAAAATCGGGCGACATCGTCGCAGACGCACTCAGCGCAGTCGTCGGCCTGGAACACCAGGTCGAATGGTACGACGAACTCGTCGAACAGTACCAGGAAACCGGTGACGACCAGGAACGGCTCCAGGAAGCCGCCCAGGACGTCGCTGACTACTGGGAGCAAGCAGACCAGGCAAAGGAACGGATCGACAAGGTCATCACAGCGCTCGACATCGAGATCGACAACGGCGAGGCCGAATTCCAGCTCGACTCCGTTGAATCCCTGCTCCACAACACCTACACCGCCGACGACATCGACGAAGCCGCCGAGCTCGCGGTCGACGGGACGTACGACGACTTCGACGATGAAGCAAAGGCAGCAATCGTCGCCAGCGACTACGAAGATCTTGCAGAATTCAACAAGAAGTATGTCGAAGCACTGGCCACCATCAACAGCCACGAACAGTACATGCGCGACAAGGACGCGTTCGACTCACCCGAACAGCTCAGGGCAGACGGCGACGAAGCCTACGTCGAGCTGCATGAACGGGTCGAACAGCAGATCGAGATCCTCGAACAGGCGAAGGAACAGTTTTAAACCTCGGAGCGGCTGTTTGCAGCATGGCAGCGCTGGACACCGACTTCTTCCACAGGGTCACAGCAACGGTCGCGGAGGAGCTGCTCGGCTGCGTGCTGGTGCACGATGACGGGCAGCGACGCGCCGGCCGCATCGTCGAGACCGAAGCTTACCTCGGGACAGACGATCCTGCCAGCCATGCCTCGGACGGCCCAAGTGGACGGAATGAGGTCATGTTCGGGCCGCCGGGCCGGAGCTACGTCTACATCTGCTACGGCATCCACCACATGTTCAACATCACCACCGAGGACGAAGGCACGCCGGGCGCCGTCCTGGTCCGGGCACTGGAGCCGCTCGACGGGATCGACAGGATGCAGGAGGAACGTGGTGTCGACGACACCGCCGCGCTGTGTGACGGCCCGGGCAAACTGTGCGAAGCCCTCGGCATCGACAAGCGCCACAACGACATCGCCGTGACAGAGGGACACCTGCGGATCGAGCCGGGCGAGACCCCTGCAACGATCGCCACATCCGGCCGGATCGGGGTGAGCGGCGGCGAGGACATGCAGCTCCGGTTCTACGAGGAAGGAAATCCTCATGTTTCACAGTGAAAGGGTTCAGAGGAACGCTTCCAGTCGTTGGAAGGCCTGATCGCGTTCATCGCCATCTATCTCCGTCGCGGCCAGGACCTGACGCATGTGCTGGATGCTTTCATCGTACGCCTCCCTGTCAACCGGGTACGGCGTCCCGTCCTTGCCACCGTGGGCGTACGAGTACTTGACCGGGTCCTGCCAGGACGCACGGTCGCCGTGCACCAGCTCGGCGATCAGGGCCAGAGCGCGCAGCGACTGTTTGCCTATCCCGTCCAGCGCCACCAGCTCCTCGTAGCTCGACGGCCGGATCTCGTACGCCTTCTCCAGCTGCGTGATCGCCCGCTCCGTAATGTCCGACCGCTGGATCCAGTGATGGTCCGGCATCTCCAGGTGCGGGGCATCCCTCGTGAACGCCGCCAAGCTCTGCTGGCCGTCGGAACGGGCGTACCGACGGAGATGCGAGGGATCGTCGTTCACCAGGTCCATGGAGACCTGTCTCACCTCCTCACTGTCAGTCGCGGCAAGATTCAAAGGATCGCGTTCCGTGTCACAGCAGACCGCTTCCTGCGGATCCGCGAGGTAGGACTCGACGGAATCGTCCAGCCAGTGGTATCGTCGCGCCTCCTCCCGTTCCTCGTCCATCCCCTGCTGGACCACACACCAGCGGCCGGATTCCTCCACGACGAACGTGTGGTGGTACAGCGTGTACCGGTCCTGCAGACAGTTGTTGTCCACCTGCGCCGACATCCGGGACTGTTCCTGCAGCTGCTCGACCGTGGAGAGCGGCAGATCCAGTTCCTCCAGCTGCTCCGGCGTCTGCCGTGACCTGGCACCCTTCCCGCCCAGCACCGTGATCCCGTGCTCCTGGAAGTCCAGCGCCTCCTGCAGCGCTCCCATCGTCGTGGTCGTGAGCCCTGAGGAATGCCAGTCGAACCCGAGCACGCAGCCGAACGCCTGGAACCAGTACGGATCAGCGAGACGGTCCAGCAGCTCCTCCCGCCCATACTCGCGGATCAGGACAGCAGCTATCTCCCCGGCAAGCTCCTCCATCCGTTCAAACAGCCAGGAGGGCGCCTTTCCGCCGTGAAGCGGGAGCGATGCGGCCCCGGACTTCGACATATCCTACGCTGGGACAGCCGGACTTTAAACGTGGACGGCGACAGTGCCGCGAGTTCCAGCAGATGATGGACCAGGAAGATCGCACTGTCGCTGCCGTAAAGCTCTTTACCCCGGGAGCACAGAAACATCGTGTGACCACAATGTCAGACTGCCCGTTCTGCAAGATCGCTTCGCACGACCTGGATTCCTACACCGTCTACGAGGACGACGAAACCATGGCGTTTCTCGACGTCAACCCCGTCTCGCGCGGCCACATGCTCGTCATCCCGAAGACACATGCCGGGCATCTGTCCGATCTGGACAGCACAACCACGCGCGCCCTGTTTGAGACAGTGCAAAAGATGGCCAACGGCATCAACACCGCGCTCAACCCCGGCGGCATCAACATCCTGCAGTCCAACGGCGAGACCGCGGGCCAGGAAGTGCCGCACGTCCACGTCCACCTAATCCCGCGGTACGAGGACGACGACATCAGCTTCGACTTCGAACCCAGCGAACTCGACGAAGACGAGGCCACAACCCTGGTGGACAAGCTTGGATGAACGCGAAATCATCGAACACGAGGTCAAACAGCTCAGGCATCGTGACGACGTCAGGGCGGTCGCAATCGTCGGCAGCTATGCGCGCGACCCGGACAGCGAGCACAACGACATCGACCTCTACATCATCGTCGACGGCGACTGGCGGCAGCGCGAGACCGAGGTCGTCGACGGCACCGTCGTCGAACGGTTCTACAACTCAATGGGGTGGAGCAGAGACTATCTCGACGGCGAGGGCTGGTACAAAAACTACCACTGGTACACCAACGCCGACATCCGGTACGACCCCGAGGGACTGTTCGACGAGCTCGCGGAGGCGGCCAGGATGAAGCGCGACGACCATCTCAACCTGGACGAGGAGGAGCGCCAGTCCATCCAGTACTTCATCTGGGACCTGCAGCAGGACATCGAACAGGCCGACGGCAGCCAGGCAGCCTATCTCCGGTACAAACTGTTCGACTACCTGCTGGAGAAGCACTACCTCCTCCAGGACGAGACCCCTGTCAAGGAAAACTACCGGGTGGAACATCTCCAGGACTTCGACGAGACGATGCACGACCTCGCGACACGGTTCCTCGACGCCCCGCCAGACAAACAGGGAGCTATCCTGGACGACATGGTCGACCACGTAACCGCCGATCTGGGCGACCCCGACCCGGAATGGCAGACGGCTGAAGAAGTACGCTAAAGATTGTCAGCGAAGTACTCCCGGACGTCGCGTGACTCCTGCGCCTCCTGTTCACGGAACAGATCAGTCACCAGCTCCACGAACCTGTCAGCATCGTCGTCACCGAGCACGAAATCAGCGTTCTCCCGTGTCGGGGCGACATGTTCCTCGTGCATCTCACGGGTCTGCTCCAGGTACTGCCGCGCTGCAAACTCGATGTTCCGGTCGCGCTCAACCACGTCCCGCTTCACACGCCTAACCGCACGGACATCCGCCGGCGGCGACAGGAAAACCTTCAGATCCATAATATCGTTCATCGCCTCATCGTACAGCGCATATATCCCCTCGACGATCACGATATCCCGCGGCTCCCGTTCAACATAGCCGACACGCGTGTTCTCATCGAACGAGTACTCCGGCATCTCGATCGACTCACCGCGCTGCAACGCACGGAGATGCTCCCGCATCAGCTCCCAGTCCAGCGTCCCAGGTAGATCGAAGTTGATCTGCTGCCGTTCAAACCCTGAACGGTCATCGTACGGCCTGTAATACCTGTCCATCGAGAACAACAGCGTCTTCTCCGGCAGCCGGCCCTTGATCCGGGACGCCATGAACGACTTCCCGCTCCCCGAGCCACCGCCGATCCCGACGACAATCATCGTGGCAGACGTTCCGTCCTCAGCTTTAAATCAGGTCCGGACCGTCAGAAAAACCCGTCGTCACTCCTGCAGGAACCCGAGCGCCTTCTCGATCCTGCCCGTCTCAGGCCCCTTCGTCTCGTTGCCGACCAGGGCAGCCGTCGCGTTCGCCACGATACCGCTGCCCACGTACGGCGAGCCGAAATTCACGGTGCCGATATCGCCCTCCACATCGAGCAGCTCCTCAATGACCGACAGCTCCTCCTCGTCCGCCTCTCTGTGGAGCAGCACACCGCTGTTGGTCGCGACACCGGCGGAACCTACGATACTCAGTCCCGCCACCGTCCCGACCCGGGTCTCAACGTCCAGGAACTCCGCGATCGCTTCCTCATGCTGCTGCAGGTGCGGGCTGAGGTAGGCGCCCGCATCGTTGGCCAGCACCAGGTTGCCGAGCGCCGTGTGGTTGGCCTCCACGACAAGGCTCTCGATCCCTGCATCGTCCAGGTTCGACCGCTCATACTCCGAGATCGTGTCAGGCACCAGCAGGCCCGACGAGTTCCCTGCACAGAACAGCCCGGCAAGATCAGTGTTCGCGATGTACGTCTCATGGACGTTATCCAGCCCCAGCACCTCCTTCCGCTTGAAATCCGGAGCCAGGACCGCGTACTCGTCCGTCGCGACGCCGTGGAACCCGAGGTTCGGGTCGCCGCTGTAATCCGTCAGCACAAGGTGTTCAGCGTCCATCGGAGATGAGAAAGAAAGAGAACGTCGGGCGTCCCTACCGCATGTTGCTGCGGAGGAACTTCTTCATGCCCTTCCGGTTCTGATGTTTCTCCTCAAAGTTGAGCAGCAGCTCGAAGTCGGCCTTGTTCAGCTCCTTGACAGCTTCCTTGCCGTCGCCGATCGTGCCCTCTTCGAGCACTTCGCGGACATCGTCGTCGATGGCGGAGAAGTCATCCGCCTCCTCGTCCTGCGCTTCGTCTTCTTCCTGCGTATCGGTCGATGCCTCCTGTGTCGGTGACTCGTCGCGGTCGACATCAGCGTCCTCGGCCCTGACATGGTCGCGCTCCTCCACGATACGTACATCGACGCGTCGGGGTGGACTGGACGCACCACGCTCCCAGAGCCGTTCGTTCAGGCTGTTCGCTACACGGACATCGTCGACACCGGTCCGTGACGAGACCTGACGCTTCACCTCGTTCACGGCCTTCTTCGCCTTCCTACGGCTGCTTGCACCGCGGACCTTCCCCAGGTTGAGTCGTACAACATCATCCATCATCACTCACCTGTGTCATCGCGGCGCCAGTGGCGGCTCTTACGTCGCTTGACAGAACGTGTCATCGAACGCTTCATACCGTACTTCTTGATGTCCACCCAGCGCGGAGCAGACTTTGCCTCTTTGCGTGACGCGATCAGGCGCTTTTTCTTCCCCTTTGATTTGCGTGAACCCATCTGTGATCACCTGTGCTTGATATCTCTACTGTTGGACTCCTCAGCCTCTTGAATCTTTTGCAGAATCTGCTTCAGCTGCTCGTCCGTGATCTCGTCCTGGATCTGGCCTGCCTTGTACAGCTGGACCAGCTGCAGCTCGATCTTCGCCGCGAGGTCTTCATCCGCTGCACGGATGTTACCCAGCCGTGAACGGGCCTCATCCGTCAGGATCTGCGATGCGATCTTCTTCAGCTTCTGCCGCATCTGCTCCTCCTCGCGTTGCTGCGCGTCGATCGGATTCGTGTCGTCGTTGCCCTGCATCTTCGCCATCTTCTTTTTCTTCAGTTCATCCAGGTCATCGCTCATCGAGCGACACCTCGTAGGTCAGTTGTTCTCCTCGCGCACTTCCTTCGAAAGGTCGTCCAGGAAGCTCTGTCCTTCGGGCGTGATCTTGCGGCCCTCACCTTCCTCAAGTTTAACGAGTCCGGCCTCCTCAAGCTGCTGGAGTGCCGTCCTGATGATCTTACCGGACGCCTTGTGGAAGTGCTCCGTCTGGTGGCCGCGTCGGCGCTCCGAACCGTACTTCGTCCGCAGCTTCTCGACCCCGACAGGACCGTCCATGTAGACCGTCCGCAGGATCGCCGCAGACCTGAGATACCACCAGTTATCCTGCTGCGGTGGCTTCTCCTTGTTCACACCTGTTTTCACGAACGCGCTCCAGTCCGGAGCATCGATCTCCTCGACCGACTCCTCCAGCTCGTCAGCGGTCCGTTCGATCAACGGATTTGCCCGAACATCGTAGACAGTTACCATGATTCTCACCTTGCTGCCGATACCCGGCACTGGCCGGTCAGATCGGCTGTCTGGTCAGCGACAAACGCCGCTTCACCACCCGGTTCCACGCCCACTTTTATAAAGGTACCGCGGTCGTCGCCAGCTCAGAACGCGTCGAAATCCTCCCACAGCACATGCAGCGTCCGTTCACCCGCACCGCGGAACCGGGACACCATCCCCAGCTCCTCGCCAGGCTTCCGGTACGCCACCTCGCGCGTCGCACCGCCGTAGCCGTCGACCACCTCCTTCGAACTGCCCTCGTTCGCCGGCACACCCACGAAATCAACGTCCAGCTCCCGTCCCGCCTCGATCGACGCCAGCGCCAGCGGCTTCACCGCGTCCCGGTACGCCTCATAGTCGTCACGGGGCAGCTCCAGCGTATCGATCCCCAGGAACGCCTCCCCCGTCTCCCGGTCCTCCAGCAGCAGGTTGCGGCTGAAGCCGACCGGTTCACCGTCACGCTCGACGACAAGATAACTCGCCTCCGGGTCGTCGACGCCTTCAGCGAACCAGTCCTCATCGCTGTACTCCCTGAACGCCTCGTACGACACATCGAACCCGACACAGGTGCCGAACTCGCGTGCCAGCCCGAACATCTCCTCCGGCCCGTCGGCCGTCCGGACCTCGTAGTCGTGGTCAGCCAGGTCCGCGTAGAACTCCGTGTCAAGCCGGTCCAGCGCCGTCGCGAACCTGTCAATCCGGTCGCGGAGCTCCTGCCCGTCCTCCCGGTTCTGGACCTGGCCGTACAGCACGTCCGCCAGGTCGCGGTACGTCGCCTCCCGCAGCGTCGCCTCGTCAACCTCCCTGCCGTCGAGGAACGCCTCAGTCGTGCCGCGCGGCTCTATCGGCCAGTCCTCGTAGTCGTCGTGCGGGTCGTCCAGGAAGGATTCCGCGTCCTCAAGCTTGTCCATGTACCCTTCCG
>JAXINV010000026.1:4850-12735 GCA_034190465.1 Asbonarchaeum danakilense (SeqCode) | reverse complement strand
TCGATACTCAATCGGCGGAGATTTAAATATGCGTGGTCGCACGTAAAGGTATGGTCGTCGACGGACTGCCTGCGGGCGTGGACGAGGTCTACAAATGGGCGCACACCGATATCGAGGACAACGACCCCATCGACCTCGAGAGCTACCTGGAGGACAGGGAACCCGGCTACGAACAGACCGAGCTCGACGACTTCGACGAGGACACACCGGACTACCGCGGCGACCCCCAGCCCCGCGTCGTCAACACGCAGTTCATGGGCAGGCGGAACTACGCCCGTGAACCCGGCAGGACGACCGACTTCGAGTGGTAACGGATGATCAAGAGCCCGAAGACAGGACAGGAGCTCGGACCTGACAAGGACTGGCGTGAACGGAACAAAGAGTGCAGACAGACATTTCTCAAATGGACTGGAAGAGGACCGGTACTGGAACGCCCTCCTCAACGGCCATCAGCCCGTTTAGTCTGAGCCAGGTAAACACTTAAACAAGGGCGTGCCATTACGACACGATGCGCAGAACCTTCAGCCTCACCACCCTCTTACTCCTTTTGGCACCTGCCGGGATAGCAGCGCAGCAGGGACAAGGTACACAGGCCACGACGTTCATCGGCGCATTTCTGCTCATCTTCGGCGTACTGGGACTTATAGGGTTTCTCGGCTATGCATACTTGACCGGCAACCTCCACATCCCCTCCTCACTCGCCGACATCGACACAGGGTTCCTCGATCGGGGCGACACAGGCCTCGACCGGGTCGTCAAGGACACAAAAGAACTGGCAGCAGCACTGGAACAGAGAGGGAACATCGCCAACAGGCAGCAGCTCGTCCACGACATCGAGAACGCGGAACGAGCGATCATCAACGAAGACTACGACAAAGCACACACCCATCTCCAGAACGCCGTCGCAGCCGTCAGAGGACGATGAGTACAGCCCCAACAACAATCATCAGCGCGAAAACACCGATGAGCGCCTTCTCATGGACACAGATCCCTTCTTCCTCCGTACCACAGGCGGGACAGATCGTCGCCATCGGCCCTCTATTGGCCGGCGCGACTTAAGTATTCACGCCAGGAAGTCCGGTTCCGTGCGCTTCTCCGCCCGCTCCTCCTCCAAGTGCTCGCGGAACATAGCCGGGGCGACGTCCTTCTCCTCGCGTTCCTGCCTATCGCGGACCGAGATAGTGCCGGCGTCCTCCTCGTCGTCCCCGACAATGATCATGTACGGCACGTTGTCGTCGTGCGCCGCCTGGATCTTCTTCCCCACCGTCCAGGACCGGTCCTCGACCTCCACACGGAAGTCAGACAGCTCGTCGGCGACCTCCTCCGCGTAGTCGATGTGCCGGTCGCTGATCGGCAGGATGCGGATCTGCTCCGGCGCCAGCCACAGCGGGAACCTGCCCGCGAAGTGCTCAATCAGCACCATCAGGAACCGTTCATAGCTGCCATACAGTGCGCGGTGGATCATCACCGGCCGGTGCTCATCGTTGTCCTCGCCCTTGTACGTCAGATCAAACCGCTGCGGCATGTTGAAGTCAAGCTGGACCGTCGGACCGTCCCACTCCCGGCCCAGCGCATCCTCAAACGCGAAATCGATCTTCGGGCCGTAGAACGCTCCTTCACCTTCCTCGATCCCGTACTCGATATCGTTGCGCTCCAGCACGTCACGGAGCTGGGACTCAGCACGCTCCCACAGCTCGTCGTCGCCGACATACTTGTCCGGCCTGGTCGCCAGCATCACCTCATACTCCAGGTCGAACGTCTCCAGCACGTGGAAGATCTTCTCCATCACCTGCTCGACCTCGTCATCGATCTGGTCCGGCCGGACGAACAGGTGGCCGTCATCGATCGTGAACGCCCAGACCCGTGACAGCCCCGACAGCTCACCATGCTGCTCCCTGCGGTACACCTTGCCCTGCTCCGCGTAGCGGACAGGCAGGTCGCGGTAGCTCCACGCCTGATCGTCGAAGATCATCGCGTGGCCCGGACAGTTCATCGGCTTCAGGCCGTACTCCTCGTCCTCCACCTCCAGCAGGAACATGTCGTCCTGGTAGTTGTCGTAGTGTCCGGACTCCTTCCACAGCTCCGTCCTGAACAGGTGCGGCGTCTCCACCGGTTCACAGCCCATATCGTCGTTCAGCTTCTGGACGAACGACTTCAGCTCGTTCAGCACCGTCTTGCCGTTCGGATGGTATAGCGGCAGGCCGCGACCCGTGGTCTGCTGGATCGAGAACAGGTTCATCTCCTGGCCGATCCTGCGGTGGTCGCGCTGCTCCGCCTCGCGGCGCTGTTCCATGAACTCCTCCAGCTCAGACTCCTTCTCGAAGCACGCCGCGTAGATCCGTGTCAGCATCGGGTTGGACTCCTCACCCTTCCAGTACGCCGCAGCGATCTCACGGAGCTCGAACGCGCCGATATCACCCGTCAAATCCACATGCGGGCCCTTGCACAGATCGATGAAATCGCCCTGGCGGTAGAACGACACATCCTTGCCCTCCTCCAGGAACTCATCCAGCAGCTCCTGCTTGTACGGCTCGCCGGCAAGCTCCTCGCGTGCCTCGTCCGGCGACAGCTCCACGCGTTCGATGTCCAGATCCTCCTCGATGATCTGCTGCATCTCTTCCTCGATTCTGTCGAGGTCGTCCTCATCGATGTCCAATTCGTCGAAGTCGTAGTAGAACCCGTGCTCCGTCCACGGCCCCATCCCCAGCTCAGCGTCAGGGAACAGCCGCTTGACAGCCTGCGCCAGGACGTGGGCGGCGGAGTGCCGCATCACATCGACGTAGTCGTCCGACTGCGGTGTGACGATCTCGACGGTGCAGTCGTCGGTCAGAGAATGCTCCTTCGCGACCAGGTCACCGTCGACCCTGCCTGCTACACAGTCGTTTCCGAGTCCTTCGCCTATCTCGTAGGCGATGTCTTCAACCGTTGCGCCCTGCTCGACCGCCATCACGGAGCCGTCAGGGAGCTCCACTTCTATATCTGCCATCGTTCACACCTCAGCCGGTGAGAATCAGAAGGGTTTCGTCCGGTAGCACTCAGACTGGCCGGAGAAGCGGGGTCATATGTACCGCCGTGCGAGAGGTTCCGGGACCGCTTCAGTGACCGTACGAAAATTGGCTCCTCGCAACCTCTCGGTAAAACATCCACCCTTCATTGGGAATCACATCACGATTGGAGGCAACGGTTAAAAAGCCTTCTCCGTATGACGACCCTTCCTCAGAACGGTCGGGAATCTCGTCGCAGGTCGTCGATGCCCGGCAACGGTCCGACAACCGAACGGAGCCGGGACTCGAACAGCTCCAGGTCCTGCTGCGACAGCTTCGCCCGCTGGTCCGCCTCCACCAGCACCGAGGGGATGCCGTACGTCGAACTGAACGAGCACAGCGGCAGCAGGATTGACGCCAGCTCGTCCGCCGTGGCCGACGGGTCGTCAGGCGCCAGGAAGTCGACCCTGACCGGCCTGTCATGCTCCGCGGTCCGAAGATAGAAGTTGTACACCTCCCCCCCTACCTCGCCGATGTCCTGCAGCGTCGGGTGCTTTTCGTACTCCTCCGTGTACCGCATCACCGGCGTCCGCTGCCCGTGCTTCAGGAAGTACTGCAGCATGTTCGTGTCCTGCGTCGTCGCCAGCACGTCCCGCGCCTCCTCAGCCAGGAACTCCTGGCCAGCCAGTTCCTCGCACAGCCGGGTGCCGCGGCTGTCCTCGATGACGCCGGCAAGCAGCACGCCGCGTTCCCTCGCCTCATCGAACAGCTCCCGGTACGTTCCGATCAGGTCATCGTAGAACTCACGGGACCGCGACCCCTCCGCCGGGCGGTCAGTGTACTGCGGCACGATCGAGCCGTCAAGCAGCAGCACCTCCGGGTCCTGGTCCAGCGCCGACCGGGCGGCCTCGATCTCGCGCTGCAGCCGGAGCAGCGACGTCGACAGGTTGAACTCCTGCCGGTCCAGCGGCGACTCGATATATGTAATCTCCGGGCGTGGATCAGCGTCAGGCAGGTAGGACGACGCGTCCAGACTTTCCTCCCGGTAGGAGAACACCGCAGCGACCGCACGGGTCAGCACCACGTCGACACCGTGGAACTCCTTCTGTATCACACCGCCGTCGACCCCCGCGACCGTCCTGCCGTCCACGTCCGCCGGCTCCACCTCGCGGATGAAGCCGTCCTCCACGAACGCATCGGACGCGACCGCGTCCAGGTCCGCGTCACCGAGCTGCTCCCCGACCTCCCGTCGCCGGTTCTCCAGCTTCCTGATACGGTCGACCACGTCCTCGATGCTCGGCATGCAGACTCCTTGCCCGGCAACAGCTAAAAAGCTGATCCAGAACTCGCGGAACTCGCACCGACAGCAACGCTGAAAAGAATTGGACCTCAAGTCGCGGGAAGTGGACAAGGGGTACACGATGGCAGGAGCATACATCCAGGACCACGACGAGATCAGCTACGAGGACCTCAAACACGCGATCGAAGACGCCTGGCAGCGCGAGACCAGCGCAGACCCGGACGGCTGGGACGAGGACAACCCAGCCTACGGCCAGTGCGCCGTCACCGCGCTCGTCGTGCAGGACATGATGGGCGGCGACATCGTCTGGCGGGACGCCGTCGTTGACAAACCAGGCGACCTCGAAGACTACTTCGAGGAGGACGAACACGTTTCTCACTACTTCAATCAGATCGACGGCGAGACCGTCGACCTCACACAGCAGCAGTTCCCGGAGGCGACCGAGTACCGGCAGGATGAGGACGCGGTCGACGCCAAGCTCGAACAGGACGACGGCGACGACTTCGACACGCTGCGTGACTACGTCCTCTCCTACGACCCGACACGGGAGCGGTACGCCACACTCAAGGCAGACGTCTTCGAGAACCTTGCAGCAAAACGATAAAAGGCGATGACCATGGCAGGGATCGGCAAGGTACTGGCGATAGCACTGATAGCCGGGTCATGCACCGGTATCGGTGCCCTCCCGATCTTCCTCGCCCACCGGATCACCCACCGCATCTACGACGGAATGGTGGCGCTCGCCGCCGGCGTGATGATCGGCGCCTCCATGTTCACCCTCGTCATCCCCGCCCTCAACTACGGGACCCTGCTCGAGGTCAGCGTCGGGCTGGCAGCGGGTGCCGGCTTCCTCCTCCTTCTTGACCGACAGCTCGACTTCCACATCGACTTCGACGAAGAGCTCGCCGACTACAAGAAGCGCGCCATGCTGATCGGCGGTTCCATCACTCTGCACAATATCCCCGAAGGCCTCGCCATCGGTATCGCGTTCGGCTCAGGGCTCGAAGGCGTCGGACTGGCGCTCGGCCTCGCGATCGGCGTCCAGAACATCCCCGACGGGTTTGCCGTCGCCGTCCCGGCCGACAGGGCAGGCCTCCCCAAGCTCAAGAACCTGGCCCTCACCACCCTGTCAGGCGCCGTCCCCGAGCCGATCGCCGCCGTATTCGGCTTCGCGCTGGTACAGATCTTCACCCAGATCTTCCCACTGGCCGCAGGCTTCGCCGCCAGCGCGATGATGGCCGTCGTCTTCAAAGAGATGATCCCGCAGAGCCACGGCCACGGCTACCAGACCCTCGCCACCGCCATGTTCATCCTCGGCTTCATCATCATGCTGGTCATCGACAACACGTTCACCGTCTGACCAGCAACATTTTTACCCCGCGGCGACCAACCACCCTCTATGGCCACAAAAGACGAACTCAAAGAGGCTGCAGAAGAACTCTCAGAACAGGAGTTCGAGCGGCTGAAGCTGCTCAAAAGAATCGCGCAACTTGTCGACGACCTCGACATCTCAGAGGTCAACGACCTGCCCGCGCTCTACCGCCTCGAGATCAAGAAAGCGCTCGAAGAACTGGGCAACGAGCAGGCCGCGTCCAAGGTCGAAACCTAGACGTACACGTTCAGCCGGTTCGCCGCGTACGCGCCCAGGATCTTGCTCGCCACGTCTGACTTCTTACTGAACCGGATCTGGCCGCTCTTCCCGATCGTCGCCGTCGCCAACTGGTTGTCCCCCTCGTAGATCTGGGCCTCAGATCCTGCGTGCTCCGACCCGACGTTGATCGCCACCGAGTTCCCGACCTCCTCGACCTCGGCATCGACCGTGTCCTTCAACGTATCGTTCCGCGGCTCGACCGTGATACTGACACCGACCTCGTTCTCGATCTTGTCGATGTTCTTACCCTGCTTCCCGATGACCTGCGGGATGTCATCCTCGTCCACGTACAGCGTCACACGGTCGTCGGACTCGAACTCGATCTGCGGGTTGTCCACCCACTGCTGCAGCTGGTGCTCCAGCTGTTCCCGGGCAAGCTCCTGCGTCTTCGACTCGGTCTCGGCCGCGGCCCCTTCCTCGACAGGGATCACGACCGTCTCCTCGCCGTAGGTATAGATCTCGTACTCCGGCGTGTCCGTCTCAAAGTCCAGGATCTGGATCACAGGCCTGGCAAGATCGTCCTCCACCATGCCTGTCGGCACCTTCACCGTCAGCTCCAGCTTGTAAACCTTCGCAATCTCGGCATTCTGGATGAAGACAACCGTGTCGACGACCTGCGGGATGACCCCGAGCTCCACCCGACCAATAAGCCGCTGCACCGCGTCAAGCGCCTCGCTGGCGTGGACGACACCGATCATGCCCACACCAGCCAGCCGCATGTCGGCGAAGACCTCGAAGTCCTCGTCCTTCCGGACCTCGTCGTACACCGTGTAGTCCGGCCGGACAAGCAGCAGCACGTCCGCCGTGTTGACCATATCGTCCTCCAGCGCCGAGTACTGCGTGATATCCTCGCCAACCTGGAGGTCACGGGGCTTCTCCATCGTCTTGACAACCCGTCCAGCATCGTTGTAGTACTCCGCCAGCGCCTGGGCGAACGTCGACTTGCCGTGGCCCGGAGCACCGGCGATCAGGATGCCTTCAGCCGTCTCCTCCAGCCGTTCCTCGAACTTCTCGGACAGCTCGTAGTCGTCCAGCCCGACCTTCGCAAGCGGACGGACCGCCGTAATCTCAATCTTGTCCGAAAACGGCGGCCGGGTGATCGCGATCCGGAGATCACCCATCTGGATGACCGTCGCACCGTCCATGTTCAGCTCGATCAGGCCGTCATGCGACTTCTTCGCTGTCTCGAACGTCTCCTTCGCAAGCCGTTCCATGTCGGCGTTGGAGAGCTCTTCGTCGTCCAGGTCGACGTACTCCATCTCCCCGGGCTTGCCCTTCTTCGCCTTCGGCTTCGCGTTCTCCTTCAGGTGGACGGACATCATCTCATCGCCGAAGTAGTCCTCGATAGAGAACCGCGTGTGTTCATCTTCCTTCTTGAAGTACTTGTACTCGATACCACGGGCCTCAGCAACCTGCGCCTGGACCCTGTCCGCCGTATACAGCGTCGCACCATGTTCCTCAGCGATATCACGGATCATCGCGTCCAGCCGGCCGCTCTCGGCTTGCTCCTTCTCCTCCATCGTCGGCCTCCTGCCGACGAACTCGATCTCGATGTCGCGTGACTCCTGCAATGCCTGCAGCTCCTTCAGCTCGTCGAGGCCTGCATCGCCGATCTCCCGTCCTTTGTTTGCCTGATTCTCCAGTTCATCTACAACCGTCTCCGCAACAAGAATCTTCGTTCCTTCAAGCTTCTTCCGTTCCACTAGATCCGTCAACTTCCCGTCGATGATGATCGACGTATCAGGTACAATCGTGGCTGTCATGTACCCTACCGGTGCTGCAACCTTTTTGTACCTGTCCTCCCTGCGGATTCTTAAACCACAGACCCGAATGACAACCCATGGACGACGAGCTGGAGGACGTGAAAGACAGCCTTGACGAGCTCCGGGACAAAATCGACAACATGAAGGACACCGTCAACGACTCCATGGAGCAGCAGGACCAGCTCCA
>JAXINV010000026.1:0-4750 GCA_034190465.1 Asbonarchaeum danakilense (SeqCode) | reverse complement strand
GACAGCGCCCGGCAGGATGAAGACGACGACACACACCCGACACAGGAAGGAAGGTTCCGAGAGAAACTCGACCATGCACACGAGGCCGCAGACCAGGGCCACCACGACGAAGCGCAGAAACTGTACTCCCAGCTCATGAAAGACTACCGGAGCCTCGCCAGCCAGGGCAAGCTCGACGAGGACGACAAAGAACGGCTCAACGAGCTCTACGACAAGGTCGACCGCGCCAAACAGGAGTGATCAGCGGTGTTCTCGCGCAGCAAGATCTCACTAGCCCTTACTAACACACTCCGGTTCTTCTTCGTCATCGGCGCCGTCACCGTTCTCCAGCGGTACCTCGGCGCGCACGGAGCCGGCCAGTTCGCCATCAGCTTGCTCGAAACCGTCTGGTGGGCCGCCATCCTCCTGTTCGCCCCCGTCTGGGGCGCGATTTCTGATATCACCGGCAAGCGGAAACCATTGCTCGCCCTCTCCATCGGCCTCACCGCGCTCACCCTCCCACTGTTCGGCTACCTGGAATCCACCGCAGCCATCCTCGGGCTCAAGTTCGTCATGGGCGTCTTCTCCGCCGGCTTTCCACCAATAGCGCTCGCCCTCGCCTCTGAGTACGGGGACCAGGCCCACCGCGGACGGAACATGTCCATCTTCAACGCCTCCAAATCCATCGGCTTCATCGCCGGTCGCCTCATCGCTGGCGCCCTCCTTACCGTGCTCCTGTTCAGCCAGACGTTCTGGGCACTGGGAGCGGTCGGGCTGGTCGGGCTCATCGCCTCATTCTTCCTCGAGGGAGACGGCGACGGAACCAAAAACCTCGACTGGCAGACCCTCCGGACAAACATCAGAAAGCGGCTCATCCCGTCACGGAGCGACGGCGTCTTCGCCGACCACGGCCTCATCTACCTGTTCACCGGCATCGCCGTCCGGAAGGCCGGGACCCTGGGCATCTTCTCCCTCATCGTCGTCTACCTCACCCAGGCCAAAGGCATCTCCGACCTCGTCATGGGACTGCTGCTCGCACTCAACCCCGCCACCCAGACCATCTTCATGCTCGTCTTCGGCAACATCACCGACCGGATAGGCCGGAAGAAAGTGTTCTCCCTCGGCTTCCTGCTCTCCATCCCCGTCCCACTCATCTTCGCCTACGCCGCCGGACCGCTGGGCCTGGCAGCCGGCTTCATCCTGCTCGGCTTCTCCTTCTCAGCGCTGGCATCCGGCTCCACCGCGTTCATCGGCGACGTCGCCCCCGACTACCGGCAGGCAGAACTGCTCGGGTTCAGAAAAACCGCACAGGGCGTCGCCGGTATCGTCGGGTCACTGACAGCCGGCATCATGGCCTCCGTTCTCGGCTACAGAGGCATGCTATTTGCCATGGCCGGACTGATGGCCCTCGGAAGCATGATCGCCATCCTCGGCACCACCGAGACGTTCATCACAGACTAGCGACACGGACTCCACACATGGCCGCTTCCACAAAAACCGGGGTCGGCGATGCCGCTGCCATTAGTTTAATGTAGCCAGCCGCCCAACAGCACGCCATGGAACAGGAGCAGCGGGAGGAAATTAAGGAGCTCTGCAGGCCACTGCACGACGAACTCGGCCCCTTCCTCAAAGCGATCTGGATCTACGGCTCAGCCACGCGGAAGGACCACGTCGAGGGCTCAGACATCGACATCCTCGTCCTCCTGGACGACACAAAGCAGGACTTCGACAAACAGACCGTGCAGAAGGCAAAAGCCATCATGAACGGCATCGACGATAAGGCACCCGACGACTACGACCTCCACTTCCAGCCCCCGAAGCTGCTGTCCCAGTGGTGGGACCTGATCATCTCCGGCGAACCGTGGGCCATCACCTCGATGGAGGACGCGCAGACAATCTACGACGAATCAGGCTACATCGAACTCACCCGCGAACTGCTCCAGGAGGGACGGATGCACGGCACCGAGCAGCGGGCGCACAAGCTGCTCAAACGCAGCCGGAAGAAGGTCAAGAAGACCAAAAAGCTGCTGCTGAAGGACGTCACCTCCGAGCTGCTCCGGGCGATGACCGAGGCGGCACAGGCCAACCTCATGTACTACGGCCACCCGCCGCCCTCCCCCGACAAGATCGGGGACGAGCTGGAGGACGAGTTCGTCGCCGACGACCTGCTCGACCAGCGCGCCGTCGACGACTACCGCGACCTGTACCGGCTGACCGAGCGCATCGACCACGGCAAGCTGACCGAGTTCTCCGGCAGAGAGCTGGACGACTACCTCTCCTCCGCCCTCGCCTTCATCCGCAGCATGGCCTCGCTGTTCGACGAACTGGAGAAACAGAAACAGGAGAACATCGTCGCAGAATCGCACGAAGAAGTCATCGAACTGTGCAAGGAAGCGCTCGACGCGAAAGGCGTCGAAGTACCGACAGACGACGAAGAAGTACTGCGCCAGTTCCACGACGCGTTCGTCGAAGAAGGCCTGGTCAGCGACGAGCACTGGCAGACCGTGCAGAAGATCGAACAGGTCAAAGAGGCCGTCGAACAGGGCAAGCTCGACCAGATGTCGGAAAAGGAGATCTACTCCTCCCGCGTCTACCTCCGCGACTTCGAATCCACCATCAGCGACCTGCTCACCGAGCGGGAGGCAGCCGTGCCCGAGCCCATCGAGGACCGCGACGAAGAACAGGACGACATCACCTCGATCAGCGCGGTCAAGGACTACACCGAAGAACTGCTCAGCGACTACGAGGGCGTCATCAAGGCCATCTGGCTGCTCAGCTCCGACGACCTCAAGGAGACCAGCGACGTCACCGCCATCATCCTGTACGACGACATCAACGACGACGAGAACCAGGGCGAGGCACTGGAGAAACGGTCACGGGCCCTCGCCGACGAAATCCACGACGACCAGAACATCGACATCCATCCCTCCTTCTACAAGCTCACAGACTACTGGAACCTGGTCAGGCACGGTTCACCGGTCACGTTCACCGAGATCCGAGAGGGCATCCCCGTCTACGACCCGTCCGGCTTCTTCCTCCCGCTGAAGAAACTGCTGAAGAACGGGAAGATCCCCGGCACCAAGGAAGCGATGCGCTCACTCATCGTCAAGGCCCCCAAGCGGCTCGCCAAGGTTCGAAACAAGTACAAGGCACAGGTCATCGAGCAGATGTACAACGCCGTCGTCGACGCCGGTCAGGCAGCGCTCATCGTCCACGGCGTCTCACCTCCCGTGCAGAAACGGCTGGCAAGCGAGCTACGCAACCACCTGGTCGAGGACGGCGTCATGTCGGAGACCGACGTCGAACGCGCAGAGGAGATCATCACCTACTGGAAGGACTACGAGCACGGTGAGATCGACCACATCGAGGGCGACGACATCGACAGATTCATGGCCGACATGGAGAAGTTCATCGACACCGTCGACGAGATCCTCGACGAGGCCTAGACCAGATCAGCGACGTGCGCCACAACATCGTCGAGCGCCACCTGCTCCTCGTCGCCGGATCCCATGTCCTTGACCGTGACCTCGTCGTTCTCCAGGTCCCGCTCACCGACGATCAGCAGGTACGCCGCATCGATCGCATTCGCATAGTCCATCTGGTTGCCGAAGTTCCGCTCAGCCACGTCCGTCTCCACGCACAGGCCTTCCGCGCGGAGATCCTTCGCCAGCTCCAGCGCCTGCTGCCTGACGCTCTCCGAGACGTTGAGGATGTAGACATCCGTGTCGAACCGTTCCTCCGGCCAGACGCCCTCCCGGCGCATCAGGAGCTCGATGGTCGCGTCGCCCGGTGCGAATCCGACCGCCGGGGTATCCTCCCCGCCGAACATGCCGATCAGGTCGTCGTACCGGCCGCCGCCTGACAGCGCCCGGAGATCACCCTTCGTGTCGAAGATCTCGAACACCAGGCCAGTATAGTAGGCCAGCCCACGGATGATCGACAGGTCGATGATGCAGTTGTCCAGCACGTCGTACGACGCCAGCGCGTCACGCAGATCCTTGATCCGTTCCAGCGCCTGGCGGCTGTCCTCGTCGTCAGGCACCAGGTTCTCCACCTGGGGCAGGACCTCGTCGAAGTCGCCGCGCTGCTCCGTGACCTCGTCGACAATCCTCGCGTTCGCCTCCGACAGGCCTTCCTCCTGCAGCTCCTCGCGGAACTCGTCGCGCTCCATCTTCTCCTTGTCATCCACGATCTGCAGGATCGCGTCGGTCTCATCGATGCCGTAGCTCTGCAGGATGCCGTCCAGCAGCCGGCGGTCGTTGATCCGGAGCTCCGCCGCGTCGTCAAGCCCCAGCTCGTTCAGGATCTCGGCCGCACAGGCCAGGACCTCGGCATCGGCCCAGACCGAGTCCTCGCCGATGATGTCGAAGTTGAACTGGTAGAACTCGCGCAGCCGGCCCTTCTGCGGTGCCTCGTACCGCCAGAACTTGGAGGCGGAGAACCACTTCACCGGCTTGGCGAGGTCCTTGTGTTCGGCGATCATCCGTGCGCGGGTCGGTGTTTCCTCCGGCGTGAGTGTGACGTTGCGTCCGCCCTTGTCCTCGAAGCTGTACGTCTGCTCGACCAGTTCCTCGCCCGACTTGACGAGGTAGAGGTCCATCGGCTCGAGGCTGGGCGTGTCGATATCCCGAAAGCCGAAGCGCTGCGCGACGTCGCGCATCGTCTCGAACAGCTTCCTTCGTGCCCGTGTTTCCTCCGGGAGGAACTCCCTGAATCCTTTCAGCTTCTGCATGTTGGTCTCGTCATCGCTCACTGGTCGACACCGTCCTCG
>JAXINV010000059.1:2992-34116 GCA_034190465.1 Asbonarchaeum danakilense (SeqCode) | reverse complement strand
ACTTGGCTACCCCCGCATATTGCTTGCCACTTGGTTTAAGGAGGTTGGCAAGCCCACTTGGCTACCTCCGCATGCCTGATCGATGATTTTCGGAGTTGCCAAGCACGGGAACTTGGCTACCTCCGCATACTTTGCGTGATGCTCTCCGGAGTTGCCAGGCACCTGGACCCGGCTACCTCCGCCTTCTCTGTACTACTCACAACGTCCAACTTTTTAAATTGCTTGAAGGAGCGGGCAGGAGGGCGAAGCTTTAAATACTACGAAACAAATTGTTACTCATGTCGGGTGACAACAACACGTTCTCTGTCCCCGAGGACCGAGACTCCTGCTTCCAGCGGCAGGACCCGCTGAGCAGCGAACAGAGCATGGAGATCGTCAGAGGGTACGATACACTGATCCGGTACCTTAACGGGAACAAAGACAGTCACCCGCTCGGCACAGTTATCGATGATGACGTGCGCGACGACATGGTCGAACACAGCCCATTCCACAACGGGAACGATGGGATCGTCGAGCACTCCGCCCACGCGACACGCGACGAAGACTACCGGCACGTCGACGGCATCGAGACCGACGCCCCAATCGACGACGGCGAACTCTACAACATCAGCTTCGCCGAGACCGTCATCGGCGGAGTCGCAGGTTCAGAGGGCGAACTCAACCCCACGAATGTCGATGTTGGAGACGGAACAGAACTCTTCACAGTCCATACCCAGGTCTACAGCCCTGCAGACAGCGACGAACAGTACCTCGTGCACTGGGACCCCGGCATCTACACCAGCGACGGGGGAAAAGACAAGATCCCCGGCGACGACGCCCCCAAACCTCTCAACGGGAGAACGGAAGCACGTGACGAAGCCTTCATCGACAACAGCACCTACCAGCTCGACGAAGGACTCGACCACGTCGCCGAGACCCTGTACGACATGAGCGAGACACTCCTCGACGAAGCCCTTGCCAACTACGACAGCCAAGAGAACGTCGAGACCTACGTCGACCAGGTCAGAGACATCGACGACTACGTCTCATCAATACTCAAGGAAGACGGCATCTTCGACGACAAAGAAGACTACAGCGGGCTCGACGAGATGCTGGACGACGCGAACTGGGAGAATGGCGACGGCATCTACGACCGTGACGAAGCCTACAGCAGCGACGCCATCGATCTCAACCACGGTAACGGCAACTCCCTCGAAACAGCGTGGGAGGCAGCCCGGTGGCGTGCACTCGGCAACTGCATCGAGCACGTCAACGAAACCTACGAATTCTGACCGCAGTCAAAGCAACCCCATCCCCGTATCCAGAACCTCCTCCATCCGCTCCTCAGGGTCACCGTCCACCTCCTCGTACATCGCAACAAAGCGCTGCGCGTATTCATAGATCTCATCGCCAAACCCCTCTGGCATCGAGCCATGTTCATTATACACCCGTCTGACATCATCCAGGTGCTCCTCACGTTCCTCCTCAGACTCAATCACATCATCATAGTAGAGATTCCAGGTCTGCATCAACCCCTCTTCCCGCGCCGTATAGTGGTCCGCATCGCGCTGCTCCTCCGCGTAACCGTGTAACGCCTCGTGCGTGATCTCGGTCCCGAGACGGTACGGACGGTCACACCTGCCAGGACCGCCGACCTCAACAGCCCCATCGTCAGCCCATTTACCCCCTTGCAGACGCGGGTTGTACCGTGCCTCGATATCCAAATCGACACCATACCGCGCAAGTTCCTCAGAAGCACGCTCCGCGGCCTCATCAAGGATCTCCTCCATCTCCTCATGAACACCAGTGAGCTCAGCCGTGTCCTCAACCCGGGTCACCGCATGCTCGTACAGCATCGACAGCGTATCGAGTTCCATCTCCATCAGGAACGTCGTCGACAGGGTCTGCTCCCCGAGCACGAGGTCGCGGTCATCACCACTCATACCCTGCTGTTGTCACCGCGGACTTATAAAATGTTAAGAACAAACAGGTCAAGGTTAACAAAACTAAAACTTATGGAGGATGGCGGTGGAGGATATTAACCATCAGGTCGCGAACCCCTCCTCATAGACCTCATCGACCTTGGCCGCCATGCGGAAGTCGTTCTTGTGCAGTCCGTCGATCTTGTGGGTGTAGAACGTCACATCGGCCTCACCCCACGTGAACTCGATGTTCGGGTGGTGGCCTTCCTCCTCAGCGACCTCACCAACCTCGTTCACGAACTCCAACGCCTCCTCGAAGTCATCGAACTCAAAGTGGCGGGTGATGTGGTGGTCGCGTTTCACCTCCCAACCGTCGTCCACCTCATCGAGGTGGTCCTGGATCTCCTCAGGTTCCATCGGCGGGATACCGCCCTGGCACGGGACACACTTCTCATCTGACAGCGCACTCATACAATATCACCAGACCAATGTTACCGGCAGAGGCTTAAGACAGCACCGGCCCAATGGTCTTCACGTTCCAGCCATCCGAGGACAGCCCGGTCTACATCGCCCGGGAGCAGTGAGCATTTACTTCGCCTGCTCAAGGAAGTTCTGCGCGTTGCCGAGCAGGTCGTCGAGATCGATCTGGTCGCGGACCTGGTCCATCACGTCCTGGATGGGGCCGCGCTCCAGCTCCTCACCCCCCGTCCCAGGCAGCAGCTCCGCAGGGACGGTGACGACCGTGGAGTTCTCCTTCGCGACCTCGTCGATCGTCTGCAGCGTCCGGAGCTTGTAGCCCGCCGATCCCAGGATCTCAGAAGCCATCCGTGTCCGGGCAGCCGCCTGGAGCTCTCCCTGCGCGTGCGTAATGCGGGCGCGGCGGTCACGCTCGGCTTCCGCCTCGCTGGCCATCGCACGCTCCATCGAGTCCGGGATCGACACGTCCTGAATCTCCACATCGCGGATGTGGACGCCGAAATCGTTCGTCGCCTGATCGAGCCGGTCACGGAGCTCGTCCGCGATCTCATCCCGGTTCTGCAGGATCTCATCCAGCTCCTTCTTCCCGATCATCGCTCGGAGCATTGTCTGGCCGTAGTTGACCGTCACCTCACCGAAGTCCTCGACCTCAAGCACAGCATCACGGATCTGATCCGCATCCTTCTTCACGCGGTAGAAAACGATCGCATCGACCGTAACAGTGACATTGTCCTTCGTCAGCACCTTCTGCGGCTGGACGTTAACCGTCTTCACCCGGTAGTCAACCTTCTGCGTCCACTCCACGAACGGGATCTTCAGATTGAAGCCCGGGCCCAGGACGCGAGAGTAGCCGCCGAGCCGGAACACGACCGCGCGCTCGTACTCCTGATTGATGACGATCGAGAAATACACCAGGATACCGATCCCAGCACCGACAAGCGCTCCAAGACTTCCTGCGAACGCCGCTCCCGCCACACCAAGCACGACAGCGGATACCAGCGCGATGATAAGTTTCACAACAGCGCCTGAGGCACTTGACATATCAACCTGCGGGGCCTGGCCCGCACCCTGCTCCGGGATGGTCGGTGACATGGACAGTACTGGGGCGCGGCAGTATAAGAAAATCAGTCCAACATCCGGACCAGGCTCCGGAGGCCGTTGTACGTCGCCTCCAACCCGGCCTCAGCAGCCATGAACGCGGAGGTCACCGTGCCCGCGACCGTCGCAGCGGCCGCATGCTCCAGCGACGACGGTCCTTCATACCGCTTCCCGTCCTCGTACCGCCGTTCCTCTTCCTCCATCGCCGGCGGCTCCGACAGAACCCGGTACCGGTCGTCTTCGAGGCCTTCGCGTTCCGACGGCGGGACCAGCGACGCCGATCCCTGCTCCCGGTCGATCACCACATCGTATCGTCCCGGATCGGTGTCTTTCGGCTCGTACGGCTTCGGGTCGAGCCGGACCTCCTCGGCAGCATCGTCCTCGTAGCCGTCGTCAGGAAAGGAGTGCCGTGGCTGCGCGGAACCGTCCGTGTCCGGGTCACCGAGCAGGTCGTCGACCTCGTCGTCGATCTCGTCCAGCCAGTCGTCCATCACGCCATGATTGGCGTCCCGGCTTGAAGTAGGTGGCGGACCGCACCACATAAAAACCGTGCGGGCCAAATCCCGTCCAGCGATGCCCTGGATCTTCGCCTACGGCTCCCTGATGTGGCAGCCCGGGTTCGAGCCAGAAGAGTGCGTCCGCGGCGTCATGGACGGCTTCCACCGCGCTTTCAACAAGCGCTCCACAGTCAGGTGGGGGACGCCAGAACATCCGTCACCCACGCTCGGCCTGGAGGAAGGCGGTGAATGCGTCGGGCTGGCGCTCCGCGTCGCCGAGGACCGGTTCGACGACGTCATGGACTACCTCAGGGAACGCGAGGGCAGCGGCTTCTCCTTCGAGAAGGCCCCCGTTCACCTGGAGGACGGCAGAGACGTGAAAGCCCATGTCGCCGTCAACGACCACGACGAAAGCTACATCGGCGACCACAGCATCAAGGAACGCGCCCGGATGGCTGTCGAAGGATCCGGGAAGGCAGGGACAGGGGCTGAGTACGTCCTCAACACGCACGAAAAACTCGAATCGATGGACATCCACGACCCGCACGTCCAGGAACTGGCAGAGACCGTACAGGAACTGATCGGTGACTGATCCATGCTTGCGACCCTCATCCCGCTCATCTCCGCGCTCGGCGGCGCCATCGCCACGTCCATCTCCAAGGCCCTCGTCGACCGGATCGGTGCACGGCAGCTGACCGTGCTCACGTTCGTCGGTGTCGCCGTCATCATGGCACCGTTCGCGCCGCTGTTCTTCCACGTCGAACAGCTCGCCGTCTTCGTCCCGTTCTTCCTGCTGATCATCGCCACGGACGCTGTCGGCAACCTGCTGTTCTTCACAGCGCTCAGCGGCGAGGACGTGTCAAAGGTCACAGCGCTCGCAGCGATGTCTCCACTGTTCACCGCGATCCTTGCGCCGCTGCTGCTCCCGGCGCACTTCGGCCCCGGCGTGTTCATCGCCACGATCGCCATCGTGCTCTCGCTCTACGTCATCGAGACCGGTGAGCTGGTCGACCCCGTCAACGACCTGCAGCGGCGGGAGACGCTGTACGTGCTCGTGTCAGCGATGCTGTTCGGATTCTCTGCGATCCCGATGCGGTACCTGCTCACCGAGTGGAGCCTAGTCAACGCGCCGACACTGTACTGGCTCCGCGGTATCGCCATCGCCGCCGTCCTGCTCGCCGTGCTGCGGCCAGACTTCAGCCACATCGATCGGCGGACCTACGGCATCATCGGGTTCAAGTGCGTCTTCGTCGTCAGCCAGTGGGTGCTGATGCTGTACGCCCTCGCCAGGTTCAACGTCATCACGACGAAAGCACTGTCCCAGTTCATCCCGGTCTTCGTCTTCTTCATCGCCACGGAGGAGCTGGGCGAGGCGTTCAACCTGCACCGGCTTGTCGGCATCCTGCTCATCGTGGCGTCGACAGTCGCCATCCACGTCCTCGGGCTGGCAGTATGAGAACCCTAGACCGCGCCAGCCCCACCGGCCGCGCCTGCACCCGCTCCACCGGAGCCGCGCCGCTTCACGTAGGTGAGGTCGTCGACCTTCTCGTCCAACTCCTGTTTCACCGCATCGAACCGAGCCAGGTTCCGGAGACGCATATCAGGTGAGCTCTCCACATCCCGGTACAGCCCGATGGAGCCTGCAGCGCTGTTCAGCTTGCTTTCACTCCACCAGGCACCGTCGATCTCATCGTACGACATCTTCTCCTCGCCACCGATGACAGGGAACGGCGCTCGCTTGACGATGCCGTCAGCATCGAAGTAGTACCGGGTCCGTGCCTGCTGTTCAGCCCGCAGGATGATGTATGCCCCGGCAGGCACGCCGAGGAGCGTGAGAAGATCGAACATCGTGAAACCGAACCCCGCGACCGTGACAGCAGGATCGTAAGCCTTCCCGGTCCCGAACGTCGTGTAGAGCGCAACACCGATGAACACAAGACCGAGCCCGACCCAGAACAGATAGTTTGATCGGCGCGTCGTCTCGACCCAGCCCAGTTCCTCAGCCATAGACCGTTTCTCGAACTGGTGGTTAAAAAATCGTAGGGTTCACATCTCTTAACAGTCTGGACATCAGCAGGAAAGCAAATTTAAGCCGGGCCAGAGAATCTCACGCCATGCGACCGGACTACCTCGACGACTGGGCAGACCTGCTGGTCGACTACTCGCTCGACATCGACGAAGGCGACCGCTTCAGGGTCAGTTTCGACTACGACGCCAAACCACTGGCAGCAGCCGTCATCGAACGCGCCGCGGACGAAGGTGCGGACGTCTACTACGACATCAACGACAGCGAACTCGACAGACTGTCGATGAAGGCCGCGGACGAGGAACAGCTGCAGCAGCCGGTGCCCGATCACAAGCTGGAGGAGGCAGAAGAGCTTGACAAGCGGCTGCACATCCGTGCACCGTCCAACACCTCAGAGATGGCCGACATCGACCCGGAGAAACAGCAGGCAGCCAAGCAGTCACCCGGTCGCGGCGAGCTGCGGAAAGAACTGCTGGAGAACACAGACTGGAGCCTCACCCAGTACCCGACCCAGGCCCTCGCCCAGAACGCAGGCATGTCCACCGAGGAGTACGAGGAGTTCGTCGTCGAGGCATGCGTCCGGGACTGGGAGGAAGAGACCCGGCGCTACCAGGAGCTCAAACAGATCGTCGACGACGCCAGCGAGGTCCGGATCAAGGGCGAGAAGACCGATCTCTCCTTCTCCATCGACGGCTACAACGACCTGGACCGGGTCGGCCTGTACAGCGACGGCACCGCCAACGTCCCCGGCGGCGAGGTCTTCACCACACCGGAGAAGCACTCGTTCGAGGGCGAGATCTACTTCGAGCTACCCGCCATGGTCGACGGCCAGGAGGCCAAGGGCATGCACCTCGTCTTCGGCGACGACGGCGATATCGAGGAGTACGCGGCCGACAAGGGCGAAGAACTGCTCGTGGAGAAGATCGAGACCGACGACGGCTCATCGTTCATCGGCGAGTTCGGCATCGGCACCAACAAAGGCATCGACCAGGCCACCCGCGACATCCTGTTCGACGAGAAGATCGGCGGCACCATCCACCTCGCCGTCGGCAACGCCTACAGAAAAGGCATCGTTGCCGGTGCCGGCGCCTACGACGATGTCGACCACGACGAGATCGGCGACGAACGATACGATGAACTGGTCGACGAGACCGTCGCAGCACTGGAGGACGGCAGCTACGGCGACGTCATCGACACGCATCCGAACGACGAGCGCACCGTCATGTCACGGATACGTGACCGGTACGAGGAACTTGAAGCCGAAAAAGACAGCCAGCAGAACCAGTCCGTCGTCCACTGGGACATGATCAAGGACCTCAGGGACAACGGCGAGCTGTGGCTCGACGACCAGCTCATCCTCGAGGACGGCGAGTTCGTCGGCCTCGACGACCTCTAATCGTCCAGCAGCGAGCTGACCCGGTCGGACAGCGGACCATCGTTCCAGAACGCGACCGTGAGTTCGCCGTCCATGTACCGTAGCTCCACCCGTGAATCGTCGGACTCGTACATCGACTGGCCGGCGAGCAGTGCGACATCGTCGCCGTCGACCGGTTCAAGATCGTAGATCGTCATCTCCGCATCGTTCCGGTCCTCGTAGACCTTGTACTCCTCGTGGTGGAGCTCGTATCCTTCCTCCGTCAGCAGCGCGTCCAGCGCAGCGATGCGTTCACGTGGATTTTCTTCCTCCAGCGAGATCTCGTCCTCGGGTCGCGGCCACATGCAGCAGTGTTGTCTCCATCGAGTTATAAAACTTCCGCAGATTTTAAATACCGGGTGCGGCAATCAGGACCCATGCGCGACGACAGCATCGACCGGCTGGCGGACGGCCTCGACCAGTACAGCAGGGAGGCGGTCAGGAGCCATTCCCGGCAGCTCGCACGCTGCCTCGAGGAGGGCTACCTGTCCGATGCAGCCGTGATGCTGTATACCTGCTACGAATCAGCCATCGCAGAGGCGTGCCGCGACATCGAGGCGGACGGCGACGGCCTGGAAGCGCACCTCGTCGACCAGTTCCTCGACGACATCGAACACGACCATATCTACGGCGCGGAGCTGCTCGACGGTGCAGCGGCAGCCGACATCATCGACGACGACCTGTACGACATGCTCGACGACCTCAGGCAGGAGCGGAACAGTCACGTCCACGGCCACGACGAGAGCCACGAGAACAACATGCTTGACGAAGCGGTCGACGCCTATAACCGGATACGTGAACGCTCGGAGCACGGCCTGCTCCACGACCTCGACCGGCAGCCAGGGAAGCACTGGCAGGGAACACGGCGACCGCCTCGCATCGCTGCTTGACGACGGGCTGTACGGCGCCGCCCTGGTCGAGCTCAACAGCTTCTTCGAGGACGAGATCATCCGCCAGATGGAGGAACGTGAGGCCGGCTACAGCGAGTGCCGCGGCGCCCACATCCGGTACGGCCGCGCCCTGGAGCGCGCCAGGAACGAACACCTCGACGATGCCAGCGACTACCGGCTGGTCGACATCGACAGGATCGACGGGATCAGCAGCGGCGAGCACCTGTTCCAGCTGCTCGAAGACATCAGCGCAGCGCGACAGGACTACTGCCACGACCTGGAAGCGTACGGCAGGTCATGCAACGGCGATCTGGACTCCATCGACGATGAAGAACTTGCCGAACTCGGCTACAGCATCTATCAAGAACTTATCTGATCTCACCACGGCTCATCCTTCAGACCGATCCTGTACCCTATCTGGTTCGCCATACGGTGAAAAAGCGGTGTCAGGACGACCAGAACCGCCACAGTAAGTCTTCCAAGCCATTCAGCAGCCCATCCAGGAGCGACAATATATGCAAGGGCGAGAGCTCCGGCTAAAAAATCAAGCTGATCAAGCAGAGGTACAGCAGCCCCTCTTTCATGCCCCATCCGTCGCTTGATGAACGAAGCCACAATATCCCCACAGATAGCACCGAGAGGAAGTGCAACAGCAGCTTGCACCGGAAAAACAGGCACCCGCGCCCCCACAATAGGAAACGCAGAGGATCTGAAAAAATTGAGGAGGAACGCCATCACTACACCGGCAGCAGTACCGCCGAAAGCACCCCGCCATGTCTTGCCGTCACCCAGGACACGGCACCCCGCCCAGGTCCGCCCCCCGTCGATCGGTGGGCCGCCCCCCGTTACAACAGCAGCACTGTTCGGGACATATGCAGGCAGGATAGTCCAGACCGCGGCGATGATCGTCCACAACACCGTCAACACCACGCCCCTGTATGGAAGGTGGCAAGATATAAGCCCCATCCAGAGCCAGACATAAATATCTCCAGCAGCCACTTGCAGGAGGAGGTGACACATGATGGAACGCGTACCGTCAGCATCCATGACGCATTTTGCCAAGCCAAAAGACCTCATCTCCGTGCTCAACATGGTCTTCGGGTTTGCCTCCATCATCGCCGTCCATCAGGGACGGCTCAGCCTTGGAGCTTTGTGCCTCATCGGTGCCGCAATCGCTGACGGACTGGATGGTTTTATCGCGCGTCGTTTCTCCACACCTACGGCGTTCGGCGAAGCCATCGACATCGCCGATCTCGTCTCCTTCGGTGCGGCAACAGGCTTCTTCGTCACAGTATGGATGGGTCAAACGATGCTAGGCCACCTGGCAGGGACGGCCATCGTCATGAGCAGCCTTCTACGGCTTGCAAGGTTCCAGGTCCGGGACGGTGACGACTTCATCGGTGTACCGACAACATTGAACGGGGTACTCTACCCATTCCTCTTCTTCAGCAACCCACCGACCATCGCTGTAGCCATCGTCGCATTCCTCGTCTCCTTCCTCAACATCAGCTCGATACGGGTCCAGAAAGCCGGTGACTTACTGTGACCGATGTCACGGTAACCGAGACCGAGGACCTCGGCCTCGTCGCCAGCATGGCAGGGGACAACGAACACGTCAACGCCCCAACAAGCCACGCCGGCAGCAAAATTCACTACCTCGCCCGGAAAGACGGCGAGACCGTCGGCACCGGGTGGACCCGGACCCTCCTCCGGAAGATCGGTGTCGTCGGCGGCATGTACGTCGAAGAAGAGCACCGCGGCCAGGGCATCGGCGGCGAGCTGCTGGAGGCGCTGTGCGAGCGGCTGGCCCGGGACGGGTGCCGGATCGCCGTTCTCGGCGTCCACCGGGAGAACATCGCCGGCACCTCGTTCTACCAGGACCACGGCTTCAGGACACTGCTGCCGTGGCTGCCAAGCCTCAAACCATGGCTCCCCTTCGCCGGGACGGTCGAGGAGAGGCTCAGCGTCCCGCTGCCACCGAAACCCGTCAAGATCATGTACCGGAAACTGTGACGATGGACGAGGAGATCAGGGACGCTGCAGAGCAGCAGTACAGCGACGAACTCCCATACCACAACTTCCAGCACATCCAGCACGCGCTCGAGTTCGCCGAGACGCTGCTGGAACGGTGTGCACGGTACGGGATCCCGGTCGACAGCGACATCGTGCGGTACGCGGTGCTGTTCCACGACGCCGGCTACCACGAGGACCACAAAGCTGAAGGCTACGACACTAAAGAGCAGTACAGCGCAGCGATCGCCGCTGATGAACTGGAACGCCACGGGAGGGATCAGGAGACCATCGATGAAGTCAGGCAGTGCATCCTCGCCACCGAGGAGGGTGCCTCGTTCGACACGCCGGAGGAGAAGATCGTGCGGGCCGCGGACCTGGCGCAGATCGGTGGGAGCTACACCGTCTTAGAGGAGAACGCGGAACGGCTCCGGGACGAGGTCGAACAGCTGCATGACACCGAGCTGTCCGACGAGGAATGGATCGAGCAGGTCAGGGACACCATCGGCCACTACCTGGAGCAGGACATCCGCTTGACACCGGAGCACGACCACCGCGGCGTCTCAAAGTTCCACGCCAGGGCACGCCGGAACCTGGAACGGTTCATCGAGGAGCACACCGACTAGCGCTCCCCTGCCGCGTACGATCCCAGCACCGTGACGTCCGTCTTCTCCTCCAAGCAGTTCCTCGCCTCCTCGAAACGAGGATCACTGCTTCCCGCGTCGGCCTCCAGGTAGAAGAAGTACTCCCCGAGGCCGGCCTTCGTCGGGCGGGACTGGATGTAGCTCAGGTTGATGCCGCGGTCCGCGAAGCAACCGAGCAGGTCGTGGAGCAGTCCAGGTGCGTCTTCGCCCGGCTCCAGGATGAGCGAAGTCTTCTCAGCGGCCTCCGGTTCACCGCCGAGCACCAGGAATCGCGTGACTGACCTCCTGTCCTGGACACCTTCCTCGAGCACGCGAAGACCGTTCACCTCGGCAGCGAGCCGTGACGCGATCGCCGCCTGACCTTCTTCCAGGCCGGCGGCCGCTGCTGCGGTCGAGGCCGCCTCCACCGTGTCCCAGCCGTGCTCCCGGATGAACGCCCTGCACTGGTCCAGCGCCTGGGGATGGGAGACCACCGTCTCGATCGAGGCCAGTGGCTCGGCCGCGACCAGGCAGTGCTCAATCTCCAGGAACTGCTCCCCCGTGACCCTCGGCCGTTCCGCGCGCAACACGTCCACCGCCTCGCCAACACCACCCCCCAGCGAGTTCTCAAACGGTATGACCTTCCGCGCGTCGTGCTCCATGACGTCATGTAGCGTCCGGCAGAACACAGGGTCGTACTCGTCGAAACACCGTTCCGCTGCCTGGTGCGTGTAGGTGCCGCAGGGGCCGAGCAGCGCCACCTTCATCGCTGTGCCTCCTTCGCGATATCGATCAGGAGCTCCGCCAGGTCGTCGGCACGGTCGCGCGGCAGGCCGTGTTCCTCAAACAGCCGTTCGAACTGCTGGATGACCTGTTCCTCCCGGTCTGTATCCTCTACCTCCATGTCACGTTGCTGTTTCAGCTCCCCGATCTCCAGCGCGATGTCGCGGCGCCTGGCGACCGCCGCCACGATCTCGCGGTTGACCGAATCGATCATCGAACGGTAGTCCTCGATGTCCATACCCGTCAGAACACATCCAATCCTTTAAACCACTGGCCTGGTCGGACGTTCCGGCGTTTGTCCCAGAACCAAAGTAAACGTATGACAGGAAAACGCTTGCTATGGTTGATTGCGGGTTTTGTAACGAGACGTTCGACACCGAACAGGAACTCCACCTTCACTGGGGCGAACAGCACAGCGACGAGCTCAACTCGCACCAGCAGGACACGTACCGGAAGGCAAAACGTGAGCAAGAACGACAGAAGGAGTCACAGCAGGAACGGCAGCGCGCGAAGATGAAAAAATACGCGGGCTACGCCGTGTTCGCCGCGCTGTTTCTCGGCGTGGTGGGGCTGGTCGCCAGCCAGCTTCAGATCAACACCGCCCCCGAGCAGACCACCGCGTTCAACCTGACAGACGAGCCGGTACTCGGAGAATCTGACGCGCCGGTGACGGTCGTCGCGTTCACCGACTACCGCTGCCCCTACTGCAGGCAGTTCGAGCTGTCCGTTGTCCCGCGACTGAAGCAGGAGTTCGTGCAGACCGGAAAGATCCGGTTCGCCCTACTGCACTTCCCCTTCCTCGGCCAGGGATCGTACCGGGCCGCGGCAGCGGCAGAATGTGTCTACCAGCAGGACGCCGAAGCGTTCTGGGAGTTCCACAAGTCGATGTACGAACAGCAGCAGTCGGAGCACACGCGGTGGGTGACGCAGGAGCTGGTGCTGGACACGGCCCGTGAAGCACTTGGCAACCTGTCAAGCAGCACGCGGCAGTGCATCATCAACAGTGAGACAAGGGAGAAAGCCCTTGACGACAAGCAGACCGGCATCGACAACGGCGTCAGCAGCACACCGACCGTGTTCGTCAACGGCGAACAGACCCGGACCTGGACCTACGGCGCGGTCGCTGCCGCCATCCGGAGCGAACTTCCCTAGAGACAGCGACTTCTTCCGGATGCACGGATAAACCAGACATCACATCATCCGGTTCCAGGAATCGCTGGAAAACTTCTCAGCAGCCAAGCGTTCCGCGGTGCTGAGTTCATCGTCTGTGAACGCGCCGTCCTCGCCGCCGTACCTGTCCCGGAACGTGGCAACCATAGCATCGATGATCTCGGAACGGTCGAGGTCGACGTAGTCACGCATCACAGCGACACGCTTCTCCGCCGACTGGATCGCCTTGTCGGATATCTTGTCCTTGCCGATCCGGAGACAGCGCAGCATCTCCTCGGTGTCAAGCGAGTAGCTCAGCGTGGCGTGGTGCAGGACCCCCGAGCCCTTCCGGAGCTGTGCAGCGCCCCCGATCTTGCCGTCGGGGTGGACGATGTCGTTCAGCGGCTCGTGGCTGACGTCCAGGCCGACGGACTGCAGTGCATCGACCGCCCAGGCGTCCAGGTCCGCGTAGCTCTGCTCGATGTCGTCCGCAACCCGGTCCGCCGGGAGGTACATGGAGTACGTCACGACGCTGCCCGGCTGGACGAACATCGCGCCGCCACCGGTGACACGCCTGACCACGTCGATACCGTTGTCAGCGACGTACTCCTCCTGGACCTCGTCCTCGAACGACTGGAACCGGCCGATCGGGATGGCCTCGTTCTCACGGTACCAGAACCGGAGCGTGGGCTGTATGTCACCCTGGTCGAGGCGTTCGGTCAGGGTCTCGTCCAGCGCATGGTGCATCGCCTCGCTCCGCGGTTCGTCGTCCTTGATGATGCGCACGTTCATGCCACCACCTCACTGAGCGCCTCGGCGACGTCGTCGGCCGAGAAGCCGACCATTTCGGCGTCGACCTGTCTGACGGCCTCCGCGTAGTCGTCCTGGTCGGCGTCCGTCGCCATACCTTCGATCCGCTGTTCGATCTCCTGGAGCGCGTCCGGCGGCTCGAGGAAGAAGTCGCCCGTGATGTTGACATCCTCGAACACGTCGGAGTACTCCGCCTCCACCCGGACGAGCTTGCCGCCCGGTACCTTGACAGATGCCTTGCCGCGCATAGAAAAATCATCACGTTCAACGGACTTAAAACTGATCCTCTGCCCCCTCTCCTTCCAGCACGGATCAACGGCTTATGCCCCCGGAAAAATACAATCATCCGCCCCACCACTATTTGTAGCTGGCAACAGCACATACCGTGACAGAACGATGGACCTCGCCTCCCGGACCGTCGCCGGCAGCGGCACACCGATCGTCTACATCCACGGCTGGATCGGCTCCAGAAAGTCCTGGGAACAGGTCGACCAGGCAGCGGACCTGGACAACCCGCGACTGTTCTACGACCAGCGCTGCCACGGCGACTCACCCTGCCAGCCGTTCGACTTCCAAGACCTCGCGGACGACCTGGACCAGCTGCTCGACGAGAAAGGCATCGACCGGCCCGTCCTCGCCGGCCACTCCATGGGCGGCATGGTAGCACTGCTGTACGCGCTCGAAAACCCTGTCAGCGGCCTGTTCCTCGCCGGGACCGCGGCATCCACCCCGGAACCCCGGCACAGGTCGCCGCAGTACTTCCTCGACCGGCTCGGAGACATGGACCGGGACGAATGGGCGGACGCGATCGTCGACAATTACGCGCCCGGTGACAGCGACTACGGCAGGATGGCACGGAACGAGCTCGCCCAGGCAGGCGAGACCGTCCTCAGGTCCGGGCTGGAAGGCATGATCGCGTACGACGTCCGGGAAAGACTCGGAGAACTTTCCTGCCACGCGCTCGTCGTCGGCGGCAGGGACGACGGCGCCATCACACCGGGAAAGACAGAAGAACTCGCAGCACTGCTGGACTGCCGCCGGGAAATGCTGAACTGCTCCCACCTGATGCTGCAGGAACGGCCCGGCGAGCTTGCCGGCCTGCTCGCATCGTTCGTCCAGGAGCTACAGCACGAGTGACGTGATACCGAGCGTCTCAAGCACCATCCACAGCACGAAGACCCCGTACAGCCCGAGAAGCGCGTAGGCCTCCTTCGTATCGATCTCCATCTTCGTCCGCATGAACGTGAACAGCACAACAGTCGCCAGCGTCAGGAAGCCCATCATCGGGGCGGCACGGGTGTAATTGATCGTCGTCGAGCCCGCAATCAGCACGCCGATCGGGATCGCAATCAACAGATCGAAGATATTGCTCCCCAGCACGTTCGCCAGACTGGTGTCCGCATTGTCCTTCTCCGACGCCTTGACACTGACGAACGCGTCCGGCAGGCTTGTCCCCGCAGCGATGACCGTCAGCCCCCAGAGGAAGCTCGGGACACCCAGAACCTCCTCAAGACCGAGCGCCGACTTCACCAGCCCTTCGACCCCGACCGTGATGATGACGAGACTCGCGGCCAACAGCAGCCAGTCCTTCCTGATGCTCCCCTTGTCGACAGACGGCGCATCGAAGTCCATCGAGTCCAGGTACTGCGTAAACAGGTACAGCAGGTACAGCCCGACCGGGATCAAGGCGAGCGGGCGGGTGAGGACGCCGACGAGCTTGTCACCCGCGACCGGGTTGTAGATGACAGCGAACGAGAACGTGAGGAGCAGGACGGCGACAGAAACCATGTAGAACTCCGCCTCCTTGTAGACCAGGTCACGGTTGCTCTGCAGCTCGTTCTTCCCCGCCAGGGCCGACAGCCCCGGGATGACGAGGATGTTGAAGACGGCCGACCCCGTGATGGCCGCGACACCGAGCTCGAACTGGCCGTGAAGCAACGTCGCCAGCACAGTGGACGTCAGCTCCGGGAAGCTGGAGCCGACCGCTGCGATGACCGCGCCCTGGACGATCGCCGGCAGCTCGTAGTACGCCGCGAGCTCGCCGCTGGTCTCCTCCAGGATCGTGCTGCCCTTCCAGACCACGCCGGTCGAGACCGCGGCCAGAGCGAGATATGCCAGAAGCATCAGCATAGCACACCGTGACTGTGCCTCGGCAATTTTAAATCTCCCGCCCGCAGTCGTGAATACTGGGAAATGCGATCTGCCAACTGGATCGCCAGCCAGTTGCGGGGGTAGCCAAGCGGTCAAAGGCGCAGGGCTTAGGAACCCGGCTCCTCGTCAGAGGTGGGGGGAGCAGAAAATCCGTCAGGATTTTCAAATTGAGATACCCTGTCCCTCAGAGGTTCGCAGGTTCGAGTCCTGCCCCCCGCACTTCCTTTTGCCAGTTTTCGTTGCTTACAGCAGGATTGAACCAGTAGAAAAATCCTTGCTTCTTCAGGTTCGAGTCTTGAAATTCTCGGAGAGAATTTCCGCTCTAGAAAACCTCACAGAGGTTTTCGTACCTGCCCCCCGCACTTCCTTCTGCCAGCTCGCCAGGGACTCGAATCCGGAGCAAACGCACGTTTGCGACGTTCGAGTCCTGCCCCCCTGCATCTCGTCCTTTCGCTGCTCATGGCAGGATCGAACCGATAGAAAAATCCGTGATTCTCGCGTTCGAGACCTGTCCCTCGAACGCTGGTTTCCGCCACCATGAGCTCACCTCAATCAGACGTCCTTACCGGCCTCGAAGATAGACCTAGCTGCGGTAGCTCCAGTCACCGTAGTCAGTGCCCCCACTCTTCCTCAAACATCGCGTGGTAGATCAGGTCCGTGTACGAGCCATCCAGGTACGCGTGGTCCCTGAACACACCCTCCTGCTCGAAGCCGAGCTTCTCGAACAGCCGCCGTGACGCCTCATTGTCCGCATGTGTGCGGGCGTACAGCTTGTGGTAGTTCAGCTGGTCGAACGCGTACGTCACGAACAGCTCCATCGCCTCCGTACCGTAGCCCTGGCCGTGGAATTCCGGGTGGAGCCAGATACCCAGCCGTCCGATCCGTTCCGCGTCGCTCTCCCGCGGCTCCAACCCGACGACGCCGAGCGGTTCCTCATCGCGGCAGATCAGGAGCTGGACCGGGCCGTCGCCGCAGACCGCCTCCTCGAAGAACTCGCGTTCATCAGCCAGGTTCTGCGGCCGGTGGTTGCCGACATCGACCCGCACATCCGGATGGTTGACACCGTCACGGAGGAACTCAAGGTCTTCCTCCTCAATCGTCCGCAGCGTCACCGTCTCGCCGTCCAGGAAGACTGTGCCAGGCATGCCCCCAGATGAGGAACGGTCGCTTAAAATTCACACGGCAGTCAGCCCGGCAGCATGATGTTGATCGCGGCGACGAACAGCCCTGCCAGCCCCATCCGGGCCCCTGCCACGTACCAGGTACGGCGGGAGACCTTGCCCATGTACGCGCCGAAGATGAACAGGATCAGGACACCGATCAGCACCGACAGCACCGTCGCCACCAGCATCGAGTAGAACACACCGGCGAACACGAACGGCGAGACCGGGCCGAGGATACCGATCAACGGGCCGAGCCCGCTCATCAACGCGTTGACGACCCGCGCCTCCTTCATCCGCTCCATCAGCTCCGAATCCTTCAGATCGCGGAACATAGCGTCCTCTTTCTTCTTCAAATCGGACAGCTTCTCCGCCTTCTCGATCTCCCAGACGCTCCAGACCCCTGAGGTCGACAGACCGATCGCTGCACCGATACCGACAGTCACGACCGTCATACCGGCCTCGACACCTGAGAGGAACGATCCGACCGTTATCCCGATGCTCGTCAATGTGCCGTCGAACCCGTTCGAGATGAAGTACCGGCGGGAGATCGACTTCACCTCCTCCCGCTGCAGGGTCTCCCGTAACGCGTCAAGCTTTGCTCGCAGCATCCATAAGACCTCCTCAGATCGGAAGCCGGGAACCTGGCCCCGCAATATACGAATCATCGTCCTCATCACGGAGCAGGCGGTAGAAAATATAGCTCAGAGCAGAACCAGCGACGACAACACCAGCATACGCCACCCCCCCTTGCGCCAGGTACGGGACATCGTAAGTCCTCGTTGCAGTCGCCACAACCGCTGCTACCGCGGCAGCAACAGGTGAAGCAATCACCAGAGCCTTAAAAGGACGGATAAGATACCTTTCAAGCCGTCCAGGCCCCGGATCAGGTCGTAGCGTCTCCGCCATATCATTGACCTCGTCCGCCACCTCGTGCATATCTTCCTCGTCCGTCATGGTGACAGCTTAGTATCCGCAGTAATTAAGCCTTTGGCAGCAAGAGGTCACTGCGGCTCCACGATCTCGAACTCCTCGCCCTGCTGCAGCGTCAGCTGGTCGCCGCAGCGGGGACACTCCGCCTCCGGCAGGTACGATCGCCGGCTCAGGCGGCGGTTGTAGCCGCAGTCACAGCCCGCCACCGGCTGCACCGTCTCGATCTCGATCCGCGTGTCCTCGAAGTACGTCCCGCGGGAGAACCTTTTGAACGCGTTGCGGAACTTCTCAGGGCGTACCCGGGCACGGCCGACCCTGAACCTGACATGGCCGTTGCACTCCCTCCTGTTGAGCTCCTCAAGAGCCCGCATCGCCAGTTGCGCTTCCTTCATCGTCACCACAGCCCGTCGCCGTAGAAGGTATTCCCGCAAACCACCGTCCAACTTTTTAACCTTTTCGCTGGACCCGGAAACACTGGGTCGACACCTCCAGGATCTTCCTGTACTCCTTCAACGTCCCCTCCACCCACACCCGGTCGCCCGGCGCCACCTCCACCGGCGCGTTGAACAGCGAACAGTAGACCGGCAGCCGCCGGTCGCCTTCCCCCAGCACGAACTCCAGATACCTGTAGCCCGACCTGTTACTGACGCCCTTCACCCGGGACACCGTCCCCGTCACCACCACAGTCCGGCCAACAGGACGCTTCTCCAGCACCTGCGGGACCGTGTACCGATCGTACCGCACCTCCACGTCACCTACAACCGCAGCGGCAGCGACCACACAGCCGCACAGCACGACGAGCGCCGCCAGACGCCTCACCTCGGGATCCACTGCAGCCACCTCATCCGCTCCACCCAGAGCTTGAACACGGCGAACGACACCGCCATGATCGCCAGGTTCGCCTCAAGCGACGCCGCCAGCGCCACATCCAGCGAGAACCGTGCTCGGACCGGGAAAAGCCACAGGATGCCTGACGGCGTCAACGTGTCCAGGAACAGGTGCGACATCCAGCCAGCGAACGCCGCAGCGCCGGACGACCGTCTGCCAGTCCACGCGAACACCAGCAGACCGACGAAAACCGCAGCGATCGGCGTATGCAGCGCCCCCCGGTGCCCGAACGGGTAGCCGAACGAGAACAGCGTATCCACATCCGGCATCCCCGCCGCCACTACCCCCGTCACGACTGGCACACGGAGCACCCGGCACAGCGCCAGACCGAACACCGCATGGGTGAAACCATACATGCACGGCAACGCGGCAGCAAGCAGCTTAAACGGCCAGCATCGTTCCACCGGGCCCGCGGCGTGGAAACGGCTACAGGTCCTTCACGACCTCGGTACCGGAGTGGCTGCGGTCCAGCGTCCGGAGCAGCTCGCCGTCCTTCAGCCCGTTGATAATCACCGTGCGGATCGTCGACCGGTCCAAGATCTTGCACGCCGTCAGATCCATCAACGCGTAGCTGCCGGCCGCGACCTCCTTCTGCGCGACCATGTCCAGCAGCCGCGAATAGGTGATCCTGTCAAGCTTCTCCGCCTCACCCTCGTCCGGGTCGCTGTCGTAGATACCGTCCACATCCGTCACGTTAACCATCATATCCGCCTCGATCAGCTCCGCAGCCAGCGCCGCGACCGCGTCCGTCGAGTGGCCGGGCTCCGTCCCACCCATCACGATGAAGTCAGAGTACTCCACCGCCTCCACCACAGAATCAAGCGTCGTCGGGATCGTCGGGTGAGCGTCGTCGAAATACGTCTTCAGCACCGACGCGTTCAGCCGCGTCGCCTGGATGCCGACCAGATCAAGCTCCGCCTGGGACGCCTTCTCCGATGAGGCCGAGATATGGGACTTCAGCGAGCCAGCACCGACCACGATGATCAGCTTGTCCACCTTGTCCTTAAACTCGCGCAGCTCGTTCAGCTTGTTTTCGAGATCGTCGAGGACCTCCGTGAACACAGAACCGCCCAGCGAAATCACGACATTCTTGCCCATCGGTCTCACCACAGGGGGGGTAACGATCAAGCAGCGGGCAGAAACAGACCACCACACGATTGGTTAACGCGGGTTAAATATCTACGGGACCAGGTCCGAGACCACGACCGCGTTCTCCCCGTGGCGGAGGACGGCCGCGACCTCCTCCATGAACGGGCTAACGAACGCTTCCGGCTCATCCAGCTCCGACAGGAAGACGCCCGTCCCCTTTGACTTGCTCAGCGGCTTGCCCTCCGTCGACACGATCAGCGGCGCCAGGAAGTAGTCCGGCGTCTCACGGTTCGCAATCATCGTGATCTCCGACACCTTGTAGATCTTCGACGTCTTCTGCCCCTTCTCCGCCTTCCTGTAGTCGCCACCGAACACGTGGACCTCCGTGTCCCGGCTCGACGTGTCCCTTATCGGGTCGACCAGGTAGTAGATCCCCAGCATATTGTCACCGTCCAGATCCGCCTCGTGGTAGCCGCGGTCGCAGTCCTCCGCCCAGCACGGGAACACCATCGACTCACTGTCCGGAGCATAGGCCGCACCCTTCGCCGGCGAGAACCCGCAGTCACAGACCGGCGCCACCGGGCTCTTCCACCGCCGCCTGAACCCGCCGTCCCAGACAGCGTCGAACTCCGGCATCCGTTCATGCAGCCGCTTCAGCGACTCGCGGAACGCCGGGTCCTTCTGCAGCTCCGACATGAACTCGATCTCCGCATCGACCGCCGCCTCCTCGATGATCGCCTCGATGTACGGCCTCGCGAGCTCGAACCGGTGCTTCGCCAGATCCTCGTGGCAGCCATCCGGGTCCTCCCGCTCGAAGTAGTGCTTCATGATCTGCTTGTTGTCCTCACGGACCAGCTCGTGTGTATGGGCAGCCCAGTCCGTGTCGCAGCACGTCACCTGCAGCTTCATATCGTTCCGTGCAGCGATTAGCGCCGCCGAGGCGATCGAAACCAGGTTGCCGATGTGCAGCTCCCCGGACGGGCGGAACCCCACCTCAACAGCGCCATCGCCGTCGACCGTCTTCTCCAGTTCGGACAGTTCCGTCGTTCGCACGGACCCGGCAGCGCACTTAAAGGTGATAAAGGTTTGCGGCCAACAGCCGCGTATGTCAGTCCTGGCACGCGACGCCATCATCGACGAACTGGAGAACGGCGACCTCGACATCGATCCGCTCGACGCAGAACAGATCGGGCCGGCCTCCATCGACCTGACCCTCGACAACAAGTTCAGAGTCTACAACGAGGTCCAGGACGTCTACCCCGTCGACGAGGACGTCGATCCCGACAACCTGACCCGGGTCATCGAGGTCGAGGACTCCATCCTGCTCAAGCCAGGGCAGACCATGCACGGCATCACACAGGAGAAGATCAGCCTCCCTGACGACCTCTGCGGCTGGATCGAGGGCAGGAGCCGGTTCGCACGCCTCGGCCTTCTCGTCCACATCACCGCAGGCTTCATCCAGCCAGGGACGTCAAACAGGACCGTCCTCGAGATCGGGAACGTCTCTCCCGTCCCGCTCGAACTCAAGCCCGGGACCAGAATCTGCCAGATCATCCTCCAGCGCACAGAAGGCACCGCAAGCTACGACGGCCGGTACAGGGACCAGGACGAACCGTAGCGGCCGAACTGATTTAAACCAGACGCGCCTACCTTTGCCACATGGACCGACTCGAGGCCACAGGACTGGCACGGGACGGCAGCGCACTGGTCCTCGCCTACGACCACGGCCTGGAACACGGGCCGGACGATGTTCTCAACAACCCGCGGGGACCCGACCCAGCAAACATCTTCGAGACAGCGACACACGACAGTGTGACAGCGCTCGCCGTGCAGAAAGGCCTGGCAGAGCGATACTACCCGGACTACAGCAGCCAGATCAACCTCCTGCTCAAGCTCAACGGCACCACAAACCTGCACGACAACCCGCCATACTCAGCGCAGAACTGCTCCGTGGAACGCGCGGCAGAGCTCGGCGCAGACGCGGTCGGCTACACAGTCTACGCCGGGTCCCGCCGCGAGGACGAGATGCTGCGCGAGTTCGGGATGGCCCAGGAACAGGCCCGCTACTTCGACATGCCCGCCGTCATGTGGTCGTACCCCCGTGGCGAGGCCGTCGCGGACGACCAGGACCCCGATGTCATCTCCTACGCAGCACGGCTCGGCCTGGAACTGGGCGCCGACATGGTCAAGGTCAAGTACCCTGGCTCCAGCGACGCAGCAGCCCAGGCAGCCGCGGTCGCAGGGAAGACCAACGTCGTCCTCTCCGGCGGCGCCAAGACGGACGACCAGGGCTTCCTCGAGACCGTCGAGGCCGTCGTCGACGCCGGATGGAGCGGGCTGGCCGTCGGACGGAACGTCTGGCAGCGGGAGGACGCCGACACCTTCCTCGACGCACTCGGCTCCATCGTCCACGACGGAAACACTGCAGAAAACGCCTTCGACATGCTGTGATACCGTGAACGTGCTCGACGGGACCGCCCTGCAGGGGAAGAACGTGCTGCTCAGATCCGACCTCAACCTGTCACTGGAGGACGGCAATCCCGTGCCCGACCTCCGGTTCAAAACATACATGGAGACACTGCAGGAACTCAGCGACCGCGGCGCACGGGTCGTCGTCATGGCTCACCAGGGCAGACCGGGACGTGACGACTTCACCTCGCTGGAGCAGCACGCAGAACTCGCAGCAAAGCACCTCGACCATGAGGTCGCGTTCATCGAGAGCCTGTTCGGCGCCGAGCTGGGATCGACGCTCGATGGCATGGAGGACAGCGAGATCGCGTTCATGGAGAACGTCAGGTTCCTCTCCGAGGAACTGGAGGTACAACCGCCCGGCGACCACGCCAAGTCCATCTTCGTCAACTGGGCAGCCCCACACTTCGACATCTACGTCAACGACGCGTTTTCCGCGGCGCACCGTTCCCACGCCTCCCTGGTCGGGTTCGCACCAGTCATGGAGTCGTACGCCGGCCCGGTCATGGAGCAGGAGCTCGCAAGCTGTGAGAAGGCCCGTGACAGCGTCGAGAACCCGGTCCTCGTGCTTGGCGGGGAGAAGGCCGCCGACCTCGTCAAGATGCTGGAACGGATGGGCGACCGCGCCGACAGAATCCTCCTCGGCGGCATCCCCGGCGAGATAGCGCTCCACCTCGAAGGAGTCTCACTGGGCGACAAGTGGGACTGGATCGAGGAGAACGACTTTGACGAAAAGGTCGACGCGTTCCGCGACGTGCTGGACCGGTACGAGGACAAGGTCGTGCTTCCCGAAGACGCCGTCACCGACAGCGGCACCGTGCCCGTCGACGACGTGCCTGACTCCGGTATGACCTGGGACATAGGCGAGAAGACACAAGACCGTTTCGTCTCCATCATCCGCGACGCGGAGTCCGTCGTCATGAAGGGGCCGATGGGCGCGTACGAGCAAGGCCATGAGGACGGCACCGTCGCGATACTGGACGCGATCACCGACTGTGACGGCTACACCGTACTCGGCGGCGGCCACACATCGTCGCTGGTCGAACGGTTCGGCTACCAGGTCGACGACTTCTCGCACGTCTCGATCGCCGGCGGCGCGTTCGTCCGGTACATGAGCGGCGAGGATCTGGTCGTGGTCGATGCCCTGGAGCAGTACTCCTGACCGGGACAGGTTTTTATGGCAGCCCCGCACTCTTACACATAGGACGATGAAATTCCTCGCCGTCACCTCCTGCCCGACAGGCATCGCCCACAGCGAGATGGCCGCAGAATCACTCGAAGAAGCCGCAGAAGACTCCGAACACGAGATCAAGGTCGAGATACGAGGATCGATCGGTACAGAGAACGAACTGACTGACGAAGACATCGAAGAGGCGGACGCTGTCATCATCGCAGCCGACATCTCCGTCCCCACCGACCGGTTCGGCGACAAGCCCCGGGTCAAGGTTGGCGTACAGAAAGCAGTCACCCACCCTGAAGCCGTCCTGGACGCCGCCGTCAAGAAAGCTAAGGGTGAAGACGTCGAGCTCGAGGAGGCCGACGAAGACATGAAGTCCGCCGCGATCGAAGACGCGACAGGCAGCTTCATCGACAAGATCAAGAGCTTCTTCCAGTAGTCAGCGAAGCCGTTCCACCGTTACCCGGTCACGGACCACATCCAGATCATCGAACTCAGGAGTCCTGACACCAGAGACCTGGACAACCCGGGAGGCAACCGCTATCCCATCACGCAGCATCTCCTCCAGCCCTCCCCCTCTCTCCAGCGCTGCAATCACGCCTGCAACAATCGCATCGCCGGCCCCGACCGTGTCAGCAACATCCACATCCAGTGCATCTGCGTACAGCGCACTGTCCTCGGTCACAAAGACCGCCCCCTTCTCGCCGAGGGAGACGAGAACGTTCTCAATGCCCTGGTCGCAGAGCTCATCCGCAGCCGCAACAACGTCATTGATCGAATCTACAGGCAGGCCAGTGGCCTCTCTGAGCTCCTCCCTGTTCGGTTTGGCGAGGAAAAACGAACCGGAAATCCGTCGCAGCACGTCACCATGCACATCGACCACAGTCCGCCAGTCACCGTCCATGATCCGTGTGATGACCGTCGCATCCATTCCCGGCGGGAGACTACCACCCATCACGACAACGTCAGGGTCGTGGCGTTCGACCGCAGCAAGGAGCTGGTCCTCGATACCATCCAGCATCTCGGGACCGTCCAGGTTGACCTTGTACTCGGCATCCGGCGCATCGATCGTCGTGTTCAACCGTGTCAGGCCGTCGATGCGGACGAAGTCGTGGGGCACATCCTGCGCGTCCAGGTCGTCCTCCAGAAAGTCACCGAGGAACCCACCGACCGGCCCGGTCGCGATACTGTCCACACCCAACCCTGTCATATACTTGGCAGCGTTGATACCCTTCCCGGCCGCGTCGAACACAGCATCGTGGCCACGGGCCACCGTCCCCGGTTCAAGGTCCTCATCGACCAGCGCGGTGTGATCGACCGCCGGGTTGAACGTGACCGTCACAATCATACTCCTCCATGCGCGCCTCTCGCATAAGAAACCGGAGGACACGCGCTTCTGATATATAAATGGCTGGCTTACTCTTATATACGAGCCAGCGCATAGCTGTCTTTAGGTGAAACCCTATGGCTTCTGGAGACGAATCAGAGCGTTCGTTTATGGACCGGCTCAAGTCCACGGAAGAGGACCTGATGACCGGTGTCTCGTACATGATCCCGTTCGTGACGGTCGGCGGTATCTTCCTGGCCGTCGCGTTCGGCGTGGGTAACACCGAGCAGGTGTTCCAGAACACCGGCTCCCTTGGATGGTTCCTGGCACAGATCGGTGTCGCAGGTCTGACACTGATGGTGCCCGTCCTCGGTGCGTACATCGCGTACGCGATAGCCGACAGACCAGGTCTCGCCCCAGGGTTCATCCTGTCCTACATCCTGCAGCAGGGGAACGTCCTCCAGGCAGCAGGAAAGGCCATCGGTGTCTCGACCGGACAGGTCGGGCCCGCAGGAGCAGGTTACCTTGGAGCACTGGTAGCAGGACTGGCAGCAGGTTACGTCGCCAAGTGGATCAAGAACATGGACTTCCCGGAGACATTGAAGCCCATGATGCCGATCCTCATAATACCGATCGGCACCACAGCAATCCTCGCTCCAGTCATGCTGCTCGTCGTCGGTGTTCCTGTGGCAGTGGCGAACACCGCCCTTACAGCCTGGCTCCAGACGATCGGAACAGGACAAGCGGTCTTCCTCGGAGCCGTCATCGGACTGATGATGGCATTCGACATGGGAGGCCCCGTCAACAAGGTCGCCTACGTCTTCGGCGTAGGACTGATCAGCCAGGGCATCTACGAGCCGATGGCGGCAGTCATGATCGCAGGAATGTCACCACCACTCGGCATGGCGATCTCCAACTTCGTCGCGCCACAGAAGTACCCCAAGGAAATGTACGAGCAGGCAAAGGCCGCAGTCGTACTTTCAGCATCCTTCATCACAGAAGGAGCAATTCCGTACGCAGCGGCAGATCCGTTCAGAGTCATCCCGAGCCTCATGGTCGGCAGCGCAACAGCAGCCGCATCATCCATGTACCTCGGGCTGACAATGCCTGCACCCCACGGAGGAATCTTCGTCATCCCGCTCGCAGGCGGTCTGGGAGGAACCCTCATGAGCGCAGCAGCCTTCATCGGTTGTATCGTGCTCGGAGGGATCGTGACCGCAGCGATGGTCACCTACCTCAAGCCCGACAAGCGAGAGGCAGAAGGCGAAGGCATCCAAAAGTGGACGTGACACAAACTGAGGCGAACGCTGACACCGTTCGCCGCCTTTCTTTTTCTTTCTCCACCAACAACCCAGCAAGCCACCAAACTTTATACCGCCAGACGCCCTACCTTCGTGTATGGATCCGGACTACTTCGACTCCCTCATCTCCCCCGACCTCATCGAACTCGATCAGGACTTCCAGGATAAGGACGACTGCATCCAGTACCTCATCGGCCTCGTGTACCAGGCAGGACGTCTGAACGACAGACAGCAGGTCCACAACGATATCATGGCCCGGGAAGAACAGACAAACACCGGTGTCGGCAAAGGCATCGGCATTCCACACGCCAAGACCAGCGGGGTCGACGAACCCACCGTCGCGTTCGTCAGGGCAGAGGACGGCGTCGACTTCGGCGCCATGGACGACAGCCTCGCCCACCTCATCTTCATGCTCCTCGTCCCCGAGGGCAGCAGCGACGAACACCTCAAACTGCTCAGCACCCTGTCCCGGGCGCTCGTCCACGACGAGGTCAGGGAGGCACTCATGGACGCCGCCACGCCCGACGACGTCATCGACACCTTGAAGGAGGCGGTCAGCGAGTGAAACGCGAGGTCGAGATCGTCCCCGAGGAAGGACTGCACGCCCGGCCCGCCTCCAAGTTCGTCGAGACCGCCAACCAGTTCGACTGCGATCTCAAGGTCGGGAAGCAAGGCGAGGAACCGGTCGACGCGCGGAGCATGCTGTCAGTCACCGGGCTCGGCGCCGCACAGGGCGACATCGTCGAACTGATCGCCGAGGGCGACGACGCCGAAGAGGCGCTCGACGCACTCGAAAAGGTGCTCACAACACCGGAGGACGAGTATGCCGATTGACGGCGTCGGCGTCACACAGCGGCAGGGCGTCGGCACCGTACACCGGTACCGGCCCGACGAGCTCGTCCTGCGCGACGCCCAGCAGGAGCCCGACCAGGAGCTGGAACGGTTCCACGATGCGAAGGAACAGGCACTGGACCAGCTCCAGGAGCGGCAGGAACAGGCAGAACAGGACGTCGGGAAGAAGGAGGCCGAGATCTTCGAGGCGCAGCGCCAGTTCCTCAACGACCCGCAGATCGAGGAGAGCGTCGAGGAACACGTCCAGGACGGCGAGAGCGCGGAACAGGCCGTCCAGCACGCGTTCGAAGACCCAATCCAGCAGTTCGAACAGACCGGCGGCATCACCGCGGAGCGGGCCGACGACCTGCGCGACGTCCGTGACCGCGTCATCCGCATCCTGACCGGGGCAGAGGAGACCGGGCTCAGCGACGTGCCCGACGGCTCCGTCATCGTCGCGGAGCGGCTGACACCCAGCGACACAGCGCAGCTAGATCCGGCAAAGGTCGCCGGCATCGTCACGAAGGAAGGCGGCAGGACCTCTCACGCCGCGATCCTCGCCAGATCGCTCGGCATCCCGGCGGTCGTCGGCGTCGGCGGGCAGATCGATGCACTGGAGGACGGGCAGCAGATCGTCGTCGACGGCGAACAGGGAAAGGTCGTCACCGACCCCGGCGAGGAACGCATCGCCGAGGCGGAGGAAGAGATAGAGATCGAGATCATCGAGGACCACGTCGCGACGGAAGACGGCGAGGAGATCGAGGTCGCAGCCAACATCGCCAACGACCGCGAGCTTGACCGGGCCGCGGCGCAGGGTGCGGACGGCATCGGCCTGTACCGGACCGAGTTCATGTTCCTCAAACGCGACGAGCCGCCGTCAGAGGACGAACACTACAAATACTACGTCAACGCACTGGAAACATTCGACGGGGAGCGTGTCGTCGTCAGGACACTGGACATCGGTGGGGACAAGCCGGTACCGTACGTCGACCTTGATCCCGGCGACAACCCGTTTCTCGGCGTCCGCGGCATCCGGCTGTCCCTCGGCGAGGGCGATGAGCTGTTCAGGACGCAGCTCCGGGCGCTGCTCCGCGCTGCCGCGACCGAGCACGGCGACGACCTGGCGGTCATGTTCCCCCTGGTCGCCAGCGTCGAGGAACTGGACCGGGCGCTGGCAGTCGTGGACGATGTCGCCGAGCAGCTGGACGAGGACGGCGTCGAGCACGCACGACCGGAGCTCGGCATCATGGTCGAGACACCCGCCGCCGTGCTGACCGCGGACGAGATGGCGGACCGGGTCGACTTCCTCAGCATAGGAACAAACGACCTGACGCAGTACATCATGGCGGCTTCACGGACGGATAATCGCGTCGCATCGCTCCAGGACCCGCTCTATCCAGCCGTGCTCCGCGCTATATCGAAGGTCGTCGAGGACGGGCACGCCGGCGACGCCTGGGTAGGCATGTGCGGGGAGATGGCCGGTGACCGCTCCGTCACCGAGCTGCTGGTCGGTCTCGGGCTGGATGAGCTCAGCATGAGCTCGCCGTCTGTGCCACGCGTCAAGCAGCGGATCCGGGAGACCGACACAGAGGAGGCACGGCAGAAGGCACAGCAGGCGCTAGAAGCAGCGACGAAAGAAGAAGTGGAGGACATCCTGGGGCGGTAGCTACTCCAGCCCCAGGGACTGGTCGGTGCGTTCCATCGACGCCTTCCGGTCGTCCATGCCCAGCATCGCACGGATCGCGTCGATGTTGTCCGGCACGACGATCGATTCCTGGTGCGTCATGTGGATCCAGTACAGCGTGCCGTTGTCGACCGTGACCGTCTCCTCCCAGATCGCGACCTCCTGCATATCGTTGCGCGGCCGCTCTAGGTCACGCATCTTCTCGTGCAGTTTGGCGGTCGACTCGTAGCCGTCACCGGCGGACTCCAGCACGACGCGCGGCTCGTCGCGGAACGCCCGCTTGACCTCGTCCTCAGTCGCGTCCGACTCCAGCTCGACGTTGACCATGTGGACGTGCGCCAGCGTGGTCGGGACCTTGACCGCCAGCGTCTTGATGTCGATGTACGGCATCACCTCCTGCACGTCCGGGCCGTGATGGGACGGCACGTCCTGTACAGGGATGATCGAGTTGATCGGACCGCGCGAATCCTGCTTCGGGTCGCCGCCACGCCGCACCAGGTTGGCGACGACCTCATCCACACCGAAGTTGTCGTCGACAGCATGCAGCGTCCGGCACAGCGACGTCGTATTGCACGACACCAGTTTGACGAACTGCTCGTCCCGCGCCTCATCGTAGTTGGCGTTGGCGTTGAACTTGACATCAGCGATACTGCCGTCAGCACCGCCCTGGAAGATCGCCTTCACGTCGTTAGGCTCGTACAGGTTCTCCTTGTTCTTCGCATCGATACCCTTCGGTGTCGCATCGACCACGAGGTCGACATCGTCAAGGACGCCTGCCAGATCACCGGCGACATCGAAGCCGCCCTCCTCCAGCTTCTGGACGCCCTCCGCCGTGGAGCCGTACAGGTCGACGCCGCTCAGCGGGCCGTCCTCGCTCATGACGGTGCGGAGTTCACCGGTCGGTGCGACATCCGCCACGCCTGCAAGTTCCATATCTTCCTGCCGCCGCACAGCAGCGGCGACGCGTTTCCCGATCGTGCCAAGCCCGTTGACGATGATCTTCGGCATGGGTACCACGTACGGATACGCGGCGCAGAACCATAAAAAGTGACCGGGTCCGTCTTACGGGACCTCGCCCTGGATATCGCTGTAGCCCGACTCCGTGGCGACCGGCTCGTCCGGCGTGTCATACGTCACGAACAGCTTGGCCGAGGCGCAGTCGCCTGACGACAGCCAGTCGATACCGCTCACCGTGATGTTGGCCGGGTTGTCCGGTGTCAGCGTCCGGTCATAGCCCATCGACACGTTGCCCTGCTCCTCGAACGACAGCGTCACATCGCGGATTGTCACGTTGTCCGCGATGGTGTACTCGTCCATCGCGAACTGGAGCGTGACACCGCTCTGCCCCTCGAACGTCCAGTTCCTCAGTTCGAACGGCGTGCCGATGAACGAGGGCGACGTGCGGTAACAGCTGTTGAACCCGTACCCCGTGTCACCGCCCAGTTCCGTGTCACCGAACCCGAGCCCTGAGTCAGCGCCGACCCCGCACTCCTTCGTCTCCTTCGGCCGGTACAGGTAGTTGCTGCACTTGTTCGAGGCTGTGCAGTCTCTGGTCTTCGTGCCGTTGGTGCAGGCCGACCACTCACCGCACGACCACTGCTCCTGGCAGGCAGGACCACCCAAGTTCGCGATCCATGTGTTCCACACATGGTCCTTGAACTCGACGTAGTATGTCTTGTCCTTCAGCAGATCGAACTTGACAGCTCCCGTATCCGTCCTGATACCGTTCGTGTCCGTAATCGAGCCGAACGGATCCAGGTAGAAGTTGAAGCCGAGCGATGAAAGCCCGCCACCGAACAGGGACGAACCCAGCGAGCTATCGGACCCCTCTGAACCGCTAAGGTTTTCCATCCCCGACAGATTCATGCCCTCGGTCGTGAACTCGATGCGGTAGACGTACGAGACCGGGAACGAATAGTTGTGCGATACGTTCCAGTCCAGCATCTTGCTCAGGTTGTTCGTCGTCGGTCCGTCGATCTCCGGCGGACGCACACGCTCCCATGTGTACTTGAACGAGTTCGATGACTCCGAAAGCGTCGCAGAACCGTTATTGAACTGCTTCGTGATCGCATTCTCCATCATGTTTCGCACAAACTCATACTGGGAGTCCACACCGATCGAGAAATCCATGCTCTTGTCCCTGTGCAGCTCCGCCCGCATGTTCACCGTCAGGCAGCCGGACAGCACGACCGCCAGCACCAGCAACAGGACAGCACCGGTCCGTCGACGCATGCACCGAACTGTGCAGCCGGTGCTCATAAATGTTGCTCCAAGTCTCAGGGTGGAAGTTGCGGCAACCACCCGATCAGTCTTGTAAATACAGAAAACCCTCCTTTGAAACATGAAAACCGCCCTCCTGCGAATACATGCCAGACTCTGTGGAGACGGACATATTACCTCCTATGCAACGAACGAACCCGACAGAAAGGAAAGGAC
>JAXINV010000059.1:0-2892 GCA_034190465.1 Asbonarchaeum danakilense (SeqCode) | reverse complement strand
AGAATCGCTGAAGAACTGGAGTCGCTCGGCACGTTTGCGACTGCAACATGGAGACCGCCACAACAACTTTTCGACGAACCGGACGAGCATAAACTGGAATGGTTGCGGGCATTCATCCGGGACGAAGGATACTTTGACGAGACCAACAACCGTCTGCGTATAAAATCGATGAACAAAACAGGACTGACATCTATCAAAGAGTTACTCGCCACCCTTGATGTGCCCAGCAAGGTCACCGGGCCAAACTCCGACGATTCATACTATCTTACCGTATCTAGACTCAACAACTTCAAAGACCTCGAATCAATCGCGAAAAGCAAAAAGAAAGTCAGAAAATAGCGGGGGATGGATTTGAACCATCGACCTCCGGGTTATGAGCCCGACGAGCACTCCTGGCTGCTCCACCCCGCTACCAGAACAGTTCTGCGTTAACAGTTATAAAGGTTGTCAGCACGGCACAGTAGGCGTTCGCACAGCAGCCGTTCAGAGACTCCTGTCGCCGAACGCGGACGCCACCACATCCACCGCCCTCTCCGCCGTCACGTTGGCATCGTCAAGCACCGGATTGACCTCCACGACCTCCTCAGATCACGCCACACTTGGCCCCATGTCCACGCCGCGGCGGCTCCCACCGATACCGACTGGAGCGCCAACCACATTGATGTCCCGCTACATGCCAGGGACAAGGCATCACAACTTAAACCGGATCAAGCGATACCTTTAAAACACCAGAGTATTACTGAGTAATACGAAGTAATATCTTCGGTGATCTCGATGGGAGACTACATCACAGTGTCCGCCATCAAGGCGGACGTCGGAGGACATCCAGGGCACGCAAACACCCACCAGGACCTGATCGACACAGCACGACAGCACCTCGAGGAACACGGCGACGTGCTCGAGGACTTCCGCGTCGAGAACGTCGGCGACGACATCCAGCTGATCATGACCCACCGCGAAGGTGAGGACTCCGAAGAAGTCCACCAGCTCGCATGGGACGCGTTCCAGAAAGCCACCAAGGTCGCGGAGGACCTGCAGCTGTACGGCGCAGGACAGGACCTGCTCAGCGACACCTTCTCAGGCAACGTCAAGGGCCTCGGACTTGGCATCGCGGAGATGGAGTTCGAGGAACGGCCCTCCAACCCGATCGTCGTCTTCATGATGGACAAGACAGAGCCCGGCGCGTTCAACCTGCCGGTCTTCAAGATGTTCGGCGACCCGTTCAACACCGCAGGCCTCGTCATCGACTCCTCCATGAGCCATGGTTTCCAGTTCGAGATCATGGACACCCACAACGACAAGACCATCACCCTGGACTGTCCCGAAGAGATGCACGAGATCCTCTCCCTGGTCGGGACCACCGGACAGTACGTCATCAAGCACATCTACCCCAAGGACGAGAACAAAAACAACAGCGACGACCCCGTCGCCTCCGTCTCCACCGAGAAGCTGCGGAAAATCGCCGGCGAATACGTCGGCAAGGACGACCCCGTCGCCATCGTCAGAGCCCAGTCAGGCCTGCCAGCGATGGGCGAGATCCTCGAAGCGTTCTCACACCCACACATGGTCGCCGGCTGGATGCGTGGCTCACACAACGGACCGATGATGCCCGTCGGCATGGACAACGCACGGTGCACACGGTTCGACGGCCCGCCCCGCGTCAAGGCAGCAGGCTTCCAGCTCAGCGACGGCGAGCTGCACGGACCAGAGGACATGTTCGCCGACGCCGCGTTCGACCGGACACGGGAGAAAGCACAGGAGATCACCGACTACATGCGGCGGCACGGCCCGTTCGAGCCGCACCGGCTCCCGAACGAGGACATGGAGTACACCGCGCTGCCCGACATCATCGACCGGTTCGAGGACCGGTGGCAGCAGGCCGAGAGCCACGGCAGCCAGGCCGACAAGGACGGTTCCCGGGACGTGGAGTAAGATCCACGCCCACGTTTCCCTCTTTTTCTTCCCACCGTGCATCATTTAACCGTTCACGCCAATCCTGCTGCATGACCGACGAGTTCCAGGACGAGTTCAAGCGACTGTGCGAAGAGGTCCGGGCGACCACCGAGAAAAAAGGCTTCGAGACCTCCATGGACAACTTCCCGGAGAAGATCGCGATGATCCACGAGGAGGCGTCCGAGGCACTGTCCGCCTGGCGCGAGGACGACACGGAGCACATCCCGGAGGAGCTCGCCGACATCGTCATCCGCGTCATGGACCTGGCCGAAGGCATCGACGCCGACCTGCCGCAGGAGATCCTGGACAAGATCGAGGTAAACAAGGACCGTCCCGAACAGCACGGCGGCAGGAAGATATGAAACGACTTATCGGCATCGATGAGGCGGGACGCGGCCCGGTAATTGGTTCGATGTTCATCGGCGGCGTCGTCATCGACGAGGAACGGCTCGACGAACTGGAAGGCATCGGGCTCAAGGACTCCAAGAAGCTGGACGACGCGGAGCGTGAGCGGCTCGGCGACGAGGTCGAAGCCATCGCCGACGCCTTCCTCGTCCGCGAGGTCACCGCCACCGAGATCGACGAACTGCGGGCGATCATGTCCCTGAACAAGGTCGAGATCCGTGCGTTCGCCGACATCATCGACGAACTGGAGCCCGACAGGGCCTACATCGACCTGCCCGAGCCCGACGGTGAACGGTTCGGCGACAAGATCCGGAACGAGCTCGGCAGGGACGACCTCGACGTGGTCGCGGAGCACGGCGCCGACGACACCTACCCGATCGTCTCAGCCGCCTCCATCCTGGCGAAGAACGCCAGGGAGGACCACGTCGCCGCGCTGCAAGATAAGTACGGCCGGGACTTCGGCTCCGGCTACCCGCATGACACCCCGACCACCGACTTCCTCGAGGACCACGTCGCCGAGCACGGCGAACTGCC
>JAXINV010000001.1:19835-40248 GCA_034190465.1 Asbonarchaeum danakilense (SeqCode) | reverse complement strand
GTCTTCTTCTGGTCCGCCGTCGGTTCCACGCGGATCTTTGCGTCCTCGAACTCGTCGCTGATCGCCCGGCCGTTGTACTCGTACAGGAACACGCCGACCGCCGCGACCTCAGAGTGGGGCTGGTGGCCGACCGCAAGGTTGTGGTCGACCAGCCCGTAGACATCGCGTGGAACCTTCTGTGAGCCGACCACGACCAGCAGATCCTCCGCTTCCCGGACCGTATCCATTTTCTCCTGGAACGGGAGGCCGTACATCGTCAGGTGGACCGACGTGCCGTCGAAGCCCTTGATGACCCTGCGGTAGTCCTCGCGGTACGTGATCTCGAACGGTCCGCCCCAGCGGTCGCGGACGTCCTCCAGGCTCTCCAGCATGTTGTCATCCTTCTCGCCCGAGTAGATGACCTTGTCCGCGCCGAACTGCCGGGCTGTCAGCCCGACATGGGACGAGATCCTGTCGTCGCGGCCTCTCCTGTGGCCGAGGCGGAGTACCGTGATCATACCGGGAGAAGCGGGGGGCAGTCCTTTCAAGCTTTCGGCCCGGGACGGCCGACCCAGACCGTGACCGCGGCCAGCAGGAGCAGTGCCGCCAGCTGCGGGAGCATGACACCTGGCGCCGACACGCCGGTCGCAGCGCGTTTCACCGTCAGCTCGATCGGGATGTCGTACCGCCGGCCCGAGTCCGTGTTCAGCACGTGGATCGTCAGCGATCCATCACAGACCGATTTGTAACAGGTGCTCGGCGTGAACGTCAGACTGACCTCCCTGGTCTGCCCCTGCGGGACGACAAACCGTGCACGTGTACCCTCCCGGCTGGCGATGTTCTCGTACTCCGTGAAGACCGATGCATCACCACTCGTCGATGTCCAGACAGCGTACTCGTCCGGGCGGATGCCGCTATTCTCCACTCGCAGGACGCGTGTCCGGGACACGCCCATCGTCAGCGTCATGTCCGACTGGTTGATCGTGATCGTGTCGCCCTGGCCGTACGTGGCCCCCAGCGTGCGTTCCTGCGGCGGTCCAGGGAGGATGGACGACGGTCCTGCCGCTGCAAGGGCCGGGAGGCAGCAGAGGGTGGCAAGCAGAACCAGCGTCTGACGGTAACGGTCACGCATAGGTCTGCCCACAGATGCGTTGTGGCAGGATTTAAAGTTTGCAGCCGCCGCAACAACGCTACCGGAACTGACGGAACCGCTGGAAGCTTTTTTATCACTTCAGCCCGCACCTCGTGGTATGCCAGAGCCAGTGGGCACGATCATCTCCACTGAGGACACACCGACCTCGGACGAGTTCACCTTCGTCCTGGAGCAGCCCGTCAAGAAGGAACAGTTCGTCGAGTTCGACACCGAGGAGGGCCGGGCCATCGCCCGTGTCTCCTCCGTCCGGAAGACCAACCTCTTCTTCAACCGGGCGGAGTCCGTCTCCGAGTCGAACAGGCAGGGCATCGAACTCCAGGACCACTTCCCCACCGAGGACAGGGAGTACCTCGTCGGCGAAGGCACGATCATGGGTGTTTACCACGACAACGACATGATCAAGCGGCCGTACTTCCCGCCCTCGCCCGGCACCGACCTCTACGTCGCGGACCGGGACCGACTGGCGGACTTCCTCGGCCTGGAACAGGACGGCGGCCTCCATATCGGCGACGTCCAGCACCAGGACCTCGAGGCACGGCTGAACATGACCAAGCTGTTCCAGAAACATCTCGCGATCCTCGCCCAGTCCGGCGCCGGCAAGTCCTACCTCGCCTCCGTCATGCTGGAGGAACTGCTGGACCGAGACCCGGACGACGGACAGATGGCGGTCGTCGCGCTGGACCCGCACGGCGAGTACGCCGGGTTCGCGGACGACCCGGAGTACGGCGACCGTGTCGAGGTCTACGACGGCAGCGACATCCAGATCGGGCTGTCAGAACTGTCCGCCGGCAAGCTGGACCAGTACTTCAGCGACGTCACCTCACCGCAGAAACGGGAGATCAAGAAGATACTCGACGACATGAAGGAGGAAATGCGGAAGGGTGGCGGCGTGTTCGGGCTGGACGACCTGCAGCAGCGGGTCGAGGAGGCCGACATGCCGAAGAAGACCAAGCAGATCTGGATCGACCGGCTGAACCGGATGCAGTACATGGACCTGTTCAAGCGGTACGACAACCCGTCGCTGGACCGTGTCGAGCCCGGTAAGATGATCGTGCTCGACCTGTCCGACATCGTCGGCTACCGCAAAAAGCAGATCATCGCCGCGTACTTCGCCGACAAGCTGTTCAAAGCCCGGCGGAGCGGCGACATCCCACCGTACTTCTTCCTCGTCGAGGAGGCGCACAACTTCGCACCTGAGAACGTCTCCTCCGACCATGCGATCGCGCGGGGTACCATCAAGCAGATAGCCAGAGAGGGTCGCAAGTTCCACGCCTCACTCGGCCTGATATCGCAGCGGCCGGTCGGGCTGTCCACCACCGCGCTGTCACAGTGCAACACCCATGTCATCCTCCGGGTCACCAATCCGAACGACCTGGACCGGATCAAGCAGAGCTCGGAGGGCATCACCTCGGACGTCATCTCCTCCATTCCCGGGCTCAGGGTCGGCGAGTGCATCGTGGTGGGTGAAGCCGTCGACTACCCGGCGTTCGTCTCCGTCAGAGAACGTAGATCGGAGGAGTTCGACACCGGACAGGGCCTGGAAGACGCGGCGCAGGAGTACAGCGAGGAGATGGAGATCGAGGACGACGACATCGACGCGTTCATGTAGTCAGTTCTCGCCCTTGACCTCGATCTGGAACACGTGTGTCACGTTGCCCGCCTCCCATTCTGACTGCACCACCAGGATGTAGAGCCCTGGCCGCAGCTGGAGACTTGTCGAACCGTTGATACGGCGTTCCGTGACCAGGCGTCCTTCATCGTTCATCAACACCCGCAGCGTCATCGTGTCGGGCGCGGTGTGATTGCGTGGATGGAACCGGAACCGTGCATCCATCCCGACGTTCTGTGCATTGAGCACAGCACGGGTGCTGAACTTCTCTGGCGCGACCTTGTCGATACACGCCGTCCTGTTGTGCTTCGTCCAGCAGTACTGGGCTTCCAGCCCCTGCACCGTCTGGTTCCCGACCTCCATCACAAGGGACGGCGGGGTGACGGGCTCAGACCGCTCGATACCGTTATCGACGAGAAAAACCGTGGCAGTGATACCTGCGGTGAGTACCAGCGTCAGTAGAACGATTTCCTCATTCCCCATCGCCAGGCACCGTCCAACGGTAAAAGCGAGGACACGACCCTACCGGGCGCCCTCGGCCTCCCGTTCTCTGCGCTGCCGGTCACGTACAGCCATCGTGCTGGAATCGTTATCGTATGCAGCCATGATCTCCTCCGCCAGCGCCTCCTGTGCGTCCTTCTCGTTCGCAAGGCGGTTGCCGTAGGCTCCCTGGACGAGGTGGCGGAGTGCAAGATCCACACGCCGCATCGGAGAAACGATCACGGCCTGCCGTGCGATGACACCACCACGCTGGTAGGAGATGACCTCCTCCTTGGCAGCGGAGTTTTCGATCGCTGTCACGAGGACCTGGACCGGGTTCTCTCCCGTCTCCTCTTCAATCATATCGAACGCGTCCTCGATAAGTTCCCATAGCTTCTCCGACTTGCCGACATTGTGACCGGATGAGATCTTATGCTTCTTCCCCTTGTGACCGGCGACGTACAGCCGGTTCAGCAGCCGTTCGACGATCTGGACATCCGCCTTGTAGAACTGCTGATCGGAGTGACGTCCACGGGAGCGTGGCGCCATGATGTTCTCCAGGTTGATGACCCTGCGGAGACCATCGTCCTCGATCTCAGCCTCCTGGCAGTCCCACTTGTCGAACAGCTTGACGTCTTCCATCTGTTATTACCTCGTCGGCTTCTGCTTGTTGCCTGCAACAAGCTCTTCAAGTGATACACCGTTTACCTTCACGACCTGATACCGGACCGTCGGGATGTCACCCTTCGGGCCGTTGTCAGCGCCACCGATGCCCTCGACCAAGATCTCGTCGTGCTCGTCGATGTGCTCAATGGCCTCGTCACCAGGCACGAACGCTGTCAGCTGCTTCCCGTTCTTGATCAGCTGCACACGGACGCACTTCCTGAGAGCGGAGTTCGGCTGCTTCGCCTCGATGACACGCTTCTCAAGGACGATCCCCCGAGCCTGCGGACTGCCCTCGAGCGGGTCAGCCTGCTCCTTCAGATTCAGCTGCTTCCGCTTGTATTCGATATCGTTCCATCTGAACCGCTGCCTTCGCTGCTTCACTTTGCGTCCATTATAAAGCCCCATAGTATCACGCTTGTCCGTGCCGTAGCGAACGGTTCTACGGCAAACTTTATAAATATGTCAACCGTCCTGTCACTCGACCTTCACATCATCGACATCGAACTCCCGCTTCAGGAAACGCTTGATGATGTCGATGTTCCTGCCGTCCTTCCCGACCACGCGGGACCAGTCGCTGCGGTCCACGCCGATCTTCACGACCTTGTTCTCACCGGACCGGTCGTACTTCACCGAACTCACATCCGCCGGGACCAAGTTCTCAACGAACTCCTTGAGACTGTCGGAGTACTCGTAGACCTTGACATCCCTGTCAAGGTTGCGCTGCACTTTCTTGATCGTCTCACCGCCCTTGCCGATGGCGAGACCGACCTTGCCCTCCTCGACGACGAAGTACGCCTTGTCGTCATGGGTGATAGCGTCCATGACCTCGACGCCGGTGATTTCCTCGAAGAGATTGATACTGCGGATGGTTTCCGTGTCAAACTTGATACTTGCAGACATCTGTTCTCACTTTATGCCAGTCACTTTTTTAATACCTACCGTGGAGGCAGCGAACGGCTTCCGGCACAGCGAACCGAGCTCCTGGTTCGTGCCGTCGAAGACCTCGACATCAAGATCGGTACCGTCTGCTGCGTCCCGGACCCTGTCAGCGAGCTCAGCCGGGGCGTTGCCAGCGACGATCACACGTTCAAGGTCGTCCATCTGCTTGATCGTCTCACTGGTACCGACCACAAGCCGGTCATCCTCCGCTGCACTCTGCAGTTCTTCCTTGAAACTCATTGCTTACTCCTCCAGTTGGTCCTCAATCCAGCTTTTTAAGGTTTTTCTATCCTTGTTTGCCTTTTCCGCCTCGAGCAGCTGCTCCATATCGAGCTCGTGCTCCTCAGCGTACTGCTTGATGTCGGCGATCGTCCGATCCACCAGGTCCTCGTAGTCGACCTCTGCCTCATCGGCCTCCTCGTCCTCAGATTCTTCCTCGGCCGCTTCAGCTTCTTCCTGCTCCGCCATGCGCTCTTCCTTCCGCTGGCGAAGTTCCTCCCGCTTCTCCTCAATCTTCTCAATCACAGACTCAGGCGCCTTCGCGGGCTTGGCCTGCAGCTCGAGCTGGCCTGTCCCTGCCGGGATGACCTGGCCCAGGATGATGTTCTCCACGATGGAGTTCAGAGGGTCGATCTCGCCGCTGATGGCTGCCGTCGTCAGGTGCTTCTTCGTCTCCTCGAACGACGCACGGGCGAGCACCGAGTTCTTGCCACCGCAGATACCGTACCGGGTGGCGCCCTGGATATCGCCCTCCTTCGTCATCGTGTCCGCGATCAGCATCAGCCAGCGGACATCGACCGTCATCCCCTGCTCCTCCAGGATGCCCTGCAGCTCCTCGAGGATCAGGTTGCGGGTCGCCTCGATGCCGAACACCTTCTCGAACTCGAACAGGTCGTTGCACCGGGTCCGGGTCTCATCGACCTCGTCCAGCTTCAGCGTCTTCCGTAGGTTGATACCCGCGGTCTGGACGCGCCACTCACCGTCCTCCTCAAAGATGACGACGTCCTCAACGCCTTTGAAGCCCTGCAGGCGGAGATCCATCGCCTTCTGCTTCATGTCCTGCAGATCGGTCAGATCGTAGTCATCCGCCTCAGGGTAGATCGTTATCTCGTTACCGTCACGCTTGACGACCGCCTTGGACAGCTTGTCCTTCAGCTTGGCGACGACATCGTCCTTCTCCACCCGGTACTCCTCAAGCACGTCCTCGTCCAGGACGAACCGGAGCTCCAGGTTCATCAGGTCCAGCGTGTCCTCCCGGACCGTGTCGTCGAACGTGACCTCCTTGATCTTCGCCGCGACATCCTTCGCGTCCTCGCGGCTCTGGTACTCGTCATGCAGGTAGATGTTCATGACCGGTGTCTTCGGGTTCCGTCGCGCATTCACGACCTCGATCATACGCGGAAGTCCCTGCGTGATCGACACCTTCGCAGCACCGGCGCTGTGGTACGTCTCCATCGTCATCTGGGTGGCCGGCTCCGAGATCGACTGCGCGCCGACGATGCCGATCGCCTCACCGGGCTCAAACAGCATGTCCCGGTAGCGTTCCTTCAGTTGCTCAGCATCGTCCCGGTCCTGGTACGGTTCCGGGAGCTCGAGGTCCTCCTCACCCATCTTCAGCTTGTTCTCTGGCATGATTCATCACCTACTCGTCAATCAGCTCTCCTCTATCGGACTTCTGCGGATCGATACCGTCCTCGCCCGCTGTGAACTGGACAATCGTGCCGTCAGCGGCACGGACAGAGCGGTCATACTCCACCGACAGGTCCTGCAGCGCGTTTGAGATACGGCGGTACATGTAGCCCGACGTCCGTGTCCGGAGCGACTGGTCCATCAGACCTTCCCGACCCGACATGACCTCGTAGAACATCTCGTCCGGGTCAAGCCCGCCATAGATGGACGAATCTACGAACCCGCGTGCGCGGGCAGACAGGTCTCCCGGCTGGAAGTGGGGCAGACTCCTGTCCTTGAAGCCGCGGCTGATACGCTTGCCGCTCACAGTCTCCTGTCCGAGCAGGCCCGCCATAACCGACAGGTTGGTCATCGAGCCACGTGCACCGGACTCCGCCATGACCCTGGCAGACGTCATTGGGACGTCCTCATCCACGATCTTCTCCACCTCCGTCGAGATACCACGGAGCGTGCTTGTCATCTTGGCCTCAAACGTCTCGCGGACCGTCTTACCGGTCATAGCCTCAACATCGCCGTTCTTGAAATCTTCGAGAATCTTCTGTGCTTCTTCCCGGCCCTTATCAATCTCTTCCCGGATCTCTTCACGACCTTCCTTCGACACCTCGAGGTCCGAGGTACTGATCGAGAAGCCGCGGCGGTCGAGGTACAGCGCACCGAGCTTCGTCGCCGTGTTCAGGAACGTGACCGCCGTTTCCTCGTCCGCCTCGATCATGATCTGGTTGATGATCTCGCCACCGTAGTCGGCGACCATGTCCTCATCGATGACACCGTCCTTCAGCTCACCGTCCTCGATCAGGACATCACCGTTGTCCACGTTGACCTCGTCCGGGATGAACAGGGAAATCAGCTCCTTCCCGCTGACCGTCTCACCATCGGGAAGCTCCTTGTCGTACTGACCAGCCGCGATCAGCAGGTCGAACGCGTCCTCGCGGGGGATCTCCTCTTCCATGGACAGCAGGAACAGCCCGGAGATGTGGTCCTGCATCATGCCGATGATCGGGCCACCGAACTTCGGTGACTTGATATTGTTCTGCACCTCGAGCAGTTCCTCCGCCTCGGCGCGAGCCTCCTCCGTCTGTGGGACGTGGAGGTTCATCTCGTCGCCGTCGAAGTCGGCGTTGTACGGCGGACAGACAGCCAGGTTCAGCCGGAACGTCCGGTACGGCATCACCTTGACATGGTGCGCCATCATGGAGAGCCGGTGGAGCGACGGCTGCCGGTTGAACAACACCGTGTCCTCGTCCTTCAGATGGCGTTCCACCGTGTAGCCAGGCTCCAGCTCCGCGACAAGCTCCTCCCTATTGTTATCGGTTACCTTCTTCCGCGACCCGTCAGGCCGGAAGACGTAGTTGGCGCCGGGATGGGTGTCCGGACCGTTCATGATCCATTCCTCCACCTCGTCGATGTTGTCCTCCTTGACCTTGACCGGGATCGTCAGCTGCTTCGCGATCTCATACGGCACACCGACCTCGTTGATACCGATGTTCGGGTCCGGCGAGATGACAGTACGTGCCGAGAAGTTCGCACGCTTCCCGATCAGGTTCTGCCTGAACCGCCCCTCCTTCCCCTTCAGCCGTTCGATCAAGGACTTCAGTGAGCGGCCGGAACGGTGCCGTGCCGGCGGCACCCCTGTCAGGTCGTTGTCGAACATCGTCGCGACGTGGTACTGCAGCAGCTCCCACAGGTCGTCGATGATGAAATCAGGCGCCTCGATCTCGATATTGTTACGCAGCCGCTGGTTGATACGGATCACATCCACCAGCTTGTGTGTCAGATCGTCCTCCGACCGCTGGCCGTTCTCCAGCGTGATAGACGGCCGGATCGTCACCGGCGGGACGAGGACCTTGTCGATGACCAGCCACTCAGGCCGGCCGCCCGACACGCCCAGCTTCGCCGCTGTCTCATCCGGGATCTTCTCCAGACGTTCCTGGATATCTTCAGGGGTCAGCTGCTCGTCGCCCTCGTAGTAACTGTACGGCTTCTCGATGCTGACATCCTTCTGCTCGGCCTCACATTCTGGACACGTTGTCTTCCGGTTCGACTTGCGCAGCGACTTGTCAGAGTCCTTCGTCAGCAGCGCCTGACACTCGCGACATGTGAACCGGATCAGGTTCCGTATCTTCTTCGCGTACAGCACGTTGACCACCGGCTTGGAGAGATCGATGTAGCCGAAGTGGCCCTTACAGTCACGCATACGGCCTCCACAGGTTCCACAGACCATGCCAGGGTCCAGCACACCCAGTGCCGGGTCCATGACACCGTCCTCGACGGGATAGCCGTCAGCGTCGTAGACCTCCGCCTTCGTGATCCGCTTGACGGCGATGTTTTCTACCTTCTCCGGTGGCATGAGGCCGAACTTGAGTTCATCAATTTTGCGCATTGTGATCACCTCACTCCTCCTCGACCTCGAGTGTCGGGTCGATCATGAGTGACTTGAGTTCGTTCAGCAGCAGGAGGAACGCCTGCGGGACCTCGATCTCGCTGACATCGCTGTCGTCACAGTTCGGACAGTAGGTCACGTCCTCCTCGCGGTCGTAGATACCGATCTCACCGCAGTCATCACAGACGTACGCCTCGGTCGAATCCGAGCCGAACCGCTCCTTCAGCAGCATGGCCGAACCGTGGCCGACCAGAACGTCCTTCTCCATCTCTCCCAGCCGGAGGCCGCCCTCGCGTGCACGGCCTGCGGTCGGCTGCTTCGTCAGCAGCGTGACCGGGCCACGTGAACGGGCGTGGATCTTATCCTCGACCATGTGGCTGAGCTTCAGGTAGTAGCCGGGGCCGATGAATATCTCAGCATCCATCTTCTTGCCCGTGACCCCGTTGTACATCTCTTCCTTGCCGTCGTACCGGAAGCCGAGCTCCTTCAAGGTGTCACGCAGATCGTCCTCGTCCTCCGAATGGAAGACCGTGCCGTCCGTCTGCTCGCCGCGGAGCGCCGCAGCCTTGCCACCGATGACCTCGATGAGCTGCGACACAGTCATACGGCTCGGGATGGCGTGCGTTGACAGCACGATGTCAGGCGTGATACCTTGATCCGTGAACGGCATATCCTGCTCAGGAGAGATCAGCCCGATAACACCCTTCTGCCCGTGCCGGGTCGCAAACTTGTCACCCAGCTCCGGGATACGCTCGGTCCGCATCTTCGTCTTGATGAGCTTGTTGCCTTCCTCGGTCTCCGTCAGCATCACCTTGTCGACGACACCGGATTCACCGTGGCGGACGGTCTTCGACGTCTCACGTTCCTCCGCCAGCCCCATCTTGACCTCCTCGGAGCTGCCGAGGAACTTCGGCGGCGAGGTCTTGCCGACGATCACGTCGCCAGACTCGACCTCCGTCTCAGGATTGACGATCCCGTCCTGATCCAGCTTCGCGTACGCGTCCTCCGACTTGTAGCCGCGCGTGTCCTTGTCAGGAACGGTGATCGAGTCCTTCTGCCCGCCCCAGTACCGACGTGACTCCGTAGTATAGGTACGGAAGTGGTGGGACCGGGCCAGGCCACGCTCGATCGAGGACTTGTTGAAGATCACAGCGTCCTCGATGTTGTAGCCCTCGAAGCTCGAGATCGCGATGACCATGTTCTGCCCGATCGGATGGTTCTCGATGATATGGTCGTACGTCCGCGTCTCCACGATCGGCGCCTGCGGGTAGTTCATCACGTCCGCCCGTGTATCGTACCGGTCATGGAAGTTCCGCATGAACATGCCAAGGCCCTGGCCGGCCATCTTCGCCCCGTAGTTGACACGGTCACCACGGTTGTGCTGCGGGTAGACGACCGTCGACGCGGAGATACCGTGCGTCGTCGCCGGGTCGAGCTCCATGTGCGTATGTTCCTCGGTCACCTCGTCCCGGTCCATCGCGACGTAGGCGTTCTCCTCCTCTTCAGCGTCCAGATACTCGACGACACCCTCCTCGACCAGGTCACGGATGGAGAGCTCCTTGTTGTTCAGCTTCTCCACGTGGTCCTCGGTCAGCAGGGGTTCGCCGTCCTCGACGATCACGACAGGACGCCGGACACGTCCGGAATCAGTCTCGATGCGTACCTCGTCCTTGTCCTCGTCGTAGCTGATATTGATCTCCTGGTCCAGTTCGCCGTTTCGTCGCTTCTCGACAACCGTCTCACGTAGCTCCTCAGGGTTGTCGTGGGTCCCTAACAGTTCTCCGTCAAAGTATACATCTGCCATCAGCTATCACCTCGTTCAACGCCCCGGTCCTCAAGCCGCTGCCTGAGGAGGTTGCGCTGTTTCTCGTCCATCCCGCTCGACACGTCCGCAGAGATCGCCAGGTGCTTCCGGAGGCCGATGTTCATACCCTCCGGCGTCTTGATCGGGCACAGCCGCCCCCAGTGCGTCGGGTGCAGCTCACGTGCCTCGAAGTGCTGGCGCTGCGAACTCAGCGGCGAGTTGACCTGGCGGAGGTGGCTGAGCGTCTTGATCATGTTGCCACGCTCCATCCGCTGGGACACACCCGTCCTGCCACCGACCCAGTTGCCGGTCGCCATCGCGGACATGATCTGGTCGGACAGCGTGTCCGACACCACCGTCGACTGCAGCGACGGCAGGCGGCCCCGCTTCGCGGACTTCTGGAAGTTGTACTTCATCCGCGCCACGAAGCCCCACTTGCCAAGGAACACGCTACGGAACTGCATCTCCAGCAGGTCGCCGGCAAGGTTGAGCCGCTTGTTCGCGTAGTGATCCATATCGTCCTCCTGGATCTTGCCCTTCCCGAGCGCGATCACGTTCTTGATCAGCTTACCGAGATACTCCGCCTTCTCCATCCGGGCATCCTTCTCCTGGCCCAGGTGCGGGAGCAGGTACTGGTCCAGGATCTCCTGGACACGCTCGTCACGGTCCTTATTGATACCGGAATGCCGGCCGATGTAGTCGATCGCCTCCTCCGGCGTCTCGACCTCGGTGTCGTACAGGTTGAGGTAGACCTCGCCCTCGTACTCGTCAGAGATCGCCTCGACGATCTCCTTGTCCGTCTCCATGCCACAGGCACGCATGATGACGACGGCAGGCGTCTTCTTCACGTTCGCGAACGAGATGTTGACGATCCCGTCGTCGCGTCGCAACACATGGCGCTGCACGTAGCCCGTTCGTTCAGAATTGATACGGCAGATCTCCTCATCATCGTCGAACTGGAAGATCGGCTTGTTGTTCGCCATCTCCTCCATCGAGACGATCGTCTTCTCGGAGCCGTTGATGATGAAGTAGCCGCCAGGGTCCTCGGGGTCCTCGTCCGCGTCGATGAGCTCCTCGCGGGTCATGTCGCTGGTCGGGCACAGGTCGGAACCGACCATCACCGGGATCTCGCCGATCGTGACGGTCTCCGGCTCCTGCTTGACACCTTCGAAGATCGGGGTCATCTTGACCCTGATCCGTGATGCGTATGTGATATCTCGTTTCTTCGCCTCGCTGGGCGTTACCTTCGCCATGGAGCCGTCGGCCTCCTTGACCATCGGCTCCTCAATCTCCATCTCGCCGAGCTTGATGACAAGCTCTTCACCGCCCGGCAGGTCGGGTTCGATCTCACCGACCTCGTTCAGAATAGCCTGGATACGTTCGTTGACGAACTCGTTGTAGGACTCGATCTGGTGCTCAACCAGGTTGCCCTCCACCATGCGTTCGAGGAACTGTTTCTGCATCATCTACTCCTCCGTCACTCGTCGATAGTACGTTGTTTCGCCCGCGGTCGGGGAATCCCGCGTGATCTCGACAACATCGCCGGGCTCTACGTCAAGGCGCTTCGTCATCGCGTCATCGGTCGTCATCTCCGGGAGGTCCTCCTTCTCGATGTTGAATTCTTCCAGAAGTTCGTTTACCTCGTCTTCCTCCATCGTCCGATGCTCTGGTACGAGCTCGTGGTTCTCTATCTCAATAGCCACAGTTATCCCCCTGGCGTGGAATGGCTAACGCGGTGCACGGTTCGTTTCGACGTAGAAGCCACAGCGTGCTTGCATGCAAGGTGGGCACGACTTACCACATAACTCTTATAAAGGTATCAACACGGTGGCTTCCCCCGTTAGCGGCCGGTCAGGAGGGAAATTACACATGTAAATTTTATAAAGGTAGAGAAGGCGGACCGGGGCTTCCCCCGCTCCGGCGTATAGTGGACGATCTCAACAGAACTCGCAGACGTCGCGGTCCTCTTCGTCGTCGTGGTCGTCAGCGCTGTGCTCTTCCTCGAACGTTTCGGCGTGATCCTTGGAACAGAATTTCTTACCGCCCTGTTCGACAACATCTTCAACGTCCGACAGATCTTTACCGCACTGCGCGCATTTTTTGCTTCCACTGAGAAGTCCCATCACGTAATCACCTACCGATACAATGGACGCGACCGAATTTAAAATGACCGGTATCAGTCTGCACGGTGGAGCACGACCGCCGGACTGACCCTGTGCACACCGTTCTCCTCATCGAACGTATCGATGAACGCCTGCATCTCTTCGGGGCCGTCGAACATCGCCTCGACGAGGACCATGTGATCCTCCTCAGAGCTAACCATATCGACCAGCTCCTCCCTGCCTTCAAGCTCCTCCAGCAGCTCCGCGAACGCCCCGGGCGTCGACTGGAAGCCGACGACAGCGACCGACTCCTTATCGAACTTATCGGCATCTACCTCCAGTTCATACCCTTTCAGCAGTCCCTGTTGCTCCAGGTCACCGATCTTGTCCTCGACAGTGCCCTCACCGACGTGGAGGTGCTCCGCGATCTCCGAGAAGAACCGTGTCGGATCCTGCGTGACCTCCAGCACCAGCGCCCGGTGTGTCGTCATGGTACAATCTTGGGAAGCACCGCATAAAAAGTCGGGTACCGGGGATGATTTAAACCCGCAGAACCAATCATCCTCCGTGAGAAAGATGTACGAACAGGTCAAGCACAAGCTGAAGGAAGCCGGCGAGGTCATGGTCTGGATGGACTCAGGCGTCGAACACGAACTTCATCTCCACAACGTCTCGTTCCACGACGACAACAACGTCTTCAAGGTCGATGCCGCGGACGAGATCCACTGGATCAACGGCGACAAGATCGAACGGTACTGGGTCCACAAGGACTTCTGATAACGCCAGCAACAACGGGGCGCTCCGCCCCGGAACCCTGTTTTCTTTTCCCCTCCAGCACGCACCAGAGTAAGCCCTCTCCTACATCTGTCAGCCCTGGCTCAGACCTGGAAGACCCGGTAATTGGCCCGGGCCGTGACCGCGACAAAGATCGCGCCGAGGAAGAACACCGCCCCCGTCACCAGTCGGGGCTCGACCGGCAGGGTGAAGAAGTACTGGGCACAGATGTAGCCGATATAGCCCACGATGAACACTCCGATAAGCACCGTGAGCAGATCCCATGCCTGTTTCAGCTCACCCGAACCCAGGGTATCACGGAGTTTGAGAGCCATGTACAGCCCATAGAACAGAACCACGATACCGGCGATGATGAAATACTCTGCTGTCATGCTTCCACCCGTTCAGGGAGTGCAACGTCGACGTCTGCGAGCGCCTTGCGCGCCATCCTCACCGCGACCTGACCGATGATCTCCTCATACTGGGTTATCAGGGCATCGAGTTCGTCACGGCCGCCTTCGAACCCCGTAACGTCGTCTTCCTTCAGTTTGAGGTTCTCGTTCTTCCGGGCAACCCCGATGGCGGGAGCGCCCATTATCTCCTGGTACTGCTCGACCAGACGCTTCGCGGCCCCCGTATAGTCGTCCGCTGTCACCGGGATGTACCTTGGCAACACCGGTTTATCACGTTACCGGTCAGGGTAGCTCCTCCCAGAGATCGTCGTCCAGACAGTGCAGCCCGATCGACAGGTCGACCGCCAGATGCTTCCCGTGGTAGAACCAGCCGAAGTCACCGACCAGGTCCTCGACGTCGAAATCGACGTCCCTCACCGCATTGTAGAGTAGGAAGCTGTCAGGCTGTGACGGATGTGCGCCCTCCTTCCCGTGAAGCACGCTTCCTCGGCATGTAGCTGGGGCGCGAGGGCATAAAAACGACCGGCCCGGACAACAACCCATGTCCTGGTCCGACCCCGAACCCGCGTTCATCACCGGGCGGAAAGAGCTGCCGGAGAAAGAGTACGGCACGATCCACCACGACTGCTTCTCCGAGGCACCGTTCCTCATCTCAGAGGTTGTGACCACGGGCACCGGCGACGCGGAACAGCTCGGCGAACAGCACGCCGCCGAGCTCGGCAAGCCGGTCGTCCAGCTGGATGACATCGAGCAGGCGCTGTACTACGCCGACCAGGTCATCGTCATCGGGTCAAGCGGCAGGGCCGACAAGGTCCTCGACGCGGCAGAGGACTACAACGTCAACGTGTTCCACTGCTATCAGTAACGCCAGCCCCGCCGCTCAAAGACCGCGTAGCTGCCCGCCGTAGCGACCGACGTCCAGATGAACAGCATGTACCGCACCGACATGTTCCCGGCCAGCTCCGGGGAGACGATCGCCAGCACCCAGGTCGACATGCCCATCAGATGCATCCCCGCCCCGACAGCTGCCAGCACGTTGCGCAGCTCGCCGGCAAGTAGGAGGTTGAACACTTCCAGGACCGCGAGGTAGAACAACGCGCCACCGATCATCCAGGGCAGGCGTTGCGTGAACGGCCGGAAGAACGGCGACAACTCCGTGCCGAGCCCGGTCGAGATGCCGTACACCGTCAGGCCGAGATCGATCACCGCGAACGTGGCGACGACCTGGAAGTCACGCCGGTTTAAGTGCAAGTCCATACACGATGGTTGGAACGGCGCGGTCTTAAAATTAGCGTGCCTCCTTGACCTCGTCGCAGTACCGGTCCGCCAGCCGGGTCGGCTCCGGCAGCTTGTACCCGTCGCAGAACGCCTCCACCAGGTTGACCGCGGTCCCGTTGCCGACGCGGTGCCCGGGGCTGACGAGCAGCGGGTTGATCGAACGGCTCGACGTGTCGTCGAACTGCTTCGACTGGTACGCATAGCCGATGACCTCGTCGTCCAGGTTCTCCACGCTGTGGTCAGCGTGGACGGGGATACGCGTCCCCTGTTCGAACGCCTGGTCCAGGTCCTGCTCCGGTTCGCCGCACAGCAGGTTCTTCGCCACGCCGACGGCCGGGACATCGGCGTACACCCCGATGTGGGTCGCGATGCCGGCCTGGCGGAAATGGATCCGGCCGCTGCCGTCCAGCATCAGCAGGTCGGGGTCAGCGTCCATCCGCTCCAGCACCGAGACGATGGCCTCACCTTCGCGTAACGCGAGCAGACCGGGGATGTACGGTGTCCGAAGCGGCTCCGCAGCCCTGACCCGTTCCACGACCTCACCGTCCTGCAGCACGACCGCGGCGCTGACCGCTTGCTCGTTGCCGACGAACGCCTGGTCGATGCCCGCGACCACGTCCGGCTCCTGCCAGTCGAACCGGTCCTCGAACACCGCCCTGGCAGCGACCGTCCGCTGCATCTCCTCCTGCTCGTCCCGGCCCAGCTCCGGGTCGGGGTAGAACGCGTCGTGGAACTCCATGCGGTGAAATTCGCCTCGCCGGGTTAAATCGGTTGCGCCTCCGTCCACCGCGCCGGCCCCGGGCTGCGAGAAGCATTAATAAATGTGGACGCCGTACGCTTCCATGCCCACGGCGTCTGACGCGCCGCTGCCTCCTGCCCGATGGAGGCGATATCAGTCACGGGCACCGTTCGCTACGGACTACATTGGGCCCGTAGCTCAGTCTGGCAGAGCATCGGGCTTTTAACCGCCTGCTACGCCCAGGCGGCATGCGGAGCCGGTCAGCACGGCTGACCGACTGGACGACATGCTGTACTGGGACTCCCGGTTAGAAGCGATGAGGGCCACCGGCTTTCCGCTGCTGCGGGAAGACGGTTTGAGAAGATCTCTGATCTTCGTGCCCGATGATTACAGTTGAACGGGACAGGCCGATTCGTCGGTCTGGGAAGATACCCGATAGTCGCGGGTTCAAATCCCGTCGGGCCCAATCTCTTTTTCGGGATTCTGAACCGTGAGAAAACCTGCAAGGTTTTCGACGTTCAAATCTTGAAATTCTCGTAGAGAATTTCTGCTCTAGAAACCGCGTAGCGGTTTCGTAGTCGTCGGGGCCCAATTCCTCCGCGGAGTCCTGAAATCGAAGATTTCAGTCGACTCGAGTTAACTCGGAGCGTTAATGAGTATTGATACGCGGGAAGGGGTGTCCTGTGGACACCCCAACAGATCGCGCCGCCTGCGTAACTGCAGGCGTCCGGTTACTTTTTTATCAGTGCATCGGCGAGTCAGTGTCCATGGCCATCGACAGGCGGTCGTTCGGGTTCGGGTTCCTGGCAGCGCTCGCGATTGTTGGTCTGCCTTCGTTCATCGACCACCTGCTCTACTTCCTCACCGGCCAGGTCAACCGGCTCGTCGTCCAGCAGCGGTGGGACCTCGTCCTGTTGAACATCGCCGGCTTCCTCATCTTCCTCATCCCTCTTCAGTACCGGAAACACGCTGACTGGAAATCCATGGGCATCTACGCCGCATTCATCGTCTCACTGTTCATCGAGATGTACGGCATCCCGCTCAGCATCTACCTCACCTCCTCCTTCGTCTCACCGGCCGCGGCACAGCCCCAGACCTATCTCGTCTCCTTCTCCGTGCTCGGGCAGAGCTTCGGCATGACACTGTGGATGCTGATCGGCGCCGGCATCACCGTGCTCGGCATGGCGACCGTCGCCGTCGGCTGGTACACGATCTACACCGCCGGCGACGACCTCGTCACCGACGGGATCTACCGGTACTCCCGTCACCCACAGTACGTCGGCATCGTATTGATCGCACTGGGCTGGTTCATCGGCTGGCCGACCGTCCTGACCGGGCTCATGCTGCCCGTGCTGCTGTACACCTACTACAAACTTGCCCTCCGGGAGGAACAGGAGGTCATCGACCAGCTCGACGACCCGGAGCCATACGAAGCCTACCGAGAGACAACGCCCATGTTCATCTAGCCATGTCCGACCTGCCCTACCAGCGTGTCATCGGCGAGCTCGAACTCCGGCTGGTCAAACAGCAGGACAGCCCCCCGGACGAACCGTTCCTGCTCGAGATATCCAGAAAAGGCAACAGCCACGAAGAAGTCTTCCACCACCTGACCCGCGACCAGCTCGACGAACTTCAGGACGCGCTGGACGACATCCGTGAACAGTACGAACGCCATGCACAGCAGGCCATCACAGCGTGGCGGTGCCAAGACTGCGGCCAAGTCCTCCTCACCAGAGGCGAACCCGCCACCTGTGACTGCGGGGCCGAGGACTGGGACAAGGACGACGACCTCAGCGACCTGTCAGACGCCGCGACCACCGCATTGACACACCTCTACGTCTTGGAACCAGAGCAACCGCAGCAGCGGGAGGACATCGTCCAGGCGATCAGCGAGGAGAGCGGAGCAGAACAGAAGACGGTCAGCGACGGTATCGACGAACTCATCGACATCGGCGTCCTCGAAGAGAACGACGGGCGGCTCGAACGTTACTGAGCCGGATACCTCCCGAAGAAATCACCAGGCAGCCGTTTCAGGTCGGCCTCCGTGTAGCCGGCCAGATCCGTGTTCAGGATCTCATCGTACGTCACACGTTTCAGCTCCGCGAACCCTTCGCCCGGCTCCGGACTGACGCCGACCATCCGGCCCTTGAACACGTAGGACGTATCGTTCTTGTACTCAATCGTCTCCTCGTACGGGAACAGCTCCACATCGACCCCCAGCTGCTCCTGGGCATACTCCTTCGCCGCCTCGCGAGGATCCTTGTCATCGTCCTTGATCACACCACCAGGGGGACGCCACTTGCCCTCGAAACGGCCCTCCTCGAGCTTCAGCAGGATGACCGCCCCCTCCTGGTCCTCAAGATACACCGAGCACGTCCGTCCCATACCACTTCCGGATGGGAGGTGGCAGAATAAGAAGGTTACGGCGACTACTGGTAGTACTTGTCATCGTCCTCATCGAACCCCTCCGGCTGGCGTGGCGGACGCTGGCCCTGACCGCCCTGCTGCCTGTCACCCTGGCGGAACTGCTGGCCGCGCGGCTGTCCCTGATCACTGCCTTCAGACCGGTCTTCCGGCCCTTCCTCCGACGAACGCTGGTACAGGTAGTAGCCGAGCGCCGCGAGCAGACCCAGCACCACGACCACAACCACGATCAGGGCAATCGGCAACCCGCCACCGGTCGCAGGCGCTGCGACCGTTAGCCGGGCCGACGCACGGTTCGAGGCCTCGCAGTCCATGCACGTCGCCTCGACCGACAGATTTCCTCCCGTCTCCGGTGTCGTCAGGGTGAACGTCGCCGTCCTACTGCCCCCCTCCCCGACCTCGACCGTCCGCATCGACTGGTCCCGGGGCGCGCCGTTGTCAAGCAGCGTCACCACGACCCTGCGCGACGCGGACGCCTCGCCCTGGTTCCGCAGCGTCACCTGGACAGTGATGTTACTCGAACTATCTGCTGATGCGGGGGCATCGACACGCTGGATGCCGACCTCCGGCCTCGGCGGCGGCTGTACCGCCACCTGCCGTGATAGCCGTCCGGTTCCATTACAGGCAGCGCACGACACCGACAACGTAGCATCCGTCCCGTACGACGGTGCCTGGAGTGTCGCTGTCAGCTTCTCCTGCTGTCCCGCCAAGATCGTCGACGTCACCCGGCTGCGACCCGTCCTGGATCCCTCTGCATCGACAAGCGTGAACACCAGCTCCACATCCCGTCGTACCTCCGCCATGTTCTCCAGCGTCGCCTCCAGCGACAGCATCCCTCCTGCCTCGACCGAGCCAGGTGCAGTGAACGACCTGAGCCGGAGCCCGCCGGTCGTAGTCGTCTTATTCTCCGTCCTGTTCGGCGCCTCCGTCACCGTCAGTTGGCCGGACACCTGCCCGTTGAACGAACAGCCCGAACACGACGCCGTCACGGTGTAGACTCCTGGCGTCAGACCGTCGAACGACGTAGAAACATCCCTGCTCTCACCAGGATCCAGCGTCACGTCCGTCGTATCGCTCCGCACCGTGCCCGTGTCATCATCGACAGTGAACGTCACCGTCGCCGTGCCGCGTTCAGATCCATTGTTCAGTGCCATCACAGAAGCCACAAGCACATCCTGTGCACTGACATTCGTCGGCAGCTGGAACGACCCTCGTTTCAGACCGATAGACACCCCGGCCGCAGGATCGGTCTGCGTATCGTTTGTCCCCGGCTCCCGTGTATCATACGTCGCCGTGCCACCTGTCTGCGCCTGGCAGTAGCCGACACGCTTGGTATTAGCCTCGTCCGTGAACACGAACTCGATCTCATAGTTCTTACCCGACTCAAAACGTCTTTCCAGGCCGATAATATAGGCTGACGACGTCCCCGGTGACGCAAACCCGTCGCCAAACTGGAAATCAATCATCGGGCTCAGTGCACCACTTGTAAGACTAATGCCCGTCCTCGTAAGACTATAATTGATGTTTCCCGTATCTCTGGGCCGGATATGCATGTCAACAGGTTGCAGATCCAGCTTCTTGGTTCCTGTGTTGGAGAAATAGACCTCCACGTAGGCCCCGTCCCCCGCAGTCGGGGCCTGGTTGAAACAGGCAATGTTCTTGATCGCGATATCACGCTGCGTCTCCGCCTCAGCGCGGCCGAAGAAACCCTCCATCAGGCCCGACGTCCAGGCATAGGCACCTCCCGCTGCAGCGACAGTCATCATCAGCAGGAGTACAACCGCGATAACAGGGGTGATACCGTTCCGACCCATGACCGGTCAACGATGGGCCCCGTCGATATAAACAAGTTTCACTGCCCTCCTACAGCTCCACATCAGTCCCGTAATCGTCATCCACCTGTCGACGATAGGATGCCGGTGACTCATCGAAGTTCCGCAGTGCATACAACTCATGTTCCGAGATCAGCTGGACCCCTTCATAG
>JAXINV010000001.1:3803-19735 GCA_034190465.1 Asbonarchaeum danakilense (SeqCode) | reverse complement strand
CCGTCAGGCCTTCCGTGATGTAGCGCTCAACGCGTTCCGTCGCCACATCACCATCACGGTGCTGCCGGATCAGATCGTCATAGGTTTCAGCAAGCCCGACAAAGGTCTCGATCGTGTCCGCCTTCCGTTCGAACTCGGCCGGTCGCATCGGTTGTCACTTGTCAGTGACATCTTAAAAATGTGTGGGTCCGGAAGAAAGAGAGAACAGTCACAGCCGCCGGGCCGTGTAGCCCACCGTCATCACGCCCGCCGCCACGAACCCGAACCCGGCCAGGTAGTGGATCGACGACGGTAGCACGGTGAAGACCGCGAACAATGCAGCCAGCGTCGCCAGTCTCCCGACAGCCAGCCCCGTCTCCCGGAACGCGAAGTACTCCACATAGTCCTCCCGCTCCGCATTGTCCATCGCCCTGCTGTAGATCGGGATGCTCAATGCCGTATAGCTCAGCCCATTCCACAGCGACAGCTCGAACGCGTGGAGCGACGAAGTCGCCTGCGACATCAGCAGGAAGGACGCAGCGGTCAGGAACGCCGCGACCACGATAACCCGGCCACGGTTGTCGTCATCAACGTACTTCCCGAGCACAATGCTCGTCACCGCCCCGCCCAGCGCCAAAAGGCTACCCGCTCCCCCGATGCTGACCGAGCCCTTGATCACGACCGCCAAGTACAGCGGCCACAGCACCTTCTTCCCGATCGAGTTCACCCCCTTGCCCACGTACGTCAGGAAGTCGTACACGTGGCTCCACGAGTAGAACAGCCGTGGACTGACCGCCATGCCCTCACGGTGCTCCCGGGAGAACAGGAACGGCAGGAACGACGCACCGACCAGCACAGCCGCCGTCAACAGCAGCAGATTGAAGTCGTAGACCGCCAGGATCAACCCGCCAACAAATGGCGACAGCATCGAGCCCAGCGTCGGCATCGAGAAGAACAGCCCCGTCTCCGCATCCCGTTCCTCACTATGGCTGCTCTCCGCCACCTCAGGGTTCATCCCCGCCCAGTACAGGTTGAAGCCGATCCCGCCCAGCAGCCCGACCAGGTGCAGCGTCAGCCAGGAATGATCCACCGTCCGGAGCAGCAGGTAGAACCCGAGGATGACCGGACTGGCCAACAGCGACGTGTGCTTGTAGCCGATCCGGGAGGCAACAAAGGCGCTCGGCCAGCTGAAGAATACATACGTCGCGTAATACGCGAAGAAGAACGTGAACACCGTCACCGGGCCGAAGCCCAGCTCCAGAACGTACAGCGGCAGGAAGATCGCGATCAGGTTGACTGCCAGCTTGAACAGGAAGCTGTGCAGATAGACCTCCTGGATCTCCTCCCCCAGATCCACCCGTTCCAACCAGTCGCTGAGATGCATACCTGTTAGGAACGATGACAGCAGACACTTAAACTTTTCAAGCTCGCCGCCTGTTATCTACCCATGAGTGACGACCCCGATGTCTACCTCGTCGGCGAGCAGCACAACGTCGCGGACCACGCCGACATGGAGGTCCAGGTCATCGACCAGGCCGACCCCGACTACGTCCTGTCAGAGCACGTCGACGAGGAAGACGAGGGGCTGCTCTCCTACAATCTCCAGGCACTACAGGACTACAAGACCGTCTTCGACGCGCAGAAGACATACTCCACGCAGCACGGCGGATCCATCCTCGAACACGACCCCGACTACATCGCCCAGCAGGCACAGGAGAAGGCCGACGAATACGACGGGGACGCCGTCTACGGCATGGGGGGAGGAGATAACACCCCGAAACCGGACGGGGTCGTCCCCGAGGACGGCGACGAGCTGCTGTCCACGCCCGCCTACGAGCTCCACCCCGCCGTCCTCTCCACACTGGTCGACGACATCACGCAGCGGGAGCAGGCGGAGTCAGACGCGGGCAACACGCAGGAGGCCGCCACCCTCGGCAACATCCGCAGTACCTATGAACGGTTCCTTGATGCCGAGGAGGCGCCGAACAGCACCGCCGGCCGTGAACGACTGGTCGACTACATCGGCCGGAACAATATCACGTTCAAGCCACTGGCGAAACACGGGCAAAAAGAACAGCACGCCAGGGCCATCGACGAAGGCGACGACGAACGGGAACAGGCCATCAACGAGGAGCGGGAGGAGTACATGGCGGAACGGATCGAGGAGTACGCCAGCGAGTCCGACGGTCCGGTCGTCGCAGTCATGGGGAAGGCCCATGTCGAGGAGGACTCCCATCTCAGGGCAAAACTGGAGGAGGACGATGTTGACTACCAGACCGTGACCCCGGAGGACCGCGGCTTCAGCGCCGAACGGGTCGTCGAACAGACAGAGACGGGCGACACCGAAGAACGGGGGGAACAGACCGAGGAGATCGACCACGACATGGACATCGAGGTGCTGGAGGACTACACCCCTGAGCGGAGCACCGGCATCCGGAACGCGACCAGCATCGTCGCCGACCGGTACCGTGACCGCGCCTCCACCGCGTGGGAGTACACCAAAAAGGCAGGCAGCAAGCTGAAGAGCCTCCTCAGCAGTGACGAAGACTGATCGCCCTCGAGCCTGGACGTTCTCCAACGTATCAGGGATAGACTCCTTATAAATCCCTCCCAGGCAGGTCTATCACCGATATCCCGCCATCTTCCACCGGAAACATCCGGAATACGGCAATCCGGCCGCCCTCTTTTATGAATCTTCCTCCCACAGTACAGGACAGGGAGCCACAATGAATGACGAACAGATCAAGCGACTGATGCAGAAAGACTCCCCGAACAGGGAAGATATCCAGCAGTTCGCGCAGCTGCTGCCAGAATCCGACAAGAAATTCCTGAAGCACATCTACAGGAACGGTCCGACCAGCCAGAACGAGATCGTCAACGCGCTGACCTTCATCGACAGCCAGGAGCTCGCACAGGAGTACATCGAGTACTACGAACCGCTTCTCAGCGTCCGAGGCGGTTCCTCCTCAGGCAGCCAGATCTCGATCGACCCTGAGCGCGCCGACATCATCTCGTTTATCATCGGCTAGGCGAAGCAGGCCATAGTGGCTTTGATATAGCTTGGGCCCTGACAAGCTGCATACCATGTCAATGCTCGAATCACTTTTCTTGATCGGGTTCGCGATCGTCGTCCTTCCCCCGATACTTGAGAAAATCCACATCAACGTCCGGGCCGGCGAGGTCATCACAGGCATCCTCGTAGCCGCAGTCGCCCCGACAATCGTCCAGCAGCAGTGGATTGCCGCCCTCGCAGAGCTGGGCCTGCTCATCCTCATGTTCGAGATCGGGCTCGACATCGACGTCGACCGGGTCAAGGACCGGTGGGAGGAATCCCTGAAATACGCCACCGTCTCCTTCTTCGTCCCCGCCACCCTCCTGTTCATCACACTGTACGCCTGGCTCATGCAGCCCTACGTCGCACTCCTCATCGCCGTCGGCCTCTCCTCCACCGCCATGGCCGTGGTCTCACCGTTGATGGACCGGCGCAACATCGATTCAACCCTCATCAAGGACGCCGCCATGTTCTCCGAGATGATCGGGATCAGCCTGCTCGTCGCATTCGTCCAGGGCCAGAACGCCCCCTCAGGATCACTCATCACCCAGGCATTCGCCATCTTCGGATTCGTCATGTTCGCCATCTTCATCGTCCCCCGGCTCGTCGACAAGCTCAAATTCCTCAGCTCAAAGAGCGCCGTCAACGTCGAGACCAAGCTCGTCCTCTTCATCGTCATCGCCCTGGCACTCGTCTCCGAACAGCTCGGCACCCACGCCGCAACCGGCGCATTCATGGCCGGCCTGTTCTTCTCCGAATCCACACACCGCGGTCTCCAGCTCGAGGAACGGATCAGTCCGATAGCCGACCTGATGGTCCCGATCTTCTTCTTCCGCATCGGCACCCAGCTCCCACTCACCGCCGTGACCCGCGACGTCCTCCTGGCAGCCGCAGGCATGGCCGTCCTCGTCCACGGCATCCGACTCGCCGCGTTCCGCGGCCTGGCAACCGTCTCCGACATCGTCTACGACTTCGAAAAGATCAACCTGTTCGCTCCCTGCATCACAATAACCGCCACAGCCGCCAGCATCGGGTTGAGCATGGGCGTGCTCTCCACAGAACTGTTCGCCACCTTCCTCACCGCCGGCCTCACCCTCACCGTCCTCGGCCCCTTCGCCTCCCGCCTCGCAAGCACACTCCGGTGAACCACCCCCATTCTTAAAAGGCCGGCGCGGTAATTTATTACCGGAGAGGTGCAACAAAAATGGAGTTGCTGGTGGAGCTGGACGCGGAGAACGAAGCAGAACTTGCGGACGAACTCACCGAACTGGGCCTCGACGGGCCAGACCCCGAAGATTTCAGGATCCGCGAGGACCCATACGAGACCTACAAAGCACAGGAACGCCAGTTCGACAGGTACGAACTGTACGGCGGTATCAGTGTCCTCGGCGGGCTCGGCGACAGCGCACTTGTCGGCCTCGCATGGGCCGACCCACAGACATTCAGCCAGATCACACACGAGCCGGTCGCAGCAGCCGCGTTCGGCACCATCATCGCAGCGACCGCCGGCGGGGCCGGCAAATCGTTCTACCACGGCGCAAAGTGGGAAGGCCTGCGCGAGGAGCTGAACGACTACATGCGGCTCGCGGACGTCGACGACCAGGACGAGGACTACATCGCCTCCGTCCTCGACGACACAGACCACGTCGGGCAGCTGTTCCCCGGCCAGCACGACGAGGACGACGCAGGGATCGGTCAGCGGCTGTACGAGACCGTGAAAGGAATCAAGGACCGGCTCACCGGAACAAGCCCCGCCATCGACACCCCGATCATCGACGAGGGACCTGACGCGGCCGACGAGTACCGCGAGCTGATCGACGAGGCCGACGGCACCGAATACCTGCTCAAGCTCGACGGCGAGGACCGGTACGAGCTCTGGGTCTTCACCGACTTCGGCAACGACCTCGACGAGGTCAGCAGCTACGCCCCGGTCGTCTTCACCGGTGAGAACGACGACATGGCCGCATTGCCGGAACGGACCGGTGTCAACCGGGCGCGGAAAGGCGGCTCGAAGGACTACCAGGCGGAGAAGGTCGAGAACACCTACGGCGACCTGCTGGGCTGACCGGCAAGAGACTTAAACCAGCGTCGCCAAGCCCCGCCCATGACCGACTACCACCTGGACCGGCTCGTGGAGACCAGACAGTCCACCCACAGGTTCGGCGACGCCGACGTCCCGCGCGACACCGTCCTCGACATCCTCGACCACGCACAACAGTGCCCCTCCGCCTGGAACCTGCAGCCCTGGCGGTTCCACATCCTCGAATCAGAAGAGAGCATCGAGGACGCCTACCGGGCGAGCTACGACCAGGAATTTCTCCTCGACGCCGCGACGATCATCGTGGTAACCGGCGACGAACGGATCGACACCTTCGCCGAGGAAGCACTCGAGGACGCGTTCCAGAAAGACTACTACACCCGGGACGGGGTCGACGAACGGATCGACCGGATCAGCGGCTACAGCGACCGGAGCGACGAGTTCGTCACCGGCTTCCTCTGCCAGCAGACAGCCATCGTCGCCTACCAGCTCCAGCTATCCGCCGAGGCACACGGCCTGGGATCCTGCATCGTCCGCGGCTTCGACCAGGACCTGCTCGCGCAGTCGCTCGACCTCGCCGACCACGAACGCCCGATGTTCCTGGTGCCGCTCGGCGAAGACGAAGAAACACGGCCACAGAAGATGAGGAAAGACGTCAGAGACCTCACCAAGGTTCACTGATCCACGTCGTACGGCAGCCAGTCAACCTCCTCGTCCAGCACCGCTTCAGGTCGCTTCTCCAGCCGGTAGCGGTCGGTCTCCTCGACCGTCCCCGCCTCCGTGTCGACCTCCAGCTCGACCTTCTCGTGGTACTGCCGCATACAGCGACCTATCCCGGGACAGGTTTAAGCGTGGCGGTCACGTGATCAGGTCCTTCACGGACTCGAAGAAGTTACGGTCACGCTCCGGCTCCTCGCGGAACTGCTCGAACACCTGTTCCTGCTCCTCGCTGACCTGTTCCGGCACGCTGACATCCACCTTCACGTACAGATCGCCGTTCCCGCGGCGTCCAGGCATGCCCTGGCCCTGCAGCCGCAGCACCTGGCCCGGCTGCGTGCCTGGCGGGACATCGACCGCGACCGAGCCATCAGGGGTCGGCACCTCGACGTCCGCGCCCAGCACAGCGTCCCCGACACCGACCGTCACCGTGGTGAACAAATCGTCCTGCTTCCGCTCCAGCTCATCGTGGTCCTCGACCGTCACGTACAGGAACAGATCGCCCGTCCTGCCGTCACGGAGCTGGTTGCCCTTGCCCTGCACCCGGACACGCTGGCCGTCACGGACACCGGGCGGGATGTCGACCGACACCTGCTCAGAGCGCTCCGTCACGCCGTCGCCGTCGCACTCGGGACAGTCCTGCTCCGGTACCTCGCCGCGGCCGTTGCACTCGTCGCATTCCTGCACGACCTGCGCCCGGCCGAACGGCGTCCGCTTCGTCTCCCGGACCTTGCCACGGCCCTGACACCGCGAACACGTCTCCGTCGCGCCGTCGACAGCCCCGGTGCCGTCGCAGGCATCACAGGCTGCGCGGCGGTCAACCTCGAACGTCTTCTCAACGCCGTTGTACGCCTCCTCCAGCGTCACCGTCACCGGGATCTTCAGGTGCGGCGACTCGCCACGACCGCGCTGGCCGCCACCCATCCCACCGCCGAAGATCGTGTTGAACAAATCCTGGACGTCAGAAAAGCCGCCCGACGCGGCGTTGGCGTCGATCCCTTCCTTTCCGAACCGGTCGTATTTCTTCCGCTTCTCCTCGTCGCTGAGGACCTGGTACGCCTTGTTGATCTTCTTGAACTTCTCCTCGTCAGCAGAATCAGCGCCGGAATCCGGGTGGTATTTCTTCGCCTTCTTCCGGTACGCCTTCTTGATCTCCTCCTGCGACGCATCCTCAGAGACACCGAGCAGTTCATAGTACTCCTTAGGCATCGTCCTCGATGATCTGTTTGAGTGCGACCGCGTTGTTGTGCTGTTTGTCCTTCGCCGCGTACAGCAGCGTCACGGTACCGTCGTCCGCCTTCCGGCGGAGCTCCTCGACCAGCTCCTCCTTCGCAGCGAGCTCGTCGCGGTACCGGTCGACGAAGCCGTCCCACTTCCCCTCGTCGTGGTCGAACCATTCACGGAGCTCGTCCGACGGAGCGATCTCCTGCATCCAGCCGTCCAGCTCCGCGTTCTCCTTCGCGACGCCGCGGGGCCAGAGCCGGTCGACGAGGATGCGCTCCCCGTCATCCGACTCCGGATCCTCGTAGATACGTTTTGTGCGGAGGGACATCAGTCCTCGTCGTCGACCTCCTCGTAGTCGGCGTCGACCACGTCATCGTTGCCGGCTGCTCCCTGCTGGCCGCCGCCCATGTTCTGGGCCGCCTGGCGGAGATCCTCCTCAGACATGTCCGACGGGTCGAAGCCCTGGGCACCGGCAGCACCGGGTCCTGGCTGGCCTTCGCCGCCGTAGATCTCCTTGCCGATCTCCTGGAGCGCTTCCTCCAGTTCCTCGATCGCTTCCTCGATCTCCTCAGGGTCGTCGGACTCCTGGCGGACCTCGCGGACGTGCTCGATCGTCTCCTCGATCTCGTTGACCACGTCCTCGTCCACCTTGTCGCCGTGCTCGTCCAGTTGGTCCTCGGCCTGGGAGACAACCTGGTCGGCCTTATTCTGGGCCTCGATGCGTTCACGCTTCCGCTCGTCCTCCTCAGCGTGCTTCTCGGCCTCCTCCTTCATCCGCTCGATCTCATCGTCGTCGAGCCGGGCCTGGTCCTCGATCGTGATGGACGCCTCCTCGCCCGAGTTCTGCTCGACAGCGGATACCTGGAGGATGCCGTCCGCATCGATCTCGAACGAGACCTCGATCCGTGGCTGGCCCGCAGGCGCCGGCGGGATACCGCGCAGGTTGAACTGGCCCAGGCTCTTGTTGTCCTTCGCCAGCTCGCGCTCGCCCTGAAGCACGTGCACCGTCACCACGGACTGATTGTCCTCAGCCGTCGTGAACGTCTTCGTCTCCTCGGCAGGGATCGTCGTGTTCTCCTCGATCAGCGTCGTCATGATACCGCCCTTCGTCTCGACGCCCAGCGACAGCGGCGCGACGTCAAGCAGCAGCAGGTCGTCCGCCTCGCCGGAGATCGACCCTGCCTGGATCGACGCGCCCAGCGCGACCGCCTCGTCAGGACTGACGGACTGGTCCGGCTGCATGCCGGTGATCGCCTGGACCTGCTCCTTGACCGCCGGGACACGCGTCGTGCCGCCGACCAGGATGACGTCGTCCAGCTCCGCCTTGTCGACGTCCGCGTCGTCGATCGCCTTCTGCGTCGGGTCCGTCGTCCGCTGGATCAGGTCCTCGACCAGGTCCTCGAACGTCGACCGGGTCAGCTCGTAGTCGATGTTGTACGTCTCACCGTCTTCCTGGTGGATGAACGGGATGTTGATCGTCGTCTTCTTCCGGGAGGACAGCTCCTTCTTCGCCTCCTCCGCGTTCTCACGGATGCGCTGCATCGCCTCGTCGTTGTCCGACAGGTCGATGCCGTTGTCGTCCTCGAACTTCTCCAGCACCCAGTCGACGATCTCCTGGTCGAAGTCGTCACCGCCCAGGTCGTTGATGCCCTCGGTCGCCTGGACCTCGTAGATATCGTCACCGATCTCGAGCACCGTCACGTCGAACGTGCCGCCGCCGAAGTCGTACACCAGGATCGTCTTGTCCTGGTCGTCGTCCAGGCCGTACGCCAGCGCCGCGGCGGTCGGCTCGTTGAGGATCCGCTCGACCTCGAGGCCGGCGATCTCACCGGCGTCCTTCGTCGCCTGGCGCTGGGTGTCGTCGAAGTGGGCGGGCACCGTGATCACTGCCTTCTCAACCTCCTCACCGAGCCTGTCCTCAGCGTCCTGCTTCAGCTTCTGCAGGATCATCGAGGAGATCTCCTGGGGCTTGTACTCGTCGCCGGCGAGTTCGACGATGTGGTCCTCCCCCATGTGGCGCTTGATGGATTTGACGGTATTGGCCTCGTTGGTCAGCATCTGGTTCTTCGCCGGCTTGCCGACCAGGCGTTCACCGTCGTCGAACGCCACGATCGAGGGAGTGACACGCTCACCCTCGTTGTTCTCGATGATCTTGGGTTCATCGTTTGCGTAATGAGCGACTGCGCTCCGTGTTGTACCGAGATCGATGCCGATGATGTTAGACATAGTATGCTCACCTTCAGGTATCGTTATCCTCGTTCTGGCCGACGACGACCTCCGCCTCGCGGAGCACCTGGTCCCTGTACATGTAGCCGGCGCGCTGCTGTTCCAAAACCTTGTTATGCTCCGGGTGGTGCCGGGTGTCGACCGCGTTGTGCAGCCGTGGGTCGAACTCCTCGCCCTCAGCGTCGATCCGTTCCAGACCGCACTGCTCCAGCGTCTCGTACAGCTGGTCAGCGACGAGCTTCACGCCCTGCAGCAGGCCGGAGTCCTCATCCGCCGACATGATCGCGCGTTCCAGGTTGTCCATCACCGCGATCAGGTCCTCCGCCAGGTCCTTCCTCGCCTCGTGCTGCCACCGCTGCTTCCTGTCGTCCTGGTCCTTCTTGTAGTTCTCGAAGTCGGCCTTGATCTTCTTCGCGCGGCGCTCCCACTCGTCACGTTCGTCCTCGAGCCTGGAGACTCGTTCCTCCAGTTCCTGTAGTGCTTCTTCCAGCTCCGGGCGAGAAAGGTCGCCGTACGTCATCGGTGAGGTGTATCGGCGCCGACTCTTAAAAAGGTTTTTTGATCCCGTGCACAAAAAACCTCGGGACCGCCACCGATTTAACAATAGGTGACCGACACGACAGCATGCCCGAGCCGCTGCCCGAGCACCATGACCACCTGGCTGAACGGTACGAAGAACTGGTCGCAAGCGACCGGCAACCCAGCAAGCGGGTCGTCGCAATCTCCGGGAAACGTGCAGCAGGCACCAGCACCCATGCAGCACATCTCGCCCTCAAGTTCGGGATCGAGCACGTCGATAACGGCACGCTACAGCGGAGGGCAGCAGAGAAACACGGCTACAACGACGTGGAACGGTTCCGTGAAGAACATCCCGACGCCGACCTCGAGGTCGACGCCGCCAAACTGGACCGCGCATTCTCCGGTGAACCGCTGATCGCCGAGGGGCGACTGGACGCGGCAGCACTGTGCGCCGACCGCGGCGACGGCGAACCCATCGCACCCGTGCGGATCAAGATCATCTGCAACGACGAGAAACGGTTCAAACGGTACACAAAGCGGGAATACAATATCACAGCTCCGGACGGAGAAACCCTGAAACAGGCACGCAATGAAGTCCGTGAAGCAGATCAGAAGATACGAGAAATATTCGCCGACCTCTACAACGGCCTCAACCCGCATGACGACGGCTACTACACCCACATCATCGACAACAGCGGCGACTACGAACAGACCCACCAGCGGCTCGTCAGCATCCTGGAGAATCACGGCTTCAAGCGGCGGCAGCCCCCACAGGACGAACTCGAGAACATCACGCCATGACCCGGTCCTGCCGGAACCCACAGCACACTTCTCTTAAAGCTCTCGGCCCAATCCCGGGTGGAGGCCGACCCCGGTGGACCCGCGACGCAGACGGACGATCGACGGACTGTACAAGCAGGTCAGCCAGCACGACCTGGTGCTGACCACCGATCCTGCACTCACGGACGCGCTGAACGCCAGGACGGAACAGGCACGGCTCGGACGGCTGGCGTACACCCCACGGCAGCTCATCCAGCAGCAGCGGCCGAACGCAGACCTGGCAGGCAGGCGGGAACTGTTCCTCGCGGTAGTCCGGGAGACCGACCTGGACTGGCACCGGGCCGCCGCAGCGCTCGACGATCTGCTGGACTGCTGGCAGCACACCGGGGACCACGACCGTATCCGCGACCTCCCGCGACACGGGGCGAACGCCGGACACGGCATCGACGCGATCCAAGACGAGGACAGCATCTACCACGCACTTGCCCGGTACCAGCTCCCCGGGGACCGTGACGTCGCTGTGATCGACCCGGACGGCTTCACAGCGCTGGACCGCTCCATCCTACCCGACGAACATACAGCATACCGGACACTGACCGACGAAGAGACCGAGCTGCCCGAGCTGAACGTGTTCGCCTCCGGGCCGGAACTAGTCCGGGCCGCGATGCAGCAGGTGGAGGCGAACGACCCGGACGACGTCGGGATCGTTGTCGCACCCGGCAGCCGGTACGACGCCATGCTCCGCGCCCGGCTGGAGTCCGCGGGCATCCCCTACATGCGGCAGCGGACCGTCGGGGACAGCAGCGAGCTCCGCGGCTTCCTCACCGTTCTCAGGCATTCACTCGCGGACCGGGTGCGGCTCAAGGACCTGCTCCCCCTGCTCCTGCGGCACGGGATCGATGCACCCGTCGAGCACAGCGAACAGTACCTCGACACCGTCGACGACCCGGCGCTGGACGGGACTAGGGACCTGCTGCAGGAGCTGCCCGGCAGTACCGTCGGGGAGGCGGCCGCGGCCTACGGCGACGTGTTCAGCCCGGTGCCGGACGAGGTGCTGGACGACCTGGACGACGCCGGCTTCCTCGACCGGAGCGTCGCCGCGGAGACGGTGGAGCGGCTGGCGTTCTACCTGGACGCCTACGATCCCGGCCTGGATCAGGACCGGCGGGGCGTGCTGCTGGCCGACCCGACCGAGGCGATGCATGTCGACCGGCCGATCGTGCTCCACCTCGGGCTGGACGCGTCGTGGAACGTCGACGTGCGGGACAGGCCGTGGATCGACACGGAACAGGAGGAACGGTGGCAGCTGGAACGGTTCACCGCACTACTGCAGTCCGGCGACACGACGCGGTGCCTGGTGCAGGACCGGCGGATGAACGAGGACGTCGCACCGTGCCACTACCTCGCCGAGCTGGCGGACACGACCAGCTTCCGGGAGATGGACGGGCAGCGGTACACCGCGGCGGCGGACGGCGGCCAGGGCTTCGCAGCGCAGCCGATGGACGTAACGACCGACGATGTCTCGATGCTGTCCACCTCAACGCTCGACACCCTGGTCCACTGCCCGCGCGACCAGTTCTTCAGCGAGCTGGTGGAGCAGTACGGGCAGCCGTACTTCACGAAGGGCTCCGTGCTGCACGACTTCGCGGAGATCTACGCCGTCAGGCCGGACGCGGTCGAGGAGCACGGGCTGGACACGTTCATCGACGTGATGGTGGACAGGATGCAACCGTTCGTCGACGAGCACCAGCTACCCCGGCTGCGGACCGAGTTCCGGCTCGGCGCGCAGAACATCATGGCGTTCCTGGACGACCACGAGATCACCGGCGACCGGGTCACCGGCTACCAGGACGCGGACTGGATCACGAACGACCTCGCAGAGCGGTTCGGCATCGAGCTGGAGAGCCAGGCCGCCGAGATGTGGTTCCAGGACCGTGACCTCGGCGGTCGCGGTGTCGTCGACCTGCTGCTGTCCCGCACACACCTGCTCGACTACAAGTCCGGCCGGCAGAAGTCGACGCGGCACATCGTGGAGCACTCCAACCTTGACCTGCTGGACGACGAGCCCAGCTTCCAGGCGATGCTGTACCTCGCCTACCACCGGCGGCAGGTGCCGCGCAGGACGCTGGAGTTCACGTTCTTCCACTTCCTCGACAACGTCGGCGACGTCATCAGCGGGGACGCGGACCGGGACGACGTCTTCACCACGATCACCTACCATCCCTGGCGCTTCGCGGAGGCGCTGCAGCAGGACGAGCTGTTCGACGAGCTGATCGGCGACGTCGCCGCGAGCAACGACCGGCGCAAGACACTGGAGAAGCTCGGGCAGGAGGCGTTCGCCGCGTTCATCGACGACCACGAGCTGCCGGACTGCTACGACAGGGACGAGCTGCTTGACACCGGGTTCGCCGAGGCGTTCATCCAGCACTGCCGGGACGAGGTCGGCGACTACAAGTACGTGGAGAACGGCGCCGAAAAAGCGCTTAAGCGGCTGGTGCGGCTGCGGCGGACGAACTACTTCGCCGACGACCTGGACCGGTTCGAGGACTTCCTGCAGCAGGAGATTCAGCGGCTCAACGAGTGGCGGCGGACACGGTTCCCGGTTGACGATGCCGACCTGGACCGGACCGACAACCGGGACCTGATCCTGACAGGTGATGGCCGATGACCCCGAACGAGCAGCAGGACGAGCTTATCCGGGCGCTGGACGGGACCTACCTCGTCGACGCCGGGGCAGGGACGGGCAAGACGTTCACCATCACGCGGCGGTACGCGCACATCCTGGACGCGACGGACGCCGCTCCCGACGACATCCTGCTGACCACGTTCACGGAGAACGCTGCGGAGAACATGAAGGAGCGGATCATCGACCACTGCAGCTACGACCTGGCAGCGCTGCGGGACGCACCGATCGCCACGTTCCACGGCCACTGCCACGACCTGCTGGACCGGCACGGCACCGAGGCACCGTCGCTGCTCGGACTGGACGAGGCGATCCCGCCGTCCATCGACATCATCGACGAGGACTACCTGGAGCAGCAGGAGTTCGAGCGGTTCTACCGCCGTTTCAGGCAGGAGAACGACAGGTACGACGACCTCTACCGGATCGTGGACGACCCCTCCGACCTGCTGGAGCTGGTCAGGGAGCTGGCAAGCAAGGGCATCGTGCCGACGACCGACGGCTGGTACCGGGAGACCGGCCAGCACCTCGACGGCGACAGCGACGCGTTCCAGGAGCTGTTCGACGCGATGAACGAGCCGAAAGACGGCGCCAACGGGCCGACGAACTCCGAGCTGAAGAACCGGCTGTCCTCCTACGACGACAAGCTGTACCCGCCGGAGGCGCCGGACAAGGCGGAGCTACGGGCGAACGACAACACGGTGCCGGAGCACTTTGCTGACGAAGCGTTCCACGACGACCGTGAGGAGCTGAAGCGGTTTGTGCACGACGTCTACCTGGGCTACATGCGGCACGCGCTTCGGAACGGGTTCCTGACGTTCCAGTTCCTCCAGCTGTTCGCCTACGTGCTGCTGGTGGAGGACGACGGGCTGCGGGAGCAGGAGGGCTTCCGGTACGTGATGCTGGACGAGTTCCAGGACACCAACGAGATCCAGTTCAAGCTCGCGCTGCTGCTGGCGCAGGACGGGAACCTGGCCGCGGTCGGGGACTGGAAGCAGAGCATCTTCGGCTTCCAGTACGCCTCGGTCGACAACATCCTCCGGTTCGAGCAGCGGCTGGAGCGGTACGCCGACGAGCTGAACAGCGACCGGCAGCGCGTCCCGGAGCCCGGCGACGTGGAAAAGCTCTCCCTCACGCGGAACTACCGGTCCGGGCAGGCGATCCTCGACCTCGCGGAGCACGCACTGACCCTGGAGGCGACGTACACCGAGGACCTGGACACGGACACGATACTGGACGATATCACGTCGCTGGATGCGGACGAGGACGAGCCAGGTGCGGTCGAGGCGTTCACCGCGGAGGACGAGCAGGAGGCGGTACTGGCACGGATCCAGCGGCTCGTGGAGGACGGCGACTACGGCTACGGCGATGTCGCGGTGCTGGCGCGGAACCGGGCGTTCGGCCGGGAGCTGGCGGAGCTGGCCCGCGAGTACGGGGTCCCTGCGGCGTTCGAGGGCGGGGTGGAGCTGTTCCGCACCGATCCCGGCAAGCTGCTGCTGGCCTGGTGCAGGATCCTGGGCTGGGGCGACCCGCGGCGGGGCTGGGCGGTCGTGCTCGATGAGGTAGGAGGGTACAGCATCGAGCAGGTCCGGGCCTGGCTGGACAGGGAGAAATACCCGTCGGACATGCGACAGTTCCGCGAGGAGCTGGACGAGTTGGATTCGCTCGCCGCCGTGGCGGAGCATGTCTTCGCCAGGTACGGGTTGGACAACGGGTTCACCGCGGCGATCGTCGACGTGCTGCACAGACTGGAGCAGGACGGCCAGGATCCCGGCACCGTGGTCCGGTTCATCGAAGACTGCATCGAGCAGGGCACGACGTTCGACGTCGACGGCAGCCAGGACGGCGCGGCGGTCACCGTGCAGACGATCCACAAGGCGAAGGGCCTGGAGTACCCGGTCGTGTTCGTCGCCGACATCAACCAGCGGCGGCTGCCCTCCACCAGGTCCGGGTCGAAGCCGATCCAGTTCCGGGAGCCGGCAGGCCTGCGGCAGCGGGTGGAATGGCGGGACGAGCCGGAGCCGTACGTCTACACCAACTGGCGGACCGAGCTGGTGAACAAGGTCCTGGCCGGCGGCTACGACGAGGAGCGACGGCTGCTGTACGTCGCGATGACGCGGGCGGAGGACCGGCTGTTCCTGTCCGCGGAGGAGGGAAGCGCGTCACGGTTCTTCGACGGACTTCCCCTCGAGGCGGAGCAGCTCGACGTCGAGCCGGAGCAGGTGGACGTGCGGGACGACGGGCTGCCGGAGCTGGAGCCCGCAACGGCCGACCGGCACGCACCGCTGACACTGCCGGTGCACGCGCTGGTGGACGACGATGCGATGGAGGCGACCGGCGGCAAGGGCCCCGAGTTCGGGACACAGGTCCACGCCTACGCGGAGGCGGTCGTCGACGGTGACGCCGGGGAGCCGGGGAACGAGGATGAGCGGAACGTCCGTGCGTTCGTCGAGGCGCTGGGCGGCGGGCTGCGGACGGAGGTCCCGGTCATGCTGCCGCTTGAGGCCGACCGGAAGCTGACGCTGTCAGGCACGATCGACCTGCTGGTGGAGCAGGAGGAAACAGTCACGATCGTGGACTTCAAGACGGACAGGAGCCGGGCGAACCGCGACGAGTACCGGAAGCAGCTGTCCGCCTACATCCACGCGGTCAGGGAAGTCTTCCCGGAGAAAGAGGTCGAGGCCGTGCTGTTCTGGACGGATGACGGCGAGGAGGAT
>JAXINV010000001.1:0-3703 GCA_034190465.1 Asbonarchaeum danakilense (SeqCode) | reverse complement strand
AGTGCAGCCTGCCGCCGTTGGGAACGTCCCTGTCCGGCCTGATCGCGACCGGGTAGCCGTCCTCCGCCGGGACGCCGAGCGTGAGGACCTGTGACTCGAAGCCGGCGATGTTGACCGTGCCGAGATCGGTGGCGCACAGCACCTGGCTGCCCTCCAGTTCGTCCGGCTCGTGGTGGGCTGCGAGCTGTGCGGCCGACTGGACCTGTTCCTCGCCCAGGTCGATCCACAGTTTCAGCATCTCCTCCTTCCTGCATTCCTCGAACTGTTCCGCCTCCTGGACGGTGCCGACCAGGATCTCGTTGTCTAACAGGCTCTCTTCAGTCATAGCTGACTACGGACCATCCATGCTTAAATAACAGCGCGGTCGTCAGGGACGGGTCTTTTTGTACATCTGTCGCCAAACTAACGGTGGCGATGGTCACCTTCCTCCCAGCGTTCAGGACCGGTCTCACCGTGGCAGGGATCGTCGGGACACTGGCCGCGTTCTGGTTCTACCGGTTGCTGACACGACAGCCGGAACGTGCGATGGTGATGTTCCAGCTCCAGCCGGAGAAGGCACAGACCGACTTCCGGCTGCTCCTCGGCCTCGAGATCGTGGCCGTCGCCGGTCTTGTCCCCTACCTCTGGGGCGCTGTGACCGAAAACATGGCAGTGATGAACCTGGGGCGGGCCACCTCCATGCTGATCGGTGTGACGCTGCTCGTCCTGTTCTACCGGTGGGGGCGGCGGTTCCGATGATCATCGGTTCCATGCTGATCGGTATGTACGGCATCGCAACGATGCTGCTCTCCATCCACTACACCAAGACGATCTGCAGCAACATCGCTGCAAGCGAGACCACGCTCACCGCATTCTTCCTCAGAGACGAGATCATCGATGCCATCAAACTCCTCCCGGCCGCGATGGTCGTGTTCTCCGTCACCATGGGGCTCGCCACCATCGGGTACTACAGCAGCGGCCCGCTCACCCTGCTCACCGAGGCACCGACCATCGGCTCTATCGTGCTGTTCACCACCTTCCTCCACTTCTGCCGCACACTCGCCAACGTCACGGCGGACTACACGTGACCGGGCTATAAAACGACAGGAGGCACATCCACGGACATGCGCATCACCTACAACGAGACCGCGGACGTGCTGACACTGGAGGATGAAGCCTACGAAGGCTACGACCGCAGCGTCGACCTCGGCACGATGGCGGTCGACCTGGACGGGGACGACGGCGTGCTCGGACTCCAGGTGTACGACGCGTCTGAACGGCTGACCGTGGAGCAGGAAGAGCTGGAAGAGGTCGACAGCGTGGACGTGACGGTCGACGGTGCCGGGGACGCGATCGAGGTCACGGCGACGGTCCACATCGGCGACAAGCAGGTCTCCGTCTCCGCGGGTCATGCCGGCGAGCCGGGGAAGGTCGAGGGCCGGGACCGGTGACCAGAGCAATTATAAGATTTTGTCACCTGTAAGTAACCACTATGCTGGATCGTGTGCAGGGTTGGCTCAGCGACCGGTACCCGGTCGGGACCGAGGACAGCCTGACCGAGCAGGACGAAAGCGAGCTACCGGACATCGAGCCGGACAAGGACTACCCAACGGACCTGGAAGAGGCGGAGCAGTACTTCGGGATCGACGCAGAGCGCCACACCGACGAGTACTGGGCCGAGGTCACCGACGCCGCCTACGCCGCCGCGAAGCAGCAGCTGGAGGCGGCCTACGAGCACGAGATCGTGGACGACAGCGACGGCCTGCGGTACCTGGAAAACTTCGCCGAGCCAGCGTTCCGCCGCTTCCACGGCCTAGACGACGGCCCGACACGGATCGATCTGACGGCCTGGGCCCAGCACGCCTACGAGACCATCGACGACCACTACATGCACGTGCCCGGCTTCCCCCACCACGGCTTCCACAAGGGCGCGACCGGGAAGACGTTCGAGGAGTTCTACGACCACCTGGCGGAGACGTACGAGGAGGACGAGTTCGACCAGGTCGTCGGCGTGCATTCCAGCGGCCTGCCGTTCCTCGCAGCGGCGGGTTCATACTTCGACGCGGACGAGATCGTTGTCCGGTACTCCCACCTCCGGTGCGACGACGAGGAGGTGCTGATGACGGACTCCATGGAGGAACGAGCCGATTTCGACGGTGCAGAGCTGCTGGTCGTGGATGATATCATCGAATCAGGCAGGACCGTCCGCGAGGTCGGCGACTTCCTGTACGAGCAGGGCGCAGACCGGGTCATCGCAGATGAGGCGGAGAGAGTCAAGCACGTCATCGACCACGGACCGGACGGTGAGACAGAAGTTTCAGCGGTCTGGTCGCCGTCCTAGCAGTCACGCCGCAGCCGTGCACCGCACTCCCCGCACCGATACTTCTCCGGTTCTTCCACGACCTTCGACTTCCGGTACCGCCGGATCTCGGCGTCGCAGCTGTCGTTCTCGCAGGTGAGCAGGTAGTCTGGCTCGACGAGGACGAGCTCGTGCGTCCGCTTCGGCTCATCCACGCCCAGGTCGGCCATCGCGTCGTGCCACTCCCTGCCATGCGGACGGATGTCGCTGCCGTGGCGGCTGTGGGCGAGGGCGTGCCCGATCTCGTGCCGCAGGACGGGTTCGACCCTCTCCGGATGGTCGGCCAGCAGGTGGCGGGACAGCCGGATTTCGTTTCGGTCCGGGAAGCACTTGCCCGCCTGCCGCTTCATCGAGCCGACGGACAGCGCCAGCTGGAGGCCATGTCTGTCCGCGAGACGGTCCAGCAGTGCGGCGGCCTGGTCGCGGTCCATGCCGGGGGATTGTCGCCGCAGCGGTTTCAATCTTCTCCAGGACCCCAACGGCTAAAACTGGGGCGCGGCCATACATGGCTATGGATTACGAGACCAGCGATCTGATGCAGCGGGAACGCGCCTACCACCTGCTCCGGGACATCCGAACAGGCGGGATCAAACCGAAGGGCAACGAGGACCTGCTGACAGCGATGGAACAGCAGGGAATCATCCAGGAGGCGGACACAGGCTACGAGATCGATTGCAACGGCCTGTACCGGATGCTGTGCGCACGGTGCGTCGACCTGGCGGACGAGGTCGAGGCACGAGGCAAGGTACCGACACCGGACTTCGCGGAGGATGAGCTGGCGCGGGACAGCGACAGCGGCCCCGCCCACAACGAGCTCTGCCGGTTCGTGAAGGACTACACCCTGCGGTACCTGGACCGGGTTGACGCCTCGACGATCGACGATATGCTGCTGTACGACCTGCATGAGGCTCTTTCCACCGCACTGCAGGTCAACGAGGACCCGATGCATCCACAGGCCCAGCAGCTGTTCGATTTCCTGGACTCCGTCATCCTGACGACCAATCCAGCCTACTTCGCCGTCAAGGAGACCGTCGACGAGCTGTGGGACTGACCAAACCGGAGGAACACCGATGGAACCTGAGACCTACTACGACGAGGCCGGCGAGGACGAATGGAAGCGGCTGGAGGAACGTTTCGTCCACAGTATCGAATACGAGAACACGATCCCGTACCTGGAGGACATGCTGCCGTCGAGCGGACATGTCCTGGACGCCGGCGGGGCCGCTGGCCGTTACACCACCTGGCTGGCAGAGCACGGCTACGAGGCGACCTTGACCGATCTCAGCAGGAAGCAGCTGGAAGTCGCTGACCGGAAACTGACCGACCGCGGACTGCGGGACAACGTCACGATCCACCAGGACGACA